>JAIMKJ010000036.1:24240-47931 GCA_020692565.1 Thermomonas sp.
CGCCTTCGCATCATCACTGGGTCTATCTGGGGCTGGGCGTGTTCCTGCTGGCGCTGGGGTTCGGCGTCTGGGGCGCGTGGACGGTGTTCTTCTCCGGCGGGGACGCGTCGGGCCAGAGTGCGGCCGCCCTGGC
Source organism: Thermomonas sp. (assembly GCA_020692565.1). GTDB lineage: Bacteria > Pseudomonadota > Gammaproteobacteria > Xanthomonadales > Xanthomonadaceae > Lysobacter_I. The sequence goes on from JAIMKJ010000036.1 coordinate 24,374, forward strand.
CGCCCGCAGCGAGAAGCTGAGCCAGGAAGTCTCCACGCTGCGCCGTTCCGACCAGATCAGCCGCGACGCCAACCGCGACCTGGAACGCACGCTCGCCGAGCGCGACGAGGAAATCGCCGGCCTGCGCGCCGATATCGCCTTCTACGAAAGCTTCGTGGGCGCCACCGGCCAGCGCCGCGGGCTCAGCGTCCACGACCTCGACATGCGGTTCCAGGGCGGCGACGCCTGGCATTTCGTCGCCACGCTGACCCAGAACCTCAACCGCGGCGCGGTGAACACCGGCCGGGTGACCCTGTCGATCGAAGGCACCCGCAACGACCGTCTCGAAAAACTGTCGTGGTCGGGCCTGCGCAAGCAGGGCAATGCGCCCGGCGTCGCCTATTCCTTCAAGTATTTCCAGCAGGTGGAAGGCGAAGTGCTGCTGCCCGAGGGCTTCAAGCCGTTGCGGGTCAGCGTGCGGCTGGTGCCGGCCGGCGGCAGCGCGGTGGAGCAATCTTTCCCTTGGCCCGAGACCGTGCGCAGCAGCGGCGGAGGCCGCTGAACCGCCCGGATCGACCGTGCGTCCGCCCCGGATTCGGCTGCGATCGGCGCGCGCGGCTTGAACCACCGGCGCCATCGCCCCATCCTGTCGGTATGGATACGCACACCTCCGCTCCGTCCGCCGTCGCGACCGACACCCAGCCGTCGCCGATCGACTTCACCGCCGCCGCCGCCGCCAAGGTGCGCGAACTGATCCGCGAGGAAGGCAATCCGGCGCTCAAACTACGGGTCTACATCCAGGGCGGCGGTTGTTCCGGCTTCCAGTACGGCTTCGAATTCGATGAACAGCAGAACGAGGACGACTTCGCGGTCGCCACCGACGAGGTGACGCTGCTGGTCGACCCGCTGAGCCTGCAGTATCTGGTCGGCGCCCAGGTCGATTACACCGAAAGCCTGCACGGTTCGCAATTCGTGATCCGCAATCCGAACGCGAAAACGACCTGCGGCTGCGGCAGCAGTTTCAGCGCCTGATCGCGGCGTCCCCGGCATGATGCGCACAGCATGATTTTCGGCGGCGTGCCCCCTGCGGACGGCCTGCCGGCGTCCCGTTTCGCATTCGTCGACGGTGCGCTCGACCGCGCCGATGCCCTGCGCAGCAACCCCGACGCCCTCCATGCCTACTGGCCGAATGCGCGGGTGCTGTTGCTCGATGGCGACGGTCGCACGCTGGGGGATGAGGATGGCTGGCTGGTCGCGGCGCGCGGCGGCGATCTGGGCGACGCGCCCGGCGAGGCGATCTTTTTGGGCATGCGCGGCGACGAAGGCTGGTTCGCCGCGCGGCTTCCCGATGCGCCGCAGACGGATGAAAAGCGCGCGGCGCTGCCGTCGCGGCGGATCGAACTGCGCGCCGCCGCGTCGCAGTGGACGCCGTTCGAGGCCACGGTCTTCGCCCAGGCGCGCGCGGTGCTGCACTGGCAACAGCGCCATCGTTTCTGCGGCGCCTGCGGCGGCGCGGTCGCGTTCCAGCGCGGCGGTTGGCAGGGCCACTGCGCGCAGTGCGGCCTCGACCACTATCCGCGCACCGATCCGGCGGTGATCGTCGCGATCACCGATGGCGAACGCCTGCTGCTGGGTCGCCAGGCCAACTGGCCGGCGCGGCGCTATTCCACCCTGGCCGGGTTCGTCGAGCCCGGCGAAACCCTCGAACAGACCGTCGCGCGCGAAGTGATGGAGGAGTCCGGCGTGCGCGTGCGCAGCAGTCGTTACCTCGCTTCCCAGCCCTGGCCGTTCCCGTCGTCGCTGATGCTCGGCTTCATCGCCGAGGCCGAGCCCGATCCGCCGCAGGCCAACGAGGAACTGGAAGACGCGCGCTGGTTCGATCGCGACGAAGTCGGCGCCGCGCTGCGCGGCGAGAACTCCGACGCCGGTCTGCTGGTGTCGCCGTCGATCTCGATCTCGCGCTGGCTGATCGAGTGCTGGCACGCCGGCATCGATCTCGCCGGCGTCGATGCTGCCCCCCTGGATTAGACTCCACCCATGTCCGCGACCCTGATCGCCGTGATCTTCGCGCTGGTGCTGGGTCATCTGGCGCCGGGCTTCGCCGCGTCCGTCCGCCGGCACGACGGCTTCGGCCTGTGGCTGCGCTGGCTCGACGCGCGCTTCGGCGAAGATCCGTCCGTCTGGCGCGGCCATTCCGGATTCCTGTTCGCATTGCTGCCGCCGCTGCTGCTGGTCGGCCTGCTCCAGTACGCGCTGCATGCGCCGTTGGCCGGCGCGTTCGGCCTGCTGTTCGCGGTCGCGGTGTTGTTCCATGCCTGGGGCCCGCGCGATCTCGATGTCGACGTGTCGGCGGTGGTGGATGCCGAGGACGCCAGCGCGCGCCGCGACGCGGCGGCGCGGCTGGGCGCGACGCCCGACAGCGGCCCCGGCGAAGCCGCGGCGATGGTCGAGGCCGTCTTCGCCAATGCGCTGCGACGCTGGTTCGGCGTGCTGTTCTGGTTCCTGCTGTTCGGCGCGGTCGGCGCGGTGCTGTATCGCTTCGCCGCGCTGGCGGCCGAAGGCGAGTATGCGGATGCGTTGCCCGCGTCCACCCGCGAGGGCGCACGCCGCTTCTTCGCGCTGCTGAACTGGCCGGTCGCGCAGGCGATGACCCTGTCGCTGGCGCTGGTCGGCAATTTCGACAGCGTGCTGGGCGTCTGGCGCGATGCCGGCGGCGCCGAGATGCAGCTCGACCACGCCCACCTCGGCGCCGCCGCCCGCGCCAGCGTGCGCTGCGAGATCGCCGAGGAAACACAAGAGCTCATCGAAGAAGGCGCGACGCCCGGCAACGCCTGGGTGCAACTCGGCGAACTGCCGGAACTGCGCGATGCCATGAGCCTGGTCTGGCGCATCCTCCTGCTGTGGCTGGCGATCCTCGCCCTGTTCGTCGTGGCGGGTTGGGTGAGTTGATGCGTTTGCGAGCCACTGGCTCGCGCATCAACGAACGCCCGACCATGGATGGTCGGGCCGGGCGACCCGAAGCCCGGATCGTGCCGCCAAGGATGGCAAAGATGCATCGATCGAATGCAGCGTGCGCTTGCGCGGCACTGCCGCGCGCCTTCGACGAACACACGGCGCGCGTGTCGGTAGGAGGGCCTTCAGGCCCGAGTCGTTGATCGGGCCTGAAGGCCCTCCTACAAAAGCCTCACATCCTCGACAGCACCGCCTGCGTCGGCTTGGCCAGATTCAGCGTATAAAAATGCAGCGACGGCGCGCCGCCGGCGATCAGGCGCTGGCACATCGTCGCCACCAGATCGGCCGCGAACTCGCGGATGCCATCGGCATCATCGCCCAGGGCCTGCATGCGCTTGCCCACCCAGCGCGGGATTTCCGCGCCGCAGCTCTCGGAGAACCGCTTGAGCTGGGTGAAGTTGGAGATCGGCATGATCCCCGGCACGATCGGCACCGTCACGCCGAGCCTGCGCACGTCGTCGACGAAGCGGAAATACGCGTCCGGGTTGTAGAAATACTGGGTGATCGCGGCGTTGGCGCCAGCGTCGATCTTGGTCTTGAAATGACGCAGATCGCTGAAGGCGTCGTCGGCCTGCGGATGCGTTTCCGGATACGCGCCGACTTCCAGATGGAAATGGTCGCCATGCTCGGCGCGGATGAACGCGATCAGGTCGGAGGCGTAGCGCAGATCGCCATGATGGCCCATGCCCGAGGGCAGGTCGCCGCGCAGCGCGACGATGCGCTTGCAGCCGAGCGCGCGGTACAGCCGCAGCAGTTCGCGGATTTCCTCGCGGCTGCCGCCCATGCACGACAGATGCGGCGCGGCTTCGAAGCCGTGGCTCTGCTTGAGATGACGCACGGTTTCGGAGGTGTAGCTCAGCGTGGAACCGCCGGCGCCGAAGGTGCAGGAGACGTATTCGGGAGCGTGCTGCTTGAGCTTTTCCGCGGTGCGGTCGAGCTGCGTGCGCTGCTCGTCGGTCTTGGGCGGGTAGAACTCGAAGGAAATGGCGGTCATGACGGCGTCCGGTCGTGTCGCCGGCATAATATCTCTTTATCGCGATGAATGTGCACTGCGGTGCCGATGGCGCCGGTCCGGCCGGCGCGCACTGGCCGCGAGGCGTTACCCTGCGCTTCGTTTCCGCTCTTGCGCGCCTCCGATGTCCATCGTCCTGACCGATTTCGCCCGCCCCCGCCTGTTTCCCCGCGAACCCCGACGCAACACCATCCAGGACTGCACGCCCGAGGCCTTCGAGCACCGCCTCAACGAAGAGCCGCCGCTGGCGGTGCTGGCAGGCTACGCCCCGTTCTGCAAGCTGCACGTGCATCGCAACTGGACATCGACGCGCTGCATGACCATCCCTATCGACGACAGCAACCGCCATCGGCTGCGTACGGCCTACGAGGCGCGCACGAAGGACGAACTGCCGGTGCTGGTGCGCTGGTTCGACGGCGTGGAGTCGCCGGTCGCGGCGTTCCTCATCCCGATCCTCTACAGCCGCGAACAGATGGCGAAGGAAGGCACGCCCATCGACGCCGACTGGGGTGTGGTCGGCTGCCTCTACACGATGACGCCCGAGGAAACCCCGATGGTTCCGATCACGATGCTGCGCAATGCGCTGGGCGTGGAGGAGGGCGGGTCGGGCGTGCCGCTCGATCGTGAGGCGTATCTGCGGAGCGTGGCGTTCTGGGAGGGGCATGCGGGGTGGAGGCCATGAGGCGTAATGCGTAGGCTGGGTCATGGACCCAGCCGGGTGGTCGATTCTTTAAATCGCTGGGTCGATGACCCCAGCCTACGCGCTACAAAGCTGCTCCTAGACCTCGATGATCGAATAACTGTAATGACAGCGTCGTTCGGCGGCCTGCGTTGCATTCGCGGCGGTAAGGGGCTATAAAAATTTCGCCGGAACGATTCCGGCCATGAATGTGGTCGCCGCTCCGTTCCGCTCCGACGGGGATCCGGTCTTCACCGACGGTACTGTCCGGATGCGGTGCATAGGTGGCGCACAGGAAGTGCATTGATCCATCGATAGGCAAATCACGGGAAAGCCGTGGTTTTCGCAATTCGCCCGCTATCGGGCGGCGGTCGCCACGTGCGCCGTGTGGCCGCGTGTCTCCGATGGATCGGAGCGGTCTCGATATCCCATGTATCAACACGAGAAGGAATTCGTCATGAAAGCATCGATCCTGTTGTCCGCTGTGCTCGGCCTGGCCGGCGCGGTGTTCTTCCTCCATGCCAGCGCCGGTGACGTCGCCGCGCCGGGGGCGTCGTGCCCGCCGTCCAAGTATGTGGACGCCACCAACCCGCAGACGCAGGCCGCACTGCGCGGCAAAGTCCTGAAGCCGGCGTTCCCGGACCGTCCCGCGGAGACTCAGGTGGTGCAGGACGGCAACGGCGTGATCCGCAAGATCTCCCGGCAGGAGTTCGTGGCGTACGATGCAGCCACCGGCAGGCTGCTGCCGCTGCTCGTAGCGCACTCCTGTTCCTCCACCTGCAACAACAAGCCCGGGCAGAGCGGCTGTTCCAACAACGGCTGCGACGCCACCACTTCCGGCTGTTCCTCGCACAGCTGCACCGGCGGTTCGTGCACCGACGGCTACTGTTCCAAGGACTCGACGGTCGAAAACATCGAGTAGAGACGCCGCCCGCGCCCCTGAACGGAAACGGGCGCCGCGAGGCGCCCGTTTCCGTTTCTTCGCGGTAATTACGGCGCCGGGATCAGTAGCGGTAATGATCCGGCTTGTACGGGCCGTCCTTCGACACGCCCAGGTACTCGGCCTGTTCGGTGGTCAACTCGGTCAGCACCACGCCGATCTTTTCCAGGTGCAGACGCGCCACTTCTTCGTCCAGCTTCTTCGGCAGGATGTAGACCTTGGGCTCGTAGGTGCCCTTGTTGGCCCACAGGTCGATCTGCGCGAGGGTCTGGTTGGCGAACGAGTTGGACATCACGAAGCTCGGGTGGCCGGTGGCGCAGCCGAGGTTCACGAGGCGGCCTTCGGCCAGCAGGTAGATCGAGTTGCCGTTCTTGAAGGTGTACTTGTCGACCTGCGGCTTGATGTTGAGGCGCACGGCGTCGGAGTCGTTGAGCTTGTCGACCTGGATCTCGTTGTCGAAGTGGCCGATGTTGCAGACGATGGCCTGATCCTTCATCTGCGACATGTGCTCGAGCGTCAGCACGTCCTTGTTGCCGGTGGTGGTGACGTAGATGTCGCCGCGGCCGAGGGTGGATTCGACGGTGTTGACTTCGAAGCCTTCCATCGACGCCTGCAGGGCGTTGATCGGGTCGATCTCGGTGACCACGACGCGGGCGCCGTACGCGCGCAGCGAATGCGCCGAGCCCTTGCCGACGTCGCCATAACCGCAGACCACGGCGACCTTGCCGGCCAGCATCACGTCCATCGCGCGCTTCAGGCCGTCGGCCAGCGATTCGCGGCAGCCGTACAGGTTGTCGAACTTCGACTTGGTGACCGAATCGTTGACGTTGATCGCCGGGACCAGCAGTTTGCCGGCTTCCGCGATCTGGTACAGACGGTGCACGCCGGTGGTGGTTTCCTCGGAGACGCCCTTCCAGTCCTTGACCACGTTGGTCCAGAAGCCGGGGCGCTCTTTCGCGACGCGCTTGAGCAGGTTCTTGATCACGCCTTCCTCGTGCGAGGAAGCCGGCTCGTTCACCCAGTCGGAACCCTGTTCCAGCTCATAGCCCTTGTGGATCAGCAGGGTGACGTCGCCGCCGTCGTCGACGACCAGCTCCGGGCCCTTGCCGCCCGGGAAGGTCACCGCATCAAGGGTGCAGTCCCAATACTCTTCCAGCGTCTCGCCCTTCCACGCGAACACCGGGGTGCCGGTGGCGGCGATGGCCTGGGCGGCGTGGTTCTGGGTGGAGAAGATGTTGCAGGACGCCCAGCGCACGTCGGCGCCGATGTCCTTCAGGGTCTCGATCAGCACCGCGGTCTGGATGGTCATGTGCAGCGAGCCGGTGACGCGGACGCCCTTGAGCGGCTTGGCGGCGGCGTGCTTCTTGCGGATCGACATCAGGCCCGGCATCTCGTGCTCGGCGATATCGATTTCCTTGCGGCCCCAGTCGGCTTCGCCGAGCTGCATGTCGGAGACTTTGTAATCGGGGTTGGTTTTGACTTGTGCGTTCATGGCGATGGTTCTTCCGTCGAGTGCGCCCGGGCGGGTGGCCGGGGTCGCAGTGAACGGGCGCCGTTGCAGGGTGAAGCCTCCGCCGAGCCTGATCCCGGACCTGAAAGCCGGGCTTGCAGCGCCCCTCGGCGCAGAGGCGCGCATTGTATCGCTATCTCGCGATGGAAGGATGGATGTCGACGCGCCGCCGTTCAGGACGCCAGGGTGCGCCGGGGCCGTGGTTCCGGACTGGCGCCGGACTGATCCCGCGCCCCGAGACCCCGTCGTGGATCATGACGAGATGCCGTTGCTGACCGACGGCGGTGGCCCGCGCATCGTGGGAAGCACGTTGATCCCGTCGAAGCTTCGTGCCGGGATGCCGCACCCGGCGACCGGACCGATCTCTCCCGAGCGATGCCCCACAATCGATTTGTCCCAAGGAGTCGGCGCAATGGCCTCTACCCACATCAACCATCTCAAGGATTATTACGAACGGGTCGACCGGTTTCCCGACCGCCCGAACGCGCTGAGCATCGGCGACTCGTGGTTCCAGTATCCGCTGCGGTTCTACCCGGACCTGCAGACCCGGCTTTCGTCCGACGGCCTGTTCGGCCGGCGCGTGAATTTTCTCGACGACAGTTATCCGGGGCGCGACGCCAAGGACGTGCCGCGGATGATCCGCAGCTGGCGCAACGTGGGTGCGGTGTTGCAGGACAGGGGGCGGCCGTTCTCGCTGATCCTGCTGTCGCTGGGCGGCAACGATGTGATCGGCCGCGATTTCGCGCGCCACCTCAGCGACGGCAGCGGCAGCGACGCTTCGCCTTGGCCGTGGAGCGCCAGCGTGCCGGCCGCGGCGCGGCGCTGGATCCGCCTGGGCGAATTGGCGGCCACCTTCGAGCAGGTCGCCGCCAGCTATCGTTCGATCGCGGCGATGCGCGATGCGGTGGCGCCGGAGGCGACCATCATCGGCCACACCTACGCCGCGGTGACGCCGATGAACAAGCCCTACAAATTCTTCCGGATCCGCACCGGACCGTGGATCTGGAAACCGGCGACGAAGCAGGGCGTGCCGATCGATGCGCAGAAAGAGATCGTCGCGTGGATGCTCGAAAGCTTCCACGCGCTGCTGGCGTCGGTACGGGACGACACCGCGCGCTTCACGCTGCTGGATACCCGCCGCGAACTGGCCGATCCGGCCGCCTGGGACAACGAGATCCATCCGCTGGGTCCGGGCTTCATCCATCTGGCGGATAGGTTCTGGGTGCCGGCGGTGGAACAGGCGCTGGCTTGATGCGCGTTCCGCGCGCATGCTCCGATCGAACGAGCGCAGCCACCGCTTGATCGGACCGGCATGATCGAGCGGGCATGATCAAGCGGGCATGACCGGGAGGAGGAGCGATGGAAGGTTCCGAAGACAGGATCGCGACCGAAGATGGGCAGTCGGGCGGCAGGAATGCAGAGGCGAATCGAAGCGATCACTACAGGATCAGCGCGTCCGAAGCTGATGCGGTGAGCGAGCGCCGGAAGAAGGCGGGTATCGAAGAAGCGCCCGACGGATCCACGCCTACCATCGGTCTAGCACTCTCCGGTGGCGGTATCCGTAGCGCGACGTTTGCCTTGGGCCTGCTGCGCGGGCTGGCGCGCAATGGCGTGCTCAAGCGCTTCGACTATCTTTCCACGGTTTCCGGCGGCGGGTACACGGGAGCGGTGTTCGGACGGCTGGTAGGCCGCAAGGACACATCCAAAGCCAAAATTGGTGAAGGCGAAGACGACGTGCCGGTGCTCGGCATTGAGGGCGCCGAAGCGTTATTAGCCCGAAGTGACTCGAAAGAACTTGCTTGGCTGCGCCGTTACGGCCGCTACTTAGCGCCGACAGGTGCGCGTGACTACGGCGTGGGCATCGCTACCTATCTGCGGTCGATCATCGCGGTCCACTTAGAGTTCGCGATTGCATCGCTGTTCATCACCGCCTTGGCTATCGCGCCGCACGTTCTGCAAAACGAAACCTATATTTTCCAGGTCGGCGCGTGGAATCATTGGGGTAGTGTTCTGTGGCCGCTGGCATTGGGTTTCTGGCTGATATTTGCGCCCGGCACGATCATGGCCTATTGGCTAATCGACAGCCATGTCGATGATCAGAAGAAATGCGCGCGCTTGAGCACAGGTGGTTTTGTTGTGATCGTCGCATCCGTCGCATTCCTTGGGTATGCCGCACATGGAGGTGCTTTGACAGAAGGCATTGGTAAAGCCAGCCTCAGGATGGGTCTGATTTTGGTGCTGCTCGGCTTCGTGATCTGTGGCGCGGCACTGCTACTTTATTTATTCAGGAAGTTGGACGAGCAAGCCTGCACCATCGCCGAAGTACGCCGGAAACTCACTCTGCGGTTGCGCGGCGTCAACATGGCTGCTTTTGTGTTGTTTCTGTTGGGGCTGGTGGATTGGACTAGCTGGCAGTTGCTCGAAACGATGCAAATGTCGGATCGCGTGCTTATTGGCGGCGTCGGGACCGGCGGTCTGCTGCTGCTGCTGCTGCGGTCCTTAAGCGACCCGCTTCAGAAATGGTTTCAGCCCGATGAAGGGCGTGGCTTCGACATTGTTCCGTTGTTGATCAACGTAGCCGGATTCGGCTTGGCCTTCGGTTTGGTGGTGGTTTGGGCTGCGCTAGCGCAGGGCTTGGTATTCAAGGAGCCCGCCGAGACGTCGGAACGCTGGCTGTGGGTTTTGATTGCGCCAGTGGCATGGGTGATCCTGACCTCTTTCTCTCATGCCAGTGTCAACGCATCATCGCTGCATACGACCTACTGCTCGCGGCTAGTGCGTGCTTATCTCGGCGCGGTCAACGAAAAGCGGTTGAATATCCCACGAGACGAACGTAGAACCGGTGACGTCGAAAACGAAACACAATTCAACATCGACGATACGCATCCGGACGACGATATCGACATCGGCAGCTATGCACCACACAAGCACGGTGGACCGATCCACCTCATTAACGTCTGCCTAAATCAGACCCGTGTCCAAGGCAGCGCGCTATACAACGCCGACCGCAAAGGCGTGCCTATGACGGTTTCCTCGTGCGGCGTGACGCGAGGCGAGGAGTCAGTGCCGCTAGATGTCGAGAAACTCGGGACGCTCGGTCGATGGGTGGCTATCTCCGGCGCCGTTGCGTCGCCGGGAGCAGGGTCGTACACGACGCCCGGTTGGGCCGCACTGCTTTTCATGGCGGGCGTCCGTCTTGGGTACTGGCTGGATGCTTGGAAATTGAACCCAGCGTTCTCGGCGAAGGCTTGCCTCCAGTCCAGAATCAAGGAGTGGTTCGCTAACACCAAGGCAGGCCGTCTGCGCGCGGAGTTTAGCGCCTCGTTCTACGGGCCCTATGGCCGAGCCTGGCATCTCTCGGACGGCGGTCACTTTGACAACACCGGCGTGCATGCGCTGATTGCCAGACAACTGGACTTCATCGTTCTAGCCGATTGTGGCGCCGATTCCACCTACGGCTTCTCAGATCTGGAGAATCTCGTCCGCAAAGCGCGGATCGACTACGGTGCTGATATTGCTTTCTACACGGGCAAAGACGCGGCTGACACACTGCTCGATTGCAGCACTTCGTGCATCGGATTTCTCTCCCCAGAGAAGATGGTCGACAATTTCACCGGTCGCGGCGTGATGCTCGCCCGAATACAGTACCGTGAGCAAGGCGGTCGCCGGAAACAGGGCACGCTGTTGGTCGTCAAGCCCAACCTGCATGACGCCTTGGATATGGACATCCTCGGATATGCCCAGCGCAATCCCGCCTTTCCCCAACAAACTACGGGAGACCAATTTTTCGATGAGTCGCAGTGGGAGAGTTATCAGCGATTGGGTGAAGACTTCGGCATGCACATGGACCAAGACTGGATGTCGTTGCTGCCAGGGTGGAAGTTGCCGATCGCCGATGAGGATAGCCGGTTCCAAGTTCGCGAAGCTAGGCTTAAGCCGTCGGGCGAAGCTGCGACCGAAAAGCCGTTCTGGAAGCGCGCTGCCAAGGACGCGGCAGTGGGCGCGTTGTCGGTTGGCGCGCTGTTTGCCGTGGCGGCGCCCACTTGGCAGGCCATTGATCAATGGCGCGCGACGCGTTTGGCGGAACAGGAAGAGACGTTGGCGCTTCTGGGCAGAACGGAGGATCTGCTCATGCAGTCGGCGCGTACGGGTGCGGAGGCGGCGGCCTACGGGCGGATTATGAAGGAATCTGGACTATCCTCGGGATTGGATAGTGACCCCGTTGCGACGCTACGAGCGATCTTTAATTATCTCGACCGGTATCCGGCGGACCGGGCGCTGATGGTCAGCGACTGGAAGATCCTGCGCTCGCTTCGACGGGCGTTGGACACGCCGATGCTTGCGGCTGATTTCTTGCACGGGATACCGTTGCAGGACCTACCGCCGTTGCCGCCGCACGATGCGCCGGCTGCGGCCTCCGCTTCCAACAAGACTGAACCCTTGAGGCTGGCTTTGCGCGATTTCGGTATGCTGCTGGAGATTCGTATAGCCAATGCCGAACGATCGCCACGGCAGATCGATCAATGGCGGGTTTCCCGGCTCAAAGCATTGGCCGATATGACTGCGCCGACATCACCGGATGGGATGCGTCTGCAAGCAGTGGTGCGCGCAGCGGCGGAGAGCTGCAAGCCGCCGCACAACACGCTGCATCGAGAGCTTTGTGGTCAGATCGACCCCAAAAAGCACGCACCGACCTACGTCTACTGGACGCGTCCACCGTTGGACGAGTCTGATAAACCCGGTGAAGAAAAGATAACTATTAAACCCCGTGAAGAAAAGGTAATTATCCCGGAGCTTCCTACGACCCTCCGAGATCCTCCTACGTACCTCCCCGATCCGCCGCCTGCGCCACCAATGTCGGCACCATTGGCCTTGATCGCAATGGAATGCTCCGCCGTGCCTACGTTGTATATCCAGGTCTATGACGAGACTGCGCGTCGGCGCGTCGCTGAGGTGCCGTGGAGCTCAGTCGCCGGGACGCTGTCGATGCCTGGGATCGAGAATGTCGTCCTGACTGCTGCTGCTCGTGGCGGCAAGCCGCCGGAGCCGCATCGCTCGCCGCTTCTACTTGTCCATGATCGTGCGGACGGCCAAGCTTGCGGGCGCGCGGTAGCGGACTGGCTCTCGGTCCAGCTCGGCTTGACGTCTGCCATCAGCGTACGGAACCTGCCGAGGCCGCTGTTGGCGCAGCCAGGAGTACTCGAACTCTGGCTGCCACCATCGCAAGATGAAACAGAAGACTGGTAGGCGTTCGCTGTGGGGCACCAGATCGTGCGGACGTCCGGAACGACCTTCCATGACCTGTGGCGCATACAACGCCCCGGGTCTGGCGCGAAGATGGGCGATTGCCCGTTGGCCGTCCCCGAGGAGTTGTCTCCGTCATGTCTTCACGTCCTTCCGCACTCCGCCCGCGGGCACTGCGCCCGTTGATCCTGCCGGCGCTGATCGCCCTCGCGCTGGTCTCGCCCGTCGCCCTCGCCCAGCAGCCCCCCGCGCAGCAGGCCCAGGCCGTCGCCGGTTACCGCGAACCCGTCGCCGAGCTGAAAGCCATCGTCGACGCCGCGCGCGCGCCGCAGCTGTCGCTCAGCCCGCGCCGCGATCTGGTCGCGCTGCAGAAGATTCCGCCGCTGCCGTCCATCGCCCTGGTCGCACAGCCGGAGCTGAAACTCGCCGGGCTGCGTCTCAACCCGCGCAGTTATTCGCCCAGCCGGTTCTCGTTCGCCAGCGACGTCTGGCTGATGGACGTGGCGAGCGGCAAGGAAATGCGCATCGACGGCCTGCCGCAGCCGCTGTCGCTGGCGGCGGTGTCGTGGTCGCCGGACCAGAAATACCTCGCGCTGAACCAGTTGGATCCGAACACCGGCGGCAATGAGCTGTGGTTGGTGGACGTGGGCTCGCGCAAGGCGCGCAAGCTGCTGGATCAGCCGCTGAACACCATCAGCGGCGGCGGCATCCGCTGGATGCCCGATAGCAAACGCCTGCTGGTGAACGTGCGCGTGGGCCTGGGCGGTGCGCCGGCGGCCGAGATCGTGCCCTCCGGCCCCAATACCCAGGAAACCCGCGGCACCGGCAGCGTGCGCCAGTTGCGCACCTATCAGGACATGCTGCGCAACGAGAGCGACGCGCGCACGCTCGAACACTACCTCCGCGTGCAGCCTGCGCTGGTCGGCGTGGACGGCAAGGTCGCGACCATCGGCAAGCCGGACCTGTACGTCGGCCTGGCGCCGTCGCCCGATGGCAGGCATCTGCTTGCGCAGCGCATCGAACGCCCGTTCTCGTATGTCGTGCCGATGAGCTTCTTCCCCCGCCGCATCGACGTGCTCGATCTGTCCGGCAAGGTGCTGCACAGCGTCGCCAAGCTGCCCCTGTTCGAAGGCCTGCCCAGCGGCAACGACGCCACCATCACCGGCGTGCGTTCGATCGGCTGGCGCAGCGATGCCCCGGCCACGCTGGTCTGGGCCGAAGCGCAGGACGGCGGCGACCCGTCGAAACAGGTCGACATCCGCGACCATGTGCTGATGCAGGCGGCGCCGTTCGATCAATCGCCGACCGTGCTGGCGAAACTCGCCAACCGTTATGCCGGTGCCGAATGGGGCCGCGGCGATGTCGCCCTGATCAGCGAATACTGGTGGAAGACCCGCAAGGTGCGTTCGTGGCAGGTCGCGCCCGACGCGCCCGCCACCGCGCCGAAGCTGGTGTTCGAAGGGTCCAGCGAAGACCGCTACAACGACCCGGGCAACCCGGTGACCACGCGCGACGCGAACGGGTTTTCGCGCCTGCAGTTCAGCCCCGACGGCGGCAGCATCTATCTGATCGGCGACGGCGCCTCGGCCGAAGGCGACCGTCCCTTCCTCGACCGCTGGAATCTCGCCGACGGCAGCAAACAGCGCCTGTTCCGCTCCGAAGCGCCGACCTACTCGGCGGTGGCCGCGGTGCTCGACGACAGCGCCGGCAAGCTGCTGATCACCCGCGAATCGCCGACCGAGCCGGTGAATTTCTATCGCGTCGATCTTGCGGCCAAGTCTGCGCCCGTTGCGCTGACCAACTTCCCGCATCCCACGCCGCAGCTCAAGGACGTGAAGAAGGAACAGATCCGTTACAAGCGCAAGGACGGCGTGGAACTCACCGGCACTTTGTACCTGCCGCCGGGTTTCGAGCCGGGCCGCGACGCACCGCTGCCGCTGCTGATGTGGGCGTATCCGGCCGAGTTCAAATCCGCCGCCGCCGCATCGCAGGTCACCGATTCGCCGTACCGCTTCAACGCGATCAGCTACTGGGGCCCGCACCCGTTCCTCGCCCGCGGCTATGCGGTGCTGGACGATCCCTCGATGCCGATCGTCGGCGAAGGCGACAAGGAACCCAACGACACCTACCTGCCGCAGCTCATCGCCAGCGCCGAAGCGGCCATCGATGAAACCGTGCGTCGTGGCGTGGCGGATCGCAACCGCGTCGCCATCGGCGGCCATTCCTACGGCGCGTTCATGACCGGCAACCTGCTCGCGCACACGCGCCTGTTCAAGGCCGGCATCGCCCGCAGCGGTGCCTACAACCGCACCCTCACCCCGTTCGGTTTCCAGGCCGAAGAGCGCAACTACTGGGATGCCCGCGACACGTACCAGACCATGTCGCCGTTCAACTACGCCAACAAGATCAAGGACCCGCTGTTGATGATCCACGGCGAAGAGGACAACAACTCCGGCACCTTTCCGATCCAGAGCGAACGCATGTACGCCGCGGTCAAGGGCCTGGGCAGCACTGCGCGCCTGGTGATGCTGCCGAAGGAAAGCCACGGCTACCGCGCCCGCGAATCGATCCTGCACATGCTGGCCGAAACCGATGCGTGGCTGGACGAACACGTGAAGAACGCGAAGCCCACCGCCGCCGCGCCGGCAGCGGCAGCGAAGTAAGCGCCGACCACGCGCAGCCCGGGTCGAGACCGAAAGTCGAAAACCCGGGCCGTTCGTGATGCGAAGCCACACCTTCCGTCTGTAGAGCGGCCTTCAGGCCGCTGTAGCCCGCGCCGCGAACGATCATTTGCCGTTTCTTTCAAGGCTGGTTGGAGTCTGAAGCCAGACTTTCAAAGCCGGAACCACTTTGCACCCGGATGACTTCCAGGCGCCCACGCAGGCCGCATCGTTCGCAGTACCGAGAACCATTTTGCATTCGTGCCGTCGCCGTTAGGGGGAGTGAAGGCAGGGTTGAGCAATCCATCGCACGTGTCGCACTCCAGCATTCGCGCGGGTGACGAGCGTCAAGGTAGCCGAGCTCACAGCATTGTCGGTATGGCGCGCCTCGTCCTTCAACATCATGCATACGCGACCCAGCCCCTGAACGTGAATCCCGCATAGAACAGTTCGATCGACGCGAAGCCGGCCTCCTCCAGCAGCGCAACGTCCTGCTCGGGGGGCAGCATGGGAAGCCGCGCGTCGATGGCTTCGATCACGTCGGCCGCTGTCTTCGAGTCCGGCCAGACAATGCCGGACGACACTGCGAATGCCGCGTATCGCTGCAGCCAGCGCAGCTTTTCGCGCTTGGTCTGCCGGGGAATGCTGTGATGCGCGACGATGAGCGGGGCGCCCGGCTTCAGGCGGCGTCTCAGTTCTCTCAGCGTGTGCAGGCGTTGCTCCGCCGGCAGGAAATGCAGGGTCAGCAGGCAGGTGGCGCCGTCGAACGCGATGTCCGGCGCGTCGTCGATATACCCTTCAAGGAATTCCGCGCGCGACGCCAGCGTGCCCAGCGTGGCACCCGCAAGTTTCAGCATCTCCGCCGACGGATCGACGCCCAGGAAGCGCCATCCGGGTTGCGCCTGCGCGAAGACTTTCAGCTCCAGGCCGCCACCGGCACCGAGCACCAGCACACGACCATCGTCCGGAACGGACTCGGCCAGAAGCAGCGACGTCATCCGCTGGAGGGCGTGGAATCCCGGGACCTGCCTGACCGGACTTTCGGCGTACCGCGCGACGGCTTGAGGATCGGAGAACGAAGACAAGAAAGCCTCCCGTGTCGAAGATGTTGACGTCTGCGGATTAATGTAACACCATTTGTTACATGAAACGCGACAGCCGACTTTCCGGCGTTCTGCACGCGCTGCTGCATATGGCAGACCGCGGTACGCCGATGACATCCGACGCTCTGGCCCAATGCCTCGGCACCCATCCGGTCGTGGTCAGGCGCACGATGGGTTTGTTGCGGGATGCCGGGCTGGTCGCCGCGGATCGCGGCCATTCGGGCGGTTGGCGGATCAACGCGGACCTGTCCGCCGTCACGCTGCGCCAGTTGCATGAAGCGCTGGGTGAGCCGGCGCTGTTCGCCATCGGCAATCGCAGCGAGCATCCCGAGTGTCTGGTCGAGCAGGTCGTCAATGCGGCGCTGGACGATGCCTTCGAAGAAGCCGAAACCTTGCTGATGGAGCGGTTCGCGTCGGTGTCGCTGGCCGAACTGGCCGCGGATTTCGCGCGCAGACGCAGCAGGCGGGCAACCGGGAGAAAACAATCATGAAATACGATGCGATCGTCATCGGCGGCAGCTATGCGGGCATGGCGGCGGCGCTGCAGTTGCTCAGGGCGCGCCGCACGGTGCTGGTGATCGATGCCGGGCGCAGGCGCAATCGCATGGCGACTCATTCGCACGGATTCATGGGGCAGGACGGCGTCGATCCGGCCGAGATCGCGCGCACCGCACGCGCGCAGCTCGAAGCCTATCCCACGTTGACCTGGAGCGATGGTCAGGCGGTGGATGCATCGGGCGGGAAGGACGACTTCGCGGTGAAGACGCAGGATGGCGAGATCCATCGGGCACGCCGCCTGCTGCTGGCGACGGGCGTTTCCGACGCGTTGCCGGACATCGCCGGTTTGGTGGAGCGTTGGGGAACAAGCGTATTCCATTGCCCTTACTGTCATGGTTATGAACTGGACAACGGCCACATCGGCGTCATCGCCATCGGTGCGATGTCGATCCATCAGGCGCAGCTCCTGCCCGAGTGGGGCCGGGTCACTTTTTTCCTCGATGGCGCGCTCGAGCTGGACGATCAGGCCATGCAGGAACTGATGCAGCGCGGCGTGTCGATCGAGCCCACACGGATCGCATGCATCGAAGGGCATGCCGATGTGCTGCTCGTCGACGGCCGGCGGTTGGCGTTCGCCGGATTGTTCACCGCTGCGCGCAATGCGCCTTCCACGCCCATCTTCGAGCAGTTGGGCTGTGCGTTGATGGAAACCCCGATGGGTACCCAGGTCCAGACCGACGATGCGAAGGAAACCAGCGTCCCCGGTGTCTTCGCCTGCGGCGATGTCGCGCGGATGCCGCATTCCATTTCGCTCGCCGTCGGCGATGGCGCGTGGGCCGGCGCGCAGGTGCATCGGTCGTTGGTGTGGCCTTCGGGGTTGGATCGGGCCGAGGCGTCTGTCATGAAGGGATAACGGAACTCCAGCGTTCGCGTCTTCGCATTGCGGGTCGGTCCGGATACTGTTCCGAACGGGTCGAACGATCTGTCGCTCAAGGCGCGCGAACGCTATCGTCGTGACCAACAGCACATCCGCGAAGGGTGTCTGAAAATTATGGTGAGCATCCCGATCCGGCCCGACTCACGATGTTTGCTCGATTCGCTTCGTACTTGGCGGCGGCGTGTCTATCGCTGACCGCTCTGCTCGCCGCGGCCGAAGAGGCGTCTGCGCCCGCCCGTGTCGTCGTGCTCGGCGTAAATCATGCGGCGCAGCTCGTGTCCGAATCCGATCAACCCGCTGCGCTCGCCGCGTTCGTGACCCGGGTGGCCCCGCAGGCGCTGTGCATCGAACGCGCGCCAGAACCATTCACACGCAACGATCACTACGAGTTCACCTACGAAATCCAGGACGTTCTCGTGCCGCTGGCGCGTGCCCGCGGGATCCCGCTGTGTCCGTTCGACTGGATGCCGTCCGCGGAAGACGAGATGCTCGGCTTCGGTATGTCGATCTCGACAGTGCCCGAAATCCGGCCGGCGCGGGCGTTGCTGGCGTTTCCGGAGCCGGCGGCACTGCAGCGCGGGCTGTTCCATGCCGATCAGCGCACGAATCTGGCGGCGGTCGACGACTGGATACGGAACGTCCCGGCACACGCTGGGCGCGATCTGCCGCGCCGACTGTTTCTTTATCGTACGTTCCTGCAGGCGCAACGGATCGCGGCGGCGGCCAGAGCCCATGCCGGCGGCACGGTACTGGTGGTGGTCGGTGAGTTCCACAAGCACGACATCGAAGCGATCCTGTCCGGCATGCCCGGCATCGAGGTGGTCACGCCCTCGCAGATCGGTCCGCCGTCGGCGGAGCAGATTGCTGCGCACAGCCGGCGCGACTATTCCCTGGCGATCGCGCGTTTCAACCTGCTCGGCGCGCAGGCAGCCACCGGCAACGTCGATTGGGATTGGATCGGTCGCGTGCTCGATGCGCTGTCGCACGGATCGGACGATGCCGAAGTCGCTCTGCTGCGCACGCGCTACGACCGTCTGCGGGGAACGATGGATCGCGAGGATGCGGTCGCCGCCTACCGCAGAATCGCAGGCCGCGCCGACGCATCGCGGCAGGCGGGCTGGGACGGGGTACTCGACCGCCAGCGCGTGGACTCGTATTTCGACGCTTTCGGCAACTTGCGTATCGATCAGCGCGCCCGGGTCGAACTGGCGCGCGAACTGGCACGCGTGCCGGGACGCAAGCGGGCCGCTGAGGTGGAAGCGATCCGCGCCGTCCTCGTCAAGGAATTGACGCCTCGCCAGGCACGGCAGTTCGATGTCTACTGGGAGCGCGATATCGTCGCCGCACGATGACGACGCGGTGCAGGCCGCGTTCGGTTCACGCGGCTGCGTGCTTGAACAGCCTGACAGGCTTGATCGATCCGCGTCCGATCAGGCCCTTGGCTTCGAGATCGAGTTGAACGGCTTTCAGCCACCAGCCCGCCTTCGCGCCGCCAGGAAACAGCTCGTCGGGCAGATCGGTCAACAGGGCATCCTTCGCTTGCGCGACCGTGATGCCCGGCGGGGTCATGGGCAGTACGCCGAGCAGCGCCTGCCGCATGGCCATGTACTTCGCCCGGTCCACACGCTGCCTGTGCCCCGGCGACGTGATGCTTTCGATGTCAATTCTTTCGTGGCTGTCAGACATGGATGTCTCCTTGTACGTCGATGCGCGGACTGCGGAATCCCATCGCGACCCATGCCTTCAACAGCGTTGCGAAGAACGGCCAGGATTGGCGTTCGAGGTTGGGCACGTCCCGGGGCAGGATGGATGGGTCGGTCAGATCGCCCGTCATGGTCCGCATCTCAAGAGTCGGAAGCGTGTCTTCGGACCACAGACCGCCATACAGGCTCAGCCAGTGTCCGCCCTTGAGTTCGAGAAACACCGGTGTGTTGCAGCACGAGGCGACGACACGCCGGGAGCCGGCACCGGCCGACAGACGGAATGCCTTCAGATGATCGGCACCCGCGGCAAAGCGGATGCGATCCTTCCGGTAGAGGACGAACCGCGTCGCGCCATACCGGTCGAGCACCGACTTTGCGCCAGGCAAGCGTTCCAGCCGCGCGCCCGCTGCCCGACAGCTGTCGCAGCAACATTCGACGCTGGCGATGGGCGTTCCCGAGGCGGTCAGTTGGACCTCTCCGCAAGCGCAGCCGAGCCGATGGATCGGGGACATATCGGATTTCCAGCGATGGGTTCACTGCATCGACGAACGGGCAGGCTCGATTTCGACATGCCGATATCGCTGCTGGTCGCAAGCCGCCGCGGCCCGCGCGTTTACGGTGCAGCCGTCGCTTCCCCCGAGACCTCCCGCCGCAACCACCGGCAGAACGCATCGATGGCCGGACGGGTATCGGTACCGTGCCGTCGGACGATCCAGAAGGCGTAGGCGTTCGGTAGCGATCGATCGAATGGCTTGATCAGGCGGCCGCGTTGCAGGTCTTCTTCGACCAGCGGGGCGAGGCCCAGGGCGATGCCGTGGCCGGCGATGGCCGCTTCCTGGGCCAGGTAGATGCTCGCGAACACCGGGCCGCCGCTCGCGGTCACGCGTTTCGCATCGGCGGCCTGCAGCCATGCGCGCCAATCGGGCACGCCGGGACGGCCTTCGGCGCTTTCGTCGTGAAGCAGGGTGTGGTGGCGCAGGTCATCGGGTCGCGTCAGCGGCCGGCGCGCGTCTTCGAGCAGGCCGGGCGCGCAAACCGGGAACACCGGAGCATCCATGAGTCGCTCGGCGCTGACGCCCGCATAGCCGCCCGGCCCGTAGCGGATCGCGACATCGATGCCTTCGCGGATGAAGTCGGTGTGCTCGTTGCCGGTCTCGATGCGCAGCTTGAGATCGGGACAGTCGCGGTGGAAGCGGTGCAGTCGCGGCGCAAGCCATTTCGCGGCGAACGATTCCATGGTGCTGACGCGCAGATCCGCGTTCGTGGCCGCAGTGGCGCGGTCCAGCGCCAGATCGAGCTGTGCGAACAGTTCGCCCAACGACGCGGCCAGCGCTTCGCCCTCCGTGGTCAACGCGACCGAGCGATGGCCGCGCTGGAAAAGTTCCACGCCCAGATAGGCTTCCAGACGCTTCACCTGGTGGCTCACGGCTGCCGGGGTGACGAACAACTGTGCGGCAGCGGTCTGGAAACTGAGGCAGCGCGCGGCGGCTTCGAAGGCCCGGAGCGCATTGAGTGGCGCGGGATGGCGAGGCTTCACGATCGTCTGCGGTGGAGAAGGGCTTGGCGCATCCTGTCAGGTTACATTTTCTAAGCTGATCGACAAAACATCTCGTTTGTCGCCGCCGATCCGGCCGGGAATGATGGCCCTCCCGCAACGATCGGTGGCCGTGATGAGATTCGAAGAGATCGCTCCGCAGGTGTTGATGTTCGTCGGCCACGACCACGCGTCGGTCGCCACGGCATTCCTCGACGGCGACGATGTGCTGCTGGTCGACGCGTTGGGCAGCGAGGAGGACGCCCGCTGGATGCAGCGCGTGCTGTGCGCGGAGATGGGCAAGACCGTGCGGATCGTCGCCGCGACCCACTTCATGAGCGACCACATCGCCGGCTTGCCGCTGTTCGCGGACGCGATGACGATCGCGCATCGCAACCATCGTCACACGTTCCTGTCGCAGAACCGCCGGGTCGATGCGTTCTATCGCGAACCGCAGGTGGTATTCGACAGCGCGATGAGGATCCGCTGGGGGCGGCACGAACTGCGCTTCCTGCACAATCCCGGCAAGACGATGGATCACCTCAGCGTGGACGTGCCCACGGCCGACCTGGTCTGCGCCGGCGACAATATCGTCGGCAACATCGTCTATCTCTCGAAGGCGGACCCCGTGCAGATCCGCGCCGCGATCGGTCGGATCAAACAGTTCGGCCGGGGGGCGGTGATCGGTGGACACATGGGCAGGTTCCCCGCAGTCGCGCTCGACAACGCGATCCATTACCTCGATCGGCTGAAGGAGGCCGTGGTCCGGATCCGCAGCGATGCGGCCGTGCAGGAGGCCGACCATCGCGTCGCTGCGATCGCCATCGAAGCCTGCCTGGCGCCAGGCGTGGAATCGACGGCATTCGAACGCGAATGGCACCAGCGCAATCTGGAGGTCATCGTCGCGCAGTCGATCTTCGCGCTGGACTCTGCGATCGCAGCGCGGCAGGCGCGGGCATGAGCGCCGGTGATCCCGTGTCTCTCGACGGCATCGGTCGCAGGCGTTTCCTGCTCACCGCTGCGGGCCTCGCGGCTGCGGCGTTGCTTCCCGGTGGGCCGGGCGGACGTGTCTTCGCCGCTACCGCTACCGCCGACCTGCGCATCCAGCGACTGGCGTGGGCGGGCATCCGACTGCAGCTTCCGGGCTCGACCCTCTTCATCGATCCGTTGATCAATCCGGCGGCATGGGGCGACGCGCTCAAGGATCGGCTGATTCCCGTCGATGACGCCGTGGGCGATGCTTCTGTCCTCATCACCCATGCGCACCCCGATCACTTCGATGCGATGGCCGTGGCCGATGTCTTGGGCAAGGGCGGCACGCTGGCGCACCCGGCGGGTACGAATCCGCTGCCGGTTCCTCTGGGCGTGCGTGCAAGACCGAGCGCGCTGTGGGAGCCGCAACTGCTCGGCGACTTCACCGCCACGCCCGTGCCTGCCTCGGACGGTTACGGCGACCCGCAGATGTCCTGGGTGGTCTCGGCCGGCGGGCGCCGCATTTTCCACGGCGGGGACACGCTCTGGCACGGGCACTGGTGGCGGATCGGCCGTCAGTTCGGTCCGTTCGACGCTGCGTTCCTGCCGGTCAACGGTGCGCGCTTCGGCTGGCGCAAACCGGTCAGCGGCCAGCCCGGCGTACTGACCCCGGAGCAGGCGGTCGCGGCCGCGACCATCCTCGGCGCGCGCACCCTGGTGCCCATCCACTACGGCATCGCCGGTTTGCAGGAGTACGTGGAGGTCGAAGACCCGATCGGCCGCTTGCGGACGTGCGTTCGCGGGACGTCGGTCGAACTGCAGACGCTCGCACCCGGAGCATGGGTGACATGGAAGCGATGAAAGCGCGTGGGCAAGTCGTCTGCCGGCTTGCTCTCGATCGATGCGCTGCCCTCAGCCTTCCGCGTCGCGCAGCCAATCGGGACTCGGCAATTCGCGCACCCCGCGGCGCAGGGTTTCGTTCCACTCGCGGCGGATGGTCTGCAGATAGGGATCGTCTTCGACCAGGCGCTGGCGCAGGCTCGCGGTGAAGCTGTCGCGGCGGTACAGCAGCAGGTCGAGCGGTGGGCCGACCGAGAGATTCGAGCGCATGGTCGAGTCGAACGACACCAATATGCATTTGCAGGCTTCGCCGAGCGACGTTTCCGGGGTGATGACTCGGTCGAGGATGGGTTTGCCGAACTTGCTTTCGCCGGTCTGGAAGTAGGGCATCTCCGGCGAGCTTTCGATGAAGTTGCCTTCCGAATACACCAGGAACAGCCGCGGCGCTTCGCCGCGGATCTGGCCGCCGACGATGAAACTGCCGCTGGGGTCGATGCCGCTGTCGCGCAGGTAGGCCTCGTCGCGTTTGCGGATCTCGCGCAGCGCGTCGCCGACCATCTGCGCGACATCGAACATCGACGTGGCCTTGCCGATGCCCGGCCGGCCGCCGTCCAGCGTGGAGCGCTGATCGATCAGGTTCAGCGCGTTCTGGGTCAGCGACAGGTTGCCCGCCGAGAGCGCCGCAATCACATAATCGCCTTCGGAGACGAACAGCCGCATCTTGCCGGTGCGGCGGATATCGTCGACGCCGGCGTTGGTGCGCGAGTCGGAGGCCAGGATCAGGCCGTGTTCGAGATTCAACCCGATGCAGTAGGTCATGATGAAAAAGTCATGGCGAAGCGGTGCCCGCAGGAATGCAGCGTCGATTTTGCCCGTAACGGCGCTGCGGTGTGAAGCGGATCAGGCCAGAGTCTGCGCCTGGAATTGGAGTTGCG
>JAIMKJ010000077.1 GCA_020692565.1 Thermomonas sp.
ATTCCACGCTGTCGCAGCTCGGTTACATGACCGTCGCGCTCGGCGTCTCGGCGTATTCGGCGGCGGTGTTCCATCTGATGACCCATGCCTTCTTCAAGGCGCTGCTGTTCCTCGCCGCCGGCTCGGTCATCATCGGCATGCACCACGAGCAGGACATGCGCAAGATGGGCGGCCTGCGCAAGTACATGCCGATCACATTCTGGACCAGCGTGCTCGGCACGCTGGCGCTGGTCGGCACGCCGTTCTTCAGCGGCTTCTATTCGAAAGACACCATCATCGAGGCGGCCGCGCACCACGCCCACGAATCGCACAGCTGGGTCGCGACCTACGGTTACTGGGCGGTGCTGCTGGGTGCGTTCGTGACGTCGTTCTACAGTTTTCGCCTGCTGTACATGACCTACTTCGGCGAGGAACGCTTCCGTCACGCGCACGACAGCCATGCGCACGGTGATCACGAGCATCACGACGCGCACGCCGATGCGCATCATGACGATGCCCATGACGACGGCCACGGTCACGGCGCGCATGAGCCGCACGAATCGCCGTGGGTGGTGACGCTGCCGCTGATCCTGCTGGCGATTCCTTCGGTCGCGATCGGCTTCCTCACCGTCGGGCCGATGCTGTTCGGCACCGACTGGAGCGGTCATCACGAGCAACTGCCGTATTTCCTCGGCGCCATCGATGTGAGCCAGGCGAACGATGTGATCGCCAAGCTGAAGGCCGACCTGTGGCATGGTCCCGTCGCATTCGCGTTGCACGGTTTCGTGGCGCCGGCCTTCTGGCTGGCCTTCGGCGGATTCCTGCTGGCGACGGTGATGTACTGGTGGAAACCGACGCTGCCGGCCAAGGTCGGCGCATTCCCGCCGTTCGCACTGATCGGTCGGGTCCTCGACAACAAATACGGCATGGACGATCTGTGGATCGGCGGCTTCGCCGGCGGCGGTATCCTCGCCGGCAAGCTTTCGCGCAAGCACGACGAGAAGGTGATCGATGGCTTCTTCGTCAACGGCAGCGCGCGGATCGTCGACCTGTTCTCCGGCCTGCTGCGCAAGACCCAGTCCGGCTACCTCTACCATTACGCCTTCGCGATGATCCTCGGCCTGATCGCTCTTCTGGCCGTGTTGATCAAGTTCTGGCGCTGATCTTCGATGTCAATCGATACGAACTGACGGATACCGAATCGCGATGCACAATTGGCCTATTCTCAGCATCCTGGTCTGGCTGCCCATCGTCGGCGGCGCACTGGCGCTGCTGCTCGGCAATCAGCGGGCGCAGACAGCACGTTGGCTGGCGCTGTCGTTCGCTGTCGCGACGTTCGCGCTGAGCATCCCGCTGCTCACCGGATTCGACTATTTCACCTCGGGCCTGCAGTTCGTCGAACGGCGCGAGTGGATTCCTGCGTACGACATCCAGTACCACCTTGGGGCCGACGGTATTTCGGTCGCGCTGATCGTGCTGACCACGCTGACCACCGCGCTCGTGCTGATCGGTGCCTGGGGTTCGATCGACAAGCGCGTGAACCAGTACGTCGCGGCGTTCCTGTTCCTGGAAGGGTTGATGATCGGCGTGTTCGCCGCCGTCGACGCGATGCTCTTCTACGTGTTCTTCGAAGGCATGCTGATTCCGATGTTCATCATCATCGGCGTCTGGGGCGGCCCGCGTCGCGTGTATGCGTCGGTGAAATTCTTCCTCTACACCTTCCTCGGCTCGGTGTTCATGCTGGTCGGGTTGATCTATCTGTACCTGCAGGCCGGTAGCTGGCAGTTGCCGGATCTCTACGCCCTGCCGCTGGACGCGAAAGAACAGATGTGGCTGTTCTTCGCCTTCCTGATCGCATTCGCGGTCAAGGTGCCGATGTTCCCGGTGCACACCTGGCTGCCCGATGCCCACGTCGAGGCGCCGACCGGCGGCTCGGTGATCCTGGCCGCGATCATGCTGAAGATCGGCGGCTACGGCTTCCTTCGCTTCAGCCTGCCGATCACGCCCGATGCCAGTCACGAGTTCGCCTGGCTGG
This sequence comes from Thermomonas sp., assembly GCA_020692565.1. GTDB lineage: Bacteria > Pseudomonadota > Gammaproteobacteria > Xanthomonadales > Xanthomonadaceae > Lysobacter_I. Next base: position 2,015 of record JAIMKJ010000077.1, read on the forward strand.
TGATCGCGCTCAGCCTGATCGCAGTGGTCTACATCGGCCTGGTCGCGCTGGTGCAGGAAGACATGAAGAAGCTGATCGCGTATTCGTCGATCTCGCACATGGGCTTCGTCACGCTCGGTATCTTCATCGCGCTGATGCTGGTCCGCGACCAGGGCAACCCCGAGGCCGCGCGTCTCGGCGTGCAGGGCGCGATGGTGCAGATGATCTCGCACGGTTTCATCTCCGGCGCGATGTTCTCCTGCGTCGGCGTGCTGTACGACCGCATGCACAGCCGCATGATCAAGGATTACGGCGGCGTGGCGAACGTGATGCCGTGGTTCGCGGCGTTCCTGGTGTTTTTCGGCATGGCCAATGCCGGTCTGCCGGGCACCTCGGGTTTCGTCGGCGAATTCATGGTCATCGTCGCCAGCTTCCAGGTCCATCCGATGCTCGCATTCACCGCGGCCATCACCCTGATCCTCGGTGCCGCCTACACGCTGTGGCTGGTCAAGCGGGTCGCGTTCGGAGACGTCGGCAATGCGCACGTGGCCGAACTCGAAGACATCAATCCGCGCGAGTGGATCGTATTGACGGCGTTCGCGGCCGGCACGCTGCTGATCGGCGTGTATCCGAAACCTTTGACCGACTTGATGGAACCCGCCATCGCCCAACTCGCCAGCCAGCTGGCGATCAGCAAGCTCTGAGACCCTCATGATTGCAACCAGCGTCACCTCCGCCGATCTGATGCCGCTGCTGCCCGAGCTCGTGCTCGTGGGCGCAGCCTTCGCGCTGCTGATGCTCGATCTGTTCATCAGCGAGCGCCAGCGTGTCGTCGTCCATGTGCTGAGCATCGTCACGCTGATCGTGGTCGCGGGCATGCTCGCGATGGACGTGGGCGGGCAGGGCACCGTGCTCAACGGCATGTTCATCCGCGACGACATGGCCGATGTGCTGAAGTGGGTGACCTGTGTGGTCAGTGCGTTCGCACTCGTGTACACGTGGACGTTCCTGCGCGAGCGCGGCCTCTACAAAGCCGAGATCGCGGTGCTGATGTTGTTTTCCGTCGCCGGCATGATGTTGCTGATCTCCGCCGGCAACCTCGTGATGGTCTATCTCGGCCTCGAAATGCTGGCGCTGTGCTCGTATGCGCTGGTCGCGGCCGATCGCGACAATCCGCTGGCATCGGAAGCGGCGATGAAATATTTCGTGCTCGGATCGCTGGCTTCGGGCCTGCTGCTGTACGGCATGTCACTCATCTACGGCGCCACCGGCAGCCTCGATCTCGCTGCCATCCACAGCGCAGCCAGTTCCACGCCCGCTACTGTCGCGCCGATCCTGCTGACCGGCATGGTGTTCCTGGTCGCCGGCATCGCGTTCAAGTTCGGTGCCGCGCCGTTCCACATGTGGCTGCCGGACGTCTATCACGGCGCGCCCACGCCGATCACCCTGTTCATCGGCGCGGCGCCGAAGCTCGCCGCGTTCGCGATGGCCTACCGCCTGCTCGAAGGCGGACTCGGCCCGCTCGACGAGCAGTGGCGCACGCTGCTGTCCGGTCTCGCGGCGCTGTCGCTGGTGATCGGCAATCTCATCGCTCTGGCGCAGACCAATCTCAAGCGCATGCTGGCGTATTCGACGATCTCGCACGTCGGCTTCCTGCTGATGGGCCTGGCCGGCGGCGGCGCGGTCGGCTATGCGGCCGGCATGTTCTACGCCATCAGCTATGCGGTGATGGCGGCGGCGGCCTTCGGCATCATCGTGATGCTGTCGCGCCGTGGTTTCGAGGCCGACCGGATCGAGGATTTCAAGGGCCTGAACGCCCGCAGCCCGTGGATGGCCGGCCTGGTGCTGTGCGTGATGGCGTCGCTGGCCGGCGTGCCGCCGTTCCTCGGCTTCTGGTCGAAACTGGCGGTGCTGCGTGCGGCGTGGGAAGGGGGCCAGATCTGGCTGGTGATCGTCGGTATCGTGTTCGCGGTGATCGGTGCGTTCTATTACCTGCGCGTCATCCGTGCGATGTACTTCGACGAACCCGAATCCGCCGATGGCCGCGAACCGATGGCGCAGCGTGGGGATCTTGCCCTGCGCGTGGTGTTCGCGGTGAACGCGTTGTCGCTGCTGGTGTTGGGTCTCGCCTGGAGCCCGATCATGGCGTGGTGCCAGCAAGCGTTCGCCTGAACGGTGCGCGCACCGACCGTCGATTGCGGTCATTCTTCTGTTTCCTGCTTGCAACTATTCGCGTCGCCCGTCATAATTCCGCTCCTGATGCGGGGTGGAGCAGTCTGGCAGCTCGTCGGGCTCATAACCCGAAGGTCGCAGGTTCAAATCCTGCCCCCGCTACCAGCTTTTCGAGTTCTTCTGCAGCCCTTGGCAGGGCTGCCTGTAGAACAGTCAAGTCGGGCTTGGTCGAAGCATGAGCTGCGCTTCGACGCCGAAATCCAGCGGTATTGGACAAGGGGCCCGCGAGGCCCCTTTTTCATTTCCGGGAATTTCATGGCGGACAAGGCCACCGACATCTCGAACCTGTTGTCGCCGACCGTGCAGGCTCTGGGTCTGGAACTGCTCGGCGTCGAGTATCTGCCCTCGCCGGGTGGCGCGACGTTGCGTCTGTATATCGACATTCCTCCGAATGAGGTCGCCAGCGACAGCGAAACGCCGCGGATGGTCGGGATCGAGGACTGCGAAGCGGTCAGCCGGGAAGTGTCGGCTCAGCTCGATGTCGAGGATCCGATCAGCGGGAACTACACGCTGGAAGTGTCCTCGCCGGGTGTGGATCGTCCGTTGTTCGCGCCGGAACAGTTCGCGCGCTTCCTCGGCGAGCAGGCCAAGATCGGCCTGAAGCTGCCGCAGGATGGCCGTCGCAGGCTGCAGGGCCGGATCACGGCGGTCGAAGGCGAGCGCATCGATCTGGAGATCGATGCCAAGCCGGAGCCGCAGCGGGTGTCGGTCGCCTTCGACAACATCGAGAAGGCGCGGCTGGTCCCTGACTGGGTGGCGCTGGGTTTCGTTCCGACGAAACCGGGCAAGAAGCCTGCCGGAAAGCCGGCAGGCAGGCCATCGGGCAAGCGGCCTGCGAAGAGTTGAACGAATATCGGCCTTCCCGTGTATCGGGGCGGCGGCGAGGCCCCGGGGCACGCCGGAATCGCGGCAACGCGGTCTTCGACCGAAAAGATACGCGCGCTTGAAACCGCGCACTTGAAAACAACGCACTTAAAAGTTTCCAGAGGCGTAACAGAATGAGTAAGGAACTCCTGCTTGTCGTCGACGCGGTCGCCAATGAAAAAGGCGTGCCGGAGTCGGTCATCATCGAAGCCCTGGAGGCGGCGCTGGCGACGGCGGCCAAGAAGCGTTTTCACGAACAAGACGTGCTGACCCGCGTGTCGATCAATCCGAAGGACGGCAGCTACGAGACCTTCCGTCGCTGGGAAGTGGTCGCCGACGACGTGGTGATGGAATCGCCGGACCGCCAGACCAGGATGATGGACGCCATCGACGAAGTCGAAGGCGTCGAGATCGGCGATTACATCGAAGAGCAGATCGAAAACCCCGAGTTCGGCCGCATCGCCGCCCAGGCCGCGAAGCAGGTGATCGTGCAGCGCGTGCGCGAAGCCGAGCGCAATCAGGTCGTGGATGCGTGGAAAGACCGCGTCGGCGAGCTGGTGACCGGTGTGGTGAAGCGGGTGGAACGCGGCAACGTGTACGTCGATCTCGGCGGCAACGCCGAGGCGTTCATTCCGAAGGACAAGGCGATCCCGCGCGACGTCGTGCGCGCCGGCGACCGCGTCCGCGGCTATCTGTTCGACGTGCGCAGCGAGCCCCGCGGCCCGCAGTTGTTCATCAGCCGCGCCGCGCCCGAATTCATGATGGAGCTGTTCAAGCTCGAAGTGCCGGAAGTGGGCCAGGGCCTTGTCGAGATCAAGGCCTGCGCCCGCGATCCGGGCGACCGCGCCAAGATCGCCGTCATCGCCTACGACACCCGCACCGATCCGATCGGCGCCTGCATCGGCATGCGCGGTTCGCGCGTGCAGGCGGTGTCGAACGAGCTGAACGGCGAGCGCGTCGACATCGTGCTGTGGTCGGACAATCCCGCCCAGTTCGTGATCAACGCGATGGCGCCGGCCGAAGTGCAGTCGATCATCGTCGACGAAGACAAACACTCGATGGATCTGGCGGTCGCCGAAGAGCGCCTGGCCCAGGCCATCGGCAAGGGCGGCCAGAACGTGCGCCTCGCCAGCCGCCTCACCGGTTGGCAGCTGAACGTGATGACCGCCGACCAGGTCCAGGCCAAGAGCGAGGCCGAGCAGACCACCGCCCGTCACCTGTTCATGGAAAAACTCGAAGTCGACGAGGAAATCGCCGGTATTCTTGTGGCCGAAGGTTTCAGCACGGTCGAGGAAATCGCCTATGTGCCGGTCGGCGAACTGCTGGCGGTGGAAGGGTTCGACGAGGATATCGTCGAGGAACTGCGCTCCCGCGCCCGCGACGCCCTGCTGAACGACGCTTTGGCGGTGGAGGAGGAGTTGGACGAACACCAGCCGGCCGACGACCTGCTGGCGCTGGAAGGCATGGACAGCGAGACCGCCTACGCCCTCGCTGGGCACGGCGTCCGCAACGTCGAGGATCTCGGCGAGCTGGGTGCGGACGAAGTGGCTGAATTCGGCATCGACGGTCTGGACGAAGCGCGCGCAGCGACGCTCATCCTGGCTGCACGCGCCGAAGAAATCGCCCGTCTCGAACGCGAAGGCTGAGCCCCGACGGGATTAGAATCCCCGCCGAACCGTCGCAATTTTCCCGTGTGGGACCGGCTTGAACCCCGGCCCGCAATTCAGGATACGGATACCGAATGTCGCAGCAAACCACCATCCGCACACTGGCCGAACTGGTGAACACACCGGTCGAAAAGTTGCTGAAACAGCTGGCCGAGGCCGGCATGACCTTCAGCGGCCCCGACCAGACCGTGACCAGCGCCGAAAAGCTGAAGCTGCTCGGCTTCCTGAAACGGTCGCACGGCAAGAACGAAGCCGCGGCCGAAGATCCGGTCGCGCCGAAGAAGATCACGCTCAATCGCAACCGCAAGCAGGAAATCACCGTCGGTGGCGGCAAGAACCGCCAGACCGTCGATGTGGTGGTGCGCAAGAAAGTGACCCTGGTCAAGCAGGACGGCACGGCGCAGGGCGGTGGCGACGAACGCGCCGACATCCTGCGCAAGCTCGAAGAGTCGCGCCAGCGCAATCTCGACGAGCAGCAGCGTCTCGCCGAGGACGACCGCAAGCGCGCCGAGGAAATCGCCGAGCGCAAGCGCGCCGCCGAGGAAGCGGTCGCCCGCGCGGCCGCGGAGGCCGCTGCGGCTGCCGCAGCCGCGTCCGGTAGCGCTGAAACGGGCACAGAGACGGCTGCTGCACGTCCGGCGAAGACCGGCGGTCACGGCCACGGCCATCCGAAGCCCGTTCGCACCGAACCGGCGCGCGTCGACGACCGCAACGCGCACAAGAACAAGCCCAACCGCGGCTCGCACGTGATGGTGGCCGAAGTCGAAGACGACGACAGCACCGCGCGCTTCGCCGGCCAGTTGCATCTGAGCCCCACCGAACGCGAGCGTCGCTCGACCGCGCGATCCAAGCCCAAGGCCAAGCGCCAGCTCGAACAGAGCCGCAGCGGCGGCGGACAGCACGGCTTCACCCGTCCGACCGAAAAAGTGGTCCGCGAAGTCGCGATCGGCGATGCGATCACCGTTTCCGACCTCGCCCAGAAGCTCGCGCTCAAGGGCGGCGATGTGGTCAAGGCGCTCTTCAAGATGGGCGTGATGGCCACCATCACCCAGACCATCGATCACGATACCGCGGCGCTGGTGGTCGAAGAACTCGGCCACAAGCCGGTTCGCGCCGACAGCGGCGACGCCGAAATCGAGCTGCTGGCGCATATCGAAGACCAGCAGGGCGAGAAGCACGCGCGTCCGCCGGTGGTCACGATCATGGGTCACGTCGATCACGGCAAGACCTCGCTGCTCGACTATATCCGTCGTGCCAAGGTCGCCGCGGGCGAAGCTGGCGGCATCACCCAGCACATCGGCGCGTATCACGTCGAAACGCCGAAGGGCGTGATCAGTTTCCTCGACACCCAGGGCCATGCCGCGTTCACCGCGATGCGCGCCCGTGGCGC
>JAIMKJ010000037.1 GCA_020692565.1 Thermomonas sp.
TTCTCGCGCACCTTCCTCGAACTGTCGTCCGACTCGATCATCGCCGCGCTCGGCAACATCGGCTACGCCTTCGCCGAGGTCAATCCGGTCCCGGACATCGACCGCGAGAAGCGCACCGTCGCCATCAAGCTGCAGGTCGTGCCCGGTCCGCGCGTGACCGTCCGCCAGATCCGCTTCAAGGGCAATACCCGCACCACCGATGAGGTGCTGCGCCGCGAAATGCGCCAATTCGAAGGCGCCTGGTTCTCGCAGGCCGCGATCGACCGCTCCAAGGTCCGCCTGCAGCGCCTGGGCTTTTTCGAAAGCGGATCGGTCGAAGTCGAGACCGCGCCGGTGGCGGGCAGCAACGATCAGGTCGACGTGGTCTTCAACGTCAAGGAGACCACCTCGGGCAGCTTCACCTTCGGCTTCGGCTATTCGCAGCTCGCCGGCCTCACCACCACGTTGCAGCTGTCGCAGAACAATTTCCTCGGCACCGGCAACCAGATCAGCGTGGAAGTGCAGCGCAACGTCTATCAGCAGCGCTATTCGTTCTCGTTCCTGAACCCGTATTTCACCGACGACGGCGTGTCGCTGGGCTACAACATGTGGTGGCGCGAGTTCGACAACTCCGACTTCAACACCGCCCAGTATTCCAGCACCAGCGCCGCCGCCCAGGCCGTGTTCGGCCTGCCGCTGACCGAAAACGACAGCATCTCGCTGGTATTCGGCATCGACCGCAACCAGATCCTCGCGTTCCCGGGCTCGTCGCCGGTCAGCATCGTCGATTACATCGATTCCTTCGGCAAGAGCACGTTCCACTCATGGCGCGCGGAGCTGGGCTGGGCGCGCGACACCCGCAACGACTTCTTCACCCCGACCAACGGCACCTACCAGCGCCTGTCGGCGGAAATCACCCTGCCGGGTTCCACCGCCGAATACTTCAAACTCAACTACGAGTACTCGAAGTACTGGCCGATCAATCGCGCACTGGTGCTCAACACCCGCCTCCAGCTGGGCTACGGCGACAGCTACGGCAGCGACAGCATTCGGGTGATGTGCCGTTCGGAAGGCGGCCAGCCGCCGATCCCGCGCAAGGAGTACAGCGATGCCGACTGCGCCCCGGGCTCCACGCTGGACCGCGTGGTGGTCGGCACCGGCCTGCCGTTCTTCGAGAACTTCTACGCCGGCGGCGTGCGCACGGTGCGCGGTTTCCGCGACAACACCCTCGGCCCGGTCGACTTCTCGGCCGGCAGCACCTTCCGCCAGCCGATCGGCGGCGCGGTGAAGACGGTGGGTTCGCTGGAAATGTATTTCCCGACCCTGCTCGACACGCCTTCGGCGCGGGTCTCGGCCTTCCTCGACGTCGGCAACGTCTTCAAGGACATCGACAGCTTCGATGCCGGCGAGCTGCGCGCTTCCACCGGCATATCGCTGCTGTGGCGCGCGCCGGTCGGCCCGATCTCGATCAGCTACGCGTTCCCGCTGCGTACCGAAGAGACCGACGATCTGGAACGCCTGCAGTTCACCTTCGGCGGCGCGTTCTGATCGCGCCGCACCGACGCGCCCAGAACGTCCGCGGATGCAGACTTCCGACCACACCGCGGCCGCGCTGGCCGAACGTTTCGGCCTGAGCCTGCAGGGCGACGGCGCGCGCCGCATCGACGGCGTCGCCACGCTCGCGCGGGCCGGCGCCAGCCAACTCGCATTCCTCGCCAACCCGCGCTACCGCAGCCAGCTCATCGGCAGCGGCGCGGGCCTGGTGGTGATGCGCGCGGAAGACGCCGAGGGTTACGCCGGCGACGCGCTGATCGCGAAGGATCCCTACGCCGCGTTCGCGAAGATCGCGGCCCTATTCGACCATCGCCCGGCCACGGTCGCGGGCATCCATCCCAGCGCTGTCGTCGACGCTGCGGCTGAGGTTTCGGCCGACGCCAGCATCGGGCCTTTCGTCAGCATCGGCCCGCGCACGCGCGTGGACGCCGGCGCGGTCGTCGGCCCCGGTTGCATCATCGGCGAAGACTGCGTCATCGGCGCCGGCAGCGAACTGAGCGCGCGCGTCACCCTGGTGCGCCGCGTGCGCCTGGGCCAACGCGTGCTGATCCATCCCGGCGCGGTGCTCGGCGCCGACGGTTTCGGGCTGGCGATGGAGCATGGCCGCTGGCTCAAGCTGCCGCAGCTCGGTGGCGTGGTGGTCGGCGACGACTGCGAAATCGGCGCCAACACCACCATCGACCGCGGCGCGCTGGACGACACCACGCTCGAAGAAGACGTGCGCCTGGACAACCAGATCCAGATCGGCCACAACGCGCGCATCGGCGCGCACACCGCGATGGCCGGCTGTTCGGCCGTGGCCGGCAGCGCCACCATCGGTCGCTACTGCCTGATCGGCGGCGGTGCGGGTATCCTTGGTCATCTGGAAGTCTGCGATCGCGTGGTGATCACCGCCATGAGCCTGGTGACCAGCTCGATCCGCGAACCGGGCGAATATTCGTCGGGCACGCCGCTGATGGACAACCGCAGCTGGCGCAAGAGCGCCGCTCGCTTCAAACAGCTCGACGCCCTGGCGCGCCAGGTCGGCGGGCGCAACAAGGAATCGCAATGACGTCGACCGAATCCAGCTGTCAGCCCGCCTATCAACCGGTGCTTCCGCTCTGCACGAGCGAGATCCAGAAGCTGCTGCCGCATCGCTATCCGTTCCTGCTGGTCGACCGCGTGGTGGAGTTCGACCCCGGCAATCGCATCCTGGCCTACAAGAACGTCACCATCAACGAAGAGTTTTTCCAGGGCCATTTCCCGACGCAGCCGGTGATGCCGGGCGTGCTGGTGATCGAAGCGCTGGCGCAGGCCGGCGGCGTGCTGTATCAGCTCACCAACCAGATCAGGAACGGCGGTCGCATCGACAACAAGCTGTTCTATCTGGTCAAGATCGAGAACGCGCGCTTCAGCAAGATGGTGGTGCCCGGCGACCGTCTGGAACTGGACATCACCCTCAAACGCCGCATCCGCAACATGGCCAAGTACGACGGCATCGCCCGCGTCGACGGCAAGGAAGCGGCGTGCGCCGAATTCCTCTGCGCCGAAGCGCAGGACTGACATGAGCGCGACCGCGATCCATCCGTTGGCGCATGTCGATGCCGGCGCGATCATCGGCGAAGGCGTCCGGATCGGCGCGTTCACCGCGATCGGTCCGGGCGTCGAGATCGGCGACGGCACCCGCATCGGCCCGCACTGCAGCGTCCACGGCCCGACCCGCATCGGCCGCGACAACCATATCCACGGGCACGCCGCGATCGGCGGCGACCCGCAGGACAAGAAGTTCGCCGGCGAACACACCGAACTGGTGATCGGCGACGGCAACACCATCCGCGAATTCGTCAGCATCAACCGCGGTACCGGCAGCGGCGGCGGCGTCACCCGGATCGGCAGCCACAACTGGTTCCTCGCCTACACCCACGTCGCCCACGACTGCAACGTGGGCGATCACTGCGTGTTCTCGAACAACGCCACGCTCGCCGGCCACGTCGAGGTCGGCGACCACGTGATCCTCAGCGGTTTCGCCGGTGTGCATCAGTTCTGTCGGATCGGCGCGCACGCATTCATCGGCATGGGCGCGTTCGTCAACGGCGACGTGCCGCCGTACCTGATGATCGCGCAGGAAGACTATGGTCGCCCGCGCGGCATCAACAGCGAAGGTCTCAAACGCCGGGGCTTCGAGCCCGAGCGCGTCGCTGCGATCAAACGCGCCTACCGCGCGCTGTATATGTCCGGTGCGAATCTCGCCGATGCCAAGCAGCAGCTTGCCGCGCTGGCCGAAGGCAGCGCCGACGTGCGCGCTTTCCTCGATTTCATCGAACGCGGCGAACGTCCGCTGTTGCGCTAGGGCCCTAGCCGTGCGGATCGCACTCGTCGCGGGTGAAGCCTCCGGCGATCAGCTCGGTGCGGGCCTGATCGCGGAATTGCGTCTGCGCTTTCCCGACGCCGAGTTCGCCGGCATCGGCGGGCCGGGCATGCGCGCCGCCGGTCTCGACGCCTGGCACGACAGCCAGGAACTCGCGGTGATGGGCCTGGCCGAGGTGCTGGCGCACCTGCCGCGGCTGCTGCGCCTGCGCAGTCGGCTGCGCAAGCGGCTGCTCGCCTGGAAGCCCGACGTGTTCATCGGCATCGACGCGCCCGACTTCAACCTCGGTGTGGAGAAGTGGCTCAAGCGTCGCGGCATCCGCACCGTGCATTACGTCAGTCCATCGGTATGGGCCTGGCGCGAGGAACGCGCGGCGAAGATCGGCGACAGCGCCGACCTGGTGCTGTGCCTGTTCCCGATGGAACCGCCGATCTACGCGAAGCATGCGGTGGACGCGCGCTTCGTCGGCCATCCGCTCGCCGACGCCATCCCGATGGAACCCGACCGCCAGGCCGCTCGCGAGGCGCTGGCGATCGTCGGACACGCGCCGGTGCTGGCGATGTTGCCGGGCAGCCGGCTGGGCGAAATCGCGAAGATGCTGCCGGTGTTCCTCGATACCGCAGCCTTGGTCGCGCAGAGCATCCCGACACTGCAGATCCTGCTGCCCGCGGCCAACGCGCAGTGCGACGCCGCGATCCGCGACCAGTTGCGGGCACAGCCGGCACTGGCCGCGCGCGTGCGCGTGCTGGACGGCAACGCGCAGCGCGCGATGATCGCCAGCGACGCGGTGCTGCTTGCCTCCGGCACCGCCGCGCTGGAGGGCATGCTGTGCAAACGACCGATGGTGGTCGGTCACCGCATTTCGCCGACGACCTATCGCATCGTCACCCGCCTGGGCCTGCTGAAAAGCCGCTATGTCAGCCTGCCGAACGTACTGGCCGACGCGCCGCTGATCCCCGAACTGCTGCAGCACGACTGCGTGCCGGAAAAACTCGCCGCCGCCTGCCTGCGCTGGTTCGGCCAGCCGCAGACCGTGGAAGCGTTGCTGCCGCAGTTCATCGCGCTGCATAAGCAACTGCGTTGCGACGCATCGGCGCGCGCCGCGGACGCCGTCGCCGAATTGATCGCGCAGTGAAAGGTCGTCGCGCGCCAACCGGCGACCGTGGCGGCGGTCTGTTCGAGGATCCTCTCGCCGTCATCGCGCGCACGCGGGCGCTGCGCATCGCCGGCGTCGATGAAGCCGGCCGCGGCCCGTTGGCCGGCCCGGTATCGGTGGCGGCGGTCATCCTCGATCCGGAACGCCCGATCGACGGCCTGAACGATTCCAAGAAACTCACCGAAGCCCGGCGCGAGGCGCTGTATCCGCTGATCGTCGAACGCGCGCTGGCGTGGCGGATCGAATTCGTCGAAGCCGACGAAATCGATACGTTGAACATTCTGCAGGCCACGCTCACCGGCATGCGCCGCGCGCTGACGGGCCTGTCGCCGACCGCCGACTGCGCGCGCATCGACGGCAACCGCCTGCCGACCGGCCTGCCCTGCGCGGCCGAGGCGATCATCGGCGGCGACGCGATCGAACCGGCGATCATGGCCGCGTCGATCCTGGCGAAAGTCGCGCGCGACCGGCGCATGCTCGAACTGCATCTGCGCTACCCGCAATACGGCTTCGACCGCCACAAGGGCTATCCCAGCCCGGCGCATCGCGCGGCGCTGGCGGCATACGGGCCGTGCCCGGAACATCGCCGCAGCTATGCCCCGGTGCGCGATGCGATGCTTTCGGCCGCCGCTACCGCCCGCCCCGCCTGCGGAACGACCTGAACGCCCATCCGTCGGCGCACCGCGTGATGGCGGGCACCCAACGCATAGATGCCCCGCCTGCACGCCGCACACGGTTGATACCATCGATCCAGGCAGTGGATTCCGGGGCGACACGTAGCGTCCACCCGCCGGGTGCCGGACGCACGCGCCGCTGCAGACTGCGATGCCCGATGCCTCCGGCAGCGGAGTCGCACGCCCCAGCGCACGCATCCATAAGGAGATGAACATGCAATCTTTGTCGACCCGCACCGCCGCTCTCGGCCTCGCACTCGCAGCCACCCTGTCCGCCGGCCTGATGACGCCGTCCCCGGCCCAGGCCGCGCCGCCCGCCATCACCACGTTCGCCTGCCCGCTCGACAACGGCGGCGGGCGTTTCTACTGCTTCGTCGATTACACCTCCGACAGCCCGGTCACGGTGTCGTGGTCGGGTCGCGGCATCACGATCAACGACTCCGGCCACAGCGATTTCTACGGCCGCTGCAGCATGGGCACCACCTTCACCGTCACGGTGACGATCACCAACGCTTCGGGTTCGACGTCACGGGTCTCGCCAAGCACGCTCTGCCGCGGCGGCCCGATCATTCTCTGAGCCTCGGCCGCGAGGAAGCTGCGGCTCCCTCGCGGTTTTTCCATACCGGAACCGCATTCCGTCGAACCTCAGCGTGCCGCCTTGCGGTTGCCGAAGGTCAGATGCAGCGGCCAGCGCGGTTCGCGCGGCAGTCCCAGCGCCTCGCGGTACGCCAGCGCTTCGGCGCACGCCACCGGATAGAACACGTACTCACCGAACTCCTGCGGCGGATGCAGGTAGTCGAACGTCATCGGCTGCCCTTCCAAAGCCCGCCAGTGCGTGAGATCCAGCGGCACCTCGTTCTGCACGATCGACACGTGCGGCCCCCACAGCGGGTCGCTCAGCTGGCGGGTCTGGCGCACGTCCAGCGCGTAGAGTCGACGCAGGTAGCGGCCGACATCGGGCTCGCACTGCAGGATCAGCCACCACTCGGTCGTGCTGCCGTCGCGACGCACGCGCCCGCCGCCGGCATCGAGCGGCGGAGCGAAACGGCAGATTCCGGTCAATGAAGGCATGGCGTGCGGGCGAAGCGGGCGGGAAAGCCGGCCATTATCCCGGACCCCGAACATCCCGACGTGGGAGACCCTCCGCGAAGCCCCGGAATACCGCGCCGTCAAGCCTTGCCGGAACGTCCCTCCCGACCTAACCTGCGGGGCTGTGATCCGCGGTCCTCCGATGTCCTCCCGCTTCGTCCATCTCCACCTGCACAGCGAGTATTCGCTCGCCGATTCGACGATCCGCATCCCGGAACTCGTCGGCCGCAGCGTGGCGCAGGGGCAGCCGGCGGTGGCGATGACAGACCGCAACAACCTCTTCGCGCTGGTCAAGTTCTACAAGGCCTGCGAGGGCGCGGGCATCAAGCCCATCGCCGGCGCCGACATCAGCGTCGCCGAGGGCGACGAGCCGCCCTGGAAGCTCACCCTGCTCTGCCGCGACCGCGGCGGCTACCTGTCGCTGTCCCGGCTGCTCAGCCGCGCCTGGATGGAAGGCCAGCGCCACGACGGCGTGGTGGTGCGCCCACAGTGGCTGCAGGAAGCCAACAGTGGCCTGTTCGCCCTCGCCGGCCGCCACAGCCAGGCCGGGCAGTTGCTCGCCGGCAACCGTCCCGATCTCGCGATGCAGTCACTGGCCGACTGGCAGCGGCATTTCGACGACCGCATCCATCTGGAACTCACCCGCTGCGGGTTCGAGGCCGAAGCGCCGTTCAACGCCTTCGCCCTGCACGCCGCGGTCGAGCGCAGCCTGCCGGTGGTCGCCAGCAACGACGTGCGCTTCCTCGACGCCGACGGCTTCGAGGCGCACGAGGCGCGCGTCTGCATCTCGTCCGGGCGCGTGCTCGACGATCCCAAGCGACCGCGCGACTACACCGCGCAGCAGTACCTGAAGACCAGCGAGGAGATGACCGCGCTGTTCGCGGCCGATGCGCCGGACGCGATCGACAATGCGGTCGATCTGGCCACGCGCTGCAATCTCGAACTCTCGCTGGGCAAGTACTACCTGCCGGCGTTTCCGGTGCCCAGCGATCACACCCTCGACAGCTGGATCCGCAGCGAAGCGCACGACGGACTGGAAAAGCGCCTGCAGAAGTACCCGATGGCGCAGGGCCACGACCGCGCCAGCTACAACGAACGCCTGGACATCGAGCTGGGCGTGATCGTGAAGATGGGCTTCCCCGGCTACTTCCTGATCGTGGCCGATTTCATCAATTGGGCGAAGCAGCACGGCATCCCGGTCGGCCCGGGCCGCGGTTCCGGCGCCGGCTCGCTGGTCGCGTGGGCGCTGGGCATCACCGATCTGGACCCGCTGCCCTACGACCTGCTATTCGAGCGCTTCCTCAACCCCGAACGCGTGTCGATGCCCGACTTCGACATCGACTTCTGCATGGACCGCCGCGACGAGGTGATCGATTACGTCGCCGCGAAGTACGGCCGCGACCGCGTCAGCCAGATCATCACCTACGGCACGATGTCGGCGAAGGCGGTGGTGCGCGACGCCGGCCGCATCCTCGGGTATCCCTACGGTTTCGTCGACGGCATCGCCAAGCTCATCCCGCTGCAGCCGGCCGATCCACTGTCGCTGGAAGACGTGCTGGGCCGCAGCGAGCGCGCGAAAAAAGACCCCGAACGCGCGATCGGCGAATTCGTCGAACGCTACAACAGCGAAGAGGATTTCCGCGAGCTGATCGACCTCGCGCTGCAGCTCGAAGACCTGACCCGCAACGCCGGCAAGCACGCCGGCGGCGTGGTGATCGCGCCCGAACCGCTGTCGGACTTCTGCCCGCTGTTCGCGGAACACGACGGTCAGGGCGGCGGCAAGAACCCGGTGACCCAGTTCGACAAGGACGACGTCGAAACGATCGGTCTGGTGAAGTTCGACTTCCTCGGCCTGCGCACGCTGACGATCATCGACTGGGCGGTGAAGGCGATCAACCTGCGCCGCGCGCGCGCCGGCGAGGAACCGCTGGACATCGGCGCGCTGCCGCTCAACGACAAGGCCAGTTACGAACTGTTCGCGCGCGGCGACACGGTCGCGGTGTTCCAGTTCGAATCGCGCGGCATGCGCGAATTGCTGAAACGCGCCAAGCCAGACACCTTCGAAGACATCATCGCGCTCGCCGCGCTGTTCCGCCCCGGCCCGCTGGGATCGGGGATGGATCGCGAATGGGTGGACCGCAAGCACGGCCGCACCGAGGTGAGTTATCCGCACCCGGCGCTGGAGCCGGTGCTGAAGCCGACCTATGGCGTGATCGTGTATCAGGAACAGGTGATGCAGATCGCGCAGGTGCTGGCCGGCTATTCGCTGGGCGGCGCCGACCTGCTGCGGCGCGCGATGGGCAAGAAGAAAGCCGAGGAAATGGCCAAGGAACGCGCCAAGTTCGAGGCCGGCTCGGCCGAACGCGGCGTCGATCCGAAGATCGCGAGCCAGATCTTCGACCTGATGGAGAAATTCGCCGAGTACGGCTTCAACAAGTCGCACTCGGCCGCGTACGCGCTGGTCGCCTACCAGACCGCGTGGCTGAAAGTGCATTACCCGGCCGAATTCATGGCCGCGGTGCTGTCGTCGGACATGGACAACACCGACAAGGTGGTGAGCTTCCTCGACGAAGCGCGCACCATCGGCCTGATGGTGATGCCGCCGGACGTGAATGCGTCGGGCTATATGTTCGAGGCGATGGACGACAAGACCATCCGCTACGGTCTGGGCGCGGTGAAGGGCATCGGCCGCGGCGCCTGCGACGCCATCGCCGAGGAATGCCACAACGGCGGCCGCTACGCCGATCTGCTCGATTTCTGCAAACGCGTGGACAGCAGCAAGCTCAACAAACGCACGCTGGAAGCCCTGATCCAGGCCGGCGCGCTGGACGCACTGGGCAGCAATCGCCCGTCGCTGCTCAAGCAATTGCCCGAGGTGCTGAAAGCCACCGACCAGCTCGCCCGCGAGCGCGATGCCGGCCAGGTCTCGCTGTTCGGCGGCCCGGCGCAGAGCGCTCCCGAACTGAAGATCGAACTGCCCGAAGAACCCGACTGGTCGCTGTCGCAGAAACTCGCCGGCGAACGCGAAACCCTCGGCCACTATCTCAGTGGGCACCCGCTGGACCCGTATCGCGAAGAGCTGCAGGCGCTGGTCGGCACCGATCTGGGCAGGCTGGATCAGCTCTACGAAAGCAACACGCCGCCGTCGCGCGCGCGCGCAGGCGGCGAAGACGACGGCCGCCGCCAGTGGCGCGCCGAAGCGGTGGTCATTCTGGCCGGACAGGTCGTGAGCATGCGCAAGCGCGGCGACTCGCAGGCCTTCGTGCATCTGGAAGACGGCCGCGGCCGGATCGAATGCGCCTTCTTCGCCGACGCCTTCTTCGAATATCAGCAACTCCTGACCCGCGACCGCATCCTGGTGGTCGAAGGCGGCCTGCGCGAGGACGAATTCAGCGGCGGCTTCTCGCTGCGCGCGAAACGCTGCTGGGACTACCGCCTGATCTGCGCCCAGCAGGCGCAGCGTCTGTCGATGCGCCTGGACCTGCGCCAGCCCGGGCTGATGCGCAGCCTGGAGGAATTGCTGGCCCAGCACCGCCCCGGGCACACGCCGCTGCGCTACGACCTGCTGCTGCCGCAGGGCACTGCCGGTACGCTGGATATCAACGGCGGCCAATCCGTGCGCGTGGAAGCCGATCTGCCCGGCGCCCTGCGCGCCATGCCCGGCGTGCGCACCGTCAAGGTCGCGATGACCAAGCCCTGGCTGTAACCGCAAAAGGCGGCGTTCGAGGCCGTCCGGCCTCACATCCATCCGGAATGACAACATGCCCGATCGCATCGTCGCGCAGCCCCTTTGCATACGCTGCAGTACGGCGGTTCGGCACCTGCGTCGGCTAGACTGGCCGCCTTTCCGGCCACGGATCGCCCTCGTCGCATGAACCCCAATTACCTCGATTTCGAACAACCCATCGCCGACCTCGAAACCAAGATCCGCGAGCTGCGCCAGGCCAGCACCGGACCCGCGGTCAACATCGACGCCGAAATCCGCGCGCTGGAAACCAAGATGCGACTGCGCACCGCGCAGACCTTCCGCGACCTGACCGCTTGGCAGGTGTCGCAGTTGGCCCGCCATCCGGCGCGGCCCTACACCCTCGATTACCTGCGGGTGATCTGCGACCAGTTCCAGGAACTGGCCGGCGACCGCGCCTTCGCCAACGACAGCGCCATCGTCGGCGGCCTGGCCCGCATCGGCGGACGCAGCGTGATGCTGATCGGCCACGAAAAGGGCCGCGATACCAAGGCCAAGGTCCGCCGCAATTTCGGCATGCCCAAGCCCGAGGGCTACCGCAAGGCGCTGCGGCTGATGAAGATGGCCGAACGCTTCCGTCTGCCGGTGCTGACCTTCATCGACACCGCCGGCGCCTGGCCGGGCATCGACGCCGAAGAGCGCGGCCAGTCCGAAGCCATCGCCCGCAACCTGATCGAAATGGCCGAACTGAAGGTGCCGATCGTCTGCACCGTGATCGGCGAAGGCGGCTCCGGCGGCGCCCTGGCGATCGGCGTCGGCGACCGCACCCTGATGCTGGAATACAGCACCTATTCGGTGATTTCGCCGGAAGGCTGCGCCTCGATCCTGTGGAAAACCGCCGACAAGAAGCAGGAAGCCGCGCAGGCCATGGCGATCACCGCCAAGCGCCTGCACGAGTTGGGCCTGATCGACAAGATCGTGCGCGAACCCACCGGCGGCGCGCACCGAAATCCGGTGCAGATGGCCAAGCGCCTCAAAGCGGTGCTGATCAACGAACTCGACGCGCTGGAACAACAGCCCATCGAAGCACTGCTGGACCGCCGCTACAAGCGTCTGCGCGGTTACGGCGCGTACGAAGCGGCCTGAAGCACCGCGCCCGCCCGTTCCGGCGGGCGAAATTGACCCAACTCAAGCGCCTGTCGGGCACCCGGCGGACGATGGAGCCGGCAACCGCATCAGCAGCGGTCGCCGGCCATCACCCACGCCCCCAGGAGCCCGTCATGCCCGTTCCGCGTTCGCGCAAAACGCCGCCTTCCCGTCCCAAGACGCCGCAGACGCCGCGACGCAAACGCGCGGCCACCGCTGCCGACGCGTCCGCCCCGGGAAAAACACCCAAGGGAACGGCGGCGAAGGCCCTCACCACAAGCGCAGCGAACGACAAGGGTGCGGATCGTACGGCGCCTGTCACGGAACAGCCGTTGGCGTCCTCGCGGCGGGAACATGGCCCAGCACATGGCTTGGAACATGGCCTGGGGCAGGATTTGCGGCATGACCCGGCGCATGTCCTCGAACCGGGGCTGTCGGAAGAAGCCGCGCAGCGGATGGAAGCGATGCCGCTGACCGACGAAGACAGCAGCAGCGCGCCGCTGCCGGCCGGTTATCCGTATCGCACCCGCCTGCGCCGCCGCCAGTACGAGACCGAGAAAAAGAAACTGCAGATCGAACTGCTGAAGGTGCAGAGCTGGGTGAAGGACACCGGCCAGCGCGTCGTGGTGCTGTTCGAGGGCCGCGATGCCGCAGGCAAGGGCGGCGCCATCAAACGCTTCACCGAACACCTCAACCCGCGCGGCGCGCGCGTGGTCGCCCTGCAGAAACCCAACGAGCAGGAGCGCGGCCAGTGGTATTTCCAGCGCTATATCGAACATCTGCCCACGGCGGGCGAAATCGTGTTCTTCGACCGCAGCTGGTACAACCGCGCCGGCGTCGAACAGGTGATGGGTTTCTGCACGGCCGCCGAACACCTCGAATTCCTGCGCGAAACGCCGGAATTCGAACGCATGCTGGTCCGCAGCGGCATCCGCGTCTACAAATTCTGGTTCTCGGTAAGCCGTGAGGAGCAGCTGCGGCGCTTCAACTCGCGCAGGAACGACCCGCTGAAACACTGGAAACTGTCGCCGATCGACCTGCAGTCGCTCGACAAATGGCCCGACTACACCGAAGCCAAGAACACCATGTTCTTCCATACCGACACCGCCGATTCGCCGTGGCTGGTGGTCAAGTCGGACGACAAGAAACGCGCGCGCCTGAACTGCATGCGCCATTTCCTCTCGACCCTGCCCTATCCGGGCAAGGACGCGCGCGTCGTGCACGCCGCCGACCCGCTGATCGTCGGCGCTGCCGCCAACGTGCTGGCGAACGGAGACGGCCAGTAGCGCGACGCCGCTGCAGATGCACGGGCGACACGCGTCGCCGATTGCCCTCTGCACAGGTGCAGGGCGACACTCGATGCTTCTTGGAAACGGCGGATGTGACATGAGTACGAGCCTGCGTTGGCTGCAGCGGGCGCTGGTCGTCCTCATCGCGCTGATGGCGACCGGCGTCGCACTGTGCTTCGGGATCTACGCATGAGGCGCGCGCTTCGTTCCCGATGACATCCCGGCATCGTCCTACCGCGCGCCGGATTCGATCCGTGATCAGTATCTCGCGGTGGAAGCCGACGGGGCGACGAGCATGCGCAGGCTCGATCCGGTGACGTTCTGGATCGACTTTTTCGTGTCCACGAGACGATTTCCGGAACGACCGCCTCCGGAGGAAATCCTGTTGCACCGGGCGACGCGGGTCGCCCAGTTCAAGCACAGTCGTGCACGCACGCAGGGCGAGCATCATGTCGCCAGCATCGCGCTGGCGGTGAACGTCAGCCGTCAGTGGACGCGCGACGAGGCCGTGAACACGATCCTGGCCGAAAGCGGGTTCCGGAAGGACGTGACCGGTATCGAATCGGCAGCAGAGTCCTATTTCGGCGTGCCTGCCGCAGGACTGCGGCCGCAGGAAAGTCTTGCGCTGATCGCTCTGTTGAAAGGTCCGAGCGGGTACGACCCGATCTGTCGCCGGGAACGCTTCGAGCAACGTTATGCGCACGTCGCCGGAAAGCTCGGAAAAACCGGCCCGGAATGGTCCCCCGCGGCGGCCCTGTCGCGATTGCGACCGATCGGATGCGCCCGTCGCTGAAGATTCGCCATGCATTGCGCACGTTGTCCGCTGCGCGCGCCGAATGCCGTTTTTTCGCTTCCTGGAAGCACTTGCGAGCGTATTTCGGCCCGATATCGACGAATACGCCGTCCTTCGTCGTAAATCAGCGGAAAAAAGCCTTAAAAAAGCCTTCCGGGGGCTTGGCGACAGCACGACCTTGGCCTACAGTGCGCATGCCGGCTCGTACCGGCCCAGACACAGTTCAACCATCCGACGAGGAAAACAAATTCTCATGGCAACGAAAAAGAAAGTCGCCGCGAAGAAGGCCGCTGCCAAGCCGGCCGCGCCGAAGCCGATCAAAGAAGTAATGAGCAAGTCCGCGCTGGTCGCGCACATCGCCGCCGCCACCGAAATCGCCGCCAAGGACGTGCGCGCCGTGCTGGCAACGCTGGAAGGCGCCATCCATGCATCGATCGCCAAGAAGGGCGCCGGCACGTTCGTGTTGCCGGGCGTGCTGAAGATCACCTCCGTCAGCGTGGCCGCCAAGCCGAAGCGCAAGGGCATCAACCCGTTCACCGGTCAGGAAACCACCTTCGCCGCCAAGCCGGCCACCGTGAAGGTCAAGGTCCGTCCGATGAAGAAGCTCAAGGATGCCGCCACGGCCTGATCCTTATCAGCCGTTGCCATTGTTGCGGGTTCGCCCGTGACGACACGCGAAAGCCGGATTTCCCCAGGGAATCCGGCTTTTTCGTTTCCGTCCCCGCGGTTCTGCGCCGCATCGGAATTTCCCACCATGGCCAAAGCGACCTGCGCCTCCGAAGTCCGCCGTTTCACCGACATTCCGAACGTCGGTCCCGCCACCGCCGGCGATTTCGCGACGCTTGGCCTGCGCACGCCCGCCGAACTGGCGCGCTGCGACGCCTACGCGTTGTACCGGCGCCTCTGCACGACGACCGGCGTCCGCCACGACCCCTGCGTGATCGATGTCTTCCTCGCCACCATCGACTTCATGAACGGCGGACCGGCGCAGCCCTGGTGGCGCTACACCGCCCAGCGCAAGCACGCACCCGGAGACGGATGAGCGAATCGGCCGCGACCGATACCCGACAAGAGATCACCGGCAGTTCATGCCCGTCGCCTAAGCTGCGACCAACGCCCACGAGCCCACCATGACCGATATGTCCACGACCATGTCCACGGCGATCACGCGTCGCCGCTCTTTCCTGTTCAATGCCGCTATTCTCGTTGCGGTCGCCGCCATCGCGCTCCTGCCGGGCTGCGGCGCACTGAACACCGCCTCTGCCCTGCTCGGCAACCAGGTCGCGTTCACCGCGCCGCAGTTGCAGGCGTATCTCGACCGCCACTACCCGCGCCAATACGATCAGCTCGGCGGCCTGTTGAAGCTCAGCGTGAGCAATCCCCAGGTCGCGATCCCGCAGGACAGCACGCGCCTGCATCTGGATTTCGATGTCGGCATCGACGGCCTGGGCATGCGCAGCGACACGCCCGCCGGGCATATCGCGGTCACCAGCGGCCTGCGCTACGACGTGGCCAGCAATACGCTGTATCTGGAAGAACCCGAGCTGGAATCCGCGGAACTGCCGCTGATCGGCAGCCGCATGAACGCCACCGGCCGGGAGCTCATCAACGGCTGGCTGCGCGATTACGCGCGCAGCGAACCGGTCTACAGACTCGATCGAGACATGCTGGACACGCTCGGCTCGCGGCGGATCGCCGGCACCCTGATCCAGAACGGTCGCGTGGTGATCAAGCTCGACAAATGACCGGCGAGACGAACCGCGCCGCCGGGTTCCCGACCCGAAGCCCGAGAACTCAGATCTCGAAGCGGTACGACAGTTTCACCAGCAATTGCTCGCTGTCGCGCAGATCGAACGCGCTGCGGAATTCGTCGCCGACCGAATACGGGCCGGCGCCGGCATCGAACAGCGAGCCGCCGCGCACGTACGCGAGATACAGATACGACAACGGCGCGAATTCGTAGCGGTAGCGCACCTGGAAGCCCAGGTTGCGCAGCGCGAAACTTTCGGCCGGATCGTTGTTGCGCACCGGCCTGCCGTCGGCCGCGACGACCCAGGCGCGCTTGGCCTCGGCGTCAAGCCCCAGCGCTTCCAGGCGCACGCGCAGTTCCTGTTTGCTGTCGATCAGCCAGACCGTGCCCGCATTCAACAGCGCCTGCTCCGAACCGTAGGTGACCAGACGCGCGGTATCGCGATCCCAGATCAGCCAGTCCGGATTGCGCAGCAGTTCCAGGCCGAGGAAAAAGCTCAGATCGTCGTTGACCGCGTAAGTCGGTTCCAGATACACGCTCCAGGCGCCGCGGTCGATGCCGCCCAGGCCTTCGGCGCTGTAGCGAAGATTGCCGTAGAACGACCAGTGCTTCTTCTTCGGGAAAAACCGCTCGGCGAACCCGAACAGGCGCCCCGGGTGATCGACCACCCCGTTGCCGCGGGTGATCAGGTCTTCGTGGCCGGGCGTCCAGCCCGCGATCTCGAAGAACTGGTTGCCGCCGTCGCGGCGCTCGCTGCCGCGGTTGACCGCGAACGCATCGCCGATATGCACGCCGTTGTCGTTCGTGCGCCGCGAGGTCGCGAACCGCCACTGGTGCGAGGCGTACGGCGAGGTTTCGGGCAGCGAGGTGAAGCGTCGCGAAATCTCATAGCGGCCGTAGTTGTAATTGTTGCGATCGAGGAACCCCAGATCGTTGAGCTGCAGGTCGCCGCCGGTGTGCAACAGATAGAGCTGCTGCCGCCAGCCATCGCCGAGGTCGTGGTCGACCCGCACCTGCGCGCCGGAGTCGCGCACGGTATCGCCGCGCTGATCGATGCTGGAGCCGACCACATTGGTACGGATATTCCACTGCGCGTTCGGCGCCCACTGGTAATCGAGCGACAACACGGTCGCCTCGCGGTCCAGGTACGGGCGATTCACGTGCGTCACCATCGCACCGACGTTCTGCCCCTGGAATCCGCGGGTGGCGCGCAGTGCGTAGAAATCGCGGCCGACACTGTCGCCCTCGCTGGCCGCGAATACGCCGTAGCCGAACCCGCCGACGCTGCCGTTGATCTTGACCGCGGCGGTGACGTCGCCGGAGCCGCTGCCGTCGTCGGCGCGTGCGCCGACCCGCCGGGTATAGATCAGTTGCTGGGCGTTGCCGAGCGAGCCGAAGGGCACTTCGAAATAGCCCTGGTTCTCGGTGAAGAACGGACGCCGGTCGCCGAAGAAGGTCTCGATCGCGCCGAAATTGACGACGATGCCATCGCTCTCGACCTGGCCGAAATCCGGATTCAGCGTGGCGCTGAGCTGGAACTGGCCGTTCGGCTTCCAGAACAGATCGACGCCGGCATCGACATCGGCCTTGCCGCCGACGTTGTCGTACAGGCCGACGACGTAAGGCGTGATCGCCAACAGCGACTGGCTGAACTGCGGCACCTCGACCTTCCTCAACGCACTGAGATAACGCTGTTCCGTGAAGCTGATCGCCGGCCAGGCCATGCGTTCGTTGCTGTCGCCGACCACGCGATCCAGCGCCAGTCCGATCGTGCGCGTGCCGCCGTTGCCGCTGCGCATCGGCGCGATGTGCCAGGGAATCAGCATCTCGGCGGACCAGCCGTTCTCGTCCTCGGACACCGCATGCGACCAGTTGCCGTCCCAGTCGCCATTGAACTGGTTTTCGTTGCTGATCGTGCTGTCGGCGATATCGTCGGACAGCGCGACCATGAAGTTGTAGCCGCTGCGGCCGTCGCCATCGAAGTCGACGTAGACATTGACCCGGTCGACGTTGCCGTTGTTGTCGCGCTGGAACCGCTGGCGGGTGCGCGGCACGTCCGCCGGCTGCAGATTGCGGAAGGCGATCGCCAGACCGTCGGCGGTCGCCATGTACCAGGCTTCGGTGGCGTGCCGGCTGGGGTCGCGCGTCAGCGGCTGGGTCATGCGGAAGTCGTCGATGCGCTGCGCGCCGGACCATTCCGTGGGATCGATCCTGCCGTCGATGTCGAGGGCGAAGACCGGTACGGGTGTCGAGACGACCGCGGCGAGGAGCAAGACGCGCATGGCGGCATCCCGTTCTTAAGTTGCGCGCATCCTGCGACAAGCGCCGGAGTGCGACGACTGTCTTAAGTCATGGAAACTTCTGTCGCCCTGTATCGTCCGTCACACGCAGGATGTGCGGCGTCCGGCGGCATCGCCGCCGATGACGTTTATTTCTTGGGCTGCAGCATCGTGCCGGTGCATTTCTTCGCACCGCACTTGCAGCCCCAGATTTTCTTCAGCTTGGCGGTATGCCGCTCGGCCAGCACGATGCCGTAGTTGTAGGTCAGCTCTTCGCCGGGCTGGATGTCGCGGATGGCCTCGATGAACACCTTGTCCTTGTGCGGCTTGCCCTTGGTGTTCTCTTCCTGCACCGCCTCGCAGTTGGGCGCGCAGCTGTGGTTGATCCAGCGTGCGACGTTGCCGTCGACGTTGGCATCGATCACGTAGTCGTCGTTGAGGGTGAACAGGAAGGTGTGGCCGTTCTCGTCGATGTCCGCGTAGGCCTCGTCGACTTGGGCGTGGGTACGCACTTCGCCCTTGTAGCGCACGATGCGCTCGCCCTTGCGGATCAATTCGTCGGCGAACACGCCATTGCCGTGGATGGGCGACAAGCGGGCGACGATCTTCTTCTTCGGCATGGCGTGAACGGTTCCGGCTGCGGATGCGTGGAGGGCGATTATGGCCTATTTGCCGCGGCACGCGACGGGCAGGCCGCGCAGGACGAACGCGCCTGCCCGCCTTCGACGCGGGCTCAGAACCATCCGCGTCCGACGCCGCTCCACCAGAACGCCATGCCAAGACCGAAGACCGTCCAGAACACCGACTTGAAGCCTCTCCAGGCTTTCCAGACCAGGAACGCGGCGCCCGCGACCAACAGCCAGCGCAACCACTGGGCACGTTCGGTGGCGGAAGCGGCGGAGGTCGCGCGCTCGGCCAAGCGCTCGACGGTGGTCTGGAACGGCGACGGGGTGCTGTGGGTGGTGTGCATGGCGGGCTCCTGCGTCCGGGAGTGGACGCGGCCCATTGTCCTCAGTCCCGCGGAGCCGACCACTGGCCGTCATCAGCCATCCGCGGTGACAGTCGTCACCCGAAGCCGTCATCCGGATGCGCACGGATTGAGCCCGGACGGTCGAAAGCGTACAATTTCGGTCCTGTTTCAGCCGAGACGCCTCCCGGCGCCCAAACCAGCCGATGCTCCGCGTCACCAAACTCACCGATTACGCCAGCGTGGTGCTGACCGTGCTGGCTAGCACCCCGGACACCGTACTCAGCGCGACCGGGCTGGCCGAGCGCGCCGGACTGGAGCCGCCGACGGTCGCCAAAGTGCTCAAGCCCCTGGCCCAGGCCGGGCTGGTGCAGGCGTTCCGCGGCGCCACCGGCGGATATCGCCTGGCCCGCCCGGCCAGCGAGATCTCGCTGGTCGAAATCGTGGAGGCGATGGAAGGCCCGCTGGCGATGACCGAGTGCAGCGTCCACGAAGGCCACTGCGGCATCGAACACTCCTGCAGCGCCCGCGCCAACTGGCGGCGGATCAACGATGTCGTCGCCGACGCTCTGCGTCGCGTCACCCTGGCCGACATGACCCTGCCGGCTCCCGCAGCCGATGCGCACCGGACCATTCCCGTTTCGCTGTCGGCCAACTGAGAACGACGATGACCGCCAACGCTCCCCACCCGCACGAATCGCAGCCGGCCCAGGGCGCGCCTGCCCTCAACATGCCCGTCCAGAATGCCGGAATCCTCGAACAGCTCGGCCGTCGCTACGACGCCGGCTTCGTGACCGACATCGAATCCGACACGCTGCCGCCCGGTCTCAGCGAGTACGTGGTCCGGTTCCTCTCGGCGAAGAAGAACGAACCCGAGTGGATGACCGAATGGCGGCTCGCCGCATATCGCCACTGGCTGACGATGACGCCGCCGCATTGGGCGAAGCTCGACATCGCGCCGATCGATTTCCAGTCGATCAGCTATTACTCCGCACCGAAAGGCCCGAAATACAAATCGCTGGACGAAGTGCCCCAGGAGTTGCTCGACACCTACGACAAGCTCGGCGTGCCGCTGCACGAGCGCGCGAAGCTGGCCGGCGTGGCAGTGGATGCGGTGTTCGATTCGGTCAGCGTCGGCACCACCTTCCGCAAGGAACTGGCCGAGAAAGGCATCATCTTCTGCTCGATGTCGGAAGCCCTGCACGATCATCCCGAACTGGTCCGCCAGTACCTCGGCAGCGTGGTGCCGGCCGGCGACAACTATTTCGCTGCGCTGAATGCGGCGGTGTTTTCCGACGGCAGTTTCGTGTTCATCCCCAAGGGCGTGCGCTGCCCGATGGAGCTCAGCACATATTTCCGGATCAATGCGATCAACACCGGCCAGTTCGAGCGCACGCTGATCATCGCCGAGGAAAAATCCTACGTCAGCTATCTCGAAGGCTGCACCGCGCCGATGCGCGACGAGAACCAGTTGCACGCGGCGGTCGTCGAACTGGTGGTGCTGGACGATGCCGAGATCAAGTATTCGACGGTGCAGAACTGGTATCCCGGCGACGAAAATGGCCTGGGCGGGATCTACAACTTCGTGACCAAGCGCGGCGAGTGCCGCGGCGCGCGCAGCAAGATCAGCTGGACCCAGGTCGAAACCGGTTCGGCGATCACCTGGAAATATCCGTCCTGCGTGCTGCTCGGCGACGATTCCACCGGCGAATTCCATTCGGTCGCGCTGACGCACCATCGCCAGCAGGCCGACACCGGCACCAAGATGATCCACATCGGCAAGCGCACCAAGTCGAAGATCGTCAGCAAGGGCATCAGCGCCGGCCGCGGTCAGAACACGTATCGCGGCCTGGTGAAAGTGGAGCGCAGCGCCGACGGCGCACGCAACCATACCCAGTGCGATAGCCTGTTGATCGGCAAGCGCTGCGGCGCGCACACGTTTCCGTACATCGAAGTGAAGAACCCCGGCGCGACCGTCGAGCACGAAGCCACTACCTCGAAGATCAGCGACGACCAGATGTTCTATTGCCGCAGCCGCGGCATCTCCGAAGAGAACGCGGTGTCGCTGATCGTCGACGGCTTCTGCAAGACGGTGTTCCGCGAATTGCCGATGGAATTCGCGGTGGAAGCCAAGAAACTGCTGGAAGTCTCGCTGGAGGGTTCGGTCGGATGAACGCGGTCGCCGTCGGCGAAACCGATCTGCAGCGGCTGCTGGCCGGGCTGGCGCCCGAACTTTCGGAACGACCGCGCGCGATCCGTTCGCAGGCCGTGGATGCTTCCGTCCCGGCGGGAACGATCATGCTGTTCCGCGAGGCGGAAGGCGTCACCACGGTCGTCGAGGTCGATCCGTCGGCCGACGAGCCGCTGTGGGCGCAGATCACGCTGCGCATCCATTCCAGTCTGGAAGCGGTCGGGATGATGGCGGCCATCGCCGCCGCCCTCGCCGCGCGCGATCTTCCCTGCAACGCCGTGTCCGCCTACTACCACGATCATCTATTCGTCCCGTGGTCGCGCCGCCACGACGCCATCGCCGCATTGCAGGCGCTTTCCGGAGACACCGCATGACCCTCAGCGACATCATCGGCACCTTCGGCGTGTCCATGCTGCTGATCGCCTTCGTGCTCAATCAGCGACGCACGATTTCCGAGCATTCGCGGACCTTTCTCACCATGAACATGCTCGGCGCGCTGCTGTGCGGCTATTCCGCCTGGCTGGTGAGCTTCATGCCGTTCGTGGTGCTCGAAACCGTCTGGGCACTGTTCGCCGCCTGGGGGCTGCTGCGCTGGTCGCCGGCCACCGCGGACTGACGCCCTCCTTTCATACCTGAGCCTTTCCGGCACGAAGAATCCATCATGTTGAAGATCGACAATCTCCACGCCAGCGTCGCCGGCAAAGCCATCCTCAAAGGGCTCACGCTCGACGTGAAACCCGGCGAGATCCACGCCATCATGGGCCCGAACGGCGCCGGCAAGTCCACGCTCGGCAATATCATCGCCGGCCGCGACGGTTACCAGATCGGCGAAGGCTCGGTGTCGTTCGAAGGCCAGGATCTGCTTGCGCTCGAACCCGAGGAACGCGCCGCGCTCGGCATCTTCCTGGCGTTCCAGTATCCGGTCGAGATTCCCGGCGTGAACAACACCTACTTCCTGCGCAGCGCGCTCAACGCACAGCGCAAGGCGCGCGGCGAAGGCGAGCTGGATTCGATGCAATTCCTCAAGCTGGTGCGCGAGAAGCTGGCGGTGCTGCACCTGAAGGACGAACTGCTGCATCGCGGCGTCAACGAAGGCTTCAGCGGCGGCGAGAAGAAGCGCAACGAGATCTTCCAGCTCGCGGTGCTGGAGCCGAAGCTGGCGATCCTGGACGAAACCGACTCCGGACTCGACATCGACGCGCTGAAAGCCGTCGCCGACGGCGTCAACGCGCTGCGCAGCCCCGATCGCGCGTTCGTGGTCATCACCCACTACCAGCGCCTGCTCGATTACATCAAGCCGGACGTCGTGCACGTACTCGCCGAAGGCCGCATCGTCGAGACCGGCGGCCCGGAACTGGCGCTGGCACTGGAAGAACACGGCTACGCGTGGATCAAGGATCGCGTGGCACCGGAAGCGGCGGCACGATGAGCGCACTGCTCGACTCGTTCGCGGCCGCATTCGACGGCCTCGCCCAGCGCGACGCCGCGGGTCTCGGCGCGCACCGTCGCGAAGCGCTGGATGCGGCGCTGCGCGACGGCCTGCCGGGATCGCGCAGC
This sequence comes from Thermomonas sp., assembly GCA_020692565.1. Lineage (GTDB taxonomy): Bacteria > Pseudomonadota > Gammaproteobacteria > Xanthomonadales > Xanthomonadaceae > Lysobacter_I. The sequence goes on from JAIMKJ010000037.1 coordinate 22,457, forward strand.
GAAGCCTGGAAATACACGCCGCTGCGCGCGATGGAACGGCGCGCGTTCGTTCCTGCCACTGACTTCGCAGTCGACAGCGAAGCCTTGATTGCCGCGCTCGCGGACATTCCGTTTCCGCGCATGGTGTTCGTCGACGGTCGCTACGATGCCGCGCACAGCGATCTCGCCGCCATGTCCATGCCCGGCATCGACGTGCAGCCGTTGTCGCAGGTGCTGCGCACGGGCGAGCCGCGCGACGCCAATTTCCTGGCGCGCCGCTTCGCCGGCGCCGACGAAGTGTTCGCGAACCTCAACGCCGCATTGGCCGAAGAGGGCGTGGTCATCCGTCTCGGCCACGAATGCCCGGCCGCCTTCCCGCTGCATCTGGCGTTCGTCGCCAGCGGTCGGGAACAGGCGTCCGCGGCGCATCTGCGCCACTTCGTCGATCTTCGCAACGACAGCCACCTGAGCCTGGTCGAGCATCATCTCGCTCTCGGCGAACATCGCGGGCTGTCCAATCACGTGTTTCACGTCCATCTCGGCCAGCGCGCCGGACTCGAACATGTGCGCGTGCAGAGCGAAGCCGCGGGCGCCAGCGTGTTCGCGCGCACCGACGCAGTGCTCGCGCGCGATGCCCGCTATGCCCGCCTCGACCTCGAACTCGGCGCGTCGCTGTCGCGGCACGAATTGAACGTCCGCCTCGAAGGCGATCATGCGCGGCTGATCGCATCCGGCGTGCTGTTCGCCGACGGCAAACGCCACGTCGACACGCGTCTGGGCATCGCCCACATCGCCCGCGACACCGCCTGCGACCTGTTCTGGCGCGGACTCGCCACCGATCGCGGCCGTGCGGCATTCCACGGCGGCATCGTCATCCGCGAAGGCGCGGACGGCAGCAACGCCAGTCTGTCGAACAAGAACCTGCTGCTGTCTTCGCAGGCCGAAATCGACACCCAGCCGGTGTTGGTGATCCATGCCGACGAAGTGCAGGCCGCGCACGGCGCCACCGTCGGCCAGCTCGATCCGACCGCGCTGTTCTACCTGCGCACGCGCGGGCTGCCCGAAGCCGAGGCGCGTGCGCTGCTGACTGCGGCGTTCTGTCGCGAAGCATTGAACGTCGTCGCTGCCGGCGCACTGCGCGACACGCTGACGGCGATGCTCGATGCCCGTCTCGCAGGAGCGACCGGACCATGACCGCGCAGGGCACCGCCACGAACGACACTGGCGTGAAGAACATCGACTGGGCCGCGATCCGCGCCGATTTCCCGCTGCTGACCCGCACCGTCCACGGCAAGCCGCTGGTATATCTCGATTCCGCCAACACCGGCCAGAAACCGTCGAAGGTCATCGAGACCGTCGACGATTTCTTCCGCAGTCATAACGCCAACGTCAGCCGCGCAGTGCATGCGCTCGGCACCGAGGCCACCGAAGCCTACGAAGCGTCGCGGACGAAGCTCGCCGGTTTTCTCGGCGCGCATCGCGACGAACTGGTGCTGTGCAGCGGCACGACCTTCGCGATCAATCTCGTCGCGTATTCGTGGGCGCTGCCGCGACTGGAACCAGGCGACGCGATCCTGCTCAGTCGCATGGAACATCACGCCAACATCGTGCCGTGGCAGCTGGTCGCCGAACGCACCGGCGCGACGATCAAGGTCGCCGAGATCCGCGAGGACGGCACGCTCGACCTCGACGCGCTGTACGCGGCGATGACGGCGGAGGTGAAGATCCTCGGCCTGACCCACGTCAGCAACGTGCTTGGCACCGTCAACCCGGTGCGCGAAATCTGCCGCGAGGCGCGACGTCGCGGCATCGTCAGCGTGATCGATGGTTCGCAGGCCGCGCCGCATCGCGCACTCGACATTCCTTCGCTCGGCTGCGATTTCTACGCGATCACCGGCCACAAGATGTGCGGCCCGACCGGCACCGGCGCGCTGTGGGCGCGGCGCGAGCACATCGCCGCGATGCCGCCGTTCCTCGGCGGCGGCGAGATGATCAAGGAAGTGCGCTTCGAAGGCACGACCTTCAACGATGGCCCTCACCGGTTCGAAGCGGGCACGCCGAACATCGCCGGCCACATCGGCCTCGGCGCGGCGGTCGATTACCTCACCGCGATCGGCATGGATGCGATCGAAGCGCGCGAAGCCGAACTGCTGGCGCACGCCACCGGTGAACTGCAGCGCATCGAAGGTCTGCGGATCCTCGGCAACGCGCCCGAGAAGGCTGCGGTCATCAGTTTCCTGATCGACGGCGCGCATGCGCACGATCTGGCGACGCTGCTGGATCTGGAAGGCGTCGCGGTGCGCTCCGGCCATCACTGCGCGCACCCGTTGATGCGGTTCTACGGCGTCGCCGCGACCTGTCGCGCCTCGTTCGCGTTCTACAACACGCACGAGGAGATCGAACGCTTCATCGCCGCACTCGTGAAGGTCCGTCGCCTGCTCGGCTGATCGTCGCCGTCGCGCGCAAGGTATTACCCGTTGAAGGAATGGCCTTTTCAAACACCATGCCGACCGTCATGCTGAGTTTCCGCACCGCCACCCACGACGATATTCCGGCGCTGATCGTGCTGGTCACCGCCGCGTATCGCGGCGATGCCAGCCGCCAGGGCTGGACCACCGAAGCCGATCTGCTCGACGGCCAGCGCATCGATGCGCAGATGCTGCGCGCGGATCTGGAGACGCCGGGCAACCTGATCCTGCTGGCGATCGACAGCGGCGACGAGGATCGTCCGCGCCTGGTCGCCTGCGCGAATATCGCAGCGCAGAGCAGCGACGGCGGTATCGCAACCGCGTACTTCGGCATGTTCTCGGTCGACCCCGACCTGCAGGGTGGCGGTATCGGCAAACTGGTGCTGGCGGAAGCCGAGCGCATCGCGCACGATACGTTGGGTTGCGCACGGATGCGCATGACGGTGATCGACAGCCGCGAAGAACTGATCGCCTATTACGAACGGCGCGGCTATGTTCGGACCGGCATCAGGAAACCTTTCCCCTACGGCGATCCACGCTACGGCCTGCCGAAGCGCGACGATCTGCAGTTCGAAATCCTCGAGAAAACACTGGAGACGCAGCCGTGAGCGAGTGGACCTTCGTTTGCGCGACCGGACAATTGCTGCCCGGCGAGAAAGCCGTGGCCTGGGCCGACGACACGCCGATCCTCGTCGTCAATCTCGATGGCGAGTTGTACGCGCTCGAAGACCGCTGCACCCACGACGAATTCGAGCTGTCGTCCGGCGACATCGATCCCGTGGAAGGCAGCATCACCTGCGTGCTGCACGGCGCGCGCTTCGACCTGCGCGAAGGCACCGCGCTGTGCGCGCCCGCGTACGAACCGGTCGCGAAATTCCCGGTGAAGATCGAACACGGCGGCATCTGGGTGCGCGACGACCGTTAGACTGAATCCGGTCGGGCGGATTTGCACGGCGGATGCCTCGCAGGAGGGGCTTCAGCCCCGAGATTTTTCGCAGAGCTTCGGGCCTGAACGCCCTCCTACGGGATCGACAACGCGTCCAGCCCCAGTGTCGCCAACATCCCGGTCATGCGTCCGGCCTGCATCGCCTGCTCGCTCGACGCATTGCCTTGCTCGGCGCGTTTCGCGACGCCCTGCGCGATCGCGGCGAGACGGAAGAAACTGAAGGCCAGCACGAACGGCCAGTCCGCCGGAATCGCCCGGCCGGTCAGCTGCGAATAGCGCGCGAGCAACGCGGCTTCGTCGGGAATCCCCAGCGCCGCACGATCCAAGCCGGCCAGACCCGGCAACGCGGGATTGCGCGGCAGACGCAGCGCCATGCAGAAATAACCGAGGTCCGCGAGCGGATGGCCCAGCGTCGACAGTTCCCAATCGACGATGGCGATGACCCGCGGCGATTGCGGATGGAACATCAGATTGTCGATGCGGAAATCGCCGTGCGCCAATGCGACCACGCCGTCGTCGGCCGGACAGCGCGCCGGCAATGCATCGATCAGCGCATCCATCGCAGCCAGCGGCCGCGTTTCGCTGGCGCGGTACTGTTCGGTCCAGCGCTTGATCTGGCGCTCGAAATAATTGCCGGGCTTGCCGTAATCGCCCAGACCGACCGCTTCCGGATCGACCGTGTGCAACGCCGCCATCGCGTCGATGATGCCGGCATAGATCTCCCCGCGGCCCGTGGGATCCATGTCCGGCAGCGACGGATCCCACAGGATCCGGCCGTCGACGAACGACATCAGATAGAACATCGAGCCGATCACCGACACGTCGCTGCACAGATGCAGCGGCTGCGCGACCGGCACCGCGGTGCCGTGCAGCGCCTGCAGCACGCGGAATTCGCGATCCACGGCATGCGCCGATGGCAGCAGTTGTCCGGGTGGTTTGCGACGCAAGACATACGTGCCGCTGACCGCATCGATGCGATAGGTCGGATTGGATTGGCCGCCCTTGAACTTGGTCGCGGTCAACGGTGCTTGGAAGCCGGCGACGTTCGCTTCCAGATAGGTCGCCAGCGAATCGACGGGAAGATCGAGCGGATGGGTCATGTCCATGTCTCGCGAAAATCCATATGCGTGGCTTTCGTAGGAGGGGCTTCAGCCCCGAGGTGTTTGTGATGGCATCGATGGAAAAGCTCGGGGCTGAAGCCCCTCCTACACGTGGGTTTCTTTCAGCATCGATCGCGCGAGCGACGCGATATGGACTTCGTCCGGACCATCGGCCAGGCGCAGCGACCGCGCACCGGCGTAGGCCTGGGCCAAGAAATAATCCTGCGACAGGCCGCCGCCGCCGTGGATCTGCATCGCGCGATCGATGACCGCGCAGGCCATCCGCGGCGCGACGATCTTGATCATGCCGATCAGATCCTTCGCGCCCTTGTTGCCGTACGCGTCCAGCGCCGCCGCGGCCTGCAGCGTGAGCAGACGCGCCTGCTCGATCTCGCAGCGCGACAGGGCGATCGCGTCCTGCGCCATGCCGTGTCCGCCGAGCGGGCGGCCGAAGGCCACGCGGCTGCGCGCGCGCGCGACCATCATCTCCAGCGCGCGCTGCGCCAGACCGATCAGGCGCATGCAGTGATGGATGCGCCCCGGGCCCAACCGCGCCTGCGCGATCTCGAAACCGCTGCCGGATTCGCGCAGCAGATTGGCGACCGGCACGCGGACGTCGGTGAACTAGATTTCGACATGCCCGTGCGGCGCGTCGTCGTAGCCGAACACCGTCAGCGGTCGCAGCACGCGCACGCCCGGCGTCGCCATCGGCACCAGCACCATCGACTGGCGACGGTGCGCCGGCGCATCCGGATCGGTCACGCCCATCACGATCAACAGTTCGCAGCGTGGATCGCCAGCGCCGGTGGTCCACCATTTGCGGCCGTTGATGACGAATTCGTCGCCATCGCGCACGATCGGCAGCGCGATGTTGGTGGCGTCGGAACTGGCGACATCGGGCTCGGTCATCGCGAACGCGGAGCGGATCTCGCCCGCCAGCAGTCGCGGCAGCCAAGGCGCCTGTTGTTCGGGCGTCGCGAAATGCAGCAGCACTTCCATGTTGCCGGTATCGGGCGCACTGCAGTTGAACACCTCGGGCGCGAACAGGCTGCGGCCGGTGAGTTCGGCGATGGGCGCGTAATCGAGATTGCTCAGACCCGCGCCGTGCATGGGGTCCGGAAGAAACAGATTCCATAGTCCCCGCGCTTTCGCCTCGGCCTTCAACGATTCCAGCAGCGGCGGAATCGTCCAGCGCGTTTGCGGATCGGCGGCGTGCGCATGGAATGCGATTTCCGCGGGAACGATCCTCTGCGCGACGAAGCCCGCGACCGCGGACTGCAGTTCGCGCGAGCGGTCCGAGAAGGGAAACAGCGTGGCGTTGCGTTCTGTGCTCATCGTGTCCTCGGAAGCTTGCGTTAAGACGGCATCAGTATTGATGTCGTCCAAGAGTAGTTTGGACTCTGCATGCCTACGTAGGAGGGCCTTCAGGCCCGAGCTCTGCGAAAAAAGCTCGGGGCTGAAGCCCCTCCTACGCAGGCACATCCACGGACTCGAACATATTCGTACCGGATCAATAGTAGGTCCACAGATCGCGTTCGCCGTGCAGATGCGGCAGTGCGTTCCACGAGCCCATCCGCAGGCGACTGCCGTGCGGATGGAACTCGGACAGTGCGCTGTTGCGCAGCGACAGATTGAGTTCGACCGCGCGCGCGTTGGGCACGTCCAGCGCGATCTGCGCCAACCGCGAGATCACGCCGCCGGAGCTGAGCACCAACACTTCGCCATCGCCCGCCAGCGCTTCCAGCCGCTCGCCCGCGGACTGCACGCGCTGGCCGAATGCGGCCCAGCTTTCGGGCAGCCCGGGCAATTCGTCGTTCGCCCAGGCCAGCAGCGCCGCCTGCAGCATCGCCGCGACGTCGCGCGGCTGGCCGCTGCGGCTGGCCGCTGCGATCGGATGCTCCGGATCGCGCGCCAGATAGGCGCCGAACACCGCTTCGTGATCGAACTCGGCGAAACCGGCGTCGGCCACGACCTCGGGCAGCGGCAACCCCTGCGCGACGAAAGCCTCGGCCACGCCTTCGGCGGTCTGCCGGTGCCGGCGCATGCCGCCCACCACCACCGATTCGAACCGGTGACCGCCGCGCGCCAGCCAATCGCCGAGCCGGCGCGACTGCACGCGTCCGCGCTCGGAGAGGTTGTCGTAATCGGCGGCGCCGTAGCTCGCCTGTCCGTGACGGACCAGCAGCAGGCTCATTGCGGGCACCCCGTCGGCCTGCAGCGCGTCGCAGGCATGGTCGGCGTCGAAAGAATCGCGGTATGCGAGGACACGGTAGGCAAGCGCAGGTATCCGATTGAATGTCCTCGGCATCGTACGCGCCGGGCCATGCCGGTCAAGCTCGATGTGCGGCCATCAACGCACCCGGCCTCAGCGCACGACCGGCAACGCCGGCCGCAGCGCATGCGCCCGGAAATGCTCCGGGCCCATCAGGTCGACGCCGCAATCGAGCCGGTACAACCAGTCGAGCAACGCGCGCTGCGCGTCGCCGCGAAAGGGCATGCCGTGCTGCGGCACGATCATCGCCGGGTCGAGTTCGCGCACCATGTCCACCCACAGGCGCACGATGCGATTGCCGGCCATGTAGCGGCGATGGAACCCTTCCATGCATGGGCGGTAGCTGTCGAAGTCCTCGACGAAACCGTAGGGCATGCCGCTCGCCACCAGCCCCGAGCAGATATCGCCGGAGAACAGGATCCTGCTGGTCTCGTCGAAGAACGACAGATTCCCGACCGAATGCATGAAATGCGCGGGCAATGCCAGCACATCGACATCGCCGAGCGCGATGCGCGCGCCCTCGTCCGCCACCAGCAGATAACGGTCGGGACCGGCGTTCTCCATGTAATGCGGGACCAGATGCGGAACGAAACGCCCCCACAGCCGCGAACAGACCACCTTCGCCTGGGTGTAGAGCAGCCATTTGTCGACCGAGCCGATCACGTCCGGGTCCTGGTGCGAGCACAGGATCAGGTCGATCCGGTGCGGACGCACATCGCGCCCCAGCGCCAGCACCAGCGGGGTGTAGAGCAGCGCGCCGCCGGGATCGATGAGCGCGGAGCGCTCGCCATGCTTGATCAGGAACTGGTTGGCCTGCACGCCATCGTCGCCGCGGACAAGGTCGTTGTAGGCGATGCAGCGATGTTCGGCGGATTCATACAGAACGAATCCCATGATGGAGATCCTTGCGGGTGTGAAGCTGCGCAGATTGAAGACATGCGCCCCGCCGCATCTTGATCACGCTCAATATCGCGCGGGCATTTCGATAGAACCGCGCGATTCGCGCCTCGGCGCATCCCGTTCGAAGCGTTCGATCACACTTTTCCGGCCGCGGGCCGCAGCCGGATCACCAGCACTTCGCCGCCACCGTCCAGCGCGAAACGCGCGCGCCCGGCCGTCGCGCTCAACAACAGCGTGTCGCCCATCGCCGCGGCCTCGCGATCACGGTCGTTGGCGGCATGGGTCTGACCGGACAGCACATGCACGACCCAGGTTTCGCCGGGCTCGACGAACAACACCATCGACCCCACCAGCGGGCGGTGCCACAGTTCGGCGTCGATGCGGTCGCGGCACCACATCAGATTGAAATCGTGGGTGGTGCCGTCGATCAGGGCGCCGGACACCGCGCGTTCGCCCGCGAAGCGCACCCGCCCGTGCGGCGGCTCGACATCGCGCACTTCGCCGTCGTCGAAGCGCAGGCGCACGCCGTTGCCGTGCAGCAGCACCAGTTCGCGGTCGATGCCGTCGAACGTGGAAAACGGCCCGTCGCGCTCGATCTCGGCGATCGACAGGCGCCAGTCCCAGTCTCCCGTCGCGGGGAACCGCTGGATCTCGCGGGTCCAGCCGAAGCCGTTGCGCCAGCGTTCGCGGCGGTAATCGTGTGCGGGAATCAGGCGCAGGCGGGCTGACATTCGGAGCTCCGGGACGGACCCGGCGAGTGTAGCCGAGGGGCCGGCCGCGAATGCCGACGGCCGCGATCGCTCGCGGCCGTCGGCGCCGGTGGGGATGGACGGATCAGCGTTTCTTCGGCGCAGCCGCCGGCGCCTTCGCCGCGGCCGGTTTGGCCGGCGCGAGACCGCCGCCGATCACGATCATTTCGCGGTTCTTCTCGACCGTCTTCAGGCCGATGCCGTCGACCTGGGCCAACTGCTCGGCGCTGCGGAAGGGGCCGTGCTGCTTGCGGTAAGCGACGATGGCCTCCGCTTTGCTGGGGCCGACGTTGACCAGCACGCGGTCGAGAGTGGCGGCATCGGCGGTATTGATGTTGACCTTCTCCGCGGCGAAGGCGCTGCCGGCGAGCGCCAGCGAGAGGGCGGCGGCGGCGATCAGGGACTTGAGATTGAACACGTTCATGGCATGGCTCCTGGGTTGGATTGGATCGGAATGTGGTGGGTCGAGTGCGTCGGCCTGCTTCGATGCGTGCCGTGCGTTGCGTCGACAGGGACAGTGTCCGGATTCGTCCTGCCCGGCCACATCGCCGAACCACCCGCGGAGGGGTCAGCGAATGCCGCATGCGGAGGTCGGAAAACCCCTACACGCCGGATCAGGGCCCACCCGGCGGGAGCGCACCGGATCGAGGGGCGTACAATGTCCGCACTCTTCAAACATCGGTTCTCAGCGCAATGGCTACCCGCAACGTCGATCCGGCTTCCATCCAGACATTCCTCAACGCCAAATGGGACGACGATATCGTCCCGCAGCTCGTCGAATACATCCGGATTCCGAACAAATCGCCGATGTTCGACAGCGACTGGGCCGCGCACGGCTACATGGACGATGCGGTCAAGCTGATGGAAACCTGGGCGCGGGCGCAGAACGTGGCGGGCATGCAGGTCGAAGTGGTGCGTCTGGAAGGCCGCACGCCGCTGATCTTCGTCGACATCCCGGCCAGCGCCGATGCCGGGACCGGCGAGGACTGCGTGCTGCTGTACGGCCATCTCGACAAGCAGCCGGAGATGACCGGCTGGGACGACGACCTCGGCCCGTGGAAACCGGTGATCAAGGGCGACCGCCTGTACGGCCGCGGCGGCGCGGACGACGGCTATGCGATTTTCGGCTCGATCGCCGCGGTGCAGGCGTTGCAGGAACAGGGCATGCCGCACGCGCGCTGCGTGGTGATGATCGAAGCCTGCGAGGAATCCGGCAGCTACGATCTGCCCGCCTATGTCGACCACCTCGCCGCGCGCATCGGCAAGCCGTCGCTGGTGGTGTGCCTGGATTCCGGCTGCGGCAACTACGACCAGTTGTGGTGCACCACCTCGCTGCGCGGCCTGGCCGGCGGCAACCTCACCGTCAAGGTGCTGAGCGAAGGTGTGCACTCTGGCGACGCATCCGGCGTGGTGCCGTCGAGTTTCCGCATCCTGCGCCAGCTGCTGTCGCGGATCGAGGACGAAACCACCGGCAGGATCCTGGTCGACGGCCTGCACGTGGAAGTGCCGGGCGACCGCCTCGTGCAGGCGGAAACCTGCGCGGAAGTGCTGGATACCGCGATCTTCGACAAGTTTCCGTTCCTGCCCGGCATGACCCCGATGCATGCGGACCTGACCGAACTGGTGCTCAACCGGACGTGGCGTCCGGCGCTGTCGATCACCGGCGCGGAAGGCATGCCGCCGCTGTCGTCGGCCGGCAACGTGCTGCGGCCCTACACCTCGGTGAAACTGAGCCTGCGCCTGCCGCCGACCCTCGACGGCAAGCGTGCCGGCGAACTGCTGAGCGAAGCCCTGTTGAGCGACCCGCCGAACGGCGCCGAAGTCACGCTGCATCTGGAGAAGGATTCCACCGGCTGGAACGCGCCGACGATGACGCCGTGGCTGGAACAGGCGATCGACGACGCCAGCCAGGCCTTCTTCGGCAAGCCGGCGATGTATATGGGCGAAGGCGGCACCATCCCGTTCATGGGCATGCTCGGCGAAAAATTCCCGGGCGCGCAGTTCATGATCACCGGTGTGCTCGGTCCGCACTCCAACGCCCACGGTCCCAACGAATTCCTGGATATCCCGATGGGCAAGCGGGTCACCGCCTGCGTGGCCCAGGTGCTGGCCGAACACCGCAACGCCAGCGTCCGCGGCGAAACCGTCGGCGTGGCCGCGGTGGCGGGCGGCGAACACCACGGCGACCACGGCTGCTGCTGAAGGCCAGCCCGGCCCAGGCACAACTTGGCAGGCGACGGTCCCCAGGTCGTGCCCACCGCTGGTGCGAACGCCGGTCGTTCCCGTAGAGCGGCCTTCAGGCCGCTGTCTTGTTCGTGGATCGACAGGCATTCAGGGGCAGCGGCCTGAAGGCCGCTCTACAAGGCTCCCGCCTGCTAGGATGCGACTGTGGTCCCAAAACGGCCGCAACCTCCATCCACAGACGAGAGGGCAGTCATGACCGGCATTCTGTATACGATCATCATCGGCGCCATCATCGGCATCCTCGCGCGGTTCATCAAACCGGGCGCGGATTCGATGGGCTGGATTCTCACCATTCTGCTCGGCATCGCCGGCGCCTGGATCGGCAGCTACATCGCGCCGATGCTCGGCCTCTCCGGCGGCATGACCGGCTTCATCGTCTCGATCGTCTGCGCCATCGGCCTGTTGTTCCTGTTCGAGCTGATCCGCAAGAAGAGATGAGGCGCACGCGCAACGACGCGGAAGCCTGATCGGCCCGACCAAGCGCCCGGCACACCACCGGGCGTTTCTTTATATGGATGTTGCAGAGATCAGTCCGTAGCCCGGATGTCGTAGAACGACATCCGGGAATCGGCGCAGATGCACGTGTGCACGTGCCCCTGGATGCGATTTCATCGCATCCGGGCTACAGAACGACTGCATCAACCGCCCAGCAAGCGCTCCACCACCGCTTCGGCCAGCGCTTCTGGCGTCTGCGCCACGGTATCGAGCCGCATTTCCGGGGCTTCCGGCACTTCGTACGGCGAATCGATGCCGGTGAAGTTGGGGATCTTGCCGGCGCGTGCTTTCGCGTACAGACCCTTCACGTCACGACCCTCGGCCACCGCCAGCGGGGTATCGACGAAGACTTCGATGAATTCGCCGCCGTCGAACAGCTCGCGCGCCATCCGCCGCTCGGCGCGGAACGGCGAGATGAAGCTGACCAGCACGATCAGGCCGGCATCGACCATCAATTTCGCGACTTCGGCGACGCGGCGGATGTTCTCCACGCGGTCCTCGTCGCTGAAGCCCAGATCCTTGTTGAGGCCATGACGGACGTTGTCGCCGTCCAGCAGATAGGTGCGCAGCCCCATCGCCATCAGCCGTTTCTCGACCAGATTGGCCACCGTGGATTTGCCCGAGCCGGACAGACCCGTGAACCACAGGCAGCGCGGCGACTGGCCCATGCCGCGCGCGCGCGCGGCCTTGTCCACTTCCAGATGCTGCCAGTGGATGTTGGCGGCGCGACGCAGGGAGAAATCGAAGGTGCCGGCCGCGACCGTGGCGTGGGTCTGGCGGTCGATCAGGATGAAACCGCCCAGCTCGCGGCTGTCGGCATACGTCTCGAACGGCATCGGCTGGTCGAGGTGCAGGTTGCAATAGCCGACCTCGTTGAGATCCAGCGACTTCGCGGCCAGATGCTCCTGCGAATTCACGTCGACGCGATGCTTGATTTCGGTGATCGAAGCGCCGACGGTGCGCGCGCCGACCTTCAGCCAGTACGGGCGGCCCGGCAGCAGCGGCTGTTCGCCCATCCACAGCACGTGCGCGGCGAACTGATCGGCCACTTCCGGCGGCGACGATGCGGCGGCGATCACGTCGCCGCGGCTGATGTCGATCTCGTCTTCCAGCGTCAGGGTGACCGCCCGTCCCTTGCCGGCGCGCGCCAGATCGCCATCGCCGCCGAGCACCCGCGCCACCCGCGAGCGCCGGCCCGAGGGCAGCGCGACGATCTCGTCGCCGGGCGCCACCGTGCCGGACGCGATGGTGCCGGCGAAGCCGCGGAAGTTCTGGTCCGGACGGCAGACCCACTGCACCGGCAGGCGCAGCGCGGCGTTGTCCGCTTCGCCGCCACCGGCGACATCGACCGTCTCCAGATGCGCCAGCAGCGTCGTGCCGGTGTACCAGGGCATCCGCGTCGAAGGCGCGAGCATGTTGTCGCCATTCAATGCGGACAGCGGAATGGCGGTGACCTGCGGAATGCCGAGCTGTTCGGCCAGCGCGCGGTAGTCCTCGACGATGCGCGCGAAGATCGCTTCGTCGTGATCGACCAGATCCATCTTGTTCACCGCCAGCACCACGTGGCGGATGCCCAGCAGCGAGACGATGTAGCTGTGCCGGCGGGTCTGGGTGAGCAGGCCCTTGCGCGCGTCGACAAGCACGATGGCGAGATCGGCGGTGGACGCGCCGGTCGCCATGTTGCGGGTGTACTGCTCGTGGCCGGGGCAGTCGGCGACGATGAACTTGCGCTGGTCGGTGCTGAAGAAGCGGTAGGCGACATCGATGGTGATGCCCTGCTCGCGCTCGGCCTGCAGACCGTCGACCAGCAGCGCGAAATCGATCTGGCCGTTCTGGGTGCCGTGGCGCAGGCTGTCGGCTTCCAGCGCCGCCAGCTGATCGTCCAGCAGCAACTTGGTGTCGTGCAGCAGCCGGCCGATCAGCGTGCTCTTGCCGTCGTCGACGCTGCCGCAGGTGATGAAGCGCAGCAACTGCTTGTGTTCGTGCTGCTGCAGATACGCCGCGACCGCGGCATCGGCTTCGCGATTGGTGTCGTTGACGATGGCGGACATCAGAAATACCCCTCCTGCTTCTTTTTCTCCATCGAAGCGGAAGGATCCTGGTCGATCACCCGTCCCTGGCGTTCCGACGTGGTGGCGACCAGCATCTCGGCGATGATCTTTTCCAGCGTATCGGCTTCGGATTCGATCGCGCCGGTCAGCGGATAGCAGCCCAGCGTGCGGAAGCGCACGCGCCTGATGCCGGGCGTTTCGCCCTCTCGCATCGGCAGGCGATCGTCGTCGACCATGATCAGCGCGCCGTCGCGCTCCACCACCGGGCGCTCGGCCGCCAGATACAGCGACGGCACTTCGATCTTCTCGCGATAGATGTAGAGCCACACGTCCAGCTCGGTCCAGTTCGAGATCGGGAATACGCGCACCGATTCGCCTTTGTGGATGCGGGTGTTGTAGAGGCTCCAGAGTTCGGGGCGCTGGTTCTTCGGATCCCAGCGATGCTGCGCGCTGCGGAACGAGAAAATGCGCTCCTTCGCGCGCGACTTTTCCTCGTCGCGGCGCGCGCCGCCGATGGCCGCGTCGAAGCCGTGCATGTCCAGCGCCTGCTTCAGGGCCTGGGTCTTCATCACGTCGGTATGCACGGTGGCGCCGTGGGTGATCGGGCCGATGCCCTGGGCCACGCCGTCCGGGTTGGTATGCACCCGCAGCTGGATGCCGGTCTCTTCGGCGCGGCGGTCGCGGAACGCGATCATTTCGCGGAACTTCCAGCCGGTGTCGACGTGCATCAGCGGAATCGGCGAACGCGCGGGCGCGAACGCCTTCTGCAGCAGATGCAGCAGCACCGAACTGTCCTTGCCGACCGAGTACAGCATGACCGGATTGCGGAATTCGGACGCGACTTCGCGCAGGATGTGGATGCTTTCGGCTTCGAGCCGATCGAGATGACTCAACGCTGGATACGACATGATGTCCCGTGGATGTAGTGACGGCGAAGCGGCCTGCATTCGCTGCTGGCGGACTTTAGCCGGATAGCGATTGTGTCGCCAGAACCGAAACCCTGCGGTCTCAGCCGGCGAAACTCTGGTAAAGGGTACGCGCGCTCAGGCAAATCACCAGCACCCCGACGAACGGCATGAGCACACGCGGACGGACGAAACGGATCAGCCACGCGCCGAAGGGGGCCGCGACCACGCCGCCCAGCGCCAGTCCGATCACGATGTCCACGTGGCCGGTGCCGATGGTCATCAGGAAAACGATGGAGGCGGTGAGGGTGACGAAGAATTCGACCGCGTTGACGCTGCCCACGGTCAGGCGCAGCTCGTGGCCACGGGCGATCAGGTTGCTGGCGACGATCGGTCCCCAGCCGCCGCCGCCCATCGCGTCCAGCAGCGCGCCGATGAAACCCACCGTGGACACGTGCGAGGTGACCTCGCGCGGCACCAGCTCGCGGAACGCCTTGAACAGGATCACCACCCCCATCAGCAGCAGATAGCCCGCGATCCAGGGTTTGAGCATGTCGCCGTCGATGGCGGTCAGCAGGTAAGCGCCGATGCCCGCCCCCAGCATGCCCGGCAGCAACAGTCGCCGGAACAATTTCCGGTCGATATTGCCGAAGGCGTGGTGCGAGACCGCCGAAGCGCCGGTCGTGAAGCACTCGGCCGCATGCACGGTGGCGCTGCTCACCGCGGGCGGCACGCCGAAGCCGAGCAGCAGACTGGACGCGGTGACGCCGTAGGCCATGCCCAGGGCGCCGTCGATGAGTTGTGCAGCGAAACCGATGACGACATACAGCAGGAAATCCGGGGGCAGTTCCATGTGGGGGAAGAGCCGCTGAAGGTTTTCCAGTATCCGTGACGCCCTCAGGCGCAGAAAGTGCGCGCCGGCATAAGCGCATAACGACCGATCCTTTCCGCCTGCAAATAGAGGCGCCTAGGCTGAATGCTCGTCGTTTTCCCCCTCTCCGGTCCCCAGGCTGCCATGTCCCCCGCCAATACCGCCCCTTCGCCGGCCGCGCTCGCCCAGTCGCCACTGACCGCCGAGCCCTACGCCCAGATCGCACGACTGGTCGACGGCATGGACAGCGCCGGCCTGTGGTGGCTCTCGGGCTACACCGCCGGCCTCGCACGGGCGCAGGCCGGCACTGCCACGCCTGTCGCCGCCGAGCATGCGACCGTCGAACCTGCCGACCGCAGCCGTCTGACCGTGGTCTACGGCAGCCAGACCGGCAACGCCAAGCGCATCGCCGAAGCGCTGGCCGCGAAATTCGAAGCGGAAGGCCTGCCCGTCCGCCTGCTCCGCGCCGACGCCTATCCGACTCGGGAGCTCAAGGATGAGCGTTTTCTCGCGATCGTGATCAGCACCCAGGGCGACGGCGACCCGCCGGACGACGCCCGCGCGCTGGTCGAATTCATCGAAGGCAAGCGCGCCCCGCAGCTGCCGCAGCTGCGTTTCGCCGTGCTCGGCCTCGGCGATTCCAGCTACCCGCAGTTCTGCGTGATCGGCCAGCGCCTCGATGCGCGCCTGGAAGCCCTGGGCGCGCAGCGCTGGGTGGCCCGCGCCGACGCGGATCTCGATATCGACACCATCGCCGCACCGTGGTCCACCCAGGTACTGACCGAAGCCAAGGACGCCCTGAAGCCGCGCCCGCAGCTCGCCAGTGTCACGCCGCTGCGTCCGCACATCGCCGCACCGGTGGCCTGGACCCGCGAGCGCCCGTTCGCCGCCGAGCTGCTGGCGAACCTGCCGATCACCGGCCGCGGCTCGGACCGCGATGTCCGTCATCTCGAAGTTTCGCTCGAAGGCTCGGGCCTCGACTACGAACCCGGCGATGCCCTGGGTGTGTGGGTCGAGAATCCGCCGGCGCTGGTGCAGGCCATCGCAGACGCGCTCGATCTCGACGCCGATGCGCCGGTCGCGCTCGGCGGCGACACCCTGCCGCTGCGCGAGTGGCTGGGCCGCAAGCGCGAGATCACCCGCCTCAGCCGTCCGTTCATCGCCACCCACGCCGCGCACGCCGGCAGCGATACGCTCAACCGCCTGCTCGCGCCCGATCAGCGCGATGGCCTGACCGCGCTGATGGCGCAGTCGCAGATCGTCGATCTGCTGCTCGAACACCCGGGCGCGTGGACCGCCGAGGCGCTGGTCGAAGCCCTGCGTCCGCTGCAGCCACGGCTGTATTCCATCGCTTCCAGCCGCAAGGCGGTCGGCGACGAAGCGCATCTCACCGTCGCGCATATCGAATACCGACACGGCGAAGCGCTGCGCTGGGGCGCGGCCTCGCATCACCTCGCCACCCGCGAGGAAGGCGCGTCGCTGCCGGTCTACATCGAACGCAACGAACGCTTCCGCCTGCCCGCCGATGCCACCCGCGACGTGATCATGATCGGCCCGGGCACCGGCGTCGCGCCGTTCCGCGGCTTCGTGCAGGAACGCAGCGTCACGCGTTCGATGACAACGGGCGCGTCCGGCCGCAACTGGCTGCTGTTCGGCAACCCGCATGCGCGCAGCGATTTCCTCTATCAGATCGAATGGCAGGACGCGCTCAAGCGCGGCGAACTGCACCGCCTCGACCTCGCGTTCTCGCGCGACCAGGCGCACAAGATCTACGTGCAGCACAAGCTGCGCGAACACGGCCGCACCCTGTTCGACTGGCTGGAAGGCGGCGCGCACCTGTACGTGTGCGGCGACGCCACGCGCATGGCCAAGGACGTGCACGCCGCACTGCTCGACGCGATCGCCACCCACGGCGGCAAGTCGGCTGAAGACGCCAACGATTACCTCAATACCCTGCAATCGCAGGGCCGTTATTCGCGGGACGTGTACTGAGATGAGCACCCACTCGGTCGAAGACATCAAACAGCAGAGCGGCCGTCTGCGCGGCACGCTGGTCGAATCGCTGTCGAACCGGATCACCGGCGCGCTGGCCGACGACGACCAGACCCTGATCAAGTATCACGGCAGCTACCAGCAGGACGACCGCGACGTGCGCGACGAGCGCCGCCGGCAGAAGCTCGAGCCCGACTTCTCGTTCATGATCCGCACCCGCACGCCGGGCGGCGTGGTCACCCCGGCGCAGTGGCTGAAGCTGGACGCCATCGCGACCACCTTCGCCGAACGCGGCCTGCGCATCACCACCCGCCAGGCCTTCCAGTTCCACGGCGTGATCAAAGGCGAACTCAAGCCGACGATGCAGGCGATCAACGCCGCGCTGATCGACACCCTCGCCGCCTGCGGCGACGTCAACCGCAATATCGCGGTCGCCTCCAATCCGTATCTCTCGCAGGTGCACACCGCAGTACAGGCGCAGGCTGAAGCGCTGTCGAAGCATCTGCTTCCGAACAGCCGCGCCTACTACGAAATCTGGCTGGACGAGGAAAAAGTCGCGGGCAGCGGCGAAGAAGAGGAGCCCATTTACGGCGCCACCTATCTGCCGCGCAAATTCAAGATCGCGTTCGCGGTGCCGCCGAGCAACGATGTCGACGTGTTCGCGCAGGATCTGGGTTTCATCGCGGTCATAGGCAATAACGGCAGCGGCGACGACGGTGCGCTGCTCGGCTACAACGTCAGCGTCGGCGGCGGCATGGGCGCGACCCACGGCGACGCCGAAACCTATCCGCGCATCGCCGATGTGATCGGCTTCATCGCGCCGGACCAGGTGATTCCGGTCGCCGAAGCCGTGGTCACCACCCAGCGCGACTGGGGCAACCGCGCGGTGCGCAAGCGCGCACGGCTGAAGTACACCATCGACGATCACGGCCTGGAGGCATTCAAACTCGAAGTCGCGCGTCGCGCCGGCATCACGTTCGAGCCGGCGCATGCCTTCGCGTTCGCGCACAACGCCGACGAATTCGGCTGGCATCAGGGCGACGACGGCCGCTGGCATCTGACCCTGCGCATCCTCTCCGGCCGCATCTGGGACCGGGCTTCCGAAGACGGTGACCGCGTGCGCCACCTCACCGGCCTGCGCGAAATCGCCAGACTGTTGGATGCCGCTGGCGGTCCGTCGGAATTCCGCCTGACCGCCAACCAGAACATGCTGATCGCGAATCTCGACGATGCCCAGCGTGCGCTGATCGACCAATTGGTCGGCGAATACGCGCTGGACACGCATCGCGAAGCCTCGCCGCTGCGCAAAGCCGCGCTGGCCTGCGTCGCCTTGCCGACCTGCGGCCTGGCGATGGCCGAAGCCGAACGCTACCTGCCCGCGTTCGTCGACCGCCTCGAAAAGGTGATGGCCAAGAACGGTCTCGACGGCAACGACCTGCACCTGCGCATCAGCGGCTGCCCGAACGGCTGCTCGCGGCCGTATCTGGGCGAAATCGCCCTGGTCGGCAAGGCCCCCGGCCGCTACAACCTGATGCTGGGCGCCGACCACCGCGGCCAGCGCCTGAACACGCTGTACCGCGAAAACATCGATGAAACCGCCATTCTCGACACCCTCGACCCGCTGTTCCGACAGTACGCGGCCGAGCGCACCGACGCCGAGCGTTTCGGCGATTTCCTGATCAGGAGCGGCCTCGTGCGCGAACACATCGCGCCCGGCAAAGCACTGCCACTGGAGTTGATCGCATGAGCCTTCCCGACCCGATCACCGCGGCGGAATCGCCGCAGGCCCTCGCCGAACTGAACCGCTGGCTGGCGAAGCGCAGCGCGCCGGAACGCGTGCAATGGGCGGTCGAACACCTCGCCGGCCATCACGCGCTGTCGTCGAGCTTCGGCGCGCAGGCCGCGGTCGCGCTGCACATGACTACCCGGGCGAAGCCGGACATCCCGGTGATCCTGATCGATACCGGCTATCTGTTCCCGGAGACCTATCGCTTCGTCGACGAACTCAGTACGCGGCTGTCGCTGAACCTGCAGGTCTATCGCCCGCAGGTCGGCATCGCCTGGATGGAAGCGCGCCACGGCAAACTCTGGGAAAACGGCGTCGAGGGCATCCAGCGCTACAACCAGTTGCGCAAGGTCGAACCGATGCAACGCGCGCTGCGCGAGCTGGGCGTGCGCACCTGGATCGCCGGTCTGCGCCGCAGCCAGGCCAGCACCCGCACCGACATCGATTTCCTCGAACTGCGCGACGGCCGCTGGAAACTGCACCCCATCGCCGACTGGACCGATCGCGATGTCTGGGCTTATCTCGAAGCCAACGACCTGCCCTACCACCCGCTGTGGCACGAAGGTTACGTGTCCATCGGCGACATCCACACCACCCGTCGCCTCGAAGACGGCATGAATGCGGAAGACACCCGTTTCTTCGGCCTCAAGCGCGAATGCGGCCTGCACGATGACTGGACGGAGCTGGCGAAGAGCGCCTGACGCCGACGATCCCGTAGGAGGGCCTTCAGGCCCGAGCTTTTTGGACGGCGATCGGTGTGAACGACGGTGATCGGTGCGTAGAGCTCGGGGCTGAAGCCCCTCCTACGAAAACGCAGGCATCGAACCAGGGCATCGTCCAAACCGATCGATAAGACGTCCGATGTGCATGCAGTAATGGCCGCGGATGCGCGCCGCGCGCATCCGCGCGACAATACGCGGTCCGGCGGCCCGTCGCCGCCTCGAATCCGGACCGCAATGCCTTCATCGCCCCACCCCGCGCAGGACACCGCAATCGACGCGCCGCGCGCCGCCGATGAGCGCGACGCCGACGCGCTCACCGCCGACGCCCGCGCCTGTATCGCCTTCCTCGACGCCGTGGCCGCCGACCGCGACCTGCTCGACCGTCTGCCCGCCGAAGATCGCGGGCGGCTGCATCAGGCGGTTGCCAGCGTCTACCACCCCGACCCGGTACTGCGCCGGCAGAAGATGAAGGCCGCCGAGCGTGCGCGCAACGCCGCGCAGGTCGCGCGCGAGGAAGCGGTGCTGCACGAGACCGGCATCCGCGAACTGCGCCGCCGGCCGGTGTTCACTACGCCGAATTACTTCCCGCCGCAGGATTTCGTCGCCGACGACCGCGACACCGATGCGCCGGAACCGCGCGAATCGGTCGAACCGCAGCATTGCTATGTCTGCAAGCAGAAATATTCGCGGATCCATCATTTCTACGATCAGTTGTGCCCCACCTGCGCCGAGTTCAATTTCGCCAAGCGCACCGAAACCGCCGACCTGCGCGGCCGCGTGGCGCTGCTGACCGGCGGCCGGGTCAAGATCGGCTATCAGGCCGGGCTCAAGCTGCTGCGCGCGGGCGCGACGCTGATCGTGACCACGCGCTTCCCGCGCGATTCGGCCGCACGCTACGCCGAGGAGCCGGATTTCGGCGACTGGGCCGACCGTCTGGAAATCTTCGGGCTGGATCTGCGCCACACGCCGAGCGTCGAAGCCTTCTGCCGCGAACTGGTGGCGACCCGCGACCGCCTCGATTTCATCGTCAACAACGCCTGCCAGACCGTACGTCGCCCGCCGGAGTTCTACGCGCACATGATGGAAGGCGAAACCGCCGCCGCGCACGAAGTCCCCGAGCACCTGCGCAAGCTGCTGGGCGGCTACGAAGGCCTGCGCCGCTACGCGATGCTGCCCGAAGGCGCGGACGGCGGCACGCAGCTGAGCGTCGGCAGCGACCGCGACGCAATGGCCGGTATCACCCGCGCCGCCGAGCTCTCGCAGATTCCTCTGCTGGCGGAGGAAATGGTCGGGCAGCAGCACCTGTTCCCGCAGGGCCGTCTCGATCAGGACCTGCAGCAGATCGATCTGCGCACGCGCAATTCATGGCGGTTGCTGATGGCCGAAGTGCCGTCGGTGGAACTGCTGGAAGTGCAGCTGGTCAACGCGATCGCGCCGTTCATCATCAACGCGCGCCTCAAGCCGCTGATGATGCGCACCCGCGACGGCGAAGCGCCGACGCGCGACAAGCACATCGTCAACGTCTCCGCGGTCGAAGGCCAGTTCTACCGCAAGTTCAAGACCACCCGCCATCCGCACACCAACATGGCGAAGGCGGCGCTGAACATGATGACCCGCACCGCCGCCACCGATTACCACGGCGACGGCATCCACATGAACGCCGTCGACACCGGCTGGGTCACCGACGAGGATCCGGCCGATCTCGCGGCGCGCAAGGTCATCGAGGAACGCTTTCATCCGCCGCTGGACATCGTCGACGGCGCCGCGCGCATCGTCGACCCGATCATCGACGGCATCAACACCGGCCGCCACGTCTGGGGCCAGTTCCTCAAGGATTACAAGCCGACCGATTGGTGATCGGCCGATCGGTTGGACCTGGACTCAGCCGCCCGCGTTCCCGGGCGGGTGTTCGGCGAACCACTCCACGATCCCCGGCATGTGCTGCTCGAAGCCGCCGGGGATCGACAGATTCAGCACCCCGGCGCGCGCGTCGCTGCGATTCTCGAAATCGTGGGTCGCGCCGCCCGGGACGAGCACGAACGACCCGCGCGCGGCGTCGATCCACGCATCGTTGACCAGAAAACTCATCGTGCCTTCGATGACGTAGAACACGTCGTCCTCGGGATGCGCGTGCGCGCCCGGACCTTGGGTGTTCGGCTCCAGCCACCATTCGGAAATCGAATAACGCGAAGCGGTTTCAGCGCCATCGGCCTTGAACACCGCGCCGATGCGGCCCATGGGGTATGCGCGTCCTTCGCCGGGGGCGAGAACGACGGCGTTGCGGGGCGATTCGATCATTTCGTTCAACGAGAATCCCTATTCGGAGCAGGCTGCGTTGCTCACCCGACGCTGCCTGAGTTGGAATACACAAGGTCCGGACCATGCCGTGTCGCGAAGAGGCACCGGCTCGAAGAAATCATCACTCGGCTACCGAGATACGCGATAAATGAATAGCTACGCAGGCCAACGCCAGCCAGAACAGCACGCGCGCGGTCGTTCGATCAGAGGATGTACTGCGCGAACTGTAACCGGCTTGCGCCCATCCAACAGCAATACTCGAAAGCAATGCCAACCAGCCCACAATGCTCGGGATTCCCAGCGCGTCGAAGAACAAGATGGCAACGGCACTCAGGATCAGGGCCAGTCTCGTCATCGACCATGTATTCATCGATTTCACACCCCCGCCGCATGCCGCCAAAGCGCGCGATTCAGCGGCGCGATCTTCCCGGCGAGTCCCAGCGCATGCCCGCGCAGCAGCGTGGTCGCGACATCGTCGTTGGAAAACACCCGGTTGATCGCGCTGAAGGCATAGGCGGATGCAGTGGCGTCGCTGCGGCGGGCGCGGGCCCAGCGCGCGAGGCGGTGCGGGGCCGTCCAGTCGACGCGGCGCTGCTGCGCGGCGGCAACGCTATCCCGCAGCGCGGAGACATCACGCAGGCCGAGGTTGACGCCCTGCCCGGCCAGCGGATGCACGACGTGCGCGGCGTCGCCGATGGCGAGCACGCGGCCGGCGACGTAGGCGTCGGCGAGCTGGCGGCGCAACGGGAAGGCGATGCGCGGGCTGAGCGGACGCACGTCGCCGAGACGCGAGGCGAACGCGCGGGTGAGTTCTTCCGCGAAGGCCGCATCGTCGAGTTCGAGCACGCGCGCGGCTTCGGCATCGGGCAATGTCCACACGATGGAGGACACGTTCGGCGCATCGGCGGTCGCAGCGCAGGGCAGGAACGCCAGTGGACCGGTCGGCAGGAAACGCTGCCATGCGGTGTCTTCGTGCGGACGTTCGCTGGCGACGTAGGCGACCACGCCGCGCTGGCCGTAGTCTTCGGTGTTCATGCCGATGCCGGCGAGCTCGCGCAGCGTCGAACGCCCGCCGTCGGCGGCGATGGCGATGCGCGCTTCGACGCGCAGGCCGTCGTCGAGTTCGAGCGTCGCGCTGCTGTTTGCAGCATCGCTGTCGCCCTGCTCCAGCGCGACCACCCGCGCGGGGCAGCGCATGGTCACGTTCGAGCGCCGCAGCGCGGCCCACAGGCGATCCTGCAGCAGCGCGTGTTCGACGATCCAACCCAACTGCTTCACCGCGAACGCATCGGCATCGAAGCGCAGTTCGTCGCCGCCGGCCGCGTCCCACACGCGCATGCGCCGGTAGGGATGCGCGCGCGCGTCGCGCACCGCGTCCCACACACCCAGCGATTCGAACAGCGCCGCGCTGTCGGGTGCGAAGGCGTAGACGCGCGGATCGGCCTCGTCCGACAACCATGCCGGCGGCTCGGCGTGTTCGATCAGGGTGACCTGCAAGCCCTGCTGCGCCAGCGCCAGCGCGCAGGCGGCACCGACCACACCGCCGCCGACGATGGCGGCATCGGCGAGCCGGCTGGAGGATGTTCGAATATCGTTCATTCGGCGCGTCATGTGGCCACCTCGCGACACAGTTGCGGCACA
>JAIMKJ010000007.1:0-12674 GCA_020692565.1 Thermomonas sp.
AATCTGCCGTCTGACACGTGGCCGGGATTTTTCGATGCAGCATCCTGCCGCGTCGAAAAACGGCGCACATCCTGTGCGCCGCCCTTCGGGTCTGCAAAAGAATATCAGCAGCGCTATGACCGGTATTTCGATGGGACGACAGCCTATGTATCGCTCAATAGCGTAGGGCGCATAAGCCGAAGGCGTCATGCGCCATCGAATGCTGCCGGCGCGGCGCGGTGACAGAAAGGTGCATGACGCTCCGCTTATGCACCCTACGCGGCTATATGCGCCTCACGGCCTTGACCCTTTCTCGGGGTCCAACATGCAGTCGATAAACGAGCCCAGCAGCGCAGGGCGATGCTGCCGGTTGGAGTAGTACAGGAATAGGCCCGGACGAGAAATCGTCCAGTCAGACAGGATCTGCACAAGACGCCCCTGCTTGAGCAGCTCGCCGACCTGATCCACCTCGAAGTGGTAGGCAATACCTAGACCGTTGACCGCTGCCGCCACGCCGATGTCGGCATGGTTGGTGACGACAGGCCCATCGACGGCTATCTCGTGCCGCTTACCGCGCTTCTCGAACTCCCACCGGTAGAACCTCCCATCCATCTGGAGTCGCCAGTTGATGCATGCGTGGTCGTGCAAGTCGGTGGGCGTCCTAGGCGTGCCGCGGCGGGCCAGGTAGTCCGGAGAAGCGACAGCCATCATCTTCATGTCTGGTGACAGACGGACGGCAATCATGTCTTTCTTGAGCTGACCGCCGACCCGTATCCCGGCGTCGAAGCGGCCTGCCACGATGTCCGCCAGTGCGTCGTCCACCACGATGTCCAGCACCACGTCAGGGTGCGCCCGATGGAAGCGCTGCAGTCTTGGCGCAATGAGCGTTCTTGCGGCTATCCCGAGGGTGTTGATCCGCAAAGTCCCACTGATCTGACCGGTGGCGTCGCTTGCCTCGGCAACCGCGTTGGCCATTTCACGGAACAGCGGCGCCACGCGCGAATAGAGCTGCTCGCCGCTTGCGGACGGGGCGACGCTTCTTGTCGTGCGATTCAACAAGCGCGCACCGATGCGGCTTTCCAGTTGGCGGATGGTCTGGCTCAACGCCGACGGTGACAAGCCCAGATGCTCGGCCGCGCGGGCAAAGCTTTGCCTTTCAACGACGGCGATGAAAGCTTTGAGCTCGGCAAAGTCGGACCCCCTCATTATGTATTTTTTTCTACATAGTCCATTCGAATTCTGAGAGATTATCAAAATGGATGTGCAGGCGCATCATTCGATCCGTCCCAACCAAGGAGCACACCATGCACTCTTCATTGACTCTCCCTGACCCGATCGCCGCGTACTTCGTGGCGGACACGCAAGGTCCTGACCAGGTCGCGCAATGCTTCACCCCGAAAGCCGTGGTGAAGGACAACGACGACCTCTTCACCGGTCGCGACGCGATCCGGGCGTGGAAGAAGGCCGCCGACGCCAAGTACACCTGCACGACCGAGCCCTTCTCCCTGGAGCTGATCGACGGCGTTCACGCCGTGAAGGCCCACGTGGCCGGCAATTTCAAGGGCAGCCCGCTCGATATGAAGTTCTGCTTCCGCCTCGAGCGCGGTCTGATTGCAAACATGGAGATTTCGGTATGAGCTTCGATCTTCAACTGAACGGTCTGCGGGCCGTCGTCACTGGCGGCACCTTGGGCCTCGGCGCCGCGGTGGTCCGTGCGCTGGTGGATGCAGGCGCCTGCGTGGCGACGTCCGCTCGCAAAGCGCCGGAAGCGCCGGTCGAAGGTGTGTCGTACATCCTTGCCGATTTGACGACGGCTGACGGCGTGAAAACCTTGTCCGAATCCGTTCTCAAAGCGTGGGGTGGTGTCGACCTCCTGATCAACGTGCTTGGCGGCTCCCATGCCCCCTCGGGCGGCTTCGCTGCACTCACCGACGAGCACTGGCTCTCCGAGCTGAGTTTGAACCTCCTGCCGGCCGTGCGCCTGGACCGTGAGCTTGTGCCGTCGATGCTCGCGCAAGGCTCCGGTGTGGTCATTCATGTCAGCTCGATTCAGCGTGTGCTGCCGCTGCCCGATTCGACCACTGCCTACGCCGCTTCCAAGGGGGCGCTGACGACCTACAGCAAGGCCTTGTCACGCGAAATCACGCCCAAGGGTGTTCGCGTGCTGAGCGTCGCGCCGGGCTGGATCATGACCGAGGCTTCCGAGGTATTCGCGGAGCGTGTGGGCGCCGATGCCGGCACCGACTACGAGGGTGGCAAGAAGATCATCATGAATGCCCTTGGTGGCATCCCGGTAGGCAGGGCGGCCACACCGCAGGAAGTTGCCGACTTGATCGTGTTCCTGGCGTCGCCCCGCTCGGCATCCTCCGCAGGCTTCGAGTACCGCATTGATGGCGGCACCGTCTCGACGCTATAAGCGCTACCTATAGGTGCTAGGGTGGCTTCGAGGCCGTAACTCATCGCCAGCTTGACCACGGACGTGTCCGGTGCCGCACACGGAGCGATAACTTGGTGCTTGAGCTCTGCAGCGTGAAGGCACAAAGCCGATATCCAAAAGCTGCTCGGGGCTGAAGCCCCTCCTACGCAAGCACAGCCATCGAATTCGAACATCATCGTATCGGAACAATGAGTCGCGTCGAATCTCTCATCCAAACAAAAACGCCGGCAGTCTCCTGCCGGCGTTCCGTAAACCATCGCGATATCTCAGCGAATCAATTCAACTGACACGTCGTCGGCTTCGCCGAAGTGAACAGCGCCGCAGTGCCCCATTCCGGATGATCGATGAAGGGATTGCGGTTGCCCTGGAAGCTGTAGATCACTTCGTTGCGCTCGCGCTCGGCGGCGGTCGGCGGGTCGGCCTGGTGCCAGGCGATCAGCGTGGACAGCAGGCCCATGTAGGCCGGCGAGCTGGAGGTGACCTGGATCAGGCTGCGGTTGTCGGTGAGTTCCAGATCCGGTTCGGACTGGCCGGTGGTGGGATGCGTGCCGCCTTCGTAACGGATCGCCATGTAGAGGATGGTGCGGGCCAGGTCGCCCTTGCGCTTGCCCCACACTTCGAACGAGCCGCCGTTGCCGTCCGGGGTCTTCACCCAGTTGGAATTGCCCGGATACGCGCCGCTGCCGCCGCCCTGGCCGTTGTTCACTTCGGTGACGCGCTCGGTGCAGCCCGAGGCCGCGGTGCAGTTGGCGTAGGGCTTGTTGCCGCGATCGGAGTTGTAGGCCGAGTCGGTGAGATACAGCATGTGGGTGTCGGTGTACGGCGCGTTCGGCAGGCCGAGGTTGCCGGTGGCGGAACCGAAGCCCAGCGAGTTCGGCCAGCTGTGTTCGCGGTTGTATTTCAGGCCGCTGCCGCTGCCCGCGCGATCGGTGATCTTGACGAAGCTGCGGTTGCGATACGCGTCGAGGATGCGCCCGCTGTTGTTCGGATCTTCATCGGCGATTTCGAGGATCGTCCACGTGTTGGTGGTACCGCCGCTGTACGGATACGACGTGTGGCCCTTGATGGTCGCGTGCAGCGAGCAGCGCAGCTGCGAGGGGCTGCTGGTATTGACCTTCGAGTAATAGCCGGTGCCGCCACCGCCGCCGCCGGCGACGTTGAAGTTCACCACGGTGTTGGCCGCCGGACGCGCGTCGCCGGCATCGCGGATATTGGCCGCGAACGCGGTGAAGGTGCAGGCCACGCCCGCGGGGAGCGCCGTGCCGGTATCGATGCTGAAACTGGTCGCAGCAGTGGTGGTGGGCCACGTGATGTTGATGTCGCCGAAGGTGGCGCAGCCCAGGGTGAACGCGCCGGGGCCGGCGATGACCGGCTCGCTGAAGGTGATGCCGAGATCGCCGGCGGCCGGGAAGTCGTTGGCGCCGTTGACCGGCGTGGTCGACGTCACGGTGGGCACCGGGTTCGGCGTGGTGCCGGAGAAGCTCTGGTTGTTGTTGCAGCCGCCGAAGGTCTGGGTGGCCGAAGTGCGCCACGTGAAATTGGCGGGGCCGCCGCTGCCGCCGAGCTGCAGCGAGGTGCCGGCCGGCGTGGAGCCGGATTCGGACACCGGCAGATTGACGCTGGTGCGGCCCGCGGCCGGGCCGTTGCTGGCGGTGATGCTGCCTTCGTAGCTGATGAACTGCACCACCTGGCCGCTGGGGTTGACCAGCGCGATGCCATCGTTGGGGCCGTTCTGGATGCCGTTGGTGGGGTAGCTCAGGGTCGCGATGCGCACCTGGCCGCCACAGTTGACCAGACTGCCTGCCGGTACGAGGTCGTTGTCGTAGGTGACCGCCGACGACGGCGTGGAACCGTTGTAGAGGTACACGCGGTAGTTGCTGAGGGTCTCGCCCGCGGTGGCGACGATCTCGATCCGTTCGCCGACGTCGCCGCTGGATGTCGCGTCGTCGTAGTGGAATTCGTTGATGAAGACCTCTGCCCGGGCGGCGCCGCTCGCCAGAAGCAGGGCGCAGGCCAAGGGGCACAGCACATAGGGTGACAGCATGGAAAGCACACGCGACATGAGAACATCCCGTCCGGTATGGAGGGCGCAATCTAGCCCGGCGTTGTGACAACCGCCACCAAAAACCCCGGACACCGGTCGCGTCCCGACGAACGGCAGCCGGAACGGCGCCCCGGAATCGCGCCGCGATCGCCCCTTGCCGCGGCTGTTAGCCTGTTGCGATGACCCCGCAAGACGCCTTTCCCATCGCCGAACTGCTGCCGGAGATCCGGCGGACGCTCAACGCCGGCACGCGCCTGGTGCTGGAAGCGCCGCCCGGCGCCGGCAAGACCACACAGGTGCCACTGGCGCTGCTCGATGCCGCATGGCTGGCCGGCCGCAGGATCGTGATGCTGGAGCCGCGCCGCGTGGCCGCGCGCGCGGCGGCGCAGTTCATGGCGAAGCAGTTGGGCGAAGCCGTCGGCGAGACCGTGGGCTACCGCATCCGCTTCGAGAACAAGGTGTCCGCGAAAACGCGGATTGAAGTCGTGACCGAAGGCATCCTCACCCGGATGCTGCAGGACGACGCGATGCTGGACGGCGTGGGCGCGATCCTGTTCGACGAATTCCACGAACGGCATCTCGCCGGTGATCTCGGCTTGGCGCTGGCGCTGGATGTGCAGGCGGGCCTGCGCGAAGACCTGCGGCTGGTGGTGATGTCGGCGACGCTGGACGGCGAGAAGCTGGCCGCGTTTCTGGACGCGCCGCGGCTGTCCAGCGCCGGCCGCAGTTTTCCGGTGCGCGGCGCGCACTTTCCCGCGCGGCGCGACGAGGCGATCGAGCATCAGGTCAAGCGCGCGGTGGCGCATGCACTCGCGGAACATCCGGGCGATGTGCTTGTGTTCTTGCCGGGGCAGCGCGAGATCGGGAAGGTGCAGGCGTTGCTGACGCAACAGGGCCCCTCTCCCGCCGGGCCGAAGAGCGCCTTCGTGCAAAGCACGAAGGCCGGGCCCGGGGTTGGGGAGAGGGTCGGTCAGCATCGTGATGTTACCGATCGTGATATTGCCCCCGAACCCTCATCCGGCGCTTCGCGCCACCTTCTCCCGAGGGGAGAAGGGAATAACGAAAGCATCGAAATCCTCGCCCTCCACGGCGAACTTCCGGTCGAACAGCAGTCGCGGGTGCTGCAGCCGGCACAGGACGGCCGTCGCCGCGTGGTGCTGGCGACCAATGTCGCCGAATCCAGCGTGACCCTACCCGGGGTGCGGGTGGTGATCGACAGCGGCCTCGCGCGCGAGCCACGCTACGACCCCAACAGCGGGTTTTCGCGGCTGGACGTGGTGAACATCGCGCTGTCGTCCGCCGATCAGCGCGCCGGGCGCGCCGGGCGCGTCGCCGAGGGCTGGGCGTACAGGCTCTGGCCGGAGTCGCAGCGCCTGGAGCCGCAGCGGCGGCCGGAGATCGCGCAGGTCGAACTGGCATCGCTGGCGCTGGAACTCGCGGCCTGGGGCAGCGACGCCTTGCGCTTCGTCGACCCGCCGCCGGCCGGCGCGATGGCCGCCGCACGCGATCTGCTGCAACGCCTCGGCGCGCTGGACGCCGGCCATGCGATCACGGCGTTGGGGAAACGAATGCTGGCGGTCGGCACGCATCCGCGATTGGCGGCGATGCTGCTGTCCGCACAGAACGAGACCGAGACCGCGCTGGCCTGCGATCTCGCGGCGCTGCTGGAAGCGCGCGATCCCCTGCGCGCGACGCCGGGACAGGGCCGCAGCGATGCGCTGGCCGCACGCTGGCAGGCGTTGGCGGCGCATCGCCAGGGCCGCACGCCAGCGGACGCGGTGCGCACCTCGCTGCAGACGCTGGATGCCGCCGCGACGCAGTGGCGGCGACGTCTTCGCTGCAACGCCAGACCGCCGTCGAGCGCGCCGGCGCATGCGCTGGGCGATCTGCTGGCGCATGCGTTTCCCGACCGCATCGGCCATCGTTCCGGCCATGCGCACGGCAACGATCTGCGCCGTTATCCGCTGGCGAACGGACGCATGGCGCAGCTGTTCGACGACAGCGCGATGATCGGCGAACCGTGGATCGTGGCCTGCGATCTGCGCTTCGAAGCGAAGGACGCGAAAGTGCTGCGCGCCGCGCCGGTCGACGAAATGCGGCTGCGTCGCGATTTCGCCGGACGCTTCTCCGATCGCGACGAAGTGCGCTGGGACGACGCCCGGCGCGCGCTGGTCGCCGAGCGCGTGCAGCGTTTCGACGGCATCGTGCTGGATGCGCGGCCCGCCGGTCGGGTCGATCCGGCGCAGGCCGCGCAAGCGTTGACCGACGCCGTGCGGACGCTCGGCATCGCTGCGCTGCCGTGGCGCGAATCCTTGGCGCAGTGGCGCGCACGCGTGCGCTGCCTGCGCGCGTGGATGCCGGAACTGGCCTTGCCCGATCTGTCGGACGAGGCGCTGCTCGCGAATCTCGATACGTGGCTGCGACCCGCCTTCACCGGCAAGACCCGGCTCGACGCCTTGAGCGAAGACGAACTCGGCGAAGCCTTGAAGTCCGGCGCAGGACAATCGGGGCTCGACTGGGCGATGCGGCAGCGCATCGACGCGCTCGCACCGACCCGCATCGCGGTGCCGTCGGGGATGGAACGCGGCATCGAATACGCCTACGACGACGCGACCGGCGCGCCGCAGCCGCCGGTGCTCGCGGTGAAGCTGCAGGAATTGTTCGGCCTGGCCGATACGCCGCGCATCGCCGACGGCCGCGTACCGCTGACGTTGCATCTGCTGTCGCCCGGCGGGCGCCCGCTGCAGATCACCCGCGACCTGCGCAGCTTCTGGGAACGGACGTATCCGGAAGTGAAGAAGGAGATGAAGGGTCGCTATCCGAAACATCCGTGGCCCGACGACCCGTGGAGCGCGAAAGCGACGCATCGCGCAAAGCCGTGCGGCACGTGAAGGATCCGTTACCGCAATCGCGATGCGCTGCGGCGTTTGCGCGTCCGGCGCCATGCACAAATCCCGATGCGTCTTTCAGCCTGCATGATTCCCTTTGAGATACGCGCGTTCGCGCGCGGAATCTGAATATCGGCGCACACGCGATGCCGCATGCGCTTGCACGCGGCATCTCACTGTCGACAATGCCGATACATTTCGTCAACGCCATCGTTCCGTCGCCGAACAGCGCGACACCTGCACGCCCAATGCGGCGATGCAGTCGCCACAGGAGTTTCGCCATGAATGCCATCGATCGTCTTTCCGACAGCGGCAGCGCCCTCGTCCACCAAGCACGCCGCACACTCTCCGCCACGTCCTCGCATCTTCCGCAATGGCTCGAAGCGGGCGCGGTGATGAGCGTCGCCAAGACCGGCACGCGCGCAGCCACGACGCTGGTCCGTCGCAATCCCGGTGTCGCGATCGCCATCGGCGTGGTCGGCGTCGGCGTGCTTGCCTACCGTTTCTTCCGCAGGCGTGCGGATGCCGCGCAGACACAGGCGCCGCGCGCCGCGATTTCCGGAAAAGTGTCCCGCAACAAGGCGGAAGCGGATGCCGGCGATGGCGCCGCGGCGCCGACCAGGAAGCGCGCCGCCGCCAAGCGCGCGCGCAAGACCGGAACCACCGGCGGGCGCGCCGAAAAGCCCCAGGAATAAGCGCTTCGGCGAACAAGGTCCGATTTCAGAAGGTCCGGTATCAGAGGGTCCGATTCAGCGCACCCGGCACTCGCGCCATGCGCCGGGCGCGAGATCGTCCAGTCGCCAATCGCCGATCGCCACCCGCACCAGTCGCAGCGTCGGCAAGCCGACCGCAGCAGTCATGCGCCGCACCTGACGATTGCGGCCCTCGTGGATCACCAGTTCCAGCCATGCGTCGGGCACGGTCTTGCGGAAACGCACCGGCGGATCGCGCGGCCACAGCGCAGGCGCATCGATCGCTTTCGCCTGCGCCGGCAATGTCGTGCCATCGTTGAGTTCCACACCGCGACGCAGTGCGTCGAGCTGTTCCGGCCGCGGCTCGCCTTCCACCTGCACGCGATAGATTTTCGCAAGCTTGTGGCGCGGATCGGTGATGCGATGCGCCAGCGCACCGTCGTCGGTGAGCAGCAGCAGGCCTTCGCTGTCGTGATCGAGCCGCCCGGCCGCATACACGCCCGGCGGCAGCCCGAAACCCGCGAGCGTCGGCCGCGACGGCACGCTGCGATCCGTGAACTGGCACAGCACGCCGTAGGGTTTGTTGAACGCGATCAGCATGCCGCGACGTCCGCATGCGCGCGGCGCGTCCGCAGGCCTATGCTGTGCGCAGGCTTCTCCGCGAGCATCATCATGAGCCACCACGAACTCACCGCGCTTTCCACCCGCTTGCTGGGCAAGGCCTGGGAACAGGCCACCGCCGCCGAGCGCGCCGTACTGACCCGGATCCATCGACGCGAACACATCAGCTTCGCGCCTGCGCCCGATCGCGACGACGACCGCAGCTTCGGCGAACGCGTCGCCGATGGCGTCGCACGATTCGGGGGCTCATGGACGTTCATCGGCCTCTTCATGCTGTTTCTGGGCGTCTGGGTAGCGACGAACGTCTGGCTGTTGCGCGCGCACCCGTTCGACCCTTACCCCTTCATTTTCCTCAATCTGCTGCTGTCGATGCTGGCCGCACTGCAGGCACCGGTAATCATGATGAGCCAGAACCGGCACGCCGAGCGCGACCGCGCCGCGGCCGAACACGACTACCAGGTCAATCTGAAGGCCGAGCTGGAAATCATGGCATTGCACGACAAGCTGGACCAGCTGCGCGTGGAGCAGCTGGAGAAGATCCTCGCGGCGCAGAGCGAACAGATCGCGCTGCTGCAGCGGTTGTTGGAATCGCGCGGAAACCGCAATCCGTAGAGCGGTCTTCCGGCCGCTGCTGTTCGCGACGGGCAAGCGGCGGCCTGAAGGCCGCTCTACGGCTTCGTTGAACCGGATCGTTCTAGCGGTTCGATTTATGCGGTTCGATTTATTTCGCGGGTTTGACGAACCGCAGCGTCATGCGGTCGCTTTCGCCGATGGCCTGATACATCGCCGCATCTTCGGCGTCGTGACGGTTGCTCGGCGGCAGCGTCCACACGCCGTTGGGATGATCGGTGGTGTCCTTCGGATTCGCATTGATTTCGCTGCGCGCGTCCAGCACGAAGCCGGCCCGGGTCGCGAAATCGATCACCAGCGCTTCCGTGAGATAACCCGAGTTCTTCATCGTTTCGAGATCGGTCCCCGGCTTGGCACGGTGTTCGACCACGCCCAACACACCGCCTGGTTTCAGTGCGGCGTAGAAACCGGCGAAGTAACCATCGACGGTGCCGCCGCCGACCCAGTTGTGGACGTTGCGGAAGGTCAACACGGTGTCGGCACTGCCCGGAGCGGCGAACGTCGGCTGCTTGGGATCGAAGCGGACCGTCTGCGCGCGATCGAATTGCCCGGGATTGGCCTGCATCCGGGCGGTCAGATCGTCGAGATATTTCTGCTGCGAATTGCGACCGCGGCTCCCCTCGGCCAATGCCGCGGGATCAACCATCGCAGCGGTATAGCGGCCGTTCTCGCGCAGATACGGCGCAAGGATTTCGGCGTACCAGCCGCCGCCGGGCGTGATTTCGATGACGGTTTCGTTCGCGGACACGCCGAAGAAACCCAGGGTTTCGCGCGGATGCCGGAATGCGTCGCGTGCCGCATTCTTGGGGTCGCGCCAGCTACCGGCGATGGCGTCCGAGAGCGCCGTGTCGGCGACAGCCGTCTGTTCGGCTTCCACGGCAGTGTTCGTGTTCATGGACGTACAGGCGCCGATCATCGGCGTACCCAGGGCGAGGATCAGACAGCAGCGCAGTGCGGACGAGGACAGGTTCGACATGGCGGTGTAGAGAGTCGTCGGAAAGGGAGTACAGCCTAGCGCAAATTTTCGCGCAGCTCGCGTGCCTGCGGCAGACGCGCGATGTCGGGATACGGCGGCACGTCGAAGTGTTCGCCCGCCGCCAATCGCGACTGCACGTCGCGCCACCATGCGGGATCGAAGATTTCGCCGTGTTCCTCGCACAGACGTTCGCGCAGTGCGGGAGCGATGCCGAGGAACTGCGGGAACAATTCCGGAAACACATCGTCGCTGGCGGCGTACAGCCACTCGTCGAGCGGCCGGGTTACGTCTTCCTCGCGCATCGGCGGTACCGCGCGGAATCTGCATTCCTCGACCAGACACAGTTCGTCGTAGTCGTAGAACAGCACCCGGCCGTGGCGGGTCACGCCGAAGTTCTTCAACAGCAGATCGCCGGGGAAGATGTTGCTGCGCGCCAGATCCTTGATCGCCTGACCGTAATCCAGCACCGCGCGCTCGGCGGCCGGCGCATGCGCTTCGCGCACGTACAGATTCAACGGACGCACGCGGCGTTCGACGTAACAATGCTTGATCAGCACCTCGTCTCCTTCCAACTGCACGCTCTGCGCGCATTCGCGCAGCAGTTCGTCCAGCGCGGCGGGCGCGAACAGCTGTTTCGGAAACCGCAGGCGCAGGAATTCCTGCGCGTCGACAAGACGGCCGACGCGGTCGCGCCGGAACACCAGCCGGTATTTTTCCTCGACCTCGGCGCGCACCATGTCCTTGGGATAGGCGAAGCGGTCGCGGATCAGTTTGAACACCACCGGATAGCCGCGCGGCGTGAACACCGCCATCACCATGCCGCGCTCGCCGTCGGCGAGCACCAGTTCCTCGTCGACATGCCCATCGAGATGCTCGCCGAGGCGCTCGCCCAGATGGCGGAACACTTGGCGATAGCGTTCGGTCTTGCCCTGCTTGATCCGGCCGACCACGGTGAACAGTTCGTCCAGCGGCTTGCGCGGCAGCAGCGCGTGCAGGAACGCCACGACATCGCCGACGCGATCGATATCGGCGTGGAAATAGCTGCGCGAGAAGCCGAACAGAATCGAGATCTGCTGCTCGTCGACAATCACTGCGTCGGCACGGACGCCGCCGGTTTCGCTGGTCAGCGCCACCACCACCGGATACGACGCGCCCGACGCGCCGTACGCGCGACCGACCAGATAGGCGCGGCGTTCGCGATAGAACGGCGTTTTCAACATCGATACGCCGATCACGCCGCGCGACTGCAGCGCGTCCGCGACCGACCGAGCGCTCACATCGAGATCGGTCCAACCGTTGACGTAGGCGAGGTCGCGGAAAATGCCGCGCCACACTTCGGCCGCATCGCGACCGAACGGATGGTGATGCAGCTCGCCGGGGCAGGCCGGGTCGCCGGTCGGCACGATCTCCAGCGCCAGGAATTCCACGTCCGGCGCGACGCCGTCGATCTGGAAGAACCGCCGCGCCAGCGAGTTGTAGAACGTCTTGTACAGTTCGCGATCCGGCAGTGCGGCGATGCGCGTTGCGTAGGCCGCGCGGATGCCGCGCCACAGCGGCCGCGAACGCACGCGCTCTTCCAGCAGCGCTTCCAGCCGCCCCAGCGTTTCGCGCACGCAGATTTCGTACAGATCGATGCGCGCGGTGGCGTCGGTCTGCGCCTGTCGCCAGTCGCGGCGTTCGAAACGTTTGCGCGCGCGGCGGGTGACATCGGAGAAGCGCGCGTTGTAGTCGTCGAAGCCGTCGGCGATGCGCGCGGCCGCGCGGAGCGCGGGGTCGGATGAACGTTGCTCGGGACGTGTCGGCATGGCCGGAGTGTACGTCAGACACCGCGGATCGATGCGTCCGGTTCGCAATCCGTGAGACGCCGGAAACGTATGATTCCCTCACCGCGAAAGACAGACGGAACCTCTGGAAAACAAGGATTTTCTTCCGATATCGCAGCGCTGCAGTCGCAGTCCGCGCGACGCCATCGGAAGACAATGAACGCTCGGTCCGCAGGGATGCGTCAAGGAAAGGGGAGACCCGGATCGCAGCCGTCGAGGCGCGGCCGGGAGCGCTCTCTCGGCACAAGGATGTGCCGCCGGGCACCCGATGCGACAGGTCGCCCGTAGGCGCCGCTGCGCATCTCCAAGACCGTTCGATCCGCAGGTTCCAGCACGGTCGTTTCATGCGCACTCGCGTCATGCGCGATCGCTCCAAACCCGTTCGTTGCCCGACATCGCCATCTCTCGACGGCGGCGTTGGCTGCGCACGCCCGAAATCCATCGGCGTTGCCGGGCCGGCAACAACCCGACCACGCGACACCAAGCCCCATCCCATGCCAAGGAGTGACCCATGCACCTGTTCAAGACCGAAATGCTGTTCCTGCATCCGCCCCGAACGCGATTCGCCTACGGTCGGCGCGCGC
>JAIMKJ010000007.1:12682-48893 GCA_020692565.1 Thermomonas sp.
CCGCGCTATGGACGGCGCGCGCTGCCGAGAACGGACGCCGCGCCCGTGGATCCACCGGCGCACAGCGAAACCCTCCCCTCCGCGACGGCGACCGCTCTGGTCGTCGAACGTGCCGCCTGAACGCTGTGGCAACCGCTGTCCCCCACGAAAGACCGCCGTCATGTTCGGGTTCTAGTCTTGCCGCGACGGAAGGATCTGTTCCGCGGCATCCCCCACAAGGAGTGACTCATGCGTCTGTTCAAGACCGAAATGCTGTTTTTAGCGTCGCCGGCCAGGGCGATGTCGACGCAGGCGATCCGGCCGCGCTACGGCGGGCGCGGCCTGCGATCGCATCGCACCCCGATGGATCGACCCGAAGCCGGAGCCTCGATCTGCATCCTCGATCCTGCGGATCCCCGCTCCTGCGCCTGCCGCGATCGCAAGGCGACATGGGGGTCGAGCTGCGACATGGATCGTGCCGCATAGGATCTGTCCGAATCCTGCCGATCAAATCGCTAGAGCGGTCTGGGCGGGCGGCCTCGGGCCGCGGCTTCCTCTTCGGAAAAGGTCAGCGGCCTGAAGGCCGCTCTACGGGGGTGAAGATGCGTTGCGCGTGCACCCGACGCATCCGTTCGCCAGAGACGACAAACCCGGCTTTCGCCGGGTTTGCGTTGGTGCGCTGTATCGCTTCGCGAACGGCGGAGCGTGCGGTCACGCGCCCGGTTTGAAGCCGATGGTGCGACGGGTGGTGACCGGCGATGCCACCGGCTGAAAGCGCCAGCGCTTGACGGCCGCGACCGCTTCGCGATCGAACACCCGCGGCGGGGTGCCGCGGACGACGCGTGCGGCACTGACCGAACCGTCGGTCGCCACCGTGAACTCGACCAGCACTTCGCCCGACTGCCCGGCGCGCAGCGCTTCCGGCGGGTACTTCGGCGACGGCGTGCTGATCGCGCGCAGATCGTTGGCGCTGGCGGTGGCCGGGGTTGCGCGCGCGGCTTCGGCCTGGCGCGCGGCTTCGGCCTGACGGGTTGCTTCGGCCTGACGCGCGGCTTCGGCCTGACGCGCGGCTTCGGCCTGGCGGGTGGCCTCGGCCTGGCGCGCGGCTTCGGCCTGCTGCGCCTGCTGGCTGGCCAGCCGTTCCGCAGCCACGCGCTGGGTTTCTTCCTGCGCCTTCCGGCGGTCTTCCTCAAGCTTGGCCAGTCGCGCTTTCTCGGTTTCGGCGTCGACTTCGGTCTGCTGCTGACGCTGGGCGAAGCTGGTCTGGGCGTCGGTCAACGACTGCTTCAGGCGCGGCAACGCGGGGGCGGACTTGTCGGTTTTTTCCATCAGCGCGTACAGACGCTGGGCTTCGGCGAAATCGTCGCGGGCGATGCTCTGCTCGGCGGCGATCAACGCGTAGGGCATCAGGTCGGTGAGGGCGCTGGCGACCGCGGCGTCGTTGGGCTGTTTGTCGCGCAGGGCGAGGTAGTACTCCATCGCGTTGTCGCTGGCGGGGGCGTACATGCGCTGTTCGGTCTGGGCGGCGCGGGCGGCATCGCGCAGCTGATCGACGCTCATCGCCGCCACCTGCGCGGAAATGGCCGGGGCCGGCGCCTGGACCGGCGCCGGCTGGGCGGCGGTTTCGGGCTGCACGGCGGGATCGGTTTCCGTCTTGTCGCCGCCGCAGGCAGCGATGACCAGCACCAGGGCCGCGGACAGCGCGGCGTAACGGAAGCCGTCACGTAGCGGACGGAAGGACTTGGAAGCGGTGTCTTGGACGACGGACATCACGATGGTTTCCTGGCTGGCGTGGAATCATGGTTTGCAAGCACATCCTGTGCCAGCGCACCCCCTGTTGCGTCGCCCGAATCCACCGGGGCCGCCTCGATCCTACTTTCCGATACAGAAGCTCGAAAAAATGTGACCGAGTAAGTCATCTGGCGCAAGTCTGCCGGTGATTTCTCCCAGCGCGTCGTGTCCCGCACGCAGCGACTCGGCCGTGAGCTCCAGCATATCCCCATCCAGCTGCTGCCGTGCGGCGGCCAATTCCTGCGCGGCGCGGCGCAAAGCGTCGACTTGCCGCGCCCGGGCGCTGAACGCGCCCTCTGCGCCGTCGCCGGCATCGCTGGCCAGCGTCCGAAGCCGGGCATGCAAACCTTCCAGCCCGGTACCGGTGCGCGCCGACACCAGGACCGCCTCGTCTTCCGGCCACGATGGCGCTGCCTGCAAGCCGGTCAGCAGATCGACCTTGTTGAGCACCCACAACCGCTGCGGCACATCGGCGATGGCGTTGGCGACTGCCGCACGACCGGCCTCGGCCTCGCGGGCGTCCAGCACCACGATCGCCAGATCCGCGCGTGTGAGCTCCGATTCGGCGCGGCGCATGCCCTCGCGCTCGATGGTGTCGCCGCCCGCGCGCAGGCCGGCGGTATCGACCAGGGTCAGTTCGACCCCGTCCACGCGCACGGTTTCGCGCAACAGATCGCGGGTGGTACCGGCGATATCGCTGACGATGGCGCGCTCGCTGCCGGCCAACGCATTCAACAGCGAACTCTTGCCGGCGTTCGGCGGGCCGACGATCACCGCGTGCAGACCATCGCGCAGTTTCTGGCCGCGCTGGGCCTCGCGCAGCAGCGCGTCGAGATCGTCGGCGGCCTGCGCCAGTCCGCGACGCAGCGCTTCGCCGCCCAAGGTATCCAGGGGTTCGTCGACGAAATCGATCGCCGCTTCCACGTGGATGCGCAGCCGAAGCAGGGCATCGGCCAGCGCATCGACGCGGCGCGAGAACACGCCGTCGAGCGACCGCCGCGCCGCGCGCGCCGCACGCGCATCGCCGGCGGCGATGAGGTCGGCCACGGCTTCGGCCTGGGCGAGATCGAGTTTGCCGTTGAGGAAGGCGCGTTCGCTGAACTCGCCCGGGCGGGCCATGCGCGCCCCCAGCGCACAGCAGCGATCCAGCAACTGCCGCAGCACCGCAGGGCTGCCGTGCGCCTGCAGCTCGACCACGTCTTCGCCGGTGTAGCTCGCCGGCGCCTTGAAGTAAAGGACGATGCCGTCGTCGAGGGTTTCGCCGCGTTCGTCGTGGAACCGTGCGTAATGCGCGTAGCGCGGGGTCAGCGATTTCGCGCAGACGGTTTCCGCGATGGTCTGCGCGTGCGGACCGGAAACGCGCACCACGCCGACGCCGCCGGCTCCGGCGGCGGTGGCGATCGCGGCGATGGTGTCGTGGGTTTGCATGGGTTCGACCGTGGACGGAAACGCCAGCCCTCAGGATCGCAGGGATCGGGGGAATCGGCGCATGGATGGTTCTTCGTGAGGACTGCTGAAGATACGGACCCGATCCTCTGAATGCATCCCTGGCGGCATCCCGCCCTTTGCGCTGTGTCCATCAACACGAAGCCCGCCTTGCGGCGGGCTTCGTTGCGGACATGGTGCCGGGAGTTACGCTTTCTCCACCGTCGCGGGCGTCGACTTGTCGCCGTAGCGCCGCATCATCCACATCTGCTGGATCAGGCCCAGCGCGCCGTTGGTGACCCAGTACAGCACCAGACCGGCGGGGAAGAACGCGAACATCACGCCGAAGATCAACGGCATGAACTGGAACATGCGCGCCTGGATCGGATCGACGCCGACCATCGGCGTGAGCTTCTGCGTGAACCACATCACCGCCATGTTGATCACCGGCAGGATGAAGTAGGGGTCGCGCGCGGTCATGTCCTGGATCCACAGGATCCACGGCGCCTGACGCAGTTCGACCGATTCGATCAATACCCAGTACAGCGCCAGGAATACCGGCATCTGGATCAGGATCGGCAGACAGCCGCCGGCGGGATTGATCTTCTCTTTCTTGTAGAGCTCCAGCATCGCGGTCTGGAATTTCTGCTTGTCGTCGCCGTAGCGTTCCTTCAGCTGCTGGATGCGCGGCTGGAACTTGCGCATCTTCGCCATCGACTTGTACTGCGCGGCCGACAGCGGATACAGCGCAAGCTTGATCAGCAGTACCAGCAACATGATCGCCCAGCCCCAGTTGCCGGTGAAGCCGTGCAGCTTGCCGAGCAACCAGTGGATAGGATCGGCGAGGAAGGTGAAATAACCGTAATCCAGCGTCAGACCGAAGCCGGGCGCCTGCGCCGCGAGCTTGTCCTGCAGCTTCGGACCGATCCACAGTTTGGCCTCGGTGCTGGTTTCCGTGCCCGGCGCGACCGTGAACTGCGGGCCGGTGGCGGTGATGCCGAACTGGTTGCCGGCGCTGGCCAGCGCGAAGTTGGCCTTCTGGCCGGCCTGCGGGATCCAGCCGGTGAAGAAATAATGCTGCAGCAGCGCGATCCAGCCGCCGTCGGTGGTGACGTTGAGCGGACCGTCGTCGACGAAGTCGTCGTAGGCGCGCTTCTCGTATTTCTCGGTCGGTGTGTACCAGACCGCGCCGTTGAAGCTGAAGGATTCCGGGTTGGTCATGCCGCGCTTGATCACGTGCGGCACGCGCGACAGATAGCGATAGACATGGCCGGTCCACGGCTGGGTACCGCGGTTGGCGATCTCGTCGCGCACCTTCAGCGCGTACTCGCCGCGGGTGAGGGTGTAGGTCCGGCGGATGGTCACGCCGTCGGCGCCGGTCCACAGGAAGCGCGCGCTCACGTCCTTGGCGCCATCGGCGAGCTCGAGTTCGGTCGCAGGCTGTTCTGCGACGAAACCGGTCAGGTGGCTCGGCGCGCCCTGCGCACTGCTCCAGCCGCTCTGCGCGATGTAGAAATTCTCGGCGCCGTCGTCGAACAGGCGTACCAGGGGTGCGTCGGGAGCGCGACTGACGCGGTAATTCAGCAGTTCGGCGCGATGCACGTTGCCGCCGTCGAGACTCAGGCGCAGCACGTCGTTGCTGAGCGTCACCCGCGGCGCGGCCACGGGTGCGGCACTGAGCTGGGCAGCGGGCGCGCCCGGGATGGTCGCCGCCGGAACGGTCGCCGCAGGCACCGCGCCGGGCGCGGTCGGGACGGGAAGCCCCTGTGGCTGCGCGGTGGGCGTCGCTGCCTGTGCGCTGGCAGCCGTTTCCGGCGGGGCCTTCTGTTCCTTGTTCCACTCCATCCACAGCAAGGTCGCCAGAAACAGCCAGGAGAAAATCAGAAAAGTGCGCAATTGATTCATGAGGCTGACGGACTCGTTGCGCCGTCGGACACCGGCACAGGGGGCAAGGAGGAGGAAGCGGGCGGCATTGTGCCGTTCGCGGGGGATGGGGGCAACGCGGCACGGCGCAAGGCTTGCCGGAAAGCCTGTTCGAAGGCGGCCACCAGCTCCGGTCCGGACGCGCGCGCGGCCGGCGGGCGGGCGACGACGACGTAGGCGCCCGCGGTCATG
Organism: Thermomonas sp.; assembly: GCA_020692565.1. Classification (GTDB taxonomy): domain Bacteria; phylum Pseudomonadota; class Gammaproteobacteria; order Xanthomonadales; family Xanthomonadaceae; genus Lysobacter_I. The sequence continues at coordinate 17,993 of JAIMKJ010000007.1, forward strand.
CCGTCGCGATGACGACGGAAATGGTCGCGCAACACGCGCTTGATGCGATTACGGATCACTGCGCGTGGGCTGACCTTGCGCGACACCGCAAGGCCGAGGCGGGCTTCGCGATCGTCGCCGAGGAAATGCACCGCGAGCACGGGGGTGGCGGCCCGGGTGCCGCGCGCGAACACAGCGTCGAATTCCGGACGCGCACGTACCCGCGCGGTGCGCGGGTAGCGGGCTGTGCGACGTGCGGTGAGATCCATGCCCACCGGATCGGTGCGAGTCGGATCGGCGCTGGAATGCCTGGCCTTCATGAACGCTGGATGTTCATGCCGGAAGCATCCTGCCTGTGGCTTCGTATCGGCGGCGACGGGCGCATGGCCGGTCGCGAGGATCGAAACGATCAGGCAGTGAGGCGCGCGCGACCTTTGGCGCGACGACGGGCAAGGATCTTGCGGCCATCGGCGGTCTTCATGCGGGCACGGAAACCGTGGTCGCGCTTACGCTTGAGGTTGCTGGGCTGATAGGTGCGCTTGGTGGCCATGGGTCGGGCTCGAGTGGCGTGTTGCGTCGGGACGCGGGACAGCGTGACCGCGCCGAAGCGCAACGCAAGAACCGCAAGAACCGGCAATTATGCAGGCGCGACCGCCGGCCGGTCAAATCCATCGCTCCGCGGCGGCGCGGCGGCATCTCGCCGGCGGGTGCGGGGGGGACGGCACGGTGGTAGTCTGCCCCTCTCCCCACCGATTCCGCGCGCCACGCTTCCCGACCCCGTTCGGGCGAGCGGTCGCGCGGTTCGACCTGTTCCTCTGCTCGTCTCAAGCGAAGCGCGACAAGAAAACCCCTGATGGATGCCTGGCCCCGCTGTCTCGAACGCCTCGAAGCCGAATTGCCGCTGGAGGAAGTACAGACCTGGCTGAAACCGCTGCAGGCCCGCCTGAGCGACGACGGTCTGGTGCTGTACGCCCCGAACGCCTTCGTGCGCGATGCGGTGCAGAGCCGCTATCTGCCGCGGATCAGCGAACTGCTGGCGCATTACGCCGGCAGTGGCGCGGTATCGCTGGAAGTAGGCTCGGTCTCGCGCCCCGCGCAGGCGCAGCCCAGTCCAACGCAGGTGCTGGCGGCCACGCGTGCGCCGGCGGCGGAGTTCGCCGGCAATCTCGACAATCACTACAGCTTCGACAATTTCGTCGAGGGCCGCAGCAATCAGCTGGGCCGCGCCGCGGCCTGGCAGGCGGCACAGAAACCCGGTGACCGCGCCCACAACCCGCTGCTGCTGTACGGCGGCACCGGCCTGGGCAAGACCCATCTGATGTTCGCCGCCGGCAACGAGATGCGCCGGCAGAACCCGGGCATGCGCGCGATGTATCTGCGCAGCGAGCAGTTCTTCAGCGCGATGATGAAGGCGCTGCAGGAAAAGACCATGGACGCCTTCAAGCGCCAGTTCCAGCAGGTCGACGCGCTGCTGATCGACGACATCCAGTTCTTCGCCGGCAAGGACCGTACCCAGGAAGAGTTCTTCCACACCTTCAATGCGCTGTTCGACGGCCGCCAGCAGATCATCCTGACCTGCGACCGCTACCCGCGCGAGGTCGAAGGCCTGGAGCCGCGGCTGAAGTCGCGGCTGGCCTGGGGATTGTCGGTGGCGATCGAGCCGCCGGACTTCGAGACCCGCGCCCAGATCGTCCTGAGCAAGGCCCGCGAACGCGGCGTGGTCATGCCCGAGGACGTGGCGTTCCTGATCGCCAAGAAGATGCGCAGCAACGTGCGCGACCTCGAAGGCGCGCTCAACACCCTGGCGGCGCGCGCCAATTTCACCGGCCGCACGATCACCGCGGAATTCGCCCAGGAAACCCTGCGCGATCTGCTCCGCGCGCAACAGCAGGCGATCAGCATCGCCAACATCCAGAAGGCCGTGGCAGACTACTATGGTCTGCAGATCAAGGATCTGTTGTCCAAGCGCCGGACCCGCTCGCTGGCTCGCCCGCGGCAGGTGGCGATGGCTTTGGCGAAAGAGTTGACCGAACACAGTCTGCCGGAGATCGGCGACGCTTTCGCGGGGCGGGACCACACCACGGTCCTGCACGCCTGTCGTCAGATCAGGTTGTTGAGCGAAAGCGACGGCAAGCTGCGCGAGGACTGGGACAAACTGATTCGCAAGCTCAGCGAATGAGCGTCTCAAAAGATGAGAACAGGATGGAGACAAACTGTGGATAAGTGCATCGCGACTGCGGTCCGATCAAGTTGTCCACAGGTCTTCCCCATCCAGACAGAGGGCTTGTACAGACTTTGACAAGGCGGTAAAACGTAATGAAATCAAAAGCTTGGACCAGTTACCCACGACATTTGGCGACACCATCACCACCAGCTTTTAAGATTTATATCCTTCTTTGAAGCTTGATCCTTTCGCAGCTTGGCCGGCACACCGTCTTATTTTGGGGAATCGAATCACATGCGTTTCAGTCTGCAACGCGAAGTGCTCCTGAAGCCGCTGGCTCAGGTCGTCAACGTGGTCGAACGTCGGCAGACCCTGCCGGTGCTCGCCAACCTGCTGGCCCGGGTCGAAGGCGATCTGTTGTCCCTGACCGGTACCGACCTCGAAGTGGAAATGGTCGCCCGCACGCGGGTGGAAGACGCCGAGTCCGGCGAGATCACCATCCCGGCCCGCAAGCTGTTCGAGATCGTCCGCGCCTTGCCCGACGGCAGCAAGGTCACGATCGTCCAGGCCGGCGACAAGGTCACGGTCTCCGCAGGCCGCAGCCGCTTCACCCTGGCCAGCCTGCCGGCGAACGATTTCCCGGCGCTGGACGAAGTCGATGCGACCGAGCGCGTGCGAGTCGGCGAAGCAGGCCTGAAGGAACTCATCGAGCGCACCGCGTTCGCGATGGCCCAGCAGGACGTGCGCTACTACCTCAACGGTCTGCTCTTCGATCTGCGCGACAAGGCCCTGCGCTGTGTCGCCACCGACGGCCACCGGTTGGCGATGTGCGAAGCGGTGCTGGAAGACACCGTGCAGACCAAACGCCAGATCATCGTGCCGCGCAAGGGCGTGCTGGAACTGCAGCGTTTGCTGGAAGGCAGCGACCGCGAGCTGGAACTGGAGATGGGTCGCAGCCACATCCGCGTCAAGCGCGACGATGTGACCTTCACGAGCAAGCTCATCGACGGCCGTTTCCCCGATTACGAAGCGGTGGTGCCGATCGGCGCAGATCGCGAAGTGAAGATCGACCGCGAAGCCTTCCGCGCCTCGTTGCAGCGTGCGGCGATTCTCTCGAATGAGAAGTACCGCGGCGTGCGCATCGAAGTCTCGCCCGGCCAGCTCAAGATCAACGCTCACAACCCGGAGCAGGAAGAAGCGCAGGAAGAGATCGAAGCGGATACGAAGGTCGACAGCCTGGTGATCGGGTTCAACGTCAATTACCTGCTGGACGCGCTCTCCGCCCTGCGCGACGAGCATGTGGTCCTGCAGCTGCGCGACTCCAACTCGTCGGCGCTGGTGCGCGAAGCCAGCAGCGAAAAATGCCGCCACGTCGTGATGCCGCTCCGACTTTGATGCCGCACGACGCAGCCAGCATTCTGTTCCACGTGAAACATACGAATCGCCCGGGCCTACCCGGGCGTATTCGTTTCAGTCTGTCGATTGCATGCGTGGAGTCGGCATGCACGTAACTCGTTTGAAGGTGTCTGGGGCTCGTCGCTTGGCGGAAGTCGAGCTGCAGCCTACGCCCGGGATCAATCTGATCACCGGCGACAACGGCGCCGGCAAAACCAGCCTGCTCGAAGCCCTGCATCTCTTGGCCTATGGTCGCAGTTTCCGAGGCCGGGTCCGCGATGGTCTGATCCGCACCGGCGTGGATGCGGTCGAAGTGTTCGCCGAATGGCGAGAAGTCGCGAACGGCCGTGCCCGCCGCGCCGGGCTGCGTCATTCCGGCCAGCGCTGGGAAGGACGGCTGGATGGTCAGGCCGTGAATCAGCTGGGCGAACTCTGTGCTGCCTTGGCGGTGGTGACGTTCGAGCCTGGAAGTCATGCACTGGTGACCGGCGGCGGCGAACCGCGGCGGCGTCTGGTCGACTGGGGCTTGTTCCACGTGGAACCAGACTTCCTTGCGCTGTGGCGGCGTTACGCACGAGCCTTGAAGCAACGCAATGCCCTGCTCAAGGCCCGGGTCCGCGATCGGCAGCTGGATGTCTGGGATCATGAGTTGGCGGAAGCCGGTGAGCCCCTGACCCGTCGGCGTCAGGCCTACCTCGATGCGCTGGAACCCGTCTTGCAGGCAATGGCCGCAGAGCTGGCCCCGGCACTGGGTCGCGCCAGTCTGGTCTTCCAGCCGGGCTGGTCGCGGGACAACCTGCCGCTGGCCGACGCGCTGCTGGTCGTCCGAGACCGCGATGTCGCCAACGGCTTTACCTCGGTCGGTCCGCACCGCGCCGATTGGCGTATCGATTACGCCGCACTCCCGGGCCGGGAAACCCTGTCGCGGGGCCAAGCCAAACTGACTGCCCTGGCGGTGTTGCTGGCCCAGGCCGAGCATCATGCCGACGCCTGCGGCGAATGGCCGGTGGTTGCACTGGACGATCTGGCCTCGGAGCTGGATCGTCATCATCAGCGTCGGGTCCTGGAGCGCTTGCTGGCGTCGGGAGCGCAGATCTTCATTACCGGTACCGAAGCACCTACCGCGCTGGCGGCGCTGAACACCGCTGTCCGGATGTTTCACGTGGAACAGGGGCGGATCGAGCAGCTGTCTGGGTGAGGCTTGCCTGTCGTCCCGTTCGTGGCTAGGCTCGACGAGAAGCCCGGATCCAGCCGCAACGCCTGGCTGCACAAGAACAGGGGCAGGCATGACATGTCATTGAATTCCATACGATTATCGGCAATGTCCGGATTGATCCTCGCCGTCGTTTGTGGAGGTTGTGTCATGCGCGAAGCCGCGATGCGGGCACCGAGAACCGACGTCACTCTCGAAATCGCCACGAATATCGCGACCGAGACGGTCTTCACCTGCGCCGAGCGGCAGGTGCAGGCGCTGGCGAAGGACAACGACCTCTGGATTTCCGAGGTCACGCGACGCGACGCCACAACCGCAATCCTGGAGACCGGGCACTACGAGGACGACAACGTCACCGGATTCCGCATCCGCCTGTATCACCGTCCCGCGGCAGGCAGGATCGATGTCGAACTCAAGGGGGCCGGGGCCTATTTCACCGATCTGGGGGTCGACGCGGCGATCGCCGATTTCCGGCGCGATCTGGCACGATGCCTGGATCAGGAAAAAGAACCGGCCTAGAGGATCCGGTCAGGGGGATTGCATGCCACCACAGTATTCGATCGAAGCCCGTTCGCTGAGCATCGTCGGCGGCACGGCCAGCCATGATTTCTGGGTGCTGCGCGACGAGAACGGCCAGGCGCTCGCAGAACTGCACGGTCTGGCCACCGACCGTCGGACCGGGCAGGCCGTCCCCATCGGCACTGACGAGCAGCGGCATTCACTGCGCGTCTGGCATTTCGTCCATGACGCGGATTACGCCCGGCAACAGGGTGTCGGCACGACACGGCACAGCTATATCCAGAATGGCCAGCAGCATCTCACCGTCCTCACGGCCGATCGCGACGAGGTGATGGCTCGCTGGGATGCCGCGGTCGCTGCGAAGGAGCCTTTGAACGCCCTGGATCTGAATTATCCGAATCTCGGTTTCCGCATCTTCGGCGAGACCGTGAACAGTAATTCCACTTACCGGACGCTCGGCGAAATCATGGGGGTTCCCGTCCGCGACTTTCCCGGCGTGGCCGAGCCCGGCATCGATAACCGGATGACCTCCACCCAGGAGATCGAGCGGTTGCGCACGCATGGGTATCCGACGCTGAAAGAGCCGACGATCCGACAACCGCACCCGTTGGGCACGGAAGGGATGGTGCGGCCCGACTTCAGGCAGCCCGAATCCAACCGGCTGCCCGGCCTGCGGGGCGATGCCTCCCATCCGGCAGACGAAGTCTACGGGCAGGCGCTGCAGGCCCTGCAACGATCCCCGAACATTCCGCCCGGCACGTTCACCCGGGAGCAGCTTCCGCTGATCGCCGCCAACCTTGCCGCTGCCACCCAAGGCGTGCACCCTCAGGGCGATCCGGCTGGACAGAACCAGCGACTGGACCGCATTGATGCGGTGGTGTTCAACAACGACCGCAGTGCGCTGATCGCAGTGCAGGGCGGGCTGCAGGATCCTGCCAGCCGTATGACTGCGCTGCCGGTCGCGCAGGCGCAGCAGCTGTCGCTGGCGGAAGCCGCGCAATCGCTCGAACAGAGCGTGCAGCAGCGGCAGGCGCAGCAACCCCGACAGCAGGGCCCGGAACTCGCCCAGGACGCCGTGCAGGGCCTACAGGCACAGCCCGCAACGCCGTTGCGGCTGGCATCCCTCTGAGCCTTCCCGGGGCCGCCCGCGCCGGGCCGGGCCCGGCGCGCTATAATTACGCGTTCAAACCCTATAGCTAATGTGTCGTGCGCCCCGGCGCGCGACCATCCGCCATGCAAGACCCGCCCCACAGCCGCACCAGCAGCCGAAAGAAGCGAATGACCGACGATATCCAGCAGCCCGCCGCGCCGAACAACACCTACGACTCCAGCAAGATCACCGTGCTCCGCGGCCTGGAAGCCGTGCGCAAGCGACCGGGCATGTATATCGGCGATGTCCACGACGGTACCGGTCTGCACCACATGGTCTTCGAAGTGGTCGACAACGCGATCGACGAAGCCCTGGCCGGCCATGCCGACGATGTGTTCGTCACCATCCACGAAGACGGTTCGGTGTCGGTCTCCGACAACGGCCGCGGCATTCCGGTCGACATCCACAAGGAAGAAGGCGTTTCGGCGGCGGAAGTCATCATGACCGTACTGCACGCCGGCGGTAAGTTCGACGACAACAGCTACAAGGTGTCCGGTGGTCTGCACGGCGTCGGCGTGTCGGTGGTGAATGCGTTGTCCGAACATCTGTGGCTGGAGATCTGGCGCGACGGGCATCACTACCTGCAGGAATACGCGCTGGGCGAACCGCTGTTCCCGCTGAAGCAGATCGAAGCGTCCAGCAAGCGCGGCACGCTGCTGCGCTTCAAGCCGGCGGTCGAGATCTTCACCGACGTCGAATTCCATTACGACATCCTCGCCAAGCGTCTTCGCGAACTTTCGTTCCTCAACTCGGGCGTGAAGATCACGCTGACCGACGAGCGCCCGAATGAACGCGGCGGGCACGCTCACGAAGGGCCGCGCCAGGACGTGTTCCAGTACGAAGGCGGCATCCGCTCGTTCGTCGAGCATCTGGCGCAGCTGAAAACGCCGCTGCACCAGAACGTGATTTCGGTCTCCGGCGAACAGAACGGCATCGTGGTCGACGTCGCGTTGCAGTGGACCGATGCGTACCAGGAAACGATGTTCTGTTTCACCAACAACATCCCGCAGAAGGACGGCGGCACGCATCTGATCGGTTTCCGCGCCGCGCTCACGCGTACGCTCACCAACTACATCGAGCGCAACGGCATCGCCAAGCAGGCCAAGGTCACGCTGTCCGGCGACGACATGCGCGAAGGTTTGATCGCGGTGCTGTCCGTGAAAGTGCCCGATCCCAGCTTCTCGTCGCAGACCAAGGAAAAACTGGTCAGCTCCGAAGTGCGCCCGGTGGTGGAAAGCACCTTCGGCGCGCGCCTGGAAGAGTTCCTGCAGGAACACCCGAACGAAGCCCGCGCCATCACCGGCAAGATCGTCGACGCCGCGCGCGCGCGCGAGGCCGCGCGCAAGGCCCGCGACCTCACCCGTCGCAAGGGCGCGCTCGATATCGCCGGTCTGCCGGGCAAACTCGCCGACTGTCAGGAAAAGGATCCGGCGCTGTCGGAACTGTTCATCGTCGAGGGCGACTCGGCGGGCGGCTCGGCGAAACAGGGCCGCAACCGCAAGAACCAGGCGGTGCTGCCGCTGCGGGGCAAGATCCTCAACGTCGAACGCGCGCGTTTCGACCGCATGCTGTCGTCGGCGGAAGTCGGCACCTTGATCACCGCGCTGGGCACCGGCATCGGCAAGGACGAATACAACCCCGACAAGCTGCGCTATCACCGCATCATCATCATGACCGACGCCGACGTCGACGGCTCGCACATCCGCACGCTGTTGCTGACGTTCTTCTATCGGCAGATGCCGGAGCTGATCGAGCGGGGCTACATCTACATCGGCCTGCCGCCGCTCTATAAAATCAAGCAGGGCAAGAACGAGCTGTATCTGAAGGACGACGCGGCGCTGGACGCGTATCTGGCCAACAACGCGGTCGAAAACGCGGGATTGATTCCCGCGGTGGGCGAACCGGCGATCGACGGCGCGAATCTCGAAAAATTGCTGTTGCTCTATGCCGGCGCGCGCGACGCGATCGCCCGCAATGCCTATCGTTACGATCCCGCGCTGCTGGAAGCCCTCATCGACTTCACGCCGCTCGACGCCGCTTCGCTCGCGCGCAACACCGACGAGCGTTCCGAACTCGACGCGCTGGAAGCGCGCCTCAACCGCACCGGCCTCGGCCGTCCGCGTTACCGCGTGAACGTGCAGATCGCCAGCGACACCCAGCCGGCCGCGTTGGTCGTCACCCGCACCCACATGGGCGAAGCGCAGATCCAGGTGTTGCCGCTGTCCAGCTTCGAAATGGGCGAACTGCGCCCGCTGCGCGATGCCGCGGCGCAGCTGCACGGCCTGTTGCGCGAGGGCGCGAAAATCGTCCGCGGCAACCGCGAGGAGCCGGTGTCGAGCTTCGCCCAGGCGCATGCCTGGCTGCTGGAAGAAGCGAAGAAAGGCCGCCAGATCCAGCGCTTCAAGGGCCTCGGCGAAATGAACCCGGAACAGCTGTGGGAAACCACCGTCAATCCGGACAGCCGCCGCCTGCTGCAGGTGCGGATCGAGGACGCGGTCGCCGCCGATCAGATCTTCAGCACGCTGATGGGCGATGTGGTCGAACCGCGCCGGATTTTCATCGAGGACAACGCGCTGAAGGTCGCGAACCTCGACGTGTAACCTGCTGGACCGGTGACTTCACCGGGAACCGCAGAAACGACGCAGAAAAGAGGGCGCCGTTTCGTTATCGGCAGTGAGTCGTCATCCTGCGATCGAACGCGATGAAACAGAAGGCGACACGAAACAGAAATGGAATCTTGTCGGATTCGGGGGTGTCGAAAACAACGCGTCTGCGTGGTTTCGGCGGACGGCCAGACGATCAAACGATTGTTTAAATTTGAATGAAACGACGAAAAGGCACTCCGACGGGGGTGCCTTTTCGTCGTGCAGTGCAAGTTGCACGCTTTCGGACCTGCCGCCCGCGATGGATAATCCGGGTCGACTGCGTGCGACCCCTGTCGCGGCTTCGTCGTTTCGCGATGCGATTTGACGAAACTTTAATCCCTGTCGGATTACAACGTCATCCCCCGTCGAACCGGAGCCGCCGCTGCGATGAGCCACCGCCAGATCACGCCACCCGTGCGCGGCATCGCTGTGGCTCTCGCTTGCGCGCTGCTGCTGACGGCCTGCGCCACCACCACATCGTCCACGGGGCGCAAGCAGTACGTCGGTGCGGTGTCGCAGGAACAGCTCAACCAGTTGGGCGCACAGGCCTTCGATCAGATGAAAGGCCAGAAACCGCAAACCCAGGATGGCAAGCAGTCGGCCTATCTGTCCTGCGTGGTCGATGCCATCGTCCGCGAACTTCCGCCGCAGTGGCGGCAGGGCGGTTGGCAGGAAGCGGTTTTCGTCGACAAAAACCCCAATGCCTTCGCGCTGCCCGGCGGCAAGGTCGGCGTGTATACCGGCATTTTCGATGTCGCCCGCAACCAGGACCAACTGGCGGCGGTGGTCGGCCATGAAATCGGCCATGTCATCGAGCGTCACCACGACGAACGCGTGACCCGGCAGATGGGCGCATCGGGCGCGGTCCAATTGCTTGGCGTACTGGCCGGCGCGAAATACGGCGACAGCGGCTCGCAGCTTGCGACACAGGGCGGCAGCCTGCTCGCGCAGGGCGGGTTCCTGCTGCCCGGCACCCGCGACCAGGAAACCGAGGCCGATGTCGTCGGCCAGCGGCTCATGGCGCAGGCCGGATTCGACCCGCGCCAGGCGGTGGATCTGTGGCAGAACATGCTCGCTGCCAGCGGCACTCGCCCGCCGGAATGGTTGTCCACCCATCCCGATCCCCGGTCCCGCATCGGCGAATTGCGCAAGCGCGCCGAAACCCTGATGCCCATCTACGAACAGGCCCGCGCCGCCGGCCGCAAACCGGCCTGCGGCTGAGGCGAGTTCGCGTTTATGCTTCCCATCCGCGGCATGGCCGCACCCACCGCGACGGCCGCCGCGCCGTTTCCGACGCTTCCCGCACCGAGACTTGCCATGACTGCTTCCGTCCTTCGCGTCCTTCCGAAAAACGCTCTCAACGCAGCGCTGACGCTGCTGATCGGCTGCGCCTTCACCGGCAGTGCCTTCGCGCAGGATAGTGAGCTGGGCGATGGATACGAAGACAAGCCCAAGTCGACGACGATGACCGGCAGCGCGGCGGCGGCGGCGGAGCGTGCGCGCCAGCGCAAGGCCGAAGCCGCCAACAAGGCCAACCAGCAGCCGGACCTGTTCCCGCTGGCCACGCGCAAAGCGCCGGAAAGAAAGACGTCGCCGAAAGAAGTGAAGACCGCGAACGAGATCCAGGCCGCCTACGACGCCAAGCAGTACGCCGATGCGATCGCCAAGGTCGATGCCGCCACCGCCGACTCGAAGAATGCCTACCTGCAGAGCTATTTCTATCAGCTCGCCGCCGACGCCTGGGGCAAGCAGGGCGACCAGGCCAAGGGTGCGGAGTATTACCGCAAAGCGGTCGACGCCAATGGCCTCGACAACAACGGCCATTACCAGATCATGTTCAATCTCGCGGTGATCCTGAACGAGCTGGATCGCGACGAAGAAGCATTGACCTATATCGACCGCTACATGGTCGAAACCAAGACCGAAACCGAACAGGCGGTCGGGCTGAAGGCCTATCTGCTCAACAAACTTGGGCGTGCGGCCGAGGGCGCCGCGCTGTACGAAAAAATGCTGGCCGCCAAACCCGGCGACACCGCGATCCTGATGAACGCGGTCGCGCTGTATCAGCAGGCCGAGGATTTCGACAAGGCCAATGCGCTGCTGGAAAGCGCGCGCAAACAAGGATTGCTGAAGGAAGCCAATCACTACCGCACGCTGTTCGTCGGCTACGTCAACGCCAGCAAATACAAGGAAGCGCAGGAAGTCCTGGAAGACGGCGTCGCCAAGGGCGCGATACCGCCTTCGCAGACGCTGGCCAACGATTATTCGATCATCGCGCAGAATTATCTTGCCGAAGACAAGGGTGCGCAGGCCATCGATTTCTACGGACGTGCAGCCAAGGTCGCCACCAACGGCGAAGCGGCGTTGAACCTCGCAAAGGTCTTCGTCTATGAAGACCGGATCGGCGAAGCCAAGGTCGCCGCGCGCGAAGCGCTTGCCAAGGGCATCAAAAAGCCCAAGGACGCGAATAATATTCTGGCCATGCCTGGAAAGTGAGACAGGAACCGCCCGAATCGGTTACGTTTCGGGCTGAGGATGTTGGTAAGTCCTCCTGCGATTGGTATAAGCTTACAGATTCCCGCGACCGGTTCTCATTCCGCCGGTTGCGGTTCGACCATTCCGGGGTGTCGTGGGTCGGGGTTGGGTTCACTTTCATGGACAGATCGCGAACGCGATACCGAATCAGCACCACGAGTCCGCTAAACCGAGCCTGCTGCGCATGACCGAACCGTTGCCGACCCACGACAAGCGTGACCGCGAAGAACCCGGCCTGAACTGGCCGAGGGTTACCGCCATCAGCTTCGCCATTGCGCTGCATATCGCGGCGCTCATGCTGTTGCTGGTGCCGGTCACTCCGCCGGGCGCCGAGCAGGAAGAAGAAGAGAACACCAGCGTCGTCATCATCGAGCCGCCGCCGCCGCCGCCGCCGCCGCCGCCGCCGCCCGAAGAGCCGCCGAAGGAAATCAAACTGACGCCGCAGGAAACCCCGCGTCCGGTCATCCAGCCGCCGCCGGAAGAACCGCCGCCGGTCGTGTTCGACGAACCGTCGCCGGTCGATACGCCCGCGCCGCCGCCCGCGCCGCCCGCGCCGCCCGCACCGCCCGCACCGACGGGTCCGCCGCGCAACGACAACGATCTGCGCGCCAGCCTCTGCGTCAAGCCGTCCACGGCGCCGATCGGTGCGGCCATCACCCGCGCCGGCATCGACCGCGGCGAAGTGGTGCTGCTGATCGTCTATCAGGCCGATGGCACCATTACCGACGTCAGCGTCGCCAAGAGCAGCCGCAACCGCGATGTCGACCGTGCCGCCGTCACTTGGGCCAAGCGGGCGAAACTGTGTCCGGGCGCTGCCGGCCAAGGCCGCATCCCGTTCTCGCTGTCGAGTGAATAACCCGCTTCCGAGTAACCGCTTCAACCGCTACACGCATCCAATCGTTAGATCCTTCCACACACAAGAAAGGTAAGCGTCATGCTGCAGGAAACCACCACCGCCGCAACCGGGGGCAACGCCGCCGCTCTGAAGCAGATGGGCGTTGACCATCTGTTGCAGGAAATGCTCGGTAATCCGGGCGACTACCCTGTTCAGCTCGTGGTTGCCGCCACACTGATCATCATGTCCGTCATGTCCTGGTACTGGATCGTGGTCAACTTCGTCAAGAACAGCGGCCTGCGCCGCCGCGGCGATACGGTCACCAGTACGTTCTGGGAAACTCCGAACGCGCAGGATTCGATCCGCTTCATGGAAGAGCAGCCCAAGAGCGAGCCCTTCTCGAAGATCGCCCTTGATGCCGCCCAGGCCGCCGCGCATCACCAGCGTCACGAAGGCTCGCGTCTGGTCGAGTCGCTGAATCGCTCCGAGTTCGTCGACCGCGCCCTGCGTCAGGCCGTCACCCGCGAATCGATGCGTCTGGAAAGCGGCCTCACCGTGCTCGCCACGGTCGGTTCGACCGCTCCGTTCGTGGGTCTGCTCGGCACGGTGTGGGGCATCTACGGCGCCCTGATCAAGATCGGCGCGACCGGTCAGGCGTCCATCGATGCCGTCGCCGGCCCCGTGGGCGAAGCGCTGATCATGACCGCCGTCGGTCTGTTCGTCGCCATCCCGGCGGTGCTCGCGTACAACTTCTTCGTGCGCAGCAACCGCATCACGAACAACAAGTTCGATACGTTCGCCCACGATCTGCACGACTTCTTCGCAACCGGCGCGCGCGTCGGCGAAGTCGCCGTCAAGCGCTGATCCCCGGCGACCCTCGAACCACCTGACGGAGTCCAGTCATGTCCTTCAGTTCCGGCAACGACAGCGGCGGCCCGATGTCCGAAATCAACGTCACGCCCCTCGTGGACGTGATGTTGGTGCTGCTGATCATCTTCATGATCACCGCACCGCTGATGTCGCACAAAACGAAGGTCGAGCTGCCCGAAGCGAACTACGACACCCGCGAGCCGGACAAAGCGGCTCCGGTGATCATCACCGTCGCCGTCACCGAGGACGGCAAACTCTTCTTCAACGACGAACCGGTGACCCGCGAACTGTTGGAGAGCAGGTTGTCGATCGAAGCGCAGAAAACGCCGCAGCCGTCGGTCAATATCCGCGGCGACAAGACCACCCGTTATCGCTTTGTAAGCGAAGTGGTCAACATCGCCCAGGCCCAGGGCATGCGCAAGGTCGGCTTCGTCGCGGTCCGCGAACGCAACTGACATAGACAGAGAGCAGACGCATGGCATTCGCATCCAACTCCGGTTCCGGCCCGATGGCCGACATCAACGTCACGCCGCTGGTCGACGTGATGCTGGTGCTGTTGATCATCTTCATGGTGACCGCGCCGATCCTGTCCTATCCGATCGACATCGATCTTCCGCAGCGGACCAACACTCCGCCGGAGAATCCCGTGGAACCGCCGGAACCGATCAAGCTCCGCATCGACCAGTCCGGGACGGTGTACTGGAACGACAGCCTGATCCAAGTCTCCGCGCTGCGCAGCAAGATGAAGGACCAGGTCGAACTCGATCCGGCCAACCAGCCGACGCTGGAGATCGACATGAACGAGGAAGCGCAGTACGAAATCCTCGCCAAAGTCCTGGCCTCGGCCAAGGATGCGCAGATGAAGAAGATCGGTTTCGTGAAGAAGTAAATCGCACGACCGGCCGGCGGCGGACCTGCAGCTCGCCGCCGCGCCTCCAAACGCTTGCCACACTTCGAACGCCGCCCTCAGGGCGGCGTTTTTTTGTCCGCCGAAAGATATCCGCTGTTCGCGGAGGCTTGCGCGCCCGCAGGCAACGGCGTTAACGTGGAACCGCACCCACCGTGAGGAGCGACGCCATGGCTTTCGCGCAAGCAGATTCCCGGCAGGACGCCATTTCGGAAATGAACATCACTCCGTTGGTCGACGTGATGCTGGTGATGCTGGTGATCTTCATGATCGCCGCCCCGGTCTTCAGCCAGGCGATTCCGCTGACGCTGCCGCAAACGCCCCCGATCAATCGGGAGTCGCCACCGCCGCCGATCGAACTGCGCATCGACGCGGCAGGCGAAGTGTTCCTGGGCGGTCAGCCGATGCCGGTCTCGGCGTTGTCGTCGGTGTTTTCGGCCGAACTCGAACGTGCCGGCAGTCAACCGGTGATCCTGAGCATCGATGCCAATGGCGAAGCCGATTATCAGGTCGTGGCCAGAGTGCTGGCGGTCGCGCAGAACAGTGGTCTGGGCAATATCCGCTTCAAGCACTGAAGCGTCGCGACGTTCGGGAAACGGGCGGCCGATGGTCGCCCGTTTCGTTTGTCGGGACCGGCGGCCGAACCCGCAGGATCGGATCAGCGGCGAGCCGCAGCGATGACGGCGAGATAACGCTTCACGGTCGCATCGAGCCCGGCATAGAGCGCCTCGCCGATCAGCGCGTGGCCGATCGAGACTTCCAGCACCTCGGGCACCTCGTGCAGGAATTGCCCGAGATTGGTCTGGCTCAGATCGTGCCCGGCATTCACGCCCAGCCCATGCGCAGCGGCCGATCGAGCGGTGCGCGCGAAGACGGGCAACTGCGATTCGGGATTGCCGGCAGCGAAGGCGTCGGCGTACGGGCCGGTGTAAAGCTCGATCCGATCGGCGCCGCTGGCCGCGGCTGCGTTGATGTCCGCATCGGCATCGGCGAACAGCGCGACCCGGCAACCCAATCCCTTCAGCGCCGACACCTGGGCACGCAGTCTGTCGAGGTCGCGCGCGAAGTCGAAACCGTGGTCCGAGGTGAGCTGGCCGTCGCCGTCGGGTACCAGGGTCGCCTGCGCCGGCCGGGTTTCGGCGCAGAGGGCGTGGAAGCCCGGATAGCCGGCGCGCGGCGGTGCGAACGGATTGCCTTCGACATTGAATTCGACGGCGTATTCGCGGGTCAATTCGGCCAGCGCGTAGACATCGTCGGCGCGGATGTGGCGCGCATCGGGGCGCGGATGCACGGTGATGCCGTGCGCACCGGCGTCCAGGCAAGCCCGGGCTGCGGCCACCACATCGGGATCGCGGCCGCCGCGCGAATTGCGCAACACCGCGATCTTGTTGACGTTGACGCTGAGGACGGTCAAGACGGCGCGCGCGCGATCGCGATCAGGACTGCGCGGCGTCGCCGTTGGCCGGCATCGATGTCGCGCCGGGCGCAGCGGCGGCTTCGGCGCGCTTGGCTTCGGCCAGTTCGCGGAGGCGACGCAGTTCCTGCGGGTCGATCAGCATGGTTTCGCTGCGGGCGCTGTTGTCCACGCGCTGCGCCAGCAGGCTCATGATCGCGACCAGACTCAGGCCCAGCGAACCGAGCACACAGAGGATCACGACCGCCATCGAACCGGCGCTCAGGGCGATCAGGAAAAGACCGACGGCAAACAACAGAAGTAACCAGGGCATGAGGCGCGTCCTTACCGGGAGATGCAACCGGGGGAGAGGGAGGGACGGGCGCCAGTCTACTCCGGAGGCGCCCGCCGCCGACAGCCCGCCCGCCGGTCCGGCCCTGCCGTCCGTCGCCCCCTGGACGAAGCAATGTGACGCATCTACAGCAGCGGCGACATCAGCCGGGCCAGCGCTTCGGGCAGCCGGCTCCTGAACAGCGAGCGCTGCCGCTCGCCGCGGACGCGCGGAGCGTTGGCGAATTCGCCTTCGATCAGCTTCGCCAAGCGTTCGCCGACGGTACAGTCCTGGAACAGCATCGACACCTCGAAATTCAGCCGGAAGCTGCGGTGATCGAAATTCGCGCTGCCGATGATGACCGAGCACGTGTCCACCAGCAGCGCCTTGGTGTGGAGCATCCGCGGCCCGTACTCGTAGATCTTCACCCCGGCCGCCAGCAGGTCGTCGTAATACGAGCGCGCCGCCATCGTCACCAATTGCGAGTCGCTCATCCGCGGCACGATCAGGCGCACGTCCAGGCCGCCCAGCGCGGCCGAAGTCAGCGCCATCATCGCCGCTTCGCCGGGCACGAAATACGGCGTGACCAGCCACACCCGCTCGCGCGCGGCGTGGATCAGGCTCACATGCATGCGATGGATCGCTTCCCACGACGAATCCGGCCCGGAGGTCAGCACCTGCGCCGAAATCGCGCCGGCTTCGCTGGCAGGCAGGGTGCGCGCGATATCGGAGATGAAATCGCGGCGGCCGGTGGCGTAGACCCAATCCTCGGCGAACACGAGTTGCAGCGTGCGCACCGCGTCGCCTTCGATGCGCAGATGCAGGTCGCGGTATGCATCGTTGCGCAGGCGATCGTTCTGGGCATCGGTGATATTGATGCCGCCGGTGTAGGCGATGCGGCTGTCGATCACCACGATCTTGCGATGGGTGCGCAGGTTCAACCACGGACGCCACCAGAACCGCCAGAAATGGCTGGGATGGAACCACGCGACTTCGCCGCCGGCATCCACCAGCGGCGCGAGAAACGCGCGCGAACACGAGCCGGAACCGATGGCATCCAGCAACACCCGCACGCGCACGCCGCGCGCGGCGCAGGCAATCAGCGCATCGCGAACCATCCCGCCGCTGCGGTCGGGCATGAAGATGTAGTACTCCAGATGCACCTGGTGCTGCGCGCGGCCGAGGTCGCCGATCAGCGCGTCGTA
Organism: Thermomonas sp.; assembly: GCA_020692565.1. GTDB lineage: Bacteria > Pseudomonadota > Gammaproteobacteria > Xanthomonadales > Xanthomonadaceae > Lysobacter_I. The sequence goes on from JAIMKJ010000007.1 coordinate 35,134, forward strand.
CTTCGCGGCGCCGTCCACCAGCAGGCGCACATCGCGCAGCGTGCCTGGCGCCAGACCCGTGGCCGTCTGCGCCAGTTTCGCGAGTTCGCGCGCATCGGCCGAGTCGGCGGCATCGCAGGTATCGCCCAGCGCAGCGCCCTCCAGACGGCTGCGCGCGCGGCGCAGCCGTTGGCGCTGGATCTTCTGCGGGCCCAGCAGGTGATAGATCAGGAACCCGATGTAGGGCAGCAGCGCCAGGCCCAGCAGCCAGCTCAGCGTCGCGACCGGCTCGCGCTTCTGCAGTACGATCCAGCCGCCCAACAGCAACAGATACGCCGCCCAGCCGATGAGCAGCGCGGGGCCGATCTTCTCGCCGATCACCGGAATCGCGTGCAGCCAGTCCCACACCCCATTCCAGATTTCGGACATGCCCGGGAACTCCGTCGCAACGGCTGCGACTTGCGCGCGCTAGCCTACTCCGATGGCACAGGGCGGCAAAGTCGACGAAGCGACCCACAACCTGCTGCGCAGCGGGCCGGTGAAAGGTCGCGGTGCGGCCTCGTACGTGCGCGGGCGCTTCGAGAAGACCGTCGTCGAGGCCGAAGACGACGGCTGGGGATCGGTCTACGCCGTCGACGAGGGCGAAGCGGATGCGCGGCCGCTGAAGCTGCGCACCGAAGTCACCGAAGAGCGCGCGCGCAGCATCGTCAGCCGCAACCAGTCGCCGGATCTTCCGTTCAGTCAGTCGCTGAATCCCTATCGCGGATGCGAGCACGGATGTGTTTATTGTTTCGCGCGGCCGTCGCACGCGTATCTCGATCTGTCGCCGGGCCTCGACTTCGAAACCAGGCTGTACGCGAAGACCAACGCCGCCGAAATGCTGCGCAAGGAGTTCGCGCGCAAGGCTTACCGCTGTTCGCCGATCTCGCTCGGCATCAACACCGACGCCTACCAGCCGATCGAACGCCGCTACCGCATCACCCGGCAGCTGCTGGAAGTGTTCGCCGAACACCGCCACCCGGTCAGCCTGATCACCAAGAGCGCGTTGATCCAGCGCGACATCGATCTGCTCGCACCGATGGCGCAGCAGGGCCTGGTAACGGTGTACGTGTCGATCACCTCGCTCGACAACCAGCTGTCGTCGAAACTCGAACCGCGCGCCGCCGCGCCGCACACGCGTCTGAAAACCGTGCAGGCGCTGCACGAGGCCGGCATCCCGGTCGGCACGATGGTCGCGCCGATCATCCCGATGATCACCGACCGCGAGATCGAACACATCCTCGAAGCCGCCTACGCCCACGGTGCCCGCGCGGCCGGCTACGTGCTGTTGCGGCTGCCGCACGAATTGAAGGACGTGTGGCGCGAATGGTTGGCTTTGCATTACCCCGAACGCGCCGCGCACGTAATGAGCCTCGTGCAGCAGATGCGCGGCGGCAAGGACTACGACAGCGCCTACGGCACCCGCATGCGCGGCGAAGGCCCGTTCGCGGATCTCATCGCGATGCGGTTCGCGAAGGCGTACAAGCGGATCGGATTCGGGCGATTGCCGGCGTTGGATTGTTCGAAGTTCGCGGTGCCGGTGGCGGAGAAGCCCGATTCGCCGCAGGGGAGTCTGTTCTAGAAGAACGTCCTCACCCTTCGCTTGCTTTTGCTCTCCCGCAACGCGGGGAGAGGGTGCCCGACAGGGCGGGTGAGGGGCGCTTTGGCTGTTGTTTCTTTCGGGTTGACGGTGGGTGTGAGGATGGCCAGTATCATCGGCCGAAGCCCCGAATGGGGCGTTGAAACGCGCTAGCCCAGAGGTGCAAGCATGATCGAAACCGTATCCCCGAAAATTGTGGCGTCAGCGCTCACCGAGCTCTGGTCGCCCCGTGTGATTGCCGAGGTCGATGACGCATACATCAAGGTCGCGAAAGTCCGTGGCTCGTTGGCATGGCACAGTCACGAGAACGAAGACGAACTGTTTCTCGTCCTCAAAGGCTCTCTGCGCATCGAGATGGAGGGCGGGACGGTCGAGCTCAACGAGGGCGAGATGTTCGTCGTGCCCAAGGGCACGCAGCACAATCCGGTCGCCGACGAGGAATGCCATCTGATGCTCATCGAGCGCAAGTCGACAGCCCACACGGGCGACGTCGCAACTGAAAAGACACGCTCGATCGCCGATCAATTGCGGCCGTTGTAAGCCGCTTCTCCGGGTAGCGGGCCAGCCCGTAGATCCCACGCGTAAATCCCCGGGTAGAGCCTTCGGTTTCTACCCAATGGAAAGGACTCCTCCCGCGGATACGGCATCTGGAGCTGTAGGCCGGGACAGGGACCCAGCCAGCGATGTAGAAGATGCCGGGTCAATGACCCGGCCTACATTCGGAGATTGTTCGAACCACGCGATGCTTCAATCCCGACGATCACGCATTGCGGCGACGGGAAATTCGTAATGGCGGGTGCAAGACCCGGCCTACGCCGCTGCGCTCTACCCGGGCTACGAAACCGATGCGTTGCGATCACGAGGAAATCGTGCCGTGAAACCAGGCTTTCGTACGCTTCGAGAGCAGCATCATGAGGAACAACGCCGAGCCGGAGGTTATTTCCACGACGGCGATCACTTGTCCGGGCAGCAGAAAATCGCCGTGGAACTCACGGGTTGGTGGAAACACCACGTTGATCAATACGATGAAGAACGCCATGGAGCGCATCCATGGCCATGTCCATGCCGTTCGACGCATGAACAATACCGTCAGGATGACGATACCAAGACAGATCAGAGGTGTCGTCACTAACGCAATACCGGATTCGTAGAAGAAAGACAGAATTCCGAACGCGATATTCGAGAGGATGAATGCCCAGCAGGCAAGCCTTGCAAAAATCGGCACGGTCACGTCTGCCCGTACAGCACGTCCGCCCGCTGAAACAAAATCCAGCTCGTCGCGATGAACTTGTCGCCGCGCTGCGGACGGTTGCCGCGGTGGGTGTGGGTGAAGGCGGTCGGTGCGATCAGCAGCGCGCCGGTTTCCGGTTTCACCTTGCGCTGCTGGAACATGAATTCGGTTTCGCCTTCCTCGAAATCGTCGTTGAGGTAGAGCGTCCACAGCAGGTGGCGGTGCAGGGTTTCGGCGGTGTTGTCGCGCGGGTACAGCTCGCAGTGCCAGTAGGGATAGCCGCCTTCGCCGGCGCCGTACCACTGCAGGTTGATGCTGCCGGGCCGCAGGCAGGTGCGGATCAGTTCGATGATGCCGGCGTCGTCCTTCGCCGCCAGGTCGTCCGCGGACAGGCGTTGCAATGCGCCGTCGGGGCCGGGCTGCTGCAGCATCAGCGGCGCGATCAGCGCCTGCGGGTATTCGCGCAGGTAGCGGATCAGGGCGCCGAGCATCGCCATGTTCAAGGTCTGTTCGACCTGTTGCCACTCGGGATTGCCGGTGATGGTGATGTCGCGGCTGCGCTTGAGCTCGGGGTAGACGCCGCCACCCACCTGGCCGGGCCGCAGCGCGTCGCTGGCGCGGATATGGCCGACGATCTCGGCGCAGATCTCCGGCGCCAGGGCGTTGGGGGTGACGGCGATGAAATCCTTCACGTGAGCCTCCTTCTGTGGAACATCCTTCTCTGGAACGTCCTTGTCCGGCACGGCGGCGTCGGGCGTGCTCATGCGCGTGCGTCGGATTCGATGCCGCGCCGCGCGACGGCCGTCGCGTTCAGCCGCCGCAGGCCGGTGCAGACAGGGCGGTGGCGCAGGGAGCGGGTCGGGGACACGGGCGAGGCTGCGGTCATGGCGGGCGGGTCCGGCGGGCGAGCGCGTATTCTCGCCTACTCGGGCCGGGGCATCGTCTCATGCGATGGGGAGACGGTGGATCTGCGGTTTCGCTGCGGTGTTTTCGGCTAAGTGTTTGCCTGGGCAGGTTTTCCCCGGCATAATGCGCGGCTCGTTACGCCCGGCCCGATTGCATCCGGCCCGGAGGACAGGTCCGCGAACCCGTCCGCCAGCGCAGCGACACCCCCGAATCCCGTTCGCAAGGTGAACGCTCCTGCCGATCCATCGGCGTGGGCCGACGCCGGGGCCGCCGTCTCCCGGGCTATGGGAGGCCACCGCAGATCGCACGATTCTCTCGCGCGTTCTTATCGATAGAGGTACGTATGTCCCGCGAATGCCAAGTCACCGGCAAGCGCGTGCAGAGCGGCAACAACGTCTCGCACGCAAACAACAAGACCCGCCGCCGCTTCATGCCCAATCTCCACGAACGCCGCTTCTGGGTGGCTTCCGAGAACCGTTGGGTGAAGCTCCGCGTTTCCGCCAACGCCCTGCGCACCATCGACAAGAACGGCATCGACGCCGTGCTCGCCGAACTCCGCGCACGCGGCGAAAAGATCTGAGGAGGACTGAACCATGGCTTCCAAACGCGACAAAATCCGCCTGATCTCTTCGGCCGGTACCGGTCATTTCTACACGACCGACAAGAACAAGAAGAACACGCCCGCCAAGATGGAGATCAAGAAGTACGATCCCGTCGTCCGCAAGCACGTGATGTACAAGGAAGGCAAGATCAAGTGACGCAATGGCGCTTTTGCGTGTAACGCAAAAGCCCTTGCCATTGCGTCATCCCCGCGAAGGCGGGGTCCGGCTTCCAGAAAAAACCCGCCACACGGCGGGTTTTTTTGTGCGCGCTCGAAAAGACGTTCCGGGAACAGGACTCCGGGCGACTTCGTCGCGCCCGCCACCCGAAGCCGCGATGCGGCATGAATTGTGATGCCGGGCGCGGATTCATGTCCCGGCATTCTTTCCAATAGGCATGCAGGGGCATACGGACATCACTGGAGACAACATGGAAACGAAATCGATCCTGCGGGCGCTGCTGCCCGCCGCTCTGATCGCAAGCGGCATGGGCGCGGCGCCGGCACCGGCGAACGCGCAGTCGCAGACCCCGGCGCTCGGCTGCTACGTCGACACCCCCGCGTTCGACTACCCCACCGAAGGCGCCTGCAACGGCACGGCCCCGCCGCTGCGGTCGATCGCCTTCGAAGTGATGTATCGGCAGACGCCCTATTCGCGCTACAGCTATGTCTGGAGCGGGTGCGTACCGAGCGGCCATTTCTGCCTGATCCAGAACGCGGGCTCGGGGCCGGGCAACGAAAGGTCGTACACCGTGACCGTGTTGATCACCGACAGCCAGACCGGATTGACGTACACCAGGACCGCGACGGCGACGCTATACCGACCATGAAATGAGCGGTGTCCCGGATGCAACCCGCCGCAGGGCGGTTTGCGTCCGGGCGAACCATCGTTCGCCCACACGCCGCGCGCCGGCGTGGTTCAATCGGTGCATGTGGTCCGACCTGCACCCCGGATACTGGCTGTTGATCGTCGATTGGACGATCCGCCTCGCTGCGTTGTGGTGGATCCCCTCGCGCAGCCGTCCCGCCGCGGCGCGCAGCTGGCTGCTGCTGGCGGGCTTCGTGCCGCTGCTCGGGCTGCCGCTGTATCTGGTGCTGGGGCAGCCGTGGGTCTCGCGCGAACGGCGCGAACGCCAGGCCCGCGCCTCGCAGCGCATCCGCGAGGAACAGCGTCCGCTGGCCGCGCTGCGCGCGCCGGACGATGTCGGCGGTGCGGCGATCGCGCCGCTGATCGAACGCCTCGGCGGTTTCATGCCGATGCGCGGCAACGCGATCGAACTGCTCGACGACTACGACGCCTCGCTGGCCCGGTTGATCGCCGATCTCGACGCCGCGCGTCATGAGGCGCATCTGCTCTATTACCTGATGTTGGACGATGCGGTGGGCGCCGCGGTGGCCGAAGCCCTGTTGCGGGCGAGTGCGCGGGGCGTCCGCTGCCGCCTGCTGCTGGATGCGGTGGGCGCCAGGCCCGGCCTTCGCGCCTGGAGGCGCCGCCTGCGCGCGGGCGGCGTGGACGTGCGGGCGATGCTGGCCGGCGGTCTGGTCTGGCGCCGCAGCGCGCGGATGGACATGCGCAACCATCGCAAGCTGGCGGTGATCGACGGCGGGATCGGCTACACCGGCTCGCAGAATCTCGCCGCGCCGGCGTTCGTGCCCGGGCATCCCAATCGCGAACTGGTCGTGCGCGCCCGCGGCCCGGTGGTCGCGCAGCTGGCGGCGCTGTTCGCCAGCGACTGGTACCTGGACACCGGCGAAGCGCTGGGGGTTGCGACGCCGGTGGTCGACGACGACATCGGCGCGGGCACGGCCGCTCAGGTGCTGCCGTCCGGACCGGCGTATCCGTTCGAGAACGCGCGCGACTGCGTGGTCGCGCTGCTGCAGCGCGCGCGTCGGCGCGCGGTGCTGGCGACGCCGTATTTCGTGCCCGACGACGCCACGCTCGGCGCGCTGCGGATCGCCGCGCTATCGGGCGTGGAGGTGGTGCTGATCCTGTCGCACACCAGCAACCAGCGGCTCGCCGCATGGGCGCAGGCGTCGTATTTCGACGAACTGCTGGATGCCGGGGTGCGCATCGTCCGCCATCGCCCGCACTTCCTGCACGCCAAGCATCTGAGCATCGACGACGATGTCGCGCTGATCGGTTCGATCAACCTCGACATCCGCTCGTTCGCGCTCAACGCGGAGGTCGGCATGCTTTGCTACGGCCGCGACGTCGTGGACCGTCTGCATGCGATCGAGGCGGTCTGCATCGCCGATGGCGAGCAGGTCGATGCCGGGCGGTGGCGTCGCCGACCCGGTTGGCAGCGCACCCGCGACGGCCTGGCGCGGCTGGCGGATTCGCTGATCTGAGCGCGCGTCTTCGAACCATTTGAAATCGGCCGCTCTACGGGAGATGCAAACCGCGCCATACATTCAAAGCGCCTTGTCCATCACGTAGTCGTCCATCACGTAGCCGTTGCCGATGTCGAACACCGCTTCCTCGCGTACCGCGAAGCCGGATTTGCGATAGATCGCGATCGAATCGGTGTTGCCCTTGTTGACCGTGAGGTAGAGCCGCGACCGCGCCAGCGCGCGGGCATGCGTTTCCACATGCCGCAGCATGACGCCGCCCAGACCCTGACCCTTGTGCGTCGACAGCAGATACAGCTGTTCGAGTTTCATCGCATCGTCGTCGCTCAACGAACAGCTGCAATACCCGGCGGGCTCGCCGTCGACGCGCAGCACCCACATCCAGCGCTGATCCGAGTCCAGGTATTCGCGCATCCGCGCCGGCACGTAGCGGCCATCGAGCATGTAATCGATCTGCGCCATGCTGATCATCGTCGAATAGTGCGAACGCCAGATGGTGTCGGCGAGTGTTGCGACGGTGTCGAAGTCGCTTTCGGCAAGCGGGTCCAGGCGGACGTCTTGGGCCATCGGCGGGGTCCGGGTGTGCGTGGAAAATTCCGGGCGACAGTATCCACCGGTTCGGGATCGAACTTGCCGGTCATTCCCGAGCTCAAGGCTCGACGCGGAAGAAATCCATCGTCCAGTTGGTTTCCCAGGTGTCCCCGCCGTCTGCGGAAAACGCCTGCTCCCAGCGCGGTGTGCCCGCCGCCGACGACCACGTGAAACGGATGCGGATGGGCGCATCGTCGAGCATGTCGTCGGCAAGGAACACGCCGGTCCCGTCCGCGAACCGGCCGACCACCGGCGTGTCGAGGCGGTCGGGATGGCGTCCGTCCAGCCACCAGATCGACCAGGTCGCGGTGGCGGGATCGAAACTGCGCAGCGCCACCGCCCGGTAGGCGCCGTCGGGCAGTGCCAGTACGTTGTCTTCGAGGTTGCCGAAACCGCCGAGGATCCGGCGGGTGCTGGATGTGCCCTCGAATTCGATCCACTCGCTGCAACCGGCGAGGCGGGTCCTGAGTCGGCGATGACGCACGCGCCAGTCGCCGACGATGAAATCGAAATCGTCGGGCGGGATGTCCGTGGTCGCGGCTTCGTGGTTCATGGCGGTGCTTCATGTCGAAAGAAGCCACGACCATAACAGCCGAATCCTGACAGCTTCTGCCAGCAAGTCGCGACACGGAGAAGGTGTCTTCGCAAGAATGAAGAAGCCTCGGCTCGCACCAATGTCGGTCAGTTGAGGCATCTCTGCCGTCCGTAGAGCGGCCTTCAGGCCGCTGGGGCTTTTGCCGTGAACGATCAGCGGCCTGAAGGCCGCTCTACAAAAACAGAATCCCGCGAGTACAAAAATGCCAGTCAGCGTTAACTGACTGGCATTGGACTCGCACCGCGGCTTATTCGATCGCGATATGCAGCGCGTCGATGGATCAACGCAACTGCATCAGAACATGCCGCTTCACAACATGCCGCATCAGAACGTGACGCTCCAGCTGTTGATGTAGCCGGTGTCGGCGTTGGCGTTGTCGTTCACGCGGAGGTTCCACGTGCCGTTCAGGGCTTCGCTCGACAGGTTGACGTTGAAGGTCTGGACGATGTTGTCGGCGCTGCCGCCCGAACGGTTGTGCAGCACGTACACGCTGCCGTCCGGCGCGACCAGATCCACCTTCAGGTCGCCCTTGTAGGTATGCACGATGTTCACCGCGACCGGGGTGCTCGCGGCGCCGTTGCCGGTGCGGCCGGAGACGGTGATCGGGCTGCTGACCGTGGCGTTGTCGTTGATCGCGTAATCGGTGGTGTTGGTGTAGGTCTGGGTGCCGCCGCTGCTGCCGACGGTGACCGAACGCGTGGTGGTATTGCTGGCGCCGCCGTTGTCGGTGACCGTCAGTGTGACCGTGTACGTGCCCGCCGCGCCGTAGGTCTTGGTCGGGTTGGCCGCGGTGGACGTGGTGCCGTCGCCGAAGTTCCAGCTGCGGCTGGCGATGCTGCCGTTGCTGTCGGTGGAGGTATCGGTGAAGCTCACCGTCAGGCCGCTGATGCTGGTGGTGAAGTTCGCGACCGGAGGCGTATTGCCGCCGCCGCCGTTGTCGCCGCCCGGTGCCACGCCGCCGAAGTGGGTGGAGACCTGCGGCCAGATCAGCGACATCTTCGCGCCCTTGTTGATGCTGCCGCCCAGGTGGTGCAGCGCGATCGCCTTGTGGCTGGAGCGGGCGATGACCGGCGAACCGGAGCTGCCGCCCTCGGTGTCGCAGTAATAACCGATATCGGTATTCGTGCCCATGCCGTTGGTGCTGGCGTTGTTGACCCGGCAACGGCCGCCGCCGTCGCGATCGCTGACGATGCTGAGTTCCTTCTGGCGCCCGCCGGGATGGCCGGCGATCATGATTTCCTCATTCAGCGTGGCCGCGCGCGTTTCCAGACCCAGATAACCGAAGCTGGCGATGTTGGCGAAGTTCTTCACCGTGAACAGGGTGTAGTCCAGCGTGGCATTGGTGGCCAGCATCTGGTCGCCCGCGACCTTGGTCGGCGTGGCCGCGCTGCCGCCGCAGCTGCTCAGCTGATAGTTGAACCACACTTCGGCCGAGGCCGTGGCGCTGGCGGTGGCGATGCAATGGTTATTGGTGAACATGCGGTTGTCCGGACCCGCGCGCCACGTGGTGCACAGGCCGCCGCCGCTCATCACCAGGCGCGCCACGGGACGCGAGCGGTCGAACGCGGTCGGGTCGCTGGAGGCGTAGCAGGCGGCCGGGCGCTTGTCGTCGGTGCCGATGATCGAGCGCGTGCCGAACGAACCGTCCAGCATGCCGTCGATCTGCAACTCGCGCAGCTTGCGGTCGGAATAACCCTGCAGATAGCGGTTGACGCGGATGCCGTCGGTGCTGCGCCAGGCGCCGCGCGGAGTGCCGACCAGACGCATCAACGCCACCGGGCCGTGGATCGACATCGCCGAGAAGCGGGTCTGGCCGTTCTGGCCCATCGCTTCATCCACGGTGTGGCCGTCGTGCGTCGCATTGCTGTAGCGGTACATCTGCGTGCGGTCGGGGCTGAAGACTTCCAGGGTCACGCCGTCGGGCAGCGAGAAATGATCGAAATGCACCTTCACGAAACTCGCATCGGACGTGCGGATTTCGTGGATGCGGCCCAGCGATGCCGCGTTGAGCCGCAGGTTGGCGTTGCGCTGGTCGGCGATCTTCATCGGTGCCGGCTGCGCAGCCTGCGCGAGCAGCGGCACGAAGCACGACAGCGCGACCGCCAGCGCGAGCGCCTTGCGGGTGGAGCGGTTGGACGGGGTTGAACAGGCACGCTTCATCAAACTTTCCTTTTTCGAATCGTGGAAACGGCGGGAAGCGTTCGTCAACGAACGGGGGACTTCGGCGAACGCGGCTTGGGCCGTACATGGCCCGCAGCGGAGCAGAACACGGAACGGCGCCGGATTTCCTGTCGCGGGTCACAACCTCCGGCGGCGTATGGCGCCCGGCGGCAGCGTCGTGGTCGCACCGTGACCGCGACGGCCCCTGCGACTTTGGTCGCAGCCCGGCGGTGGCGCGCGCCGTCGCCGTACACTCGCCGGATCGTCGTTCCGCCGAGTCGCGCATGATTCCGGGTTGGGTGCTGCTGCTGGTGTCGCTGGTCTATGTGGGCGTGCTGTTCGCCGTCGCCTACCTCGGCGATGTGCGCGGCGCGACCCCGCGCTGGCGCTGGGCGCGGCCGGCGATCTATGCGCTGGCGCTGGCGGTGTACTGCTCGTCGTGGACGTTCTACGGCGCGGTCGGCACCGCCGCGCGCACCGGCCTGGGGTTCCTGCCGATCTATCTCGGCCCGCTGCTGATGCTGCTGTTCGGCTGGCGCATTCTCGAACGGCTGGTGCTGATTTCCGGCGAACACCGCATCGTGTCGATCGCCGATTTCCTGTCCTCGCGCTACGGCCGCGCGCCCGGGCTGGCGGCGCTGGTCGCGGCGGTCGCGCTGATCGCCGCCGTGCCCTACGTCGCGCTGCAGTTCAAAGCCGTTGCGATGAGCGTCGAAGTGCTGGCGCCGGGCAGCGACGATGCGCTGTTCGCCGACCCCGCGCTGTACGTCGCGCTGCTGCTGGCGGTGTTCGCCATCCTCTTCGGCACGCGCCAGATCGACGCCACCGAACACCACCGCGGCATGGTGCTGGCGGTGGCGCTGGAATCGCTGGTGAAGCTGCTGGCGTTCGTCGCCATCGGCGTGCTCGCGCTGCTGCACCTGCCGGGCGATGGCCACCTCGGCGCGCGCGTGGTCGACGCCGCGCGCGTGGTCACCGCGCCGGGGCTGCCGACCGGTTTCATCGCACAGACGCTGATCGCCTTCACCGCGATCATCTGCCTGCCGCGCCAGTTCCACGTCGCGGTGGTCGAATGCCAGGATCCCGCCGACATCCGCCCCGCGCGCTGGCTGTTCGGCGGCTATCTCGTCGTCTTCAGCGTGTTCGTGGTGCCGATCACCCTGGCGGGGCAGTCGCTGCTCGCCGGCAGCGGCGCGTCGCCCGATGCCTACGTGCTGGCGCTGCCGCTGGCGCTGGACCAGCAGACGCTCGCGCTGATGGCCTACATCGGCGGCTTTTCCGCGGCCACCGGCATGGTCATCGTCGCCAGCGTCGCGCTCGCGACGATGGTCAGCAACGATCTGGTGATGCCGCTGCTGCTGCGCAACGGCGTGCTGGCGGAAGGCGGCGGTATCGACCGCCAGGTGCTGTGGGTGCGCCGCATCACCATCGTCGCGCTGGCGCTGATGGCCTATGCCTATTACCGCGGCGCGGCGGCGTCGGGCGACAGCCTCGCCCAGCACGGCCTGCTCGCGTTCGCCGCGGTGGCGCAGTTCGCGCCCGCGTTGATCGGCGGCCTGTACTGGCGCGGTGCGAGCCGCGCCGGTGCGTTCGCGGGTCTGCTGCTGGGCGCGCTGACCTGGGCCTACACGCTGCTGTTGCCGGCGCTGACCCAGAGCAGCGATGCCGGCGCAGACTGGATCGCGCACGGGCCGTTCGCGCTGTCGTGGCTGCGTCCGCAGCAGTTGTTCGGCCTCAGCGGCTGGGACCCGCTCACCCACGGCGTGTTCTGGTCGCTGCTGTTCAACGTCGGCGGCCTGTTCCTGGTGTCGGCGCGGCTGCGCCCGCGCCTGCAGGAACAGCTGCTCGCCACCACGTATCTCGATCCGTACGCGCAGCGGTCGCCGCTGGGTCCGGGCGGCTGGGCCGGCAGCGTGCGCAGCGGCGAACTGCTGGCGCTGGCCGAACGCATTCTCGGCGAGCGCCACGCGCGCCGCGCGTTCGACGACTACGCGCAGGGCCAAGGCCGCAGCTGGCAGCCGGAACACCTGGCCGACCGCGCGCTGATGCAGTTCACCGAACGCCTGCTGGCATCGGCCATCGGCGCGGCATCGGCGCGGCTCACGTTGACCAGCGCGCTGCGCGGCTCCGGCATGGAACTGGGCGAAGTGGTGTCGCTGCTCGACGAAGCCAGCCAGGAGCTGCGCTTCAACCGTCAGGTGCTGTCGACCACGCTGGAGAACATCAGCCAGGGCGTGAGCGTGGTCGATGCCGACATGCGGCTGATCGCATGGAACCGCCGCTATCAGGACATGCTCGGTTATCCCGACGGCATGTTGTACGTCGGCCGGCCGATCGACGAACTGATCCTGTGGAACGCCGAACGCGCCGAGTTGAGCATCAACGATCCCGCGATCGTCGGCGACATAGAAGAACAGGTGCGCCGCCGTCTCGGGCATCTGCGCGCGGGCCAGCCCTACGTGTACCAGCGCGTGCGCGGCAACGGCCAGGTCATCGAGATGCGCGGCCAGCCGCTGCCCGGCGGCGGCTACGTCACCAGCTTCAGCGACATCACCGATTACAAGCGCGCCGAACAGGCGCTGCGCGACATCAACGAAACCCTGGAGCAGCGCGTCGAACTGCGCACGCGCGAAGCCGAAGCCGCGCAGCAGTCGAAGACCCGCTTTCTCGCCGCGGTCAGCCACGACGTGCTGCAACCGCTCAACGCCGCGCGCCTGTTCGCGTCGGCGCTGCGCGAAACCACCGACGCCGACGAACGCACGCACCTGGCCGAACGCGTCGACACCGCGCTGCGCGCCGCCGAGGATCTGCTCGATGGCCTGCTCGATGTCTCGCGGCTCGACGCCGGCGCGCTGCAACCGGAGTTCACCCATTTCGACGCCGTCGAACTGCTGCAGGAACTCGCCGCGCAGTACGCGCCCAGCGCCGCCGGTCGCGGCCTCGCGCTGCGCGTGCATGCGGGCACGCCGGTGTTCGTGCGCAGCGACCGTCGCCTGCTGCGTCGCGCGCTGCAGAACTTCCTCGCCAACGCACTGCGCTACACCCGCGAAGGCGGCGTGCTGCTGGGCCTGCGCCATCGCGGCCAACAGATCGAATGCCAGGTCTGGGACACCGGCCCCGGCATTCCCGACCACCACCTCACCCAGATCTTCGAGGAATTCCGCCGCTTCGATCAGCCCGGCATCGGCGGTGAGCGCGGCCTCGGCTTGGGCCTGTCGATCTGCCAGCGCATCGCGCGCATGCTCGACCACCCGCTGCGCGTGCACTCGCGCGTGGGCAACGGCAGCATGTTCTCGATCCGCGTGCCCGTCGGCGTCGCAGCGCAGCAGCGGGTGTCGCCCGAGATCGCGCCCTCATCCGACGCCCTCGCCGGCCTGCGCGTGCTCTGCGTCGACAACGACCCGGAAATCCTCGACGGCATGCGTGCATTGCTCAGCCGCTGGAAAGCGGTGGCGCTTACCGCATCCACCGTCGACGAAGCGCTGGCGCATATCGATGCGGAACCGGATGTCGCGCTGGTCGACTATCACCTGCACGACAGGCTGGATGGGTTGGGGGTGATCGCGGAATTGCGGCGGCGTGCGAAGCGGGATTTGCCTGCGGCGTTGCTGACCGGTGATGGGAGCGATGCTTTGAAGATCGCCGCGCGGGAATATGGATGTGCGGTGTTGACCAAGCCGGTGAAGCCGGCTTCTTTGAGGGCGTTTTTGGG
>JAIMKJ010000007.1:48957-103778 GCA_020692565.1 Thermomonas sp.
GGAGTTTTGGTGAGAGCGAGAGGGTAGATTCGCCTCAAAATTGCACTTATAAATAATTAGGCGGGCCAACAAACGACCTCGGGGGGAGGGCTATGAAAATCACTGCAACTCTAGCTGTTTCAGCTATTGCACTCCTTAGCGTTTGCAATAGACTTTCTAACATCCAATAAGCATATGCCTCAATGTTGAGATGTATCCGTAGTTAGGGCAATAGGGGGACACAGTGTCAGAGACTCAAAACCCACAAGCACAAGACTGCTGGAACCGTGCGTGCGATTGCTTCGCGACAGCCAAGATTTTTGAAAAACGCGCGCTGGACTATCGCAAGAAACTCAATTGGCTCTCTTATCTCGGAATTGGAGTTCCAGCAGTTTTTGGCGGCATGGCCTTAGCTTGGGGGAAAGGCGTTCTCGACAATCGTGTAGTCATGTTCGTGATTGCAATCGCCAGCATAGTCCAGATTGGAATGAGCGTTGCCGCCCTCATTCATCGCTGGGCCGAGGAACACGCGTACTCCAATCGATCGGCGAGCACGAACTTTCAACTTTCGGATGAGTTCAAGATTCTTGCGCCTCAATCACTGTCCCCTGCGCCAAACTTTCAGCATGACCTAGATAAGTTACTCAGTAGAGATCGAGCGCAAACGATGCTTGACAATGAGAAGCACGTGACGGACCAAGAGAAATGTCGTGGTCACAGGCATGCTTTAAGACAGTTTCAAAGGGCTTGCGCCGTCTGCGGCGAGCAGCCAACTGAGATGAACCCTACCAACTGCAAGACATGCGGAGACTTCAAATGAACGTTGACAAGCAGGTTGCACAAGTCTTCAAAGGCTTCCTTAGTTTGAATGACTCACAAAAAACGAAATTCTTGGAAATGCTAAAGGATTATGAGTCCGGCAACACTTACGCCATGGAGCAACTTCGGGAGAGCGTTAATGCATCCGTTACAAAGATGCAAACTGGTCCATACCGCGACTCGTGCGCGTGCTGTGGCAAGTAACAGGCGTTCCCTTAACAATTCATTCAAGCCAAATCCGCTTCGCTGGTCAGATTAATTCATGCATTGAGACTGTCTCAGATAGTGAGACGGGTTTGTTTTTACATGAGGCTCAACCATATGGGAGAGTGAAATGTCCGATCATCAAATCATGTGCATCAACAAAACCAATCGTCAAAGCGCACACGATAGAATTCAGTATGTTGGGGGCGTCAACCCCGATAAAACCCGTTGGAAAATCACCCAGCAAGACGCTATTGCAGGCATAGAATCTGGCAAATGGCGCTTCTACGTTAGTGTAGATGGCCAATCGGTTTGGGTTATCGTTGCCACTAGTGCGGCCGGAAATAAATATATCAAGACACAGAATGACGGCGAGCACCCAAACAACTTGCTTAGCCTCCCAGAGTGCCCGTAAACAGGCTTAACACTTTGTTCAAGCCGACCCCGCATCGCGGCGTCGGCCCCTGACTACGCTACGCTAGCATGCGTCCGCTGGACTCAGCCGTTAGGTTCACAGGGGGATTCATGGAAAATCAAAAAACAAAAGTAGAAGAGAAGTCACAAGACGAGGTTGATCCCGCATACAGACAGTGGTTAGTCGCTGCTGAGCAGAAGGCTCAAGAGGACTTTGATAAGACAGTACTTGCCCTGTCTGGTGGCGCGCTTGGTATATCCTTCGTCTTTGTTAAAGACATAGTGGGCGCCAACCCAATACATCAAACAAATTGGCTTGTACTTGCATGGGTAGCGTGGGCCTTCAGCACGTTCGCAGTTCTTGCATCATTTTTTCTCAGCCGCCAAGCGCTTAGACGAGCAATTGAGCAGTGTGATGACGGCACAATTTTTTGCCAACCGCCGGGAGGCTTTTTTTCAAAAGCTACTCGCTGGCTAAATGCTAGTGGCGCCGTGCTGTTCTTCATTGGTGTCTGCCTTATGGCAGCATTTGTCTATAAAAACCTTGCCAACAGAGAACCAACTCATGACCGACAAAAGACCAACCAATCCGCCACAGCCCCCGCCGCGCCAGCCTGAGCCACGCCCGCTCCATGAGGACAAGGGCGGTGGTAACAAGCCCAGCCGGGGGTATGAACCACCACCTCCAACCCGTAAGTGAGACCTAACAAGGTCGTAAGGCGCATACGACCACGTAGGGTGCATAAGCGAAGCATCATGCACCTTTCGAAAATTCCGATGTCGGTGCCATTCGATAGCGCATGACGCCTTCGACTTATGCGCCCTACTCCCGCCGCGACATCGCGAAGCGGATACCATCGCCGGCATGAACACCGCCTCCGTCAAAACACACTGCGGGCGCCTGCCGGGCGCGACCACGAAGCTGCATGCGCCGCCGGTGAACGTGCTGAGTTATCAGGTCGGCGGCAAGACCTTCGCCTACTTCAAGACGAGCGAGCCCGAGCGCTGGCGGTTCAGCGTGCGGGTCAATCCGGAGCGCTTCCTGGAGCTGACGTCGGTGGAGGGCATCAAGCCCGCGCGCTTCATGGCGCGCTTCCACTGGGTGACCATCGTCGATGTGCGCCGCGTGCCGCCGGCGTACCTGCGCGAGTTGATCGCGTGGTCCTACGACAAGGCGCTGAGCCGGTTGTCGAAGCGGAAGCGGTCGGAAATCGCAGCAGCGCCGTAGCCAGCGCGGGATCAAAGGCCGCACCCGGGAATTCCGCAAAGCCGCTCCGTCACCACGCCCGGACGCTCGTTGCACCGGGAGCCCGACAAGACGCGAATCCGGAAAGCATCTGTCATCCCGAACGAGGGCGAAGCCCGAGGCGGGATCTGCATGTCGCCGGGAGACGCAACAGCAGATCCCTCCACCCGCTGTGCGGGCGTTCGGGATGACAACGGGTTGGATGGCCGCCCGGGCAACGGGGTGCCGGCTGCGCCCGGAACAAGCATCGCGCACAACGCTTCAGACGGTTCGATGGCCTGAATTCGATGCCCGTCCCGTTGATTGGAGGCTGTCCCGGCAGTTCACGAAACAGGCCGATGTCTGTGATAACGTCCGCGCACGTCGGCCTTGGCCCGTTCGGGACCGCCGCCCCACTCCGAGGATATGGAAGTGTCCGTCTCTCCCAACAGCGCCGTCGTACACGACGACGCCCCCGCAGACACGTCGCGCCGCACATCCACTGCGCCGGCCAAGCCTGCTTTCTTTCCGCATCGATTCCGGCCGCTCCGCACCTGTGTGCGCGGCTCGGCGATCGCCCTCCTCCTTTTCCTATCGGCCTGCGCCATGCAAACCACCACTCAATTCGATTCGAGCGCCTGGAAATCACAACGCGGCGTCGACACCCGGCAGAACCAGCGCGGCACGATGGTCGCGTCGGTGGAGAAAGCCCTCCACGCGGGCATGTCGCGCGACGACGTGATCCAGCTGCTGGGAGAACCCGACAGCAGCGATGCCGCGACCACGACCGACCTCTACGAACTCGGCGTCGCGCAGTACGGCATCGACGAAGAGTTCTACGAAATCGTCTACAAGGACGGGAAAATCGCGTCCCATCGCTGGGGTCGTCGATAACCCCGGTCGTCGATAACCCCGGTCGTCGATAACGTCGGTCGACGCCGAAGCGCCGCTCCTGCACGAACCCGACCCCTGCACGAACCCGCAGTACGATCTGAACACACCGGTCAAACGCCAAGACGCCGCGACAGGACATCAGCGAGGAATTCCCGATGGCACGCCCCGACCTCACCACCATCCGCACCAATTATCAGGTCGCCGACGACCAGATGATCGACTATCACCCGCGCGTATTCGGCGCGATCGATATCCCGTTCACCAATTCGGTCAGAATGACCAAAACCGAAGGTGCGCTGATCGACAAGCTGACGGCCGATCGCGGCCTGGTGGGCCTGCACGAGTTCAGCGGCATCAAGGATCGCGCCTTCAGCGAAGGCGTCGAGCGTTTTCCGGATAATCCGGTTCCCGCCAATATTCCGGCCGGAAGCGCGAATATGTGGCAGGGCAACGACGGCCATCGCGATGCCTTCCGTCATGCGTACTGGAATGCGTTGATGACCCAGCAGTACGGCGAGACCTGGGCCAATGCGTTCGCGACCGCGCACGAAGGCGTGCCCGGCAACACCGCCAACCGCGAAGCGATGGATCTCTACAACAACGAGGTGGGCCGCTCGATCGGCGCCGCCAACCGCAACGCGACGCCGGAGCAGTTGGCCGACCTCGTCGAGCAGTCGTTGAACCAGGGCAAGCTGGTGGTGATCGACCGCAACGGCGATCTCGAATGGAGCGACCGCGTGGTGCGCGGCCAGCACGGTATGGCGCCGAACGAAGTCATCGGGCCGAACCTCGGTACGCCCGGCGTGGTCTCCACCGAGTCGCTCAGCGCCAACGCCACGCCCGCGATCCCCGGGCAGATGGACACGCAGCTGGCCGCTGCCGATCCGCAGCGCAACGTCGAGCGGATGCGGCAGGACCCGATGTACGGCCAGGTGGTGACGGCGATGCAGGCCAAAGGTCTGGCGGACGACGCGATGGCCGCGAATATCTACGCCGCGGCGACGCGCGAAGGCCTTGGCGGCGTGACCAACATCGAAATCGGCAAACAGGTCGCCGACGCCAACGGCAACCCGGACCGCAATCTCTTCGTGTTCGACGGCAGCAACGGCCCGCTGGGCCCGAACCATGCGCGGCTCAGCGAAAACGAGGCCCGCAGCACCCCGGTGCAGGTGGCGGCCAACAACGCCGTGGACGCGCAGAACCAGCAGATGGCGTCGCCCGAGCAGGAACAGCGCAAGCCGGTGTCGATGACCGCTTGAGCTTGCGGCCGTTGATGGCGACGACGCCCGGATGCATCCGGGCGTCGTCGTTTCCGCGGGTCGGCTCCGGTATCGTTCGAATCATCCGGTATCTGCAACATGTCCTCGAAAGACGATTGGCCGAAAGAGAAGCACTGGAAGCATGTCTACACGCGCTCGCAGAAACTGAAGCGCGCGGATCAGCTCGGCATCGCGTATCCGGTCGTTCCGGACCGAAAGCTCGTCGATCCCGAGCGCGTGCATGTACTGTTCGTCTGCAGCCGCAACCAATGGCGCAGCCCCACCGCGGAGCGCATGTTCAAACGCCATCCGGTGATCGTCGCGCGCTCGGCCGGCACCAGTCCCAACGCGCGGCGCAGGATTTCGCCTGCGGACATCGGCTGGGCGGACGCGATCATGGTGATGGAAGACAAACACCGCGACCGCATCGTCGCGGAATACGCGCGTCTGCTCGAACACAAGACGATCCATGTGCTGGATATTCCGGATGACTACACGTTCATGGATCCGGAGTTGATCGACATCCTGGCGCAGACGGTCGAACCGCTCTTGTTCGCGTAGTCGCCCGGTCGCGGTTGCGTTAGGCTGGCGACATTGCGTCCACCGGAATGCCGCCATGAACCACACCGACACCGCATTCACTCATTGCCCGTATTGCGGCGAAGAGATCGAGATCGTCGTCGATGGCTCCGTCGATCACCAGCAGTACGTCGAAGACTGCAGCGTGTGCTGCCGTCCGATCGTGTTCACCGTGGTGGCCGAAGACGGCGAGGTGGTGAGCGTGGATGCGCGCTCGGAAGACGAGTGAGTCCGGAAAAACGACGCGTCAATCTTCTTCCGGCGGTGGCATCACCGCTTCCGGGTCGATCGCGAGCTTGCCGGCGATCAGCACCGCCTGGGTGCGATTGCTGGCGCCCAGTTTGCGCAGGATCGCTGTCATGTGCGCCTTGATCGTGGCTTCGGACACGCCCAGTTCGTAGGCGATCTGCTTGTTCAGCAGGCCGTCGCCGAGCATCTGCAGCACGCGGAACTGCTGCGGGGTGAGATCGCGGACGCGCTGCGCGGCGTCGTGTTCTTCCGCGCCGGCGGCGGGCGCTTTCAGTGCGGACGCGGGCGCCCAGCGATCGCCGGCGAGCACCGCGTCGATGGCTTCGCCCAGCGTGCCGGCATCGGCGGATTTGGGAAGAAACCCGACCGCGCCGTGATCCAGCGCGCGGCGCATCACCGCCGGTTCCTCGCGCGCGGACACCACCATCACCGGAAGCTGCGGGTAATGCGCGCGCAGGTGCACCAGCGCGCTGAACCCGTGCGCACCGGGCATGTTGAGGTCGAGCAGCAGCAGATCGGCATCGCTTTCGCGCTCGATCAGCGCGTACAGCGCATCGACGCTGTCGGCTTCGCGGATGGTCGCCGTTGGCAATGCGCGCGCGACTGCGTTGCGCAGGGCTTCGCGGAACAGCGGGTGGTCGTCGGCGACGAGGACGGTGGGCATGGTGTGTGGATTCATCCTACCGTGGCGTGGGGAGAAACCCGATGGCGTCGGATTGCAGCGCGGTTTCTCATGGCGGAATGCTTCCTTACGACAGAATGCTCAAGCCGATCTCGCGCAAGTTGCGCCGGGACATGACCGACGCCGAGCAGCGGCTGTGGCACAGGCTCCGCCGCAAACAGCTGCATGATGTGCAGTTCTATCGACAAAAGCCGCTGGGTGATTACGTGGTCGACTTTTATGCGCCGACGGTTCGGCTGGTCATCGAGGTGGATGGAGGCCAGCACTTCGAGGCAGCGGTGATAGTAGCCGATGAACGCAGAAGCGCTGCGTTGCGCCGCATGGGATTGCAGGTTCTTCGTTTCGATAATCGCCAAGTATTGCTGGAGACGGATGCGGTAGTAGAGGAAATCTGGCGATTCATCGATGCGCGGATCGGTAGAGCGTAAGAGCAAATCCCCCCTGCCCCCCTTTTTCAAAGGGGGGATGCACACCGCAGCTCGAGGTTCGCCGGAATTGATTCGCGCAGCTTCGGTTCGATTTTCAAATACAGTCTCGGTCCTGTTCTTAATCGCAATGTGGGAATTCGCATACGGCTTTTCAAATGCAATGCCAGAACTGCCGCTCGCGAAACTCTCGGCGTGGAGATGTCTTCGCCATGCTATCCCCCCTTTGAAAAAGGGGGGCAGGGGGGATTTGCTGTTGCTGTTGAAGCCGTTCACCTGACCAAACGCTCATCCACCAGCGACTTCACCACGGAAGGATCGGCGAGCGTCGAGGTGTCACCCAATTGATCCGGCGCGTTCTCCGCGATCTTGCGCAGGATGCGGCGCATGATCTTGCCGGAGCGAGTCTTCGGCAGGCCGGGCGCCCACTGCAGGAAATCGGGCGTGGCGATCGGGCCGATTTCCTTGCGCACGTGCGCGACCAGGGCTTTGCGCAGGTCTTCGGTCGGCGCTTCGCCGGCGACCAGCGTGACATAGGCGTAGATGCCCTGGCCCTTGATGTCGTGGTTGAAACCGACCACCGCCGCTTCGGCGACTTTCGGATGCGAGACCAGCGCGCTTTCGACTTCGGCGGTGCCGATGCGATGGCCGCTGACGTTGATCACGTCGTCGACGCGGCCGGTGATCCAGTAATAGCCGTCGGCGTCGCGGCGACAGCCGTCGCCGGTGAAGTACATGCCCGGATAGGTCCTGAAATACGTATCGATGAAGCGCGGGTGGTCGCCGTAGACGGTGCGCATCTGGCCCGGCCACGAATCGAGCAGTACGAGGTTGCCTTCGGTCGCACCTTCCAGCACGCGGCCTTCGGCATCCACCAGCGCCGGCTGCACGCCGAAGAACGGCGTGCTTGCGGAGCCGGGCTTGAGATCGGTCGCGCCGGGCAGCGGCGAGATCAATATGCCGCCGGTTTCGGTCTGCCACCAGGTATCGACGATCGGGCAGCGGCTGTCGCCCACCACTTCGTGATACCAGCGCCAGGCTTCCGGATTGATCGGTTCGCCGACGCTGCCGAGCAGGCGGATCGATGCGCGCGATGTCTTCCTCACCGGCGCCTCGCCTTCGCGCATCAGCGCGCGGATCGCGGTGGGCGCGGTGTAGAAAATGGTGACCTGGTGTTTGTCGACGACTTCCCAGAACCGCGAGACGGTCGGATAGTTCGGCACGCCTTCGAACACCACCGCAGTCGCGCCGTTGGCGAGCGGACCATAGGCGATGTAGGTGTGGCCGGTGACCCAGCCGACATCGGCGGTGCACCAGTAGATGTCGTCCTCGCGCAGATCGAACACCGCCTCGTGCGTGTAGCTGGCCCACACCAGATAACCGCCGGTGGTGTGCAGCACGCCCTTGGGTTTGCCGGTGCTGCCGGAGGTGTAGAGGATGAACAGCGGATCTTCCGCGTTCATGCGCTCGGGTTCGCACTCGGCCGGCTGATCGTCCACCACCGCGTCGTACCAGCGGTCGCGCGGCATCTGCATGTCGACCGCGCCGCCGGTGTGGCGGATGACCAGTACGGTTTCGACCGAATCGGTGCCCGGCATCTTCAGTGCGGCGTTGACGTTCTCTTTCAGCGGTACCGTCTTGCCGCCGCGCAGGCCTTCGTCGGCGGTGATCACCAGGGTGGTGCCGCAGTCGGCGATGCGGTCGGCGATGGACTGCGGCGAAAATCCGCCGAAGACCACCGAATGGATCGCGCCGATGCGCGCGCAGGCCTGCATCGCGACCACCGCGTCGGGAATCATCGGCAGATAGATGGTGACGCGGTCGCCCTTCTTCACGCCGAGATTGCGCAGCGCGTTGCCGAGCCTGCACACGCGTTCGTACAGTTCGCGATAGCTGATGCGTTGCGACGGTTGCGCCGGATCGTCGGCTTCGAAGATCAGTGCGGTCTTGTCGCCGCGCGTCGCGAGGTGACGATCCAGACAATTGACGCTGGCGTTGAGTTCGCCGTCGGCATACCAGCGGATATGGAAATCTTCGACGCGATAGCTCACGTCCTTGATCCGGGTCGGCGCCTTGAACCAGTCGAGGCGCTGCGCGACCTTGCCCCAATAGGCGTCGGGATCGGCGACGGCCGCGGCGTAATCGCGTTCGTAATCCTCGCGCCGGATGCGCGCGCCGGCGGCGACGGCATCGGGCACCGGGTAGAGGGACGGCGCGGTGGACGGGGCGTTGTCGGTCTGCGACATGGGAATGGCTCCGCGGAATGACGGGGTGTGGCGAGACGCACAGTGTGCCGCATGCGCGACGTCTTGCACCGCAACACGGGTCTTAGACCTTGGTCGAAAAACACGCGACAGGCCGGGCATCTTCGACCAATGGCGAATAGGCGCGCACGGCGACCGGGCACAGGCTGCCGCCACCGTGCATCCGTACGTGCCCTCGGGAGGGGCCCATCATGAACGAACGATCGCAACTGCGGCGGCCGTTGACCCTGTCGCTGCTGGTGTGTCTGCTGGCGCCGGGAATCGCATTGGCGCAGGCCGCCACGCCGAAAGAACAGGCGCTCGAAGCGCGCGTCGCCGAACTCGAAAAAATCGTCCAGCAACTGTTGTCGCAGCAGCAGACGCAGGCCGCGGTCAGCGAAGTGCAGACCGTGCAGGCGCAGACTCCGGCGGCGAAACCCGCGGACGACGGCAAGCCGAAGATCCAGGCCTCGCCGATCATGACCGCAGCCAATCCGGGCACCGCGTTCTCGTTCGGCGGTTTCATCAAACTCGATGCGATGGTGACCGACACCAGCGATGGTCGCATCGCCGACGGCGCCTCCGGCCGTCTGTTCTATCTGCCGTCGTCGATTCCGGTCGGCCCGGCCGGCGCCGACGGCGGCGATGCCTACACCGACTACCACGCGCAATTCTCGCGCTTCTGGTTCGGCGCCGACCACACCACCGATGGCGGCGACAAGATCAAGGCCTACATCGAAGCGGACATGTTCGGCGGCGGCAGCAACGCGTTGGCCGGCAACGAGACAGCGACCAACACCTATGCGGTCTCGCTGCGCCAGGCCTACGTCAGCTGGGGGCGCCCGGATGGCTCGCAATGGCTGGCCGGTCAGACCTGGTCGAACTTCATGGACGTCGCGGCGCTGCCCGACACCGTGGATTTCGTCGGCCCCACCGACGGCACCGTGTTCGTGCGCCAGGCCCAGCTGCGTTACACCAAGGGCCCGTGGTCGTTCTCGATCGAGAACCCGCAGACCACGATCACGCCGTATCTCGGCGCCGCTGCGCGTTTCAACTCCGGCGAGAACATCGCGCCGGATGTCAGCGCGCGCTGGCAGAAGAAAGGCGACTGGGGCCATCTCAGCGTCGCGGGTCTGCTGCGCCAGTTCAAATACGCCGGTCAGACCGACACCGGCGGCGCGATCAGCGTCTCGGGCAAATTCAATCTCGGCAACAACGACGACATCCGTTATGCGGTGAACGCCGGGCGCGGCATCGGCCGCTATCTCGCGTTCGGCCTCGGCAGCGATACGGTGCTGGACGCCAGCGGCGACCTGCGACCCATCGACGGTTACGGCGCGTTCGCGTCGTGGCGCCATGCGTTTTCGCCGAAACTGCGCAGCAATGTGTTCTATTCGATGGCGCACTTCGACAACGATGCGCGGTTGACCGGGCAGAGCGCGACCGAGCGCGCGCAGTCGTTCCACGCCAACCTGATCTATTCGCCGATCCCGAAACTCGATGTCGGCGCCGAACTGATCTGGGGCCAGCGTTCGCTGGAAAACGATCTGGACGGCGATCTCCGCCGCATCCACACGCACGTCAAATACAGCTTCTGACATCCGCCATTCCAGAAACAGGAATTCCAGAAGCACGGCATCACAATTCGGGAGATAACGCATCATGTCCAGCGTCACGGCAGTACCGGCGCCCGCCTCGGGCGAACTCACCAAGGGCCACAAGAAGGTCATCTTCGCGTCGAGCCTCGGCACGGTCTTCGAGTGGTACGACTTCTATCTGTACGGGTCGCTCGCGGCGATCATCGCCAAGCAGTTCTTCAGCGGCGTCGACGCGACCACCGGCATGATCTTCGCGCTGCTGGCCTTCGCCGCCGGGTTCTTCGTGCGTCCTTTCGGCGCGGCCTTCTTCGGCAGCCTGGGCGACCGCATCGTCCGCAAGTACACGTTCCTGGTGACGATCCTGATCATGGGCATCTCGACCTTCCTGGTCGGCGTATTGCCCAACTACGCCAGCATCGGCGTGGCGGCCCCGGTGATCCTGATCGTGCTGCGGCTGGCGCAGGGCCTGGCGATGGGCGGCGAATACGGCGGCGCGGCCACCTACGTGGCCGAACATGCGCCTCCGGGCAAGCGCGGCCTCTACACCAGTTTCATCCAGACCACCGCCACGCTCGGCCTGTTCCTGTCGCTGCTGGTGATCCTGGCATGCCGCCTGACGCTGGGCACCGAGGCGTTCGAAGAATGGGGCTGGCGCATTCCGTTCCTGGGTTCGATCGTGCTGCTGGGGATCTCGGTGTGGATCCGTCTGCAGCTCGCCGAGTCGCCGCTGTTCCAGCAGATGAAGGACGAGGGCAAGGGTTCCAAGCAGCCGTTCCGCGACAGCCTCAAGGGCGGCAACTTCAAGCTGATGCTGCTGGTGCTGCTGGGCGCCACCGCCGGCCAGGCCGTGGTGTGGTACGGCGGCCAGTTCTACGCGCTGTTCTTCCTGCAGAGCATGATCAAGGTCGATCCGACCGTGTCCTATCTGCTGATCGCCGGCTCGCTCGCCCTGGCCACGCCGTTCTTCGTGTTCTTCGGCTGGCTGTCGGACAAGATCGGTCGCAAGAAGATCATCATGGCCGGCTGCCTGCTGGCGGCGATCACCTACATCCCGATCTTCAAGGGCATCACCCACTACGCCAACCCGGCGATCGAGGAGGCGCGCACCCGTTCGCCGGCCGTGGTCGTCGCCGATCCGGCCACCTGCAGCTTCCAGTTCGATCCGGTGGGCATCCGCAAATTCACCAGTTCCTGCGACATGGCCACCGCCGCGCTGACCAAGGCCGGCGTGCCGCATTCGATCCTGCCCGGCCCGGCCGGTTCGGTCGCGCAGGTGCAGGTAGGCGGCGGCACGGTGCCGTCCTACGAGGCGGCGGGTCTGTCCAAGGACGAGGTGAAGGCCAAGGCCGCCGAGTTCGGCGCATCGCTGAAGACCGCGCTGACCGGCGCGGGCTATCCGGAGAAAGCCGACACCGCGCGCATCAATATTCCGATGACGCTGTTCCTGTTGTGGGTGCTGGTGATGTACGTGACCATGGTCTACGGCCCGATCGCCGCCTATCTGGTCGAACTGTTCCCCACGCGCATCCGCTATACCTCGATGTCGCTGCCGTATCACATCGGCAACGGCTGGTTCGGCGGCTTCCTCCCGGCGATCTCGTTCGCGCTGGTGGCGGGCACCGGCAATCTCTACTACGGCCTGTGGTACCCGATCGGCATCGCGTTGATGACGCTGGTGATCGGCACGCTGTTCCTGCGCGAAACCAACCACGTGGACATCACCAAATAGATCCAGGTAGGAGGGCCTTCAGGCCCGAGCTTTTTTGCAGACGTTCCAGAGTCAAGACAACGCCGGCGAAAGCCGGCGTTGTCTTATTGATCCGTCATCTGTGCGAAGAGCAAATCCCCCCGCCACCGCTGCGCGCTGTCGGCCCCCTTTTTCAAAGGGGGCGAATGGATGTTCGACTAGCGCTGTGGTTTCGTCTTTCGCGCCTGGAGATCGCTTGCCCGATCGACGTTGAATCGATATTCCGTACAAGGACCATATTCCCGCCAACATCAATCGCCCCAGATCTTGCCGCAAGGGCTGCATTCCCGCCAACATCAATGGCTCCGGATCTTGCCCCCTTTGAAAAAGGGGGCCGACAGCGCGCAGCGGTGGCGGGGGGATTCGCTTTTGGCGCCTGCCAACGCCGATCAGGTTTCGTCGCCGGGCCTTCGCCCCACCAGCTTCGCCGCGATGATCCCCACCTCGTACAGCAGGCACATCGGAATCGCCAGCATGAGCTGCGAGATCACGTCGGGCGGGGTGATGATCGCGGCGATGATGAAGACGCCGACGATGGCGTAGCCGCGCCATTCCGCCAATTGTTTGGGCGTGACCCAGCCCAGCAGCACCAGGATCACCAGCGCCACCGGCAGTTCGAAACTGATGCCGAAGGCGAGGAAGATCACCAGCACGAAATCCAGGTAGGCGTTGATGTCGGTCATCATCGCCACGCCCTCGGGCGTGACGTGCGCGAGAAATCCGAACACCGACGGCAGCACCACGAAGAACGCGAACGCGCAGCCGCCGTAGAACAGCACCAGCGCCGACGCCAGCAGCGGAAAGGCCAGGCGCTTCTCGCGTTTGTAGAGGCCGGGCGCGACGAAAGCCCAGGCCTGGTACAGCAGCCACGGCATCACCGCGAACACCGCGACGAAGAACGCCAGCTTCAGCGGCGCGAAGAACGGCGAGGCGACTTCCACCGCGATCAGCTGGCCACCCTTGGGCAGCTTGTCCAACAGCGGCTGCGCGAACCAGCCGTAGAGTGTGTTGGCGAACGGCAGCAGGCCCACGAACACCAGCATCAGCCCGGCGAGGGCGCGGATCAGTCGCGCGCGCAGTTCGATGAGATGGGCGAACAGCCCGGTTTCCGCGCCGTCGAAGGCGTCCGGATCAACGTCGGACATTGCGGATCCCGCCGGAGGTGGCCTCGTCGGATGCGGCCGCGGCGGATGCGCTTTCGTCCGATCCGGTCATGTGGGTCGTATCGATGGCATCGATCGCGTCGAGGAGCATCTTGTCCTCGGCGTCGATCGACGCAGTGTTTACATTGAAGCCGCTCCCACGGGAGGCGTTCCCGTCGGCGTCGCTGTTGGCGTCGTCGATGGCGCCCCGTTCTATCTGCGACTGCATGGCGTCGAACTCGCGTCTGGCTTCGGCTTCGGCCGCGCGCATGTCCTCGCCGATGTCGGTCACCGCCTTGCGGGTGTCGCGCAGCGTGCGCTGCAGTTCTTCGGTCGCCAGTTCGCGCTCGAGTTCGCTTCTGACCGAATACCACTGCGCGCGCGCGCGCCGCACCCACAGCCCGGCGAAACGCGCGGCCTTGGGCAGCCGCTCGGGGCCGAGCACCACAAGGGCGACGACCGCGATGAGGAAGAGTTCGGAAAACCCGATATCGAACATGGTCTATGGCGGGACGCGTGCCGCGGACCCGACCGCAACGGCCGGTCCGCGCGGTGCCGATCAGCGGGCGACGTTGTCGTCGTTGCGCTGCGATTCGCTGGACGATTCCGGCTTCGTCTGATCGCTCAACTGCGCCGGCTTCTCATCGTCGCGCATGCCTTTCTTGAATTCCTTGACCGCGTTGCCCACGTCCTTGGCGCCGCTGGTCAGGCGCTTGGTGCCGAACACCAGCAGCACGATGACCAGCACGATGATCCAGTGCCAAATGCTGAAGCTGCCCATGGCCATTCCGCCTAGATGTAATGAGGGAACACAGGATAGCGCAGTCGTCGGGCCGCGGTTCTGAACCCGGTTCCGGAACCGGGTTCAGGGCTGGCCTTGCTCGATCAAGGTGTTTCCGGCAGCGCTTCGACCGTGGCCGGGTTTTCGACCGGTTCGAACGGCTGCGGCTGGGTTTCGACCCGGGCCGGCGCGGGTTCGGCCACCGGCGCCGGGATCGGTGCTGCGACCGGCGCATCGTCGCCCCGGCGTGCGGCCTGGGCGGTGGCGCTGGCATCGGCCAGACGCTCCCGGAAGCCCGCGATGGTCGGCGACGGCGGCTGGGTCGCACGGTTCTCGAAGATCATCCGCGGCGTGGTGTCCTGGCCGTACACCGCTTCGTTGGCGCGGTTGTCGATCGACAGGACCGCGCCGTCGAGGGCGACGCCCGCGAACAGCCCGCGGGCGCGCGACCAGGACCAGATTTCGGCCTTCATCTGGCCGTCGGTGGCGGCGGCGGCGTTGCGGCCCATCGGCCCGGCGGCCACCCCGGCATCGGCGCCGAGGGTGAATTTGCCGTTGACGATGGAATCCAGGCCGCGTTCGCTGCGGAACACCAGCACCACGTCGGCCGACTGCACGCCCACTTGCAGGCCGATGCTGCCGCCGGTGAGGGTGACGAAACTCGGGTTGGACCAGCTGCCGTCGGCGGTACGCACCGACAGCACGCCGCGGCCGCGGCGGCCGCCCAGCACCAGGCCGGCCTTGATGGTGTCGGGAACGATCACGATCGCTTTCGCTTCGTCCAGCAGTTTGTCGGGAATGGAGGATTCGGGAATCGCCTGGATCTCGGCGAGCACGCGCACGGCGTTTTCGGCCTGGGCGTCCTCGCGTGGGCCGGCATGTGCGGTGGCCGCCACGGCGAGCGAAAGGGCGAGGGACAGGGCGACGGTGCGCGGACGGTTCGACATGGACGGAGCGACTCCAATAAGGTTGCGGCAACGGGGTTGCGGCCGAGCGTAGTCCCGATGCCATGAACCGCGCCAGTCTGCGACGGGTCGCGTCGTACCCACACTGACGGTTCCGCCGCCAGCTGTCATCCTATGCCGATGACAGCATCCGCCCCGATATTTACCGCTCCCGGGACAGCCGCCCCCAGAACCGCCGTTCTGCTGGTCAATCTCGGTACCCCCGACGCGCCCACCGCATCGGCGGTGCGCCGTTATCTGGCCGAATTCCTCCACGATCACCGCGTGGTGTCGCTGAGCCGCTGGCTGTGGTGCCCGATCCTGCACTTCGTGATCCTGCCGCTGCGCGGGCCCAAGGTCGCGAAGAAATATGCCGACGTCTGGCTGCCCGGCGGTTCGCCGCTCGCGGTGCATACCGCCGATCTCGCCGCCGCGATGCAGGCGCGCATGCCCGATGTGCGGGTGGCCCATGCCATGCGCTACGGCAATCCTTCGATGGGCAGCGCGGTCGCCGCCCTGCGCGCCGAGGGTGTGACCGAAGTCGTGGTGCTGCCGCTGTATCCACAGTATTCGACCACCACCACGGCATCGGTGGCCGACAAGGTCGAAACGCTGGAAGACGAGACACATGACGCTGAGCTCGATTTCAGGTTCATCGACGAGTATCACCTCGATCCCGCCTGGGTCGCGGCGGTCGCCGATTCGATCCGCGCGCACTGGGCCGAACACGGCCGCGGCGAACGCCTGCTGTTCTCGTTCCACGGCATTCCGCAGCGGCTGGTGGATGCCGGCGATCCGTATCAGACCCAGGTGTGGGCCAGCGTCGATGCCATCGTCGCCGCGCTCGGCTTCGCGCCCGACGACGCCCAGCTCACCTTCCAGTCGCGTTTCGGCCGCGAGCCCTGGCTGCAGCCGTATACCGACAAGACCCTGCAGGCTCTCGCCGCGCAGGGCGTGAAGCGGGTCGATGTGGTCTGCCCGGGATTCGCCGTGGACTGCCTGGAAACGCTGGAGGAAATCACGATGGAAAATGCAGCCCTGTTCCGCGAAGCCGGCGGCGACACCCTGCGCTACATTCCCTGCCTCAACGCATCGCCCGCCCACGCCGACGCGCTGGCGGCGCTGGTGCGCCGGCATCGGCAGAGGGGCGTGTGATGCGCGATTTCACATTGGACACCGCGCGCGGCCGGTTCGGCGGGCTGCGCAACGACGGCGTGCTGTCCAAAAACGATGGCGGCGGCCTGCCGCTGCTGGCGCTGCATGGCTGGCTGGACAACGCCGCGAGTTTCCGGCCGATGGCGTCGGCGCTGTCGGCCTACGATCTGGTGGCGCTGGACATGCCCGGCCACGGCCGCAGCTTCCATTATCCGGCCGACGCCGAATACAGCATGTTCAGCACGATTCTCGATGTGCTGGCCGCCGCCGATGCGCTGGGCTGGACGCGGTTCGGATTGCTCGGGCATTCGATGGGCGGCGCGATCGCCAGCGTGCTGGCCGCGGCGGCGCCGGAGCGCGTCGAAAACCTGTACCTGATCGAAGCGTTGGGCCCATTGTCCGGCGCCGAGGACACCACGGCCTCGCGGCTGCGCGACGCGGTGGCCCAGCGCCGCACGCTGGACGGCAAGCGCAAACGCGTGTTCAACGATCCCGAAATCGCGGTGCTCGCGCGGATGCAGACCAACATCACCGCGCTGGACGAAACCTGTTCGCGGCTGCTGATCGAACGCGGCATCCGCCCGGTCGAGGGCGGCTTCGAGTGGAGCAGCGACGCGCGATTGACGCTGCCGACCGCGGTGCGGATGTCCGAAACCCAGATCCGGGATTGCCTGCGCGCGATCGCCTGCCCGGTGTCCCTGCTGGTGGCCGATCCCACGCCGCCTTACTTCACGCCGGCGCTGCGCGATTCGCGCGTCGCCTGCGTGCCGCGCATCCGCAGCGTGTCGCTGGCCGGCAGTCATCACCTGCACATGACCCATCCGGTCGAGGTCGTCGCGGCGTTGGGGTTGTAACGGTTCTGGCGTGCGCGGTTTTTTGTAGGAGGGCCTTCAGGCCCGAGCTTTTCCTGCCGGTACTGGCGTTGCGGCAAAAAGCTCGGGCCTGAAGGCCCTCCTACGCGAAAACGATCCGCAACGATCCGCTTCATTTCCACCAGCCGTGGGCACGGCATCATCCGCGCCGCGCCTTGGACCCGACCTGGGCCGGCCTGAAGGCCCTCCTACGGTACGGCGACACGGCGTCAGCGCAGCAGCGCCTGCAGCGTGGCCTTGAGCTGGCGGCCGTGTTCGCGGAAATAGTTGCGCTGGTCGCGCCACGCCGGAAAACGCGCTTCCACTTCGTGCCAGTAGGCCGGCGAGTGGTTGTGGTGGATCAGGTGACACAACTCGTGCACCAGTACGTACTCGAATGCTTCGGGCGGCGCCAGCACCAGCGACAGATCCAGCGCCATCGTGCCGTCCGGCGCCAGCGAGCCCCACTGCGAACTCATCGCCTTCAGTTGCACCCGCCGCGGCGCGCGCGGCATGGACGGCAGATAGCGCGGCATCCAGCGGCCGATGTCGGCGCGCGCCTCGGCTTCGTAGAAATCGCGCAGCGCGCGGCGTAAAGCCGGTTCGCCCGCGCGTGCGGTGGTTTGAAAAACGAGTCCGCCCTCGTCGCGCTGCAGTGCGGTGAAACGTCCGTGCTCCCAGCGCAGCGGTACCGACACGCCGCGCAGCGGCAGAGCGATGGTTTCGTCGCGACGCAGCAGGTGTTCGTCGATGTCGACCAGCCGGCTGAGCTGCGCATGCAGCCAGTCGCGGTGTTCGGCGATGAAACGGTCGCCGGCGACCAGGCTGGCGCGTTCAGGCAAGGTCAGGCGCACGCCGCGCTCGCTCACCGAGAGTTTGATCCGGCGCGCGCGCGGATCGCGCACGCGCAGCACTTCGACATCGCGGCCGTCGTCCAGCCGCAGCGGCACGCGGTCGCGCTGCTGACTTCGTGATTCGTTCGGGCGCGCGGCGGACGGGCGCGCGGCGGGGTTGAGCCCGCGCAGGCGGAAACGGAATGGCATGGCGCGCATCCTACCCGCGGCGGGATGCGTACGGAAGCCGCAATCCCGGCCGAAGCCCCGGCCGTACCTTCATTCGGCCTTCGACAATTTGAGCGCCGGTTCCAGGGTCAGGAACAGCCGTCTCACTTCGGCGCTCATCAGCGCGAAGCGGGCGTCGAGTTCGGCGCGCATGTCCTCGCGTTCGCCGGATTCGAGCTGGTCCACCACGCCGTCGAGGAATTTCAGCTTGCGGATGATCAGGTCTTCGCCGAGCACGAAACTCAGATGATCGTCCAGGGTCAGCGCCAGCCGCGTGACCTGCTTGCCGGCTTCCAGATGCTTGGCGATCTCGTCGCTCTGCAGTTCCTGGTGCTGGCACTTCACGATCGCGCCGTGATCGGTGGGATCGCGCATTTCGCATTCGTCGCCCAGCGACAGCCCTTCGGGCAGCGGATCACCGGCGATCCAGCTGGTGAGGATCGAGCGCGGCGCGACTTCGGCGTTCAGCGGCAGCGCCGGGAAACTGCCCATCGCGTGACGCACGTCGGACACCACCGCCTCGGCGGTCTTGCGCGACGAGGTGTCGACGGCGATGAAGCCGTGCTTCGCGTCGATCAGCGCGTCGGTGCGGCCGGGCTTCACGAACGCACGCGGTAGCAGTTCGTGCACCAGGTCTTCCTTCAGCCGCTTGCGTGCGCGGCCGCCCAGTTTGCGGCCTTCCTTTTCCTCGATCTCGGCCAGCTTCTTCTGCAGCATGTCGTTGACCACCGCGCCGGGCAGGATCTTGTCCTCGCTGCCGGCGGCGACCCAGATCGCGTCGTCGATGCGGCGCGACAGGGCTTCGCCCTCGCCGCGGCCGAACGGCGACACGAAGCCGCGCGACGACAGTTCCAGCGCGCCGACCGGCTTGAGCGTGCATTCGGCGAGGCCGGTATCGAGGTCGGAGAAATCGAGCGAGACGGGGAAGCGGAAGAACGTCAGGTTTCGAAAAAACATCGTGTGTCCGGATAAGAAGTACGAAGAATGAAGACGGTCATCCCGAGGCCGGAGGCCGAGGGACCTGTTGTCGAATGATGCGTCGAAGATGATGGCTTGAAACGGTGGGTGCTTCCCTTGGACGTTCGGCCTTGGGACGACAGCGCTATGACGTTTCCCCGTTTGCGATCGGAGGTTCGCCGGCCAGCCACGCATGCGCATCCGGCATGCCGCCCTCGCTGCGCTGTCCCAGCGACAGGAAGTCGAACAGTTTCGGATCGCTCAAGTGCGAGGGGCGGATGTCGCCCAGCGCGCGCGCGATCTGTTCGACGCGGCCGGGCGTGTCGCGCTCCCAGCCGTCCATCATCTTCTTCACCTGCTTGCGCTGCAGATTCTCCTGCGAGCCGCACAGGTTACACGGGATGATCGGAAACCGTTTCGCCTCGGCATACGCGGCGATGTCGTCCTCGCGCACGTAGGCCAGCGGTCGGATCACCACATGCCTGCCGTCGTCGCTCAGCAGCTTCGGCGGCATGCCGGCGAGCTTCGAGTGGAAGAACAGGTTCAGGAAGAATGTGGCCACCAGATCGTCGCGGTGGTGGCCCAGCGCGATCTTGGTGAAGCCTTCGGCCTCCGCGTGCGCATACAGCGCGCCGCGACGCAGCCGCGAGCAGAGCGAACACATGGTCTTGCCCTCGGGCACCACGCGCGCGACCACCGAATACGTGTCCTGTTCGAGGATGGTGTAGTCCACGCCGATGGAGCGCAGGTAGTCCGGCAGCACATGCTCCGGGAAGCCCGGCTGTTTCTGGTCGAGGTTCACCGCCGTGATGCTGAACCGCACCGGCGCCTTCTTCTGCAACTGCAGCAGGATATCCAGCAGCGTGTAGCTGTCCTTGCCGCCGGACAGGCACACCATCACCTTGTCGCCCTCTTCGATCATGCCGAAATCGGCGATGGCGCGGCCGACCTGGTGGCGCAGACGCTTCGCCAATCGGCCGGCTTCGTGGGCGGCGCGACGGGCGGGCGGCGGCAGCGGTTCGGAGAGGGGCAGGACGGTGCTCATGCCGCGGCATTTTATCCGGATCGTATCGGGGCGGATCGTGCGCGGCGCCCGACATCCGCGGCAGATTGCAAGAAACGATGCGGCAGGGATCAGCGTAACGCATTGATTTTCTTGGGCGCACGGGATTGGCATGCGACTTGTATGACATGTACTGCCGGGACGCGGTTCACGGCATTCCCCCGAAGCGACATCCCAACAAAGCGATGGAGATCTACATGAACAATTCCCTGTCCGCACATTCCCGCCTCATGGCTGCGATGACGCTCGCACTGGCATTCGCTGCCGGTTCCGCAACGGCGGCGACGACAGCCAACGCGAATACCGGCGAGCAGACCAAGGCGCACGAAGAATCCGCGCAGCCGGTCGGCGACAGCTGGATCACCACCAAGGTCAAGGCCGATCTGCTCGCCACCGAGGCGACCAAGGGTCTCGACATCAACGTCACCACCACCAACGGCGTGGTCACCCTGTCGGGCAAGCTCGACAGCAAGGCCGAAGTCGACCAGGCCATCGCCGTGGCGCGTGCGATCAAGGGCGTGAAGTCCGTCGACGCGACCACGCTGACCGTCAAGCCGCGCGCCTGATCGCGCATCCGCATCGACGTACGACAGTCGATGCCGCTTACCGGGCGCATGCGCCCATCCTTCATCCCCCAGAGGACACGAATCCCATGAATACCGACATCATCAAAGGCAAGTGGAAGCAGCTCAACGGCCAGATCAAGCAGCAGTGGGGCAAGCTCACCGACGACGATCTGACCGTGGCCGAAGGCACCCGCGATTACCTCGCCGGCAAGGTCCAGGAACGCTACGGCGTGACCAAGGACATCGCCGAACAGCAGGTTCGCGATTTCGAGAAAGGCATCCACTGATACACCGCCTGTACGTCTCGCCAGCGCCCGTACGGGCGCTGGCGTTATCGTCGCGATCTGCTCCCTCCCCTTGCAGATTGCGGCGCGGGTTACCCGTCCGGAGCGCACCTCCGACAGCCGGTCCGGACGGGTGGCCTTCCTGTTGAACCGGAGCATGTTCCCCGTAGGGACGCGTTTCGCACGGTTCCAGGAAAGGTCCCCGAAAGCCTGAAGTCCCGGAAGCCGCCCCGTACCCGTTGCGAGGCGGCTTTTTTCGTCCGGGCGTGCGGAATGCACGCTGACGCCCATGCCATCGTGCAAAACGCCGGATCAGATGGCGCCTGTCGCCCTCGGCGCCCGGCAACGGCGGGGGTTTCGTGCTGGCACAGGTCTTGCGGCGCATGTCCTATCGTTGGAGGCGCGCCGCGCCTCGACACCCACGCCGGAGCCCCGCATGAGCGTCAATCTCGAACGCAGAACTCCGCAGACGCCGCTTCAGACCCGCCCGGCATCGCCGATGGCCACACTCGGTGGCACCTGGCAGCGGCCGGCGCCGGAGAACGGCGTCGCCGATATAGTGGAAACCTCTTCGCCGAGCGATACCACGTCCGGCCGCGCTTCACCCGACATCGCATCCCGAAGCGCCGCCCCTCGAAGCCCCACCCCGCACACGATGGAGTCACGACCTGTGCCGAGTCCCGCCCCGAAGCCCGCCGGCCATATCCTGGCGATCGACGACGACACCCGGCTGCTGCAGAACTTCGCGCTGGCGCTGGAAAGCGACGGCTACAGCGTCGAAACCGCCGACAATCTGGCCGACGGCCTGCGCCTGGCCGCGACCCGTCCGTTCCATGTCTGCCTGCTCGACCACAACATCGGCTACGACTCCGGTATCGAAGCCCTGCCGCGGCTGCGCGAACTGGCGCCGCTGATGCGGGTGATCATGGTCACCGGCAACTCGGCGGTCGACGATGCGGTGAAGGCGATCTCGCTCGGCGCCAGCGATTATCTGGTCAAGCCCTGTTCTCCCGATCAGCTGAAGATCTCGGTCGCGCGCCAGATCGACACCCGCCGCATCCTCGACCGCCTCGACAACTTCGAGCGCGAAGCCCAGCCCGGCGTGCCGGAACTCACCAGCAGGAACAAGGCGATGCAGGCCGCCATCGACATGGCGCTGCAGGTGGCGCGCACCGACGCGAACCTGCTGGTGCTGGGCGAAAGCGGCACCGGCAAGGGCGTGATCGCCAAGGCCGTGCATCGCGCCAGCCCCCGCGCCGCGGGCATGCTGGTCACCATCAATTGCCCATCGCTGTCGGCGGAACTGATGGAAAGCGAGCTGTTCGGTCATTCCAAGGGCTCGTTCACCGGCGCGGTGCAGAACACCGTCGGTCGCGTCACCCATGCCGACGGCGGCACCATCTTCCTGGACGAAGTCGGCGACTTCCCGCTGCCTTTGCAGCCGAAGCTGCTGCGCTTCATCCAGGACAAGGAATACGAGCGCGTGGGCGACCCGGTCACGCGCAAGGCCGATGCGCGGATCGTCGCCGCCACCAATCGCGATCTGGATGCGATGGTGCAGGACGGCCAGTTCCGCCTCGACCTGCTGTATCGCCTCAACGTCATCAGCATCACCGTGCCGCCGCTGCGCGAGCGGCCGGAAGATCTGGAAGCGCTGGCCAACGGCTTCGTGCGGCGCTATGCGGCCGATTACGGCATGCCCGCGCGTCGACTGTCGCCGTCGGCGCTGTCGCAATTGCGCGGCTATTCGTGGCCGGGCAACGTCCGCGAGCTGCAGAACATGATGGAGCGCGCGGTGATCCTCGCCCGCAGCGAGGACATCGGCCCCGAACTGCTCGCGCTCAGCGCTTCGGCGCGCAACGATCCGCAGCCGGGCATGGCAATATCGCTGGACGCGCTCGAACGCATGCACATCGAACGCGTGCTCGCATCCAGCGACAGCCTGGATGCCGCCGCAAGGACGCTGGGCATCGATGCCTCCACGCTGTACCGCAAACGCAAACTGTTCGGTCTGTAGCGTTGTCGTGACCGTGCCGTAACCGCGCTGCGATCGTGCGTATCGACCCCCGTTCCGCTTCGAGCTTCCCCCGATTGCCATGAATCATCGTCCTCCCGTTGTCGTCCCCGACGCCATTCCACCCCCCCGCGATGGTTGGCTGGCGCTGGTCGGCTGGATCCTGCTGCTGGTGGGATTGGGGGCGACGATGGGTGGCCTGTTCGCTCCCGACGGCTGGTTCGCCATGCTGCTGAAGCCGACGTGGAACCCGCCGCCCTGGGTCTTCGCGCCGGTGTGGACGCTGCTGTACGCGACCATGGCGGTGGCGCTGTGGCTGGTGCGGCGCGAACCCGAGAGCGAAGACCGGCTGCGAAAACGCGCGCTGGTACTGTTCGCCATCCAGTTCGCGCTGAATCTGCTGTGGACGCCGCTGTTCTTCGGGCTGCGCAGCCCGGGCCTGGCGTTCGCCGAAATCTGTCTGCTGTGGGTCGCGCTGGTGTCGACAGTGCTGGCTTTCGGCCGGCTCCGCCCGCTGGCCGGTTATGTGCTGTTACCGTATCTGCTGTGGGTATCGTTCGCGCTGGTGCTGAACGGTACGATCTGGTTGATGAATTCGTAGATGGATGCGCAGGCGCCGACCGCGCCTTAGCACCACACCGCAACCAGAATCATTTCCGCAACGCATGCGCCACCACTCGTCGATGGGGACGACCCCGGGGAACCCGATGCCACTGTCGCGCTCAGTGCAATTCCGCAACCGCGCCAACGTGGGTCTGTTGGCGCTCGCATTCGTGGTGATCCTCATCACCTCGTTCGTCTCGGTGCGCTCGATCAACGATCTTCGCGATTCCATCGAACGGGTGGAACACACCATCCAAGTGAAGGACCAACTGACCACGCTGCAGGTCGAGCTGGGGATGATGGAATCCGAGGGCCTGCGCTACATGATCGGCGGCGGCGGCCAGCACCGCGACGGCATGCGCCGGCATATAGGCAACATCAAGGGATTGCTCGAAACGCTCAAGTCGCAAACCAGCGACAATGCGGAGCATCAGGAAGTGCTGGAGAACCTGTTCTGGGAGTTCGATCAGTTGAAGATGCGCGCCGAGCGCTCGATCGAGATCAAGGAAGAGGAAACACGCAAGGGCACCAGCGGCGCCGCGATCCGCCGGGTGCGCGACGGGCGCGGCGAGTACTTCATGGATCGCATGCGCACGCGGGTGGCGATGATGTCCACCGAGGAAAGCCGGCTGCTCCAGGATCGCGCCGACCAACGCGACGTGCTGGTGAAGCAGACCAATGCGACGCTGTTGATCGCCAACGGGCTGGCGCTGGTCGCGGGTCTGTTCGGGTTCCTGGCGCTGCGGCGCGCGCAACTGCAGGCGGAAGACGCGCTGCGCCTGGAACTGCACGCCGCCCAGGCGCGTCGCGCCAACGACGAGAAGAGCGCATTCCTCGCGAGCATGAGCCATGAGATCCGCACGCCCATGAACGCGATCTTCGGCTTTTCGCAGTTGCTCGGCGACAATGTCCGCGAACCGTTGCAGCGCGAATGGGTGGCGGCGATCAGACGAAGCGGGCAGATGCTGCTCGACCTGATCAACGATGTCCTCGACCTGTCCAAGATCGAAGCCGGCAAGCTGCAACTCACGCCGCAGGGCACCGACGTGAGCGAACTCGCCGCCGAGATCCTCGCCCTGTTCGAGCCGATGGCCGAAGCCAAGGGCGTGCGTCTGAGGTGCGAGATCGATCCGGAACAGCTCGTTCCGGTCGAGATCGACGCGCAGCGTCTGCGCCAGATCCTGATGAACCTGCTCAGCAACGCGGTCAAGTACACCGAGCGCGGCGAAGTGGTGCTGCGGCTGTCGATGCGGTCGTCGCCGCTGGGCGAGGGCCGCGACATGCGGTTGTCGGTCAGCGACACCGGCACCGGCATCGATCCCGGACAGCAGGCGCAGATTTTCGAGGCGTTCTATCAGGCCGAGAGTCCCGACGGCAAGCTCCGCCAGGGCACCGGGTTGGGCCTGAGCATCACCAAGCGTCTGGTTGACCTGATGCTGGGTCGCATCCATGTGGTCAGCCGCGTGGGCGAGGGCGCGACGTTCCGGGTCGATATCCCGAACCTGTTGCCGGCGACGATCGCGACGCCGGAAGAGACGGACATGCGCGCCGATTTCGATCGTCTGCCGCCGCTGAAGATCCTGGTGGTGGACGATGTCGAGTGGAACATCGAGGTCGCGAAAGGTTATCTGCGCGACAGCCGCCACGAAGTGAACATCGCGCGCGATGGCGCCGAAGCCGTCGAAGCCGCCCGTCGCCTGCGCCCGGACGTGGTGCTGATGGATCTGCGCATGCCGCGGATGAACGGCTACCGCGCGTTCGAGGCGATCCGTGCCGATGCGGAGCTGAGCCATGTGCGCGTCATCGCGGTCACCGCCTCCAGCCTGGTCAACGAGGATGAGGATCAGAAGACGAATTTCGACGGCTATATCCGCAAGCCGTACGCGCCCATCGAACTGTTCTCGACCCTGTCGGATCTGTTCGGGGCGCACGCGGCGGAAGCGGTCGAGCAGGATGTCAGGTTCGATGCCGAAATCGAAGACACCGCGACCAACGGCGAGACAATGGCCGATGCGCGCAAGGAATGGCATTCGCTTTGCGGCGAACCGCTCGCGGCGATGCGCGAACGGATGCGCGTGCGCGAGATCGGCGAATTCGCGAAACGCCTGGAAACCATCGCCGACCGGATGCGCGAGCCTTCGCTGCAGGCGCTTGCCCGACGCCTGCGCCACGCCGTGCAGATGTTCGACGTCAATCAAGTGAAGATCGTGCTCGACGCCTTGGCGGCGTGGTGCGAGGAGGACAACAATGCCGCATAGATTCCAAGGGGCGGTCGCCTTGCCGGTGGTGATGGTGATCGACGACCAGACCGCGAACGTCCAGGTGGTCGGACAGTTGCTGACCCGCGCCGACTACGACGTGGTGCCGGTGCTCGACGGCCGCGAGGCGCTGGCGCTGGCCGAGCGCAGCCCGCCCGATCTGGTCTTGCTGGACATGCGCATGCCCGGCCTCGACGGCTTCGATGTGCTGGAAGGCCTGCAGGCCATGCCGCAGACCCGCGATGTGCCGGTGGTGTTCCTCACCGCCGACCAGGAGCGCGACAGCCTGACCCGCGCGTTCTCGGCGGGTGCGGTCGACTACATCACCAAACCCTTCATTCCCGAGGAACTGCTGGCGCGCGTGCGCACGCATCTGGACCTCAAGCAGGCGCGCGACCGTCTGGCGCGGGTCGCCGACGAGCGCCAGAAGATCGCCGAAATCGTCAGCCACGACCTGCGTAATCATTTCGGCAATATTCTGTTCTCGGCCGATCTTCTTGGCGATCCGGCCTTGAACGACGAGACGCGCCAGCGTCTGGCGCATTCGATCCGCAACTCCGCCGACGCCGGCGTGCTGTTCCTGCAGGCTTTCCTCGACCAGCAGCAGGAGCGCATGCACGACGCTCCGCCGTCGCCGATCCTTGCGCGGACGCTGCTGGAAGAGGTGGTCGAACTGCTGTCGCACCAGTCGCAAAGCAAAGGCACGCGGGTGCGTATCGATACCGATGGCGCCGACGGCATCCGGCTGCTGGCGGAGCGCGCCGGCACCCTGCATGTGCTGCAGAATCTGCTGTCGAATGCCTTGAAGTACGCGCCGCCGGGCAGCGAAGTGGAACTGACCGCAGCGCGTCAGGGCAAATACGCACGGCTTACGGTCCATGATCGTGGACCGGGCATCACGACGCAGGACCGTGAGCGCCTGTTCCAGCGTTATGTACGCCTGAGCGCACAGCCGACGGGCGGAGAGTCTTCGACCGGGCTCGGGCTGGCGCTGGCGAAGCAGCGCGCACGCACCATGGGGGGCGATGTCTGGTACGACGATCGCGAGGGCGGCGGTGCCAGCTTCACGTTGGAACTGCCGCTGGCCTGAGCGGTGTCGGCTCCGGAAAGCGCCTGCCGTCCACCGCGAAAACGCCCCCGCGCGGAAGGCGCGGAGGCGTTTTGGTTTCGTGCTTGCGGTTTCGTGCTCGCGCGGTGTGATCGTCAGGCTCGGACGCGACGGCCCATGATCAGCGAAATGACGAACAGCACCAGGAACACGAAGAACAGGATTTTCGCGATGCCAGCCGCGGCGCCGGCGATGCCGCCGAAACCGAGCACACCGGCGATCAGGGCGATCACGAAAAAGACGACGGCGTAGTACAACATGGGACTCTCTCCAGTCGGGGGAACGGACCGCGACGTGCGGCCCCGCTGGATACAGACACAAGTTGCGTGCCAGATGCGACAGCGACAAGGGTTTTGCGCAAAGACTTTTCTTTTCAATGGCTTGCGATTCCAAGCGGCGAAGCCGCTGCGACCGGCCGCCGACAGCGATCACCGCGATCCGCACGATCCGGGCCTGGGATCGTGCAGGACGCGCGGCGATGCGCCGCCTGGCCGCAGTGGAAACAAGCACTTGAACGTCGTTTGGCCGTGGCACGGATCTTGATGCGTTGTCGGTAGAGAACACCGAGTACCGCGCCCATGCCGATGCTTCTGCAGACCCTGCCTTCACGTCGTCGTTCGCGTCGCCGCACGCGGGTGGTGCGTGCGCGGACGCTGTTCGTCTGCATCGCGCTGCTGCTGTCCGCCTATCTCGTCTGGTCGCCGCCGGCCGCGAGTCCGGGCGCGCCCGTCGCCGTGCCCGCCGTCGCCGCGCCGCGCGAGGCCGAGCCGGAGCAATCCATCGACACCGAAGGCGCCCTGAGCGGCTGGCGGCAGGATTCCGACGCCGCGCTTTACGTCGCCGAACGTTGAGTCTTGCCCGCCCGGGCAGGCGTCCTCCCCGCGTCGCGGTCCGATGCTAAGCTCGGCCGATGAACCAGCCTTCCGACCCCGCAGAACTCGCCCGAGTCGCCCAGCGGCTGGTCGAGCTGCGTCTCGAACACCGCGACCTCGATCTTGCCATCGGCCGCCTGCACGACAACATCGCCGCCGACGAACTCGCGGTCAAACGCCTCAAGAAGCGCAAGCTGCAGCTCAAGGACGTGATCACCCGGCTGGAGTCGGCGTTGATTCCGGACGAGCCGGCGTAACCCGACCATCGGGCCAACGTGTCGCAGCGACACTGCGATCGCAACGAACGAGACCCGACGACGATGGATCTGAAAAGCGGTTACCCCTACTGGGCGGTCAAGAACGGCTTGATGCATGCATTCCCGCAGATGGATGCCGATCTCGCCTGCGACGTGGTCGTGGTCGGGGGCGGGATCACCGGCGCGCTCATCGCACATGAATTGACGGTACACGGGCATGCGGTGGCCGTGGTCGAACAGCGCGACATCGGCTGGGGCAGTACGGCCGCCAGCACGGCGCTGCTGCAGTACGAAATCGATACGCACATGGTCGATCTCGCGAAGCGCTACGGCGAAGACCAGGCGGCGCTGGCGTATCTGGCCTGCGCCGAGGCGATTCCGATGCTGCAAGGGTTGGCGCGCAAGGTGGGCGATGTCGATTTCGCGCGGATGCAGAGCCTGTACTACGCAAGCCGTCGCCGCGACGCGGGCGCGATGCGGGATGAATTCGAGATGCGCGCGCGCCACGGATTCGACATGGCATGGCTGGAACGCGCCGACGTGAAGGAACGCTTCGGGATCGCGGCGCCGGCGGCGATCCTCAGCGCGCTGGCGGCGAGGATCGATCCTTATCGCATGGCGTATCGGTTGCTTGCGGGCGTCGCCAGACGCGGCGGCGGCGTTTACGACCGCACCTGCATCGATACGTTCGAAACCACGTCCAGGCGCGTGCATCTGCGCACGACGTCCGGCTTCGCGATCCGCGCCGGGCATGTGGTGTTCGCGGCCGGCTACGCCAACCAGCGCTGGCTGCGCAAACGGGTGGCGAAGAACAGGAGCAGCTACGCGTTCATCACCGACCCCATCGAACCGGAGGCGCTCGGCCCGTTGGCAGACACGATGATGTGGGAATCGGCGCGGCCGTATCTGTATCTGCGCAGCACCGGCGACGGCCGCCTGCTGGTGGGCGGCGAGGACGATGCCGTCGATGTGCCCGCGCGCCGCGATCGCCGCGTCGAGAAGAAGGCGCGGACGCTCGTGAAGAAGGTGGGGACATTGTTTCCCGAGCTGCCGCTGCAGCCCGCGTTCTCGTGGGCGGGCACCTTCGCCGAGACCGAAGACGGACTGCCGTTCTTCGGTCCGCACGCGCAGCACGGCCCGCGCGTGCATTTCGCGATGGCCTACGGCGGCAACGGCATCACCTATTCGATGATCGGCGCCGGCCTGCTGCGCGCGCTGATCGAACGACGGAAACATCCGCTGTCCACGCTGTTCTCGTTCCAGCGCATGGATTGAAGCCGGGTCATACCATCCGCGCGCGCCGCGCATCGAGCGCAGCGTCGATGAATCGATCCATGCTGCAGCGCAGCAGCAACCGTATTCATTCCGGCCCGCAAACCCACCGGCTATGCTGCCCCACCACCCGGTGAGGACCACCCATGCTGCGGATGCAACAACGCCTGTCGCTGCCGTTCCT
The DNA here is from genome assembly GCA_020692565.1 of Thermomonas sp. Lineage (GTDB taxonomy): Bacteria > Pseudomonadota > Gammaproteobacteria > Xanthomonadales > Xanthomonadaceae > Lysobacter_I. The sequence continues at coordinate 78,647 of JAIMKJ010000007.1, forward strand.
GATGTTGTTGAGTCTGCCGTCGACGGCGATGGGCTTCGCGCTGGCGGTGCAGATCTCGGCGCTGAGCTGGCTGATGTCGACCAAGTACGGCCTGAAGCTGGACGAGATCGGCATCGTCTGGGCCGCGGGTCCGCTGGCGGGCATCATCGGCCAGGTCATCATCGGCATCATCAGCGATAACGTCTGGTTCTGGGGCGGACGGCGCAGGCCGTTCATCCTGGTCGGCGGCGTGTTGACCGCGCTGATGCTGCTGGCACTGCCTTCGATCGGGGCGATCGACAACGCGTTGGGGTTCGACGCGATTCTCGGCGTGGCGGTGGCGGTCGCGCTGGCGCTGGATCTGTCGATCAACCTCGGCTTCAACCCGACCCGTTCGCTGATCACCGATGTCACCCCGGAAGGCGCGAAGCGCACCGCCGGTTACACCTGGATGCAGACCGTCTCGGGCACCTTCGGCGTGCTCGCGTACGCCATCGGCGCGATCTGGGGGAATATCACTCTGATCTATTTCGGCGCCGGTCTGGCGCTGGTGTTCTCGATCGTGCCCGCGCTGCTGGTCGAGGAGCCGCGGGTGCTGGCGCACACCGAGACCGGCACGCCGACCGAAAAACTCCGGGTCGGCGCGCTGCTGATGTTGATGCGGCCGCTGTGGGCGTTCGCGGTGTACGCGATGATCGCGATGGGCCTGAAGATCGCGGGCGTGAAGACCCACAGCCTGTGGCTGGAAGTGGTGTTCGGCGTGCTGGCGCTGGCGCTGATCGTGCACGCGCTGACCGAACGGCAGACGCTGGACGGGCGCGAGGACATCGCCGGTTTCCGCAAGGTGCTGGCGGCGCATGCGATCAGCTGGTTCGGCATGCAGACGCTGTTCGTGTTCATGATCGGCTTCGTGCAGCAGCGCTTCCCGCAGCTCGACGCCGACGCCACCGGGCAGTTGATGTCCTTCAGTTTCCTCTCGTTGAACGCGGTCGCCGCGGTCCTGCCGGCGCTGTTGCTCAACCCGCTGGCGCAGCGCTTCCGCGAAGTGCGCGTGCATGCGGCCAGCCTGATGCTGATGGCGTTGGGCTTCGGCTATGTCTATTGGCTGGGCGACAGCCAGGCTTCGCTGTATATCGGCATGGCGATCATCGGCGTGGGCTGGGGCGCGATCGTCAGCCTGCCGTTCGCGATCTTCTCGCAGAGCGTTTCGCCGGCGCGCATCGGCCTGTACATGGGCGTGTTCAATCTCAGCGTGGTGCTGCCGCAGCTGGCGGTGAGCCTGGGCGTGGGTTACCTGCTGTCGCGGCTTGAGAACAAGGGACTGGTGTTCGCGATCGGCGGTGTGTGCATGCTGTTGTCGGCGTTCGCATGGCTGGCGGTGCGTCAGGGCGCGCGCCGCGGCCCGGATGGGGCGGGATCCGCCGCGCATTGACGCGCCAGCGGTCGCCATGAAAGGCGGCGATGCGGGCGGGTCCGATGCGGGATCGTTCCCGAGGTTCTACACTGCGCCACAGCATTCGACGGACAGCCCCATGCGCCCACGCAAAACCAAGGCCACTTCTGTCGACATCGCCCATCGCGCGGGGGTGTCGCAGGCCACCGTCTCGCGCGTTCTGCGCGGCAGTCCGCTGGTCAACGCCGATACCCGCAAGCGGGTGCTGGATGCGGTGCAGGAACTGAACTACAAGGTCGACCGCCGCGCATCGAGCCTGCGCACGCAGCGCGCCGGCACGCTGGCGCTGCTGCTGTTCGAAGACCCGACCGAGGACGGATCGCAGATCAATCCGTTCTTCCTGTCGATGCTGGGCTCGATCACCCGCGCCTGCGCCCGCCACAATCACGATCTACTGGTGTCGTTCCAGCAGCTCTCGGACGACTGGCACGCCGATTACGAAGACAGCATGAAGGCCGACGGCCTGATCCTGCTGGGTTATGGCGATTACGTCGACTATCGTCCGAAGCTCGAGCGTCTGGTCGAGCAGGGCACGCATTTCGTGCGCTGGGGCGCGGTGCTGCCGGACCAGCCGGGCGTGTCCATCGGCTGCGACAATTTCGCGGGCGGACGGCTGGTCGGAGAACATCTGCTCGGCCTGGGCCGCAAGCGCATCGCCTTTCTCGGCGACGCTTCCAGCCATTACCCGGAATTCCACGCGCGCTACCGCGGCTGCGAGATCGTGCAGCGCGAAGCCGGTATTCCCGCGGAATCCGCACTGCAGGTCGACGCGCTGAGTTCGGAAGAAGAAGGTTACGAAGCGGCGAAGGCGCTGCTCGGCCGCGGCATCCTGTTCGACGCGGTGTTCGCGGCCAGCGACCTGATCGCCATCGGTGCGATCCGCGCATTGCTCGAACACGGCCTGCGCGTGCCCGAGGACGTTGCGGTGGTCGGTTTCGATGACATCGCGATGTCGCGCTTCTGCAATCCGCCGCTGACCACGGTCTACCAGGACACGGCCTACGCCGGCGAGCTGCTGGTCGAAACTCTGCTCAAGCGCGTTCACGAACAGCCGGCGGAAAGCAGGATGCTGCCGGCCACGCTGGTGGTGCGGCGGTCGAGTGGCGCTGCGGGTTGATCGTTATGTAGGAGGGCCTTCAGGCCCGAGCTCTGCGTAGGGTAATCGCCTCGCCGGGCGTCGGGCGCCCTCGTGCAAACAGCTCGGGCCTGAAGGCCCTCCTACAAAAGCATTCAATGCGCTGCGGACGCATCCGCCCGCGGCTCCCGCACCAACACCAGACACAGCGCGCCGACGATCAGGCTGGCGCCGCTGATCATCAGCGCATAGATCGACTCGTTGTCGAAAAGCGCCTTGAGCGTGAGCCCCAGCAGCGTGGCCGCCACGATCTGCGGTATCACGATGAACATGTTGAAGATGCCCATGTAGAGGCCCATCTTTTTCTCTTCGACGCAGGACGCCAGCAGTGCATACGGCATCGACAGGATGCTGGCCCACGACACGCCGACCAGCGCGAACGAGAGAATCAGATACTGCGGCGAAGGCACATAGGCCATCGACACGAAGCCGGCGCCGCCCAGCAGCAGCGAAACGAAATGCACCAGTCTGCGATTGAGCACGAAACGCGAGGCGTAGAAACTGAGCAGCAGCGCTACGGCCATCGACGACAGGCCGTAATAGCCCATGTACGAGCCGACCAGATCCGCAGCGTTCTGATACGCGGCATTCGCGGTCTGGAACGCCTGGGCCTGTGACGCGACGGCGGTGTCGAACGCGGCGGGATCGGGCGCCGGCGCCTTGAACACGTGTTCGGTCAATGCCGGCGTGGCCATGCTCCACATGCTGAAGAACGACAGCCAACTGAAGAACTGCACAACGCCGATGGCCAGCATCTGTCGCGGCATGTGCAGGATGCCGTGGAAGATTTCGGCAATGAAATTGCTGGAGGATTTTTTCTCTTCGGCGAAGCGCGCCAGGTCTTCGGGCGGATATTCTCTGGTGGTGAACACGGTCACCAGAATGCTGAGGAGAAACACGAACGCACCGACCGCGAACGCCACTTTCACCGACAGCGGTACCACGCCCGGCCCGGCCTCGTTGGAGACGCCCAGCTGGTTGATGAACCACGGCAGATTGCTCGCCACCCAGGTGCCGATGCCGATGATGAGCGTCTGCAGCACGAAGCCGTACGAGCGCTGCTGTTCCGGCAGCTTGTCGGCCACCAGCGCGCGGAAGGGCTCCATGCTGATGTTGATCGAAGCATCCAGCACCCACAGCAGACCCACCGCCATCCACAGCGTCGGCGAGTGCGGCATGAAGACCAGCGCGATCGAAGCGAGAATCGCGCCGATCAGGAAGTAGGGCCGGCGTCGCCCGAGGATGGGATGCCAGGTGCGGTCGCTGAAGTAGCCGATGATCGGCTGCACCAGCAGCCCGGTCAGCGGCGCGGCGATCCACAGTAGCGGCAGCGCGTCCTTTTCCGCGCCCAGCGTCTGGAAGATGCGCGACATGAAGCCGCCCTGCAGCGCGAAGCCGAACTGGATGCCCAGAAAGCCGAACGACATGTTCCAGATCTGCCAGAACGACAGCTGCGGTTTCTGGTGCATGGTGTCGGGTTGCATCGTGCCTGCGGTCATTGCGTTCGTTCCTGGTGGCGCCTGCGCGCGCCGTTGCTGGCGCGTCGTGCGCGGCTACGATGCCCGTGCGCATCGTGCGCAGCACGTTGCAGTGCAGCATAGGCGGATGCAAACGTATTCAAGCGGAAATGCGCCGCAACGCATGCGCGTCGACAGCGGTGGCGTGGCATCGTCGCGCTCCCGACACCACGCGCGGAAACGTCATCGACATGCAGAAAAAGGATGTCGACACATCGATCTGTCGAGGCTCACATGGCCTTCGCGGCGCAGTGCTTGGCGATGAAGGCTTCGTGGCTGGGCATAGCGTCGGTACACTTCGCGATCACGCCGCGGATGTTCGCCATGAATGCCATGATCTTCTCTTCCGGATAGACATCCACCAGTGCGTGGTACGACCGTGGCGCGAGGCGCTGGCCGTGCATCACCTGCAGCCAGCTGACTTCGGCGAACAGTTCGTTGGCGTCGCGGAAGATCCGGCCGTTGGTCTTGAACAGATCCATCTTCCGCTGCAGCGATTCGGGTACCTCCATCGTCCGGACATGGTCCCAGAACGCGGTGTCGTCGCGCTCGGTGGCGTGGTAGTGCAGGATGATGAAATCCCGGATCTTGTCGAATTCGAAATCGGAATGCGCATTGAACTCGTCGATGTCGGTTTCGTCGAAGCCGGTATGCGGGAAGAACGCGGTCAGCCGCGCGATGCTGGACTGGATCAGATGGATGCTGGTCGATTCCAGCGGTTCCATGAAACCGCTCGCCAGGCCGATCGCGACCACGTTCCTGTTCCAGAACTTTTTGCGCTTGCCGGTGACGAAGCGCAGCGGACGCGGTTCGGCCAGCGCTTCGCCTTCGAGGTTGGCCATCAGCACCGCGGTGGCCTCGTCCTCGCTGATGTGCCTGCTGCTGAACACGTAACCGTTGCCGACCCGGTGCTGCAGCGGGATGCGCCACTGCCAGCCTGCCTCGCGCGCAGTGGCGCGCGTGTACGGCGTGAGCGGCGTGGTGCGCGTGCACGGCACCGCCACCGCGCGATCGCAGGGCAGCCAGTGGGTCCAGTCGATGTAGCCGGTCTTGAGCGTCTGTTCGATCAGCAGGCCGCGGAAGCCGGAGCAGTCGACGAACAGTTGCCCCGGGATCCGCTCGCCGCTGTCGAGCGTGATCGCGGCGACGAAACCGTTCTCGGGATGCTGTTCGACCCCGACCACCTTGCCCTCGGTGCGGACCACGCCGCGCGCTTCGGCGTAGCCGCGGAGATAGCGCGCGTACAGTCCGGCATCGAAATGGTAGGCGTAGCCGATATCGGCCAGCGGCGAGTTCGGGCGGTCGCCGATCGCGCGCATGAATTTGTTGTGGCGCGCGGCGTGGGTATTGATCGAATAATCGTCCAGCGGCGAGGCTTTGCCGGCCTGATGCATCTTCAGCCAGTAGTGATAGAACGGCACCAGACCGAGATCCTGGCCGATCTTGCCGAAACCGTGGATGTAGCTGTCGCCGCGGCGCCCCCAGTTCACGAACTCGATGCCGAGCTTGAACGAGCCCATGGTCTCGCGCATGAATTCGTTCTCGTCCAGGTCCAGCGCCTGGTTGTAGAGCTTGATCATCGGGATCGTGGCTTCGCCCACGCCGACGGTGCCGATCTCTTCGGATTCCACCAGCCGGATCGAATAGGATCGATCGAGTACTTTGGACAGCGCCGCGGCGGTCATCCACCCGGCGGTGCCGCCGCCCACGATCACGATTTCTGACACACGACCAGCGTCGACAGGTACAGCGTTCATGCCTCGGAGTTCCATGAAAATGCGCCACAAGTATGCGACGGCCGCAGACGCCGGTCATCCCGCAATGCAGCGACGGACAACGCGGGGCGGCGCTGCATACGTATTCATGGCGATGCTTGCGGCGTTCGCGTCGCCGGTCGTTCGCGCAGCCGTCCCGCACGCCGCCTGCGATGCCGTCGACACCGCGACGGTGCTGCATGCGGCGGTCGAACCCGCGCGCGATGCGCGCGCCTATTGGCTCGACCGTCGGCTGATCCAGTGGCCGGGCGTCCATCTCGCGCCGAAGCAACGGTTCCTGTTGTACTACTCGGCCGATGCGCAGCTGCGCGCGAGCGTTGGAAGTCGTGTGCAGGGCAGCGACCTTGCGATTCCGCTTTGGACCGCCGGCGACGACAGACAGGTCGCGCGCATGAAAGGCTTCGAATTCCTCCGCGGCGGGGCCCGCTTCGAATTGCCCGAGACTGCGATGCATCGATTGCCCGCCCTGCTCCGTGGCCAAGTGCTGCTGGTGCGCGAAGACATGCGGGGCCGCGTGCTCGAAGCCACCGCGCTGCAGACGCCGGGCGCGTTGGATGATCTGTATGCGTCGGCAGAATCCGCGACCCTCGGCGCCGGTCGCTACGGCCGGCCGGAGATTTCGGAAGACTTCGCCACCCGCTTCGCGCTGTGGGCGCCGACCGCGCGCGGGGTGTCGGTGTGCGTGTACGACGACGACACCCGCGTCTTTGCGGCGCGTCGCGACGACGCCACCGGCGTGTGGACGCTGGACCTGCCGGGCACCATGCACGGCAGGCGATACGCGTATCTGGTCGATGTCTTCGTTCCCGGGGTCGGTATCGTCCGCAACCGCGTCACCGATCCGTATTCGGTCGGCCTGACCGCGGATTCGAAGCGCAGCGTCGTGCTCGATCTCGATCATGCCACGACCAAACCGGTGGGCTGGGACGATGCGCCGCGCCCTGCGCCGCTCGCGTCCGCCACCGACATGACGATCTACGAACTGCATGTGCGCGATTTCTCGATCGGCGACAAGACCGTGCGCCCGGCGTGGCGCGGCAAATATCTGGCTTTCACCGAAACCGGCGCGGCGGGCATGCGCCATCTGCGTGCGCTTCGCGACGCGGGCATGACCGATGTGCATCTGCTGCCGGTCTTCGATATCGCCACCATTCCGGAACTCGATTGCGTCACGCCGGATATTCCGGACGCCGCACCCGACAGCGATGTGCAGCAGGCGGCGACCACAGGGATCGCTGCGAAGGATTGCTTCAACTGGGGCTACGACCCGTACCACTTCAACGCGCCGGAAGGCAGTTACGCGACCGATCCCGACGACGGCGCCGGCCGCGTGCGCGAGTTCCGCGCGATGGTGCAGGCGCTGCACGCCGCCGGCCTGCGCGTGGGCATGGACGTGGTCTACAACCACACCACATCCTCGGGACAGGCGCCGACATCGGTGCTCGACCGCATCGTGCCCGGCTATTACCAGCGCCTCGACGCCGACGGCAAGGTCGAACGTTCGACCTGCTGCGACAACACCGCCACCGAACACCGGATGATGGCGAAACTGATGATCGAATCGACGGCGCTGTGGGCGAAGCATTACCGCATCGATTCGTTCCGCTTCGATCTGATGGGCCACCAGCCGCGCGACGCGATGCTGCGCCTGCAAAGCGCGGTGGACAGCGCCGCCGGCCGCCGCATCGATCTGATCGGCGAGGGCTGGAATTTCGGCGAGATCGCCGACGGCGCGCGTTTCGTGCAGGCGTCGCAGCGCTCGCTCAACGACACCGGCATCGCCACGTTCAGCGACCGCGCGCGCGATGCCCTGCGCGGCGGCGGCTGTTGCGACAGCGGCGAGGCGCTGATGGCGCAGGGCCTGATCAGCGGTCTGCACTACGCGCCGAACGCGCTCGCGGCTGGAAAGGATCAATCCACAGCCCTGCTGCGCGCGGCGGACATGGCGCGGGTCGGGCTGGCCGGCACGCTGCGCGATGTCCGCATGACGACGTACGACGGCGCAGAGAAGCGACTCGCGGAGATCGATTATGCCGGTCAACCGGCCGGATATGCCGCGCAACCCGGTGAAGTGGTGAATTACGTCGAGAACCACGACAACCCGACGCTGTTCGATATCCTCGCGCTGAAACTGCCGCGCGATACCTCGCGCGAGGATCGCGCCCGGGTGCAACTGCTCGGCGCCGCGTTCGTGAGTTTCAGCCAGGGCATCGCTTACTACCACGCCGGCATGGAAGTGCTGCGTTCGAAATCGCTGGACCGCAACAGTTACGACTCCGGCGACTGGTTCAATCGACTGGACTGGACCTACGCCGACAACGGTTTCGGCGCCGGGCTGCCGCCGTCGCGCGACAACGGCAAGGACTGGGCGCTGCTGAAGCCGGTGCTGGCGGATGCGTCGATCAAACCACGGCCCGAGGATATCGTCTGGATGCGCGATGCGTTCAACGACCTGCTGCAGATCCGCGCCGGTTCGACGCTGTTCCGCATGCGCACGGCCGACGATGTGCGTGCGCGGCTGTCGTTCCGCAATGTCGGTCCCGACCAGAACCCGGTCGTGATCGCGGCGCATCTCGACGGTGCGGGTTACGCCGGTGCCAGGTTCCGCGAGGTCCTGTATGTCATCAACGTCTCGCCCGGGGTGCAGACGCTGATGTTGCCGGAAGAAGCGGGCAAAGCGTATGTCTTGCATCCTGTGCAGCGTGCGGCGAAGGCGACGGATACGCGACCGCGCGACGCCCGCTACGATCCGGCCAGCGGCCGTTTCGCGATTCCGCCGCGTACCGCGGTGGTGTATGTCATTGAATGATGGGTTCCGAGGAATACGCATGAAGATCGACTTCGATTCGCTTCCGGGGTTCGCTGTTCGCGATGGTCTTTCAGGGCAGAAGCAAATCCCCCCTACCCCCCTTTTTCAAAGGGGGGAACAGCGTGGGTTTTCGAATGGGCTGTTGGACGGGCGGGTTTCACTGTTTCCTGAGGAATCTGCATTCCATTCCGGAAGAAAAGAAGATGAAAACACCGGTGCAGGAGCATTCACCTTTGCATCATTGGAGCATGGCGTGCTCGATTTACCCCCTTTGAAAAAGGGGGTCGACGGCAGCGAAGCTGGCGGCGGGGGGATTTCGCCGCGGCGCGCGACAGTGCGACGTGGCGCGACGTTCGCCGCGACCCGCGCCATGCTGTTGCTGTCGATGCTCTGGCTGGCAGCCTCCGCGCATGCCGCCACCGTCGCCGAAGTCGCTTCGCCGGACGGCGCGCTGAAGGTCGAGCTGGATCTCAATGGCGAAGGCCGATTGGCCTATCGCGTGGCGCGCAAGGGCGAGCCGCTGATCGGCGACTCGCGGCTCGGCTTCATCCTGCGCAACGGGCGCCAGTTCCTGCGCAGTCTCGCGCTGGATTCGCAGTCGACGCGACGTTTCGACGAGACCTGGGAGCAGCCTTGGGGCGAGCGTCGTTTCGTCCGCAATCATTACAACGAACTGCGCGCGCGCTTCGTCGAAAGCGATCGCGACCGCCGGCGTTTCGATGTGGTGGTGCGCGTGTTCGACGACGGTATCGGCTTCCGCTACGAATTCCCGAAGCAGGCCGCGCTGGATGAGATGCAGATCGAGGAGGAGTTGACCGAATTCGCGATCGCGAAGCCGGCGACCGCGTGGTGGATTCCCGCGTTCGAATGGAATCGCGAGGAATATCTCTACAACCGCACGCCGCTGGCGGAAGTGGGTGTGGCGCAGACGCCGATCACCCTGCGCACCGACGACGGCGTTCACGTGTCCATCCACGAGGCCGCGCTGGTCGACTACGCCGGCATGAATCTCGCGAAAGGCGACGGCGGACGGCTGCGCGCGATGCTGACGCCTGGCAGCCCGGCGAAGGTCGTGCGGCGCACGCCGTTCTCCACGCCGTGGCGCACGATCCAGATCGCCGATCGTGCCGGCGGGCTGGTCGAGTCCAGCCTGATCCTCAATCTCAACGAGCCCAACAAGCTCGGCGATGTCAGCTGGTTCAAACCGTCGAAGTATGTCGGCGTGTGGTGGTCGCTGCATCTGGACCAGGAAAGCTGGGCGACCGGTCCAAAGCACGGAGCCACCACCGCAAACACCAGGCGCTACATCGATTTCGCCGCGAAATACGGCTTCCGCGGCGTGCTGGTGGAGGGCTGGAACACCGGCTGGGACGGGGACTGGTTCGCCAACGGCTGGCAATTCGATTTCGCGAAACCCACGGCCGACTACGATCTGGAAGGCCTGGCCGCCTATGCGAAATCGAAAGGCGTGCATCTGGTCGGCCATCACGAAACCGCATGCGCGGTCAGCCATTACGAGCGGCAGATGGACGCGGCGTTCGCGCAGTTCGCGCGCCTGGGCATCGATTCGGTGAAGACCGGCTATGTCTGCGATGCCGGACAGATCGAACGCCAGGATCGCGCGGATGGTCCGGTGGCGCGCGAGTGGCACGAAAGCCAGTTCATGAGCAACCACCACCTGCGCGTGCTGGAAGCGGCGGCAAAGCATCGCATCGCGATCAACGCGCACGAACCGATCAAGGACACCGGCCTGCGCCGCACCTATCCGAACTGGATCTCGCGCGAAGGCGCGCGCGGCCAGGAATTCAACGCCTGGGGCAATCCGCCGAACCCGCCGGAGCACGAACCCATCCTGATCTTCACCCGGATGCTCGCCGGGCCGATGGATTTCACGCCCGGCGTGCTGAGTCTGCAGGGCCGCGGACAGCCGCTGCAGAGCACGCTGGCGCGCCAGCTCGCGCTGTACGTGACGCTGTACAGCCCGATCCAGATGGCGGCCGATCTGCCGGAGAACTACGCGAAGCACATGGATGCGTTCCAGTTCATCCGCGATGTGCCGGTCGACTGGCAGGACACGCGCGCGCTCAACGGCGAAATCGGCGATTACGCGACCATCGTGCGCAAGGACCGCAACGGCGAGGCGTGGTATCTGGGCAGCGTCACCGACGAGACTGCGCGCACGCTGGAGGTGCCGCTGTCGTTCCTCGACGCGAACCGGACGTATGTCGCGCAGATCTACCGCGACGGCGACGGTGCGGATTACAAAACGAACCGCTTCGCGTTCGCGCGCGAGACCCGGGAGGTGAAGCGCACGGATACCTTGACGCTCTGGTTGGGCGCAGGCGGCGGCCAGGCGATCCGGTTCGTGCCGAAGCGCTCATCGCGCGACTGAAACCGCCGATACCGACATGTTCAATCCCGCGCCGCGCATCCAGACGGTGACGATCCACGGACGTCATGTCTGCCATGTCATCGACGACGCGCTGCTCGATCCCGATGCGATGGTCGAGTACGCCGCGCGGCATATCGACGAGTTCGTCGAGGCTGGACACAACGGCTATCCCGGCCCGGAACTGCGCATGCCGGAGGGCTTCTCGACGCAGCTCGATGCGTTCTTCGCCGCGCATCTGCGCCGCGCGTTCGATGTGCGCCGTACCGAGCGCATGTACAGCCGGCTCGCGATCGCCACGACGCCACCCGGGCGGCTGAGGCCTTCGCAGTCGATCTGCCACATCGACCGGCTGAGCGTGGAACCGAAGCATCGCATCGTCGCGTCGGTGTTGTATCTGTTCCGCGACGCGCGCCTGGGCGGCACCAGTTTCTACGGCCCCAATCATCCGCCCGACATCATGTTGCCGATGATCGCCGATGTGAACATCCTGGATCGAGATACGTTCCGCGAGCGCTACGGCATCGACACCGGCTACATGACCGCATCGAACGCCTGGTTCACGAAGCTGCAGACCGTGCCGGCGCGCTACAACCGCATCATCTTCTACGAAGGCACCGTGTTCCACACCGGCGAAATGGCGCATCCGGAGTTGCTCTCCGCCGATCCGCGCGCGGGTCGTCTGTGCCTCAACGGTTTCTTCACGTGCCGGCGCAATCTGGCGCCCGCCTGATCCATTCGCAGGAGCGTCCGCGATGACAATGTCTGTTTTCCGCCGTGCAGCGCTGATGTCGCTGCTCGCCGTGTCCACAGTGCATGCAGAAAACGTCTTGCCGCATCGGGATCCGGCGCGTATCGATGTCTTGACGCTTCCCGTGCCTGAACTCGCGCCCGACGGCCTGCGGGTGCGCGTGTTCCTGCCGGAGGACTACGATCCGGCGTCGCAGATCGGCTATCCGGTGCTGTATGTCAACGACGGCCAGGACGCGGAGGCGGTGGCGCTGCAGGCGACGCTGGACGACATGATCGGGCGCGGAGAGATCCGCCCGGCGATCGCGGTCGCGATCGACATGCCGGCAGCGCGCATGGCGGCCTACGGTTTTTCCGATCGCGAGGAACAGCGCAGCCTGGTGGCGACGACGCGGCATGGCGATGTCGGCGCGCAGGCGCACGCGTATTCCGAGTGGGTGGCGACGGGTCTGGTGCCGGCCATCGATGCGCGCTACCGCACCCGCGCGCGCGCCGAGGCGCGCACGATCCTCGGCTGGTCGCTCGGCGCGGCCAACGCGCTGAATCTTGCCTGGCAGTATCCGGACGTCTTCGCCAATGCCGGCGCGTTCTCGCCGTCGCTGTGGCTGTCGACGCAGCGCGGAGGCCCTGCGGACATCGAAGCCGGCCGCATCGCGCAACGGATGATCGCGAGCGGCCGCTACCATGCCGGCAGCCGGTTCTTTTTCGCGGTGGGCGACGCCGAGGAAACCGACGACCGCGACGGTGATGGCGTCATCGATGTGCTCGACGATGTCCGCGACCTGATCGACGGCTGGCGCGTGTCCGGCGATGCCGAACCACGCGCGAAGGGTTTGCGACAGCTCGGCCATTCGGTGAATCCCGAACATGCGATCAGGGCCAGCCGTGCCGATGCTTCCCTGTTGGTGCTGACCGACGGCAGGCACGATCAGGCGTCGTGGGCGAAGATGCTGCCGTCGTTCCTGCGCTGGGCCCATGCGGTGCATGCGCCGCCATTGAACGCGACCGGCGCGACGGAAAGCTGGCATCGCGTGCCCTCGCGCCATGTCGATGCGCGCGATGTGGATGTCTGGCTGCCGCCGGGCTATGGCCGCGATCCGGAGCGGCGCTATCCGGTGCTGTATATGCACGACGGCCAGAACCTGTTCGATCCGTCGCTGAGCTACACGGGCATCGACTGGGATATCGACGGCGCGATGACCCGCCTGATCGAAGCCGGCGAAGTCCGTGAGGCGATCGTGGTCGGCATGTCGAACACGCCGCAGCGGTTCGCCGAATACATGCCCAAGGCGCCGGTGCGTACGGCGACGGCCGACAGCGGCATCGAGGGCGGCCCCGTCGGCGCGCCGGAAGACCTGCGTTCGGACGACTACCTGCGCTTCGTGGTCGAGGAACTCAAACCCTTCATCGACGCGCAGTACCGCGCGCAGCCCGGTCGCGATGACACCGCGATCATGGGATCGAGCATGGGCGGGCTGATTTCGCTGTACGCGATCGCGCGCTATCCCGATGTCTTCGGCGGCGTGGGTGCGGTGTCGACCCATTGGCCGGCCTGCGGCGGTTGCATGGTCGACTGGTTCGGCGCGCATCTGCCGGACGCAGGCACGCACCGGCTGTATTTCGATCACGGCACCGTCGGGATCGATGCGCGGTATGCGCCGCATCAGCGCCGCATGGACGCGATCCTGCGCGATGCCGGCTATGTCGAAGGCCGCCAGTGGCTCACCCGCGGTTTCGAGGGCGCCGAACACAACGAAGCGGCCTGGCGCGCACGCGTCGATATTCCGTTGCGCTTCCTGCTGGGGCGATGACGCGCCGGTGGATCACTTCCGCAGTTTCTGCTGCGGTTCGTCTTCCGCAGGGTTTGCGTCCGGTGACGGCTCCATCTCGCGCAGCAGTTCGTCGGCGGCCCGCGAGAGCGACAGCAGCGCCCAGTGCGTGGTTTCGCGGACATCGCAGGCGACGTGGCGGGCGTTCGTCGCGCACAGCGCGTCGAGATCGTCGGGTACGGTCTCGTCGTTGCCGTGCGCGAACACCCGGGTGAGGTTCTCGCAGCCGATGCGCACGCCGGCCGCGCAGACCTTGAGGTAGTAGGGCTTCGCTTCGCCCCAGGCGTTGCTCAACGCGAACTGGTGTCCGGCGATGTTGCAGCCGTGCAGGCTGCCGCGGGCACAGCAGGCGGCGGCGGTTTCGTCTCCGGGCTGCGGGCAGTCCTCGACCAGCGGCTTTTCGTCGAAGACCATCGGTGCGGCGCACGAGGCTGTGCCTCCATCACGACGATAGACCGCATAGCGATTCCAGTCGTCGATGCCCAGCAGATGGTCGCCGCCGATCCGCTGCAGCACGAAATCGCCGCCCTTGTCGTGACGGATGCGCACCAGGCCGGCCTCGAGCCGTGCGCGCAGATTGCCGCCGATACCGGCGACCAGGCCGCGATCGCCGAACTCGAGCTCGCTCATCAAGCCGGTGTCGGCGATGTAGCGACCGCAGGGCAGCATCGTCGCGGGGACGGGCTGCAGCTGCGCGTCGGCAAGTGCGGCGAGCGGTGCGTGATGCTTGCAGGCGTCGCTGTCGCCAGCACGCTCGCAGCCCACCCGCAGCGCGTCGCGCGCCTGCATGAAGCGACCGCCGACCCACAGTTCTTCCGCGACCTTGGCGCAGACCTTCGCCGAGCCGTGGCGCGCGCACAGCGCGGGCAGGGTATCGAGACGCTCCGGCGGCAGCGGCACGTCGTCGGCGTACATCGAAGTCGCGACCTCGGCGAGCGCCGTTCCCAGGGCTTTGGCGATGGCGCGGTCGCAGGCGTCGGCCGAGAATTCAGCGGTGCCCTCGCGACATTCCGGCGGCGGGCCGCTGTCGACCGGTGAGCGCTGTTCCTTGCGGCGCGCGCTGTCGATCCAGCGCACGCAGGCGAACGGCAGATCGTCGTCGCAGGCGGATTGCAGCGCGACAGGCGTCGCGTCATCGATACCTGCGATGCAGGCATCGAGATCCGCACGACAGCTTCCGGCCTCCGCCGGCGGCTGGGCCTGCCCGCAAGCAGCGGTCTGCTGCCGCACGAAGATCTTGCGGAAGGTCGCATCGTCGCCGGTCACCGTGCGGCCGTCGGCGCTGACCGTGTAATCGTCGGGATAGCCGTCGTCGACGTTGAACAGACGCAGCTTCGCGCCGACGTGCCGGTAGCGCTGCGACAACGGCGCCATCCCGTCGTACACGATCCGCGCGCGTTCGCCATCGATCACCTCCAGCCGCGCGCCGGATTCGGCGTCGAGGTAGGTGCCGCAGGCGAGGGCTTCGGCCTGGATGCGGTGTGACCAGAACAACGTGGTCGACAGCAGCATCATCGAGAGCAGGGTTACGGGCGACAGCCATCGCAGCATCGTGGGCTCCGCGTGTGTGGCGTGGTGGGCAGGGGCGGGAACCTTAGCATCGCTGTGCGAAGGCGCATCCGGCAACGCCGTTCGTTTGCCGGTGGAATCCGGCATCGGCACGATCCTCGGCGTGCGCTTTCCGCGCTCATCGAATCGTCTTCGCAGGCGCGTCGCGCCACGGGGCTACAATCCCGACGGGGAACACGGGACGGAACAGGGGAACGGCATGTCGCGGATGGCTGGCTGGAAGATGGCGTTGGCGCTGCTGTGCGCGCTCTGGGCGTGGCCTGTCGCGCAGGTCTGGGCGGGAGACAGCGTCGCGGACGGGCGCCAGCTCGCGGTGCATGGCGTTTACGGTTGCGCGATCGAGCAGCAGGGCCGGCTGGGTTGCTTCGGCTACCACGAAAGCGCGCTGGGTCCGACGCCGGCGGGCCGCTACCTGTCGGTCGCGATTTCCCCCGTTTTGAACACCGCTTGTGCGGTGCGTTCGGATGGCGAGGCGGTGTGCTGGGCCAAATCCGCCATGGATCGGCTTTCGCCGCCGCCGGGACCGTGGCGATCCCTGGCGGTGGCTTCGCGCGAAGCCTGCGGGTTGCGTCCGGATGGGCAGATGGTCTGCTGGGGCGAGGGCGGTGGTCCGTTTGCGCCGCCGTCCGGCCCGTTCCTCGCGTTGTCCATCAACATCGCGCATGGATGTGCCATCCGCAATGACGGCACCCTGCAATGCTGGCGGCGCTACAGCAACGATGAACTCGGCGCGCCGCCGGCGGGGCGCTTCTCGCGCGTCGAGGTGTCCGAATACCACGCCTGCGGGTTGCGCAGCGACGGCCGCGTGCTGTGCTGGGGCCAGGCGCTCCACGGCAATCTCGACGCGCCTGCGGAGGGTGGCTTCATCGATGTCGCGGTCGGCCGCTACAACGGCTGCGCGCTGCGCAGCGACGGTACGGTCGTCTGCTGGGGCAGCATCTACGGCGCGGTGAATTTCCTCGATCCGTTGGAATCGCCACCGGGCACGTTCACCGAACTGGCCTCGGGAGAGGACATGGCCTGCGGTCGCCGGCCCGATGGCCTGCTGGAATGCTGGGGCGATACGCCCGAGGGCGCCTCGAACAGCCCGCTCGGACCGCCGCTGGCGCGCATCGCGGTTGGTGGCGGCGAAGCCTGCGCGCTGGACGCCGCTGGCGCGGCGCACTGCACCGGCCTGGTGGCGGCGCTGCAACCGCCGCCGGGCAACTACGCCCGCTTGAGCCTGGGCGATGCCAGCGCTTGCGGCCTGACGCTGGATGGCCGCACGCGCTGCTGGGGCGCATCGCTGGGGCCGGCGCCCACCCTGCCGTTCTCGGAGATCAGCGTCGGCGAGGCGCACGCTTGCGGGCTGCGGCCCGATGCCCGCGTGAAGTGTTGGGGCGACAACGCCGCCAGGCAGCTCGAAGCGCCGCCGGGCGACTATCGCGCGGTGCTGGCCGGCGACCGCTACAGCTGTGCGCTGAGCACCGAAGGCACCGTGACCTGCTGGGGCGACGACCCGTTGGTGGCCGGCGTGCCGGTCGGAGGCGGGTTCCGCAGTCTGCTCGGCAGCGACACGGTGATCTGCGCCAGTCGCGAGACCGGCCCGGCGAAATGCTGGGGCGAAGGCGGTGCATGGCTGGCGCTGGTGAATGCCACCGGCGTCCCGGTGGTGGCGGTGGGCGATTACTTCGCCTGTTATCTGCTGGATGGCGGGGTGTTCTGCGACGGCGATGTCAGCCGCGACGTGCCGGGTTTCGGCGGCGGCGGCATCATTGCCGTCGCGGCGGCGGGTGACCAGGCCTGCACCATCACGACGCTCAACGAGATCGACTGCAGCGGCGCCCAGGACATCGAACGCCGGGTCGAGACCATGCGTATCGGCATGGGCACAGTGGGCGCCGGCGCGACGCACACCTGTAACCTCGCCAGCGATGGCGTGGCCGACTGCTGGGGCAGCAACGCGTTCGGCTACCACACCCCGCCGTCGATGCGCGCCCGCGTGTTGTCGGTCGAAGCGGACCATGCGTGCGCGGTCACCGCTGCCGGCGCCGTGCAATGCTGGGGCGACGACAGCCGCGGCGGCAACCAGCCGCCAGCCGGCCTGGTGGCGCGCGCGGTCGATGTCGGCCAGTTCAACGGCTGCGCGGTGCGCAGCGATGGCGACGCGGCTTGCTGGGGCTGGAACGTCAACGGCCAGGGCACGCCGCCGGCCGGCACGTTCCGCCACGTCGCCACCGGTCTGAACCACAGTTGCGGACTGCGCGACGACAACACCCTCGCATGCTGGGGCTACGGCGCCGATGGCCAGACCGCTGCGCCGGCCGGCGCATTCATCGCAGTGGATGTGGGCGAACGCCACAGCTGCGCGATCGCCGCCGATGGCGGCCTGCGCTGCTGGGGGTTGGGCACCGAAGGCGAAGCCGCGCCGCCGGCCGGCTCGACTTATCGCGCGCTGTCGACAGGTGCGATCCACAACTGCGCGATCCGCAGCGATGGCGCACTGAAGTGCTGGGGCTTCGACGATTTTGGCCAGGGCACGCCGCCGCCGGGCCGCTTCGTGTCGGTCTCCGCCGGTACCGACCACAGCTGCGGGGTGCGCGACGACGGCATGCGCCTGTGCTGGGGCAACGCCTTCGCCGGGCAGTCGCCGGTCATCGGCATCGGACCGGCCACCCTGCCACGCGGCGAGCGCGACCAACGCTACGAAGCGCGGCTGTTGGTGACCGCCACTTCCGGCTACGTCCCGCGCGGCGCCAACTTCCGCGTGGTGTCCGGTGCGTTGCCGCAGGGGATTGATCTGGACGCCGACGGCCTGCTGCACGGCTGGCCGCAGGCCGAAGGCGTTTTCGACGTTGCGATCGAAGCGCGCGACGCCAACGGCCTCGGCGTGCAACACGCCTACCGGATCCAGATCGGCGTTCCTCGGGACACCTTGTCGCCGCAGATCGAATTCGTCGCCACCGGCCCGATGGGCGACAACGGCTGGTTCGTCGGCGACGTGGACATCCGCTGGCTGTACGAAAGCGCGCAGAGCGGCATCGACGCCACGTCCGGCTGCGAGGACCGGGTCCTGACCCAGGACACGACCCATCTCGTTCTGCAGTGCACTGTCGGCACGCGCGGCGGCGCCGCGCGCAGCGAATCCCGGACGCTCAAGCGCGATGCCACGCCGCCGCGCATCGTGGTCCACCTGCAGCCCGCAGCACCGAACGCGGAAGGCTGGTATCGCACCCCGGTGAACGCGATCTACACCTGCGAGGAAGCAGTCTCGGGAATCGCGGAACCCTGCCCGGACTTGGACACGCTGTCGGCTGACGGCACGCAGACGTTTCCAGCCCGGAACCTCCGCGACCAAGCCGGCAACGTCGGCGTCGCGCCGACGACGTCGGTGAGGATCGACAGGACCCGCCCGCAGCTCTCTGCGACCATGCCGCCCGCGCAGTTGTTTGTCGGCGCGACCCACGATTTCCAGCTCAGCGCCAGCGACGCGCTGTCCGGGATCGCCAGCCAGAACTGCACCCCGGTCGATACGGCCACGCCCACCGCCTCCAACCCCGGATCCGCCCCGCGCGAGGCGACCTGTACCGCCATCGATCGTGCCGGCAATAGCACCAGTGTGACGTCCCTGTATGAAGTCGTGCCGCAGGTCCGCCGCACCGGCGGCGCGGGACAGCCGGTGCCGCAGAACAAACCGGCCTCGAAGCAGGTGCGGCGCGTGCTGCCGGGACTGATCCGCCGCGGTATGAAACCTGCGGAACCAAGCGCCCGCTGATGCGTTTGCGTACGCACGTCGCCCGGGTCGGGCGGCGTGCGGCCCCATAGGCGGCTGTCGTCTCGCGGGGGCTAGAATCCGCTGAGCGTCGCCCATGCCGGGCCGACGACAGGGGATTCGGATGGATTTGCCAATGCAGCGTGGCCAGTCGCGCGGATCGGCATGGGCGCGATGGGCGCTGTGCGCGCTGCTGGCATGGCCTGCGATGCGGGCCTATGCCGGGCCGTCCGATGCGTCGATGATCAACGGGCCGTCGCTCGCGGTGGGTTATGGCCATAACTGCGCCATCGACACCGCAGGGCAGCTCAAGTGCTGGGGGAAAACCAGCTACGAACTGGAACGTCCGCCTGCAGGCCACTATGTTTCGGTCGCTTCCAGCGCAGATGTCAGCTGCGCGCTGCGTTCGGATGGCGAAGCGGTGTGCTGGGGCAGTTCTGCCGGGGGAGCGACGACGCCACCGTCGGGGCCGTGGCGGTCGCTGGCTGTGGGTTCGAGAGAAGCCTGCGGCCTGCGTCCCGACGGAAGTTTGCAGTGCTGGGGTAGCGGCCAGAATGGCGTTGGCGCCACCGCGCCCACGACGGGCCGCTTCATCGCGGTGTCCATGTCGTCCATGGGCGGCTGCGTCATCCGTACGGACGGCACGCTGCAATGTTGGGGCCATCCCGGCGCGGTCGGGACCGATTGGAGCACTGTTCCACCGGGACGATTCACCAGCGTGAGCGTGAAGAGCGAACATGCCTGCGCCTTGCGCAGCGATGGTCGCATCTTGTGCTGGGGAAACAATTATTACGGGCAAAACGATGCCCCGACGGTCGATGGTTTCATCGCTGTGTCGGCCGGTTCCCACTTCGGCTGTGCCTTGCGCGAAGACGGAAGCGCCGTGTGTTGGGGGTATCTGTACGACGGGGCATTGAATGCGCCGCCGGGCCGCTTCACGCAGATTTCCGCAGGCGCCGCCCATGCGTGCGCTACACGATTGGACGGTACGGCCCAATGCTGGGGTTGGGATTACGGTTGGGATGACTGGCTCCACGAACAGGGCACCACACTGACGGGTCTCACGGTCGGCGGGGGCGAAGCGTGTGCGCTCGATGCCGGCGGCGAGGCGCATTGCGCCGACCGCGTGCCCTCGATGCAGCCGCCGACCGGCCGTTATTCGCAGCTGGATCTGGGCGCAGCCAGCGGCTGCGGCATCCTGCGTGGAGGCACCGCGAGGTGCTGGGGCGCGGCGCTGGGCCCGACGCCGACCGCCGCGATGTCGATGGTCAGCGTCGGCGAAGCGCATGCCTGCGGCCTCCTCATCGACGGTGCGGCCGTCTGCTGGGGCGACAACGGCTTCGGGCAGACCGATGCGCCGCCCGGACGCTATGCCAGCGTCGTGGCCGGCGACCGTTACAGCTGCGCGATCACGATCGCTGGAACCGTGGAATGCTGGGGCCAGGATCCGCTGGTATGGGGTATCCCGGTGGGCAACCACTTCCGGTCGCTGGTCGCCAGCGACAGCGCGATCTGCGCCAATCGCGACCCGGGTTCGCACCCGGTGTGCTGGGGCGATGCCGGGGACTGGCTCGAACGGGTCGCGCGATACGATGCCCGGCTGCTGGCGCTCGGCGAAGATCGGGTCTGCTGGCAGTGGCACGAAGGCACGGTCGCAATCGCCTGCGACGGCGAGGACGGCCCCTACATGCCGGATTTTCCATACGCTTATCTCGACGAAGTTGCTGTCGCTGGCGACTTCGCCTGCGGCATCGGTATGTCGAATCAACTGCATTGCACCGGTTCCGACGTATTCGTGCGCCAATTCAACACGCTGCGTATCGGCACCGGCAGCGTTGCCACCGGAAGAGCGCATACATGCAGCGCTTCCGGCAGCGGTCTGGTCGACTGTTGGGGCGACAACGCGCAGCGGCAGCGCGTTGCGCCGCTGATCCGCGCTTCGACAGTCATCGCAAACGGCGACCAGAGCTGCGCGATCCTCGGCGACGGCAGCCTGCAATGCTGGGGCGATGTGCACCGCGGCGGCGGCCTGCCGCTGGCGGGCACCGCGGTGCGCGATGTGGATGTCGGCCAGTACAACGGCTGCGCGGTGCGCACCGACGGTGGCGCGGCCTGCTGGGGCTGGAACGTCAATGGCCAAGGCTCGCCGCCCGAAGGCGTCTTCCGCCGCGTCGCCACCGGCCTCAATCACAGCTGCGGCATTCGCGAGAACAACACCCTGGCCTGTTGGGGTTACGGCGCCGACGGGCAGACCGCCGCGCCGGCCGGCGAATTCATCGCGCTGGATGTCGGCGAACGTCATTCGTGCGCCATCACCGTCCATGGTCTATTGCATTGCTGGGGCATGGATGGCGAAGGCCAGGCCACGCCGCCGCCCGGTGCGGCCTACCGCGCCCTGTCCACGGGATCGTTCCACAACTGCGCGATCCGCAGCGACGGCACGCTGGACTGTTGGGGTCGCAACGACAAAGGCCAGGCCACACCGCCGCAGGGCCGCTTCGCGTCGGTGTCGGCGGGCGTTGTCCACACGTGCGCGATCCGCGACGACGGCGCGCGCATCTGTTGGGGTAGCGACGGGAGCCGCCAGTCGCCAAGTCTGACGATCGTGCCAGACGCGCTGCCGCGCGCGGAAGTCCAACAGGCGTATGAAGTCCGGCTCGTGACCACCGGCAACACGGGCGCCGCCACGTTCCATGTCGTGTCCGGCGCGCTGCCGGAGTGGATCGAACTCGATGCGGGCGGCCTGCTGCGCGCGTATACCCATGCGACTCGCGCGTTCGACTTCACGGTGGAAGCGCGCGACGCCAGCGGTGTCGTCGGCCGCCGCGCCTACCGGCTGGAGGTCGGCTCGTCCTCGGACACCACCGCGCCGCAGATCGCCTCCCGCATCATCGGCCCGATGGGGGAGAGCGGCTGGTACATCGGAGACATCGATATCCGCTGGATGTACGAGGATCCCGAAAGCGGCATCGTCGAGATGTCCGGGTGCGAGTCCTACATCGAGAACCGCGATTCGGGTTACATCCCTCTGGAGTGCAGGCTCAAGAATCGCGGCGGCCTTACGCACAGCGAATCGCTTACGCTCAAACGCGATGCCACGCCGCCGCGGATCGTTGTCGAGTTGCGGCCCGAGGCGCCGAATGCCGAAGGCTGGTATCGCACGCGCGTGGATGTGGACTATCGCTGCTCTGACGCGACCTCCGGACTGGTGGGCGCGTGCCCGCAACCTACCCATTTCTCAGAGGACGGCGTGCGCCCATTCCCCAGCCAAACCGTCCGCGACCGCGCCGGCAACATCGCCACCACGCCGGACACACCGATCCGGATCGACATGACCCGCCCCCTGCTCACCGCGATCATGCCGCCTGCGCAACTGCCGGTCGGCGCGACCCATGATTTCCTGCTCGACGCCAGCGACGCGCTGTCCGGGATCGCCAGTCAGAGCTGCACACCGATCGATACCGCCACCGTCGGGACACGGCAAGCCGTCTGCCGGGCCATCGATCACGCCGGCAACGAGACTGTGCTCAGCGCCCAATACGAAGTGATCGTCGCCAAACAGCGCGGACGTCTTCGACCCGCATCGCCGGCACAGCGTCGCGATATTCCGGTGAAGGCGAAAGCCGCACGGTCGCGTTGATCGTCGGCGCGTCGCCCGCCGCTGCGGTCAATCCGCCGCGGTCGGCGTCTCCGGCTTCACCGCTTCCGGGCTGACCTTCTCGATGGTGTGGCGCAGTTCGCGGCCGAGGATGGTCTGCGCGTCCTTCGCCCAGTTGTTCAGGCGTGCGTCGAAGACGAGTTTGCTGTTGTCGTCGGGCCACACCAGTTTCAGTTCGCGCAGTTTCTGGATGAAGCTGCGGAACAGGGTCTTGTCGAAGAATTCCGGCGCGGCCGGTGCGTACAGCAGGCTGAGGCGCTGCGCGGCGAGGTGGCAGAGGCTTTCGAGTTCGCCCGCCCCCAATGCGCCCGGGCCGTTCTTGGCCAGCACCGAAATCGCGATGTAGTAGCGCTCGAACGCCTGCTGCAGCGGGTGGCCCAGCGCGCGCAGACGGAAGACTTCGTCGGACTGCCCGGCGTTGCGCGCGAGGATGCCGCCGTCGTCGTCGCTGACCTGTTCCAGCAGGCCTTCGCGGATGAACACCGCGATGGTGCGTTCGAGCTGATCGGCAAAGCCGTCCTCATCCCACGGCAGGAACAGTTCGGCCTGCATGAACGGGTACAGCGAGCGACCGATGCGCAGCAGCGTGTTGCGACTCATCCGCCGGTTGTGCTGGAAGCAGCAGGCGATCCACGCGGTGGCGACGAACAGGTGCAGCACGTTGTTGCGGAAATAGCTGAGCAGCACCGCGGTGTCGCCGTCCACGTGCAGCACGTCGCCCAGCGGGTGCGCGGTGCGCGCCAGCACCCCGATTTCCTCGCCGTGGGCGACGATCTGTTCGGGCGTGTGCGGGGTGACGGTGATGCGCTCGGAATACGGCACTTCGGCCAGCAGGGTTTTCGACAGCGCGATCTGCGCCAGGAGATCGGCTTCGCCCATCGCGTGTTTGGGCGTGGACAGCACCGCCAGCGCCAGCAGGTTGATCGGATTGACGTCGGCGGCGCGATTGATGTTGATCTGGATGCGGTCGGCCAGCGTGTCGGTGGCGCTCGCCAGCCACTGCGGCTTCTCGTCTTCGCCCACCGGTCGGCCGTCCCATTCCGGCGCCTGTTCGGCGAGGATGTCGCCGAGGGTGATCGGTTCGCCGAAATTCACCACCACCTGGCCGTAGTTCTGCCGCAGCACCCTGGGGATGCCCATCAGCAGATCCCAGACCGATTCCTTGGACTTGGGTTTGCCCGAGAGTTCGTCGAGGTAGCTGTTGCCCTCCATCAGTTTTTCGTAGCCGATGTAGACCGGCTGGAACAGCACCGGGCGCACCGGCTGGCGCAGGTAGGCGCGGATGGTCATCGCCAGCATGCCGCCCTTGGGCTGGAGCAGGCGGCCGGTGCGCGAGCGTCCGCCTTCGATGAAGTATTCGATCGAATAGCCGCCGGCCACCAGCTGTGCGACGTATTCGGAAAACACCGCCGAATACAGCGCGTTGCCGCGGAAGCTGCGGCGCAGGAAGAATGCGCCGCCCTTGCGCAGGAGGGTGCCGATGACCGGCAGATTGAGATTGATGCCGGCGGCGATATGCGGCGGCACGATGCCCTGCGTATACAGCAGATAGCTCAGCAGCAGGTAGTCCATGTGACTGCGGTGGCTGGGCACGTAGACCACTTCGTAGCCGGGCGCGACCTGTTTGAGCTTGTCGAGGTGATGCACCAGCACGCCGCGGTAGATCCGGTTCCACACGGTGGTGAGCAGGAACGACGCCGAACGCACCACCGGCGGCGAATAGTCGGCGGCGATTTCGTAGGCGTAGAGGTGGGCCTTCTTCCAGGCGTCTTCGACCTTGGTGTTCTCGCGGCGCGCGGTGTCGGCGATCGTCTGCTTGACCGACTCGGAGGTCAGCACCTTGTCGATCAGCAGCCGCCGGGTGGACAGGTCCGGCCCGATCACCGCCTCGCGGATGCGGTTGAAGTGGGTGCGCAGCACGCGCGACACCTTGCGCACCGCGCGTTCCGGCGGCAGGTCTTCGGCGACGACGGTGCGCACCGGGATCGGCGTGGCGAACTGCACGAAGGTGTCGCGGCCGTTGAGCAGGATCGCCAGCAGCCGGCGGAAGCGGCCGACGAGGGTCCAGTTCTCCGAGAACAGTACCGAGAACCAGCCGTTGTTCCGGTCCGGGGCGCGACCGACGAAGATCGACACCGGCACCAGTTGCACGTCCAGCGCCGGGTCGGCGCGGTGGGCGTCGAGCAGGCGCGCCAGCGCCTCGGAGTGGCGGCGCGCCGGGCGCGCGATCTTCGGCGGCTTGCCGGTGGCGAGGTCCACCGCCATGTCCGCAGCCAGGCCCAGCGTGGTGTTGGCGTTGCGACGCGACAGCGCGACGTAGGCGCGTTTGCGTTTCAGCGGGTCGCCGGGCAGCGGCCGCAGCGCCGAGGGCAGGCCGGCTTCGCGGCAGGCGCGGTCCAGGATCAGCGCATTGGACAGCCCGTAATCCTCCAGCACGAAACAGATCGGGCGCGGATCGTCGTTCAACGACTCGGGCAGCGGCTCGATCCGCAGCTAGATCCACGGCTCCAGCACTCTG
>JAIMKJ010000007.1:103899-136857 GCA_020692565.1 Thermomonas sp.
CTTCGACCGGGCCGGTGTCCGCAGGGCCGGCTTCGGCAGGCGCGGTTGCGGCCTCGGGGCCGGGGGCGGCGGGCTCGGCAGCCGTCGGCGCCGGCGTGGCGTCGGCGGGCTGCGCGGGGTCGAAGAGGGTCGGCTGGTTCGGTGATGTCGGCATGATCGCCGCCATTATGACGAAGTCGGTTTCGCCGTCGTGCTTTCCGTGGGCGGGACGAGCGGCGGCGCGTCCGCGGGGGCCGGTATCGGGGCGGTCGCCGGTGCCGGCGGCACGGCCGCGGCGGCGCGGGCATGGCGCAGGAAATCGCTGAGGTACCAGCGGCCATCGATGCGCTCCACCGCCACTACGGTGTCGATGGTCTTCCCGTCCAGCGGGTAGCGCATGCGCACCCGGGCCGCGTCGCCCTCCTGGCTGACCAGCGACAGGGTCATCTGGTCCAGGCTGCTGTCCAGGTCCAGATCGTAGGCGCGCAGGCTTTCCTTCAGGGCGACGACGACCGGGGTCAGCCGGCGCAGGCTGTCGTCCATGCCGTAGCGTTGGAAGTCCGCCTCTTCGCGCAGGCCGCTCTGCCGTGCCGCCAGGGTCAGCCGGGCGATCGTGCCGCGCGCGCGCTTGGGATCCCCCAGCTTCGCCCGCGTGCCCCAGTCGCTCATCACCGCGACCAGCTGCGCGTAATGCGCGCGTTCCTCGGCGCTGAGCGCGATGTCGGTCTGCAGGAATTTCACCCCGAACAATCCCAGCGATTTGGCCGCGGCGCGGATCTCGCCGTGGGCGTTGGCGAACTGGCCATCGAAACTGCGCCGTAGCCGGAGGTCGGCCTTGTCGGCGGCCAACGTCGCCAGCATGCCGGGAATCTTGTGATCGAACGGCAGTTCTTCCAGTGGCCAGCGGGTGCGTCCGGCCTGCCAGGCGGCGGCCAGCTGCGGTCGCAGCGCGGGCGGCACCGCGTCGCGGGCGAAGGCCTGCAGATCGTTGTCGCGCAGGTGTCGGGTGAGCAGGGCCACGGCATCGGTGGGCTCGCTCGCGACGGTCGGCGTGACGCGTTCGCCGCCGCCGCAGCCGGCTGCGACCAGTGCCAGCAGCGCCGCCAGCAGGGCGGGCAGCGCAGGGGCGGGTCTGGGGGTGGCGGGCACGGGCTGGGGCATGGTCCCGCATCTTGGCGGGCCGGGGCGGGTCCCACAAGCGACCGGCTTCAAAAAAAAGGAGACCCGAAGGTCTCCCGAATTCCGGCCGGGGCCGGAGGATCACGGTTGTGGCATGGCTCCGGCGTCGCCGGATGAGGCACAGGGTACCGGTAGCCTGAATTTAATGCAATGCATTAAAAACAGCATTTCAAATCATTGATTTTAATGGATTATATTGATGGCGGAGCGCGTGCCGCAAGGCCGATGGCTGTATCCGCCCCGGCGAAATTGGGCGGCGATCGGCACCCGAGGACGGGCGTTGCCGTCAAGGGGCCAGGTCGAGCGCCTCGCGCTTGAGGGTGCGGCGCTGCTCGCGCGGCTGGCGCCAATCGTTGCCGAACACCGCCGGTTCCCACGAGCCGTAGGTCGGATTGGGCAGCATCCACCAGCGCTGGCCGAACCAGGCCCGGTGCTGGTCGTGCAGCGCCGTACGCGCTTCGGGCGTATTGGCGAGGATCTGGGCGAAATCGCCGAGCTGGTCGCCGAACTGCATCAGCACCCGGTAGCTGCGCCCGGCGAACTGGCGGCGGCAGAGTTTTTCCGAGCCTTCCTGCTCGCAGTCTGCGATGAAGGTGCCCAGGCCCAGGAACACGCTCTCGTCCTTCACCGGCAGGCCGACCGCGCGCAGGTTCGCGAGGGTCGGCCCCATCAGGTGCTCGGCGCGGTTGGAGATATAGAGAATGGTCACGCCCCTGGCCTGCGCCGCGCGCGCGAACTCGACCACGCCCGGCACCGGCTGCGCCTTTTCCTCGCGTACCCAGGCGTCCCAAGTCGCCTCGTTGTACTCCTTGCCCTCGTGCACCAGCCGCGCCTGGTACGGCGAGTTGTCCAGCACGGTTTCGTCCACGTCCATCACGATGGCCGCCGGCAGGCCGCCCGGAGGCGTTGCCCGCTCTTCGGGCACCAGCGCATCCCAAGCCGGATCCTGGAGGGCCGCATCCAGCTTGTCGGTCGCGGCGCGGTACACGGTTTCGGCGGCGGCCCGGTATTCGGCCGAGCGCTGCACCCACAGCACCGCATTCAGATTGTCGTCGGCAGCGCCGACCGCAGCCGTGGCGGCCGGCGGCGGGGCTTCGCTCGATGCGCCGCCGGGAACGGTGCGGCAGGCGCTCAACCCCAGCGCGGCGGTGAACAGGACGGTGAACAACAGGGACTGGCGCATGACGGCTCCAAGCAATCGGAATTGGCGAACGCAATCGCCGAAGTGTAGCCGAGGCCCGTGACAGGACGCCTCGGGGCCGCTCGCCTTACAGCAGGCCGAGGATCAGCCCGATCGCGAACGCGAACAGCATCGCCGCGACCACCCGCTGCAGGCCGCGCAGGGTGGTCTTGTGCAGCAGGCGATTGCCCAGCCACGCGCCGGCGAACGCGGCCAGCGCCGCGCAGGCCAGTAGGCGATGATCGAGCGTGCCGAACACCGCCAGCAGCGTGCCGGCGTACACCGCCAGCCGCGAAACATCGATGACGCAGGCGATGGCCGCGCCGGTGGCGACGAACGCCTGTTTGTCCAGGCCGCTGCGCGCCAGGAACGCGCTGCGCAGCGCGCCCTGCATGCCGGCGAGGCCGCCGAAGAAGCCGCTGAGCGCGCCGCCGAGCGGCTGCCAGCGCGCGTCGAATTCGAGGTCGCGCAGCTTCGGCACCAGTTCGATCATCGCGAACAGCAGCAGCAACACGCCGATGACCAGCTTCAGCGGCAGGATCTCGAAGCGGTGCCCGAACGCGGTGTAGGCGTGCAGCGCCGGCAGCGTGCCCAGTGCCGACAGCAGCCATGCGCCGAGCACCGCCGCCAGCAGCGCCGGCAGGCCGAAGCGCAGCAGCACCCTGACGTCGATGTGTCGGCGCAACAGCGCGAGCTTGAACAGGCCGTTGAGCAGATGCACCACCGCGGTCATCGCGATGGCGTGCTCCAGCGGCATGAACAGCGCGAACGCCGGCAGCAGCAGCGTGCCCAGGCCGAAGCCGGAAAAAAACGTCAGCACGGAGGCCAGCAGCGCGACGACGCAGATGATGACGATGTCCATTCAGTCGTCCGCCCGACCTGTCCGCTCAGCCTTCCAGCATCGCTTTGATCGCCGCGAATCCGGCGCTGGCGCGCTCCTGCTTGCGGGTGGCGTCGGCGACCGGATCGGCACCGTCGCGCTGGATCTCGTCGTCCGGCAGTTCGTCGAGGAAGCGGCTGGGCGTCAGCCGCAGCTTCGTGCCCCAGCGCTGCGCTTCGCGCGAATGCGACAGCCACAGCTGTTCCTTCGCGCGGGTGATGCCGACGTACAGCAGACGCCGTTCCTCGTCGAGCCGGCCTTCTTCCAGGCTGGCCTCGTGCGGCAGCGTGCCGTCTTCCAGGCCGATGATGAAGACGTAGCGGAATTCCAGGCCTTTCGCGCCGTGCAGGCTCATCAGCCGCACCTGGTTGCCCGGGTCGCTCTTGTCGGCGTGGCTGAGCAGCGCCAGCGACGCTGCGAGTTCGCCGGGACCGGCGCCGCCGCGCGCGCTGTCGAACCAGTCGCCTAGTTCGTCCAGATTGCCGCGGCGGATCGCGAACATCTGATCGGTCTTGCACTGCGCGCGCAGCGCCGCGAGCAGGCCGGAGCGGTCGTTGAGCTTGCGCACCAGTTCGGCCGGGGTGAGCGTGCGCGCGTCGTTGCGCAGATCGCGCACGATGTCGACGAAACCACTGAGCGCGTTGGCCGCGCGCGGCTGCAGTTGTTTCAGCAGGCCCATCGATTCCGCGGCCCGCGACATCGGCAGGCCGGCCTGCTGCGCCAGTTCGGCGAGGTTCGCCAGCGTGGTCGCGCCGACTTCGCGCTTGGGCGACTGCACCGCGCGCAGGAAGGCCGCGTCGTCCTCGGGATTGGCGATCAGGCGCAGCCACGACAGCGCGTCCTTCACTTCGCCGCGGTCCAGGAACGCGGTGCCGCCGCTGAGGTGATACGGAATGCGCAGCAACTGCATCGCTTTTTCCAGCGGCCGCGACTGGTGGTTGCCGCGGAACAGGATGCAGAACTCGTGCCACTCGGCCTTTTTCGTGCTGTTCAGGAACTGGATTTCGGCGGCGACGCGTTCGGCTTCGTGTTCGCCGTCGCGGCATTCGAGGATCCGGATGCGCTCGCCGTCGGCCTGCTGGCTCCACAGTTTCTTCAGGTGCTCGTGCGGATTGTTGGCGATCAGCGCATTCGCCGCGCGCAGCACGCGATTGCTGCAGCGGTAATTCTGTTCGAGCTTGACGATCCGCAGCGCCGGGTAATCCTGGCCGAGCTGCGACAGATTCTCGGGGTTCGCGCCGCGCCAGGCGTAGATGCTCTGGTCGTCGTCGCCCACGCAGGTGAAGTTGCCCTTCTCGCCGGCCAATGCCTTCAACAGCCGGTACTGCGCGTCGTTGGTGTCCTGGCACTCGTCCACCAGCAGATAGCCGATGCGCTCGCGCCAGCCCAGCACGCAGTCGGCGTCGCTTTCCAGCAGTTGCACCGGCAGCCGGATCAGGTCGTCGAAATCCACCGCGTTGAAGGTGGTCAGGCGCTGCTGGTATTTGGCGTAGAGCGCCGCGGCCTCGCGCTCGCGTGGGCTTTGTGCGGCCTCCAGCGCCTGCTCGGGCGACAGGCCCGCGTTCTTGGCGCGCGAGATCAGCCCCTGCATCGCCTGGATCGCGTCGCCTTTCGCGCCTGGCATCAGATCCTTGATCTGGCCCGTGGAATCGTCGCTGTCGAACACCGAGAACCCGCGCTTCAGCCCGATCTTCGCGTGTTCGATCTGCAGGATCTTCAGTCCCAGCGCGTGGAAGGTGCAGATGGTCAGACCCTCGGCGCCATCGCCGCGGATGCGCTTGGCGACGCGCTCGCGCATTTCCTTCGCCGACTTGTTGGTGAAGGTGATCGCCGCGATCCGCTTGGCGGGGTAATGCTTCGCCTGGATCAGGTGCGCGATCTTCTCCACGATCACCCGGGTCTTGCCGCTGCCGGCGCCGGCCAGCACCAGCATCGGGCCATCGGCGTGCAGCACCGCTTCGCGTTGGGGAGGATTGAGACCGTGCATGGAAAAAGTGAGGGTGACCCATGACCAATAGGTCGTCAGTTTACCTGTGCCGGCGCGACGATTCGGCTACCGTGTGCATCCATTGACTGGTACCCCTGCCGAGCCTGACCCGATGATGCCTGCTCCAATGCTGTGTGCCTCGATGATCCGTCCACTCCTGCTTTCCATCGCGCTGTCGCTCGCGGTCGCGGCCCCTTTCGCGCAGGCCGCCGAGACGCCGCCGCCCGATCCCGAAGACAACCCGCTGCTGATCACCGCGGGCTTTCTCGATCACCACCAGGATCTGAAGTACCGCATGCACGGGATGCAGGCCTACAGGAAAGGCCGCTACGAGGATGCGTTGCGGTTCTTCCGCCGCGCCGGTTTTTTCGCCGACAAGCCCTCGCAGGGCATGGTCGCGGAAATGTACTGGAACGGTCAGGGCACGCCGCGCGATCCGGTGCAGGCCTACATCTGGATGGATCTCGCCGCCGAACGGGGTTATCGGGGATTCCTGCTCCAGCGCGAACGGTACTGGAAGGCGTTGAGCGAAGCCGAACGCGCGCGCGCGGTCGAGGAAGGGCAAGTGCTGTATGCGCGCTTCGGCGACGCGGCGGCCAAGCCGCGTTACGAACATCAGCTGCGGATCGGCAAGAGCCAGATGACCGGCAGCCGCACCGGTTTCAATCGGGGTGTGCAGATCGAGATTCCCGGCCCGGATGGCTCGCAGTCGATCCCGGGGTCGAAGTTCTACGACGATCGCTACTGGGACGCGAAGAAGTACTGGGCCTGGCAGGACAAACTCTGGATGAAACCGCGCATCGGCAAGGTCGTCATCGGCGAGATCGAGGAGACCGGCACGCCATCGCGGATTCCCGAAACCGCCCCGGAGGTCGATGCACCCGAGCCGCAGGTGAACGACGTGGAGCCGCCCGGCCCGGGCACCGTCGATTGACGCCCCCGGGCGGGATTGCGCTAAAGTCGGGTTCGGCAAAGCCGTTCAGAGAAGGAATCCGGGATGCGTGCATTCGTTGGCAGGAAAAAGACGGCGGCGCTGGCGCTCTGTCTTGCGGTGTGTACTCCGTGCTTCGTGGCAGCTGCGCCGCCGCCGGACCCCACCAATGATTCGACGCTGATCTCTTCGGGGTTTCTGGAACAGCATCTGGATATCAAATATCGTCTGCTCGGCCTGGATGCCTACAAGCAGAAACGCTACGACGATGCGCTGCGTCTTTTCCGCCGCGCCGCTTTTCTGGCCGACAAGCCGTCGCAGGGGATGGTCGCGGAAATCCACTGGAAGGGCGAGGGCACGCCGCGCGACCCCGTACAGGCTTATATCTGGATGGATCTGGCCGCCGAACGCGGTTATGTGGGCTATCTCACCTTGCGCGAGAAGTATTGGCAGGCACTGAGCGAAGCGGAACGTGCGCGCGCCGTCGAAGAGGGGCAGGCGGTCTATGCCCGGTTCGGGGATGATGTCGCCAAACCCCGTCATGCCTCCAAGCTCAGAATCATGAGTCGCGAAATGACCGGGAGCCGGGTCGGCGTCAATCGGGGCGTGGAAGTGCACATCCCGGGCGTGACGGGTTGGGACGGATCGATAGCGATCGAAGGCACGAAACTTTTCGACCCGCGCTATTGGCAGCCCGAAAAATACTGGGCCTGGCAGGATGCGGACTGGAAAGCGCCGCAGATCGGCACTGTCACGCTTGGCGAGATCGAGGGCGTAGAGCCGCGCAAGGAGGATCAGCCTCCGAACGACCGGGCGCCGCGGATGCCCAGGGCCGTGCCGCCCGCCGATGCGCCCGATGCGCCGCTCCCCGAAGCCGGATCGCCTGCCTCGATCAGAGGTTGATCGCAGCGCAACGCGATGGTTTCCCGGGTCGCCGGCGAGGGTTGCGGCAGCCACGCCGCAGCGTCCCGTCGCTGCCGATCGCATTGCGTGCCATGCTCCCGTCTTCGTAGCGACGCCACACGCCAAGAGATGCCGGTGAAACGATTGCTTCCGTATGCGCTGGCGCTTTGTTCCGCATCGCCGTTGGCGGGCGTTGCGGCGGCGGTCCAAGCCGCAGATCCCGCGCCCCCGGATCTTCGGGCCGCCGAACAGGCGGTCGCCGTCGATACCGACGCATTCGCGGTCGCCAACTTCGACGCGCTGGCGAAGATGGCCGTCAATCATCCCAACGAACTCCACCGCATCTACGCCAATAAGGCCGCGGCGTCCGGCCACTGGCGCGATGCGGCCAAGTCCTTCCGCATCGCATCGCGCTATGCCGACAAGTATTCGCAGCATCGCCTGAGCCTGTTGTACTGGCACGGTGTCGGTGTGCCTGCCGATCGCGTCGAAGCCTATGTCTGGGCCGATCTGGCCGCCGAGCGCGGTTATCCGCAGTTCCTCGCCATCCGCGAGAAGATGTGGCGCGAGCTCACCCCGCAGCAGCAGGCGGACGTGCCCCGGCGCGGTCGCAGGATCGTCGACGAGTACGCCGACGTCGTCGCCAAGCCGCGCTTCGAGCGCGCGCTCGCGCAGGGCAAGCGGCAGATGACCGGTTCGCGCACCGGCTTCGACGCGGGCCTGGACATCTTCAGTCCCGGGCCGGGGAACCAGCTGTTCGGCGCGGTCGGCGGCGTGAATCTCCAGGGCATGTACGACGCTGCGCGAACCGATCCGCAAAAATACTGGGCGTTCGAAGACAAGGTGTGGAAGGAAGGCCTGGTGACGGTGGGCGAGATCGAGGACGCGGCGGAAGCGCCGAAAGCCCCGTAAGCCGCGGAATGGGACGGGCGCCGCATCCGCGGTGCCACCCCTTAAACTGGCGGTCATGGCCAAGCTCTATTTCTACTATTCGGCGATGAACGCCGGAAAGACCACGACCCTGCTGCAGTCCGCGCACAACTATCGCGAACGCGGCATGCGCGTGCTGATCTTCACGCCGAAGCTGGATTTCCGCGCCGGTTCCGGCACGGTCGCGTCGCGCATCGGCCTGAGCGCCGAGGGCCAGGCGTTCGAGCGCGACGACGATCTGGAGATCTGGGCGCGCAACGACATCGCCAAGCGCGACAAGCTCGACTGCGTGCTGGTGGACGAGGCCCAGTTCCTCACCCGCGCGCAGGTCTGGCAGCTGAGCGAGATCGTCGATCGGCTGCGGATTCCGGTGCTGTGCTACGGACTGCGCACCGATTTCCGCGGCGAGCTGTTCGAGGGCAGCCAGTACCTGCTGGCCTGGGCCGACGAACTCACCGAGATCAAGACCATCTGCCACAGCGGCAAGAAGGCGACGATGACGGTGCGCGTGGACGAACAGGGACACGCGCTGCAGGACGGTCCGCAGGTCGAGATCGGCGGCAACGATCGCTATGTCTCGGTCAGCCGCGCCGAGTACAAGAAGGTCATGCGCGGCGAAGGCCGGATCGACCCGCTGCAGCAGCCGTTGCCGCTGTCGTGAGGGCGCCCGCGAGGCGACATCCCGAGGCCCAAACGATGGTGCTTTTCCAGCCGTGGCCGGCTGGCGACGACCGGTGATCGGTCAAACCGTCTCGAGCCGTCGTTCGAACAGGTCGGGAATCCGCTCCAGCAGGCCTGCCGAATAATCCCGCTGGAACGGCAGGTCCTTGCGGTGGACATAACCGATGAAACAGTCGCAACGCGGGTTGGGGCAACTGCGCTCGCCCAGCCGTGCTTCGAAGGAGCCGTCGTACAGGTTGCCCAGCGGTTCGGCGACGAAATGGCAGCGCTTGACGTTGCCGTCGCCGTCCACCGACACCACGCTCTCCCCGGTGAAGCATGGCGCCCCCAGGCTGCGGGGCGGCGCGAGGTTGAAGCGGAAATGGGGGTCGATCCGCTGCAGTGCCTCGACCTGCGCGTCGGAGTAGTAGCCGGGCGGCCGCTCGTCGTAGGCATTGATCCAGAGCGGCACGGACGCCGGCAGCTCCGCCCGCAGGGCCTCGATCTCGTCGAGGTGCTCGAGCATCGCGACCATGCCCACGCTGTGGCGAACCCCGCGGCGTGCGAGTTCCCGGCATCGCCCGAGGAAGGCGGCCCGCGACACCTGGCCGGGATGGTAGGTACACCAGAGCGCGAGTGTCGAAAGTTCGGCGGCGTCCAGCCAGCGGGTGCCGACGCACAGGTTGGTCTGGATGGCGACGCGCCGCATTGCCGGCAGGTGGCTCAGCCGCACCATCGCGTCGCGGTAGTGCCGCCGGACCAGGCCCTCGCCCCAGGGCGTGAACAGGATCGACAGGGTCCGCTGCTGCTGGCCTGCGGCCCAGTCGACGAAACGCGCCAGATCCTGTGCGTCGCGGCGCAGCGCGGCGCGCGAATCGTAGGTCTTGGCGAACGGGCAGTACGGGCAGTCGTAGTTGCAACTGCTCAGTCGCCCGCGGTAGAGGATCGACAGATGCACGCGCGTCAATCCGGCCGGTAGTCGCGCATGCGCTCGGCGACGTGGCTGGAAACCAGCCAGGGGCCGATGGTGTCCCCGCGCGCGAGGCCTGCTTCGGTGAGCGCGACGAGCGCGTGCTCGCGGGTGGCGAGCCCCAGTTCGAACAGTTCGTGCAGCTGGGGCAGGTCCTCGAAACAGTCCGAACCGAAACGTGCGCGGTACTGTTCGACATCCAGGCCCGGCTGGACGAGCAACGACTGGATGACGTGCCGCCGGCGTTGTTCCCCGGCATCGAGCACGAAGCCGTAATCGATGCTCGCGAACGAGGCGTCGTCCAACGCCAGATAGTGCTGCAGGATGTCCGCGACCGACCGCCGGCTGACGCCGTATTCGCTGGAATAGTGCAGGCCGCGGGTATACGAACGCGCGCCGCAGCCGATGCCGATCATGCCGTCGCTCTGGCAGCAGTACGCGGGGCCGCCGGAGTCGGGCGCATGCGCGGCGCGGAACATGCGCATGGACACCTGCGTATAGCCGGCCGCGAGCAGGCGATCACGGCCGGCCCGGTACAGCGCGAGGCGATCGTCCAGCGGCTCGGGCTGCAGCGCGAAGCTGCGCCCGCCCCCGGATTTGGCGCCGATCCGGTCCAGGCCGGTGAGCGGGCGCACGTACAGCGGATACAGGTACAACTCCTCGGGCCGGAAGGCGAGCGCGCAGTCGATCGATGCCAGGAAGCTCGCCACGGTCTGCCCCGCGATGCCGTAGATGAGATCCAGATTGAGCGTGGGGAACCCGTGCCCGCGGATCAGCGCGATGGCGTTCTCGACCACGTCGCGCTGCTGCGGCCGGACCAGTGCCCGCACCTCGGCGTCGCTGAAACTCTGGATGCCCATGCTGACCCGGTCGATGCCCGCCTCGCGGCAGACGCCGAGCCGGGCGGCATCGACGGTCTCGGGCGACACCTCGATCCCGGCCGGGATCGAGGCGAGGTCGATGTCGGCCCGCGCACGCACCGAGTCGAACAGCCGGCGCAACTGCCCTGCATCGAGGTAGGTCGGCGTGCCGCCGCCCAGCGCGAACCGGACGAAGCGATGCTCGCCCAGGGCGCGGGCGGTGACCTTCAATTGTTTGTCCATCTGGTCCAGGTAGGCTTCGACCTGTGCGGGCGCCGGCCGCGCGAGCGCGAACAGGTTGCAGAAGCCGCAGCGGTACGAGCAGAAGGGCACGTGCAGATAGAGGAACAGGGCATCGCGCGGCTCGTCGGCCCAGGCGTCAGCGAGCGACGCCCGCGGTGCGATCGGCCGATACGCCGTCTTGTGCGGATACGAATACGAATAGGCCTGGTAGGGCGCCAGTCGCAGCAGGTCGGACAGGGCGGTCGCGGTCATGGCGTCAGCAGGAAGTGCGTGTAGGGAACGGTCATCACCACCTCATGGGCATGCCGGTGGCCGTGGTAGCCATCCTCGCCGTAGGCGGTGCCGTGGTCGGAGCAGACGATGACGAAAGCAGGGCCGCGCGCGCGCAGGGCCGCGAACAGCGTCGCCAGTTCGGCGTCCACATAGCGCAGTGCGGCGCAGTGGCTCTCGAAGCCGTCCTCGTCGCAGCCGGGCAAATAGTGGCGGTTCGGCTGGTGGATCGCCGAGATGTTGACGAACAGGAAGCAGCGCCGGGGCCCTGCCTCCTGGAGCCGTTCGCGGGCGAGCGCGAATTGCCGGGCGGCGGAATCGGGCGCGGTCACGCCGAAGCCCGGTTCCCAGTGGCTCTCTTCGAACAGGTCCGGCAGTTGCCGCCCCAGCGCGTTGCGCCGGTTGAAGAAGCCCACGCCGCCGATGCAGACGGTGCGGTACCCCTGGTCGCGGAAGCCGCCGACGATGTCGGCCCGGTCGCGGAACACGAACGTCTCCGGCGCGATCGTCTCGCTGCCCTCGAACTCCATCGCGAACAGGCGCGGATGCGGCCCGGGGCGCGCGGGCGTCGGCAGGAACCCGGCGAAGAACGCGGCATGCGCGGCGAAGGTGAAGCTGGCGGGCGTGTGCCGGCGGTCCCATCCCGCCGCCGGCAAGTGTGCCGAAAGCACCGGCAACTCGCCCCGCTCGAAGCAGCGCTGTGCCGCATCGAACCGCAATGTGTCGAGGGTCAGCAGCACGACATCGTGACTGCCGACGATCCGGTGCATGTCCGGAAGCGGGGCCTCAGCCATGGACGCGCTCCGCGGGCACGGCGCGGTCCGCGACCAGCGCGGCCTGGTCCTCGTAGGTGGTCCGGCCGCGGTGGCGCAGATCGGGGAGCAGATCGCCGAAGCCGTTCGCCTCGAGCACCCAGGCGCGGCTTCCGCGCACGATCAGGTCGAAACCGATGTTGCGGCTGTCGGGGAATGCGGCTGCGGCCTGCATCGTCGCCGATTCCAGCGTCCGCATCGCCGCGTGGTCGAGCCACGCATCCAGCCTGCCGCGCTCGTTGCCCAGGTGCAGGTTGGTCAGCGCGCCTTCGCCGACGCGGGCGACGCGCTGTCGCGGCTGGCCATCCAGCGCGACCACCCGCACATCGAAATGTGCGCCCGTCCGGCCGGGCCATTCCGGCTTCGGGATCCATTGCTCCAGGTACGCGCCCTGCGCCGCCAACAGGTCGACGAGTGATGCGATCTCGTCCCGCCGCTGGTAACGCCGTTGCCGCAGCGAATTGAAGATGCGGTGCCTGCCGCCCTGCTCGACCAGTTCGGCCGAGCCGTAGGCGACTTCGCCCCCGCGCGCATTGCAGGCGTAGGCAAGCACGCCGGCACCGGAAGACCCGTAGCGCGCCTTGACGAAGACGCGGCTGCAGCCTGCCTTGCGCAGGCGCTCGCGCAGGTCTTCGTAGCCGAGGATCGGTCCCAGCATTGCCGGCACCGCGACGCCCGCGGCGGCCAGTCGTTGCTGGCAGGCGAGCTTGTCCGCCATGCGGACGAGGTCGGCGGGAGGATTCAGGTAGCGCAGACACGTGGGCAGCGACTCCAGTACGCTTTTGAAGCCGGCGAACCACAGATGCTGGTAGGCGAGTTCGCCCCGCGCCATCGTTTCCGGTGCGGCGCCCATGCAGCCGGACGATTCCCAGCCGCGGCGGAGCAGCGCGGCGTGGACGGCCGGGGATTCGCCCGGCGACTCGAGCTTCACGATCGTATCGGGCACGACCATGCCGGGAACAACCGCATCCTGGAGCATCGAGGCGTCCCGGAGCAGCGATTCGTAGCCGACGACGCGCGCCGGCGCCGAACCCTGTTCGAGCAGCGCGCGTTGCAGCCAGGCGATGCGGCGGCTGTCCGCGGGGCCGACCAGCAACAGGCGGCTCATGCGTCCCGCGCTACTCGGCGACGGCGACGTATCGATCGCCGTCGTCTTCCTGCTCCGGATCATCGAGAATCACGGCGCACGGAAGCGCGCGCAACTGTTGTTGGACCTCGGCCGAGATGTAGTGATGGCTGAGGTCGATGCGCTCGATCCCGCCGAGGTTCGGGCTTGCCAGCAGCGCGCGCGCGCCGATATCGCCGATCGTGCCGAGCGACAGGTCGAGGGTCTGCAGCGACCCCAGCCAGGGCTCCGCGGCCAACCATTCCGCCAGGTCGTCGCTGATCATGGCGTTGCGCAGGCCGAGATAACGCAGCCGCTCCGGCCCGATCGCCGCGAGCAGGCGCCGGTACGTATCGACGTCGCCATCGAACCCGTAGCCGTCGTCTCCGAGCCAGAGCTCGAGATGCCGGAGCGCGGGCAGCGTGGACGCCGCGATGGCTTCCACCAGCTGCGAGGGCAGTCCGCCGCATTCGATCGCCAGTTCCTGCAGGTTCGCGTGGACGAACGGCTGCAGCTTCAGATCGGTGGAGCCGCGCACGCGCAGCGATTCGAGGCCGGGGAAGGCGGTCAGCAGTTCGTTGTACGAGGACTGGATGATCCATGAGATCTCGCAGTCCTCGTAGGTCATGTCGCCCACGAACAAGGCCTTCAATCCGCCAAGTTCGGCCCGGCGCGCGATCAGGCCGTCGATGAAACCCTGCGGGCTGTCGCTGGAGGCCTCCGACCAGGGGCCGATGATCAGCGTTTCGATCGAGTCCGGGCCGACCTTCGAGAAGAAATCCTCGAGCAGTTCGCTCTGGCTTTCGCTGCTGTCGTATTCCTGCGCCAGGCGGTAGGCGATATCGCCGGCCGTCGGCGAATCGCCCATCTTGAAGTCGACCACCCGCTTGCCCCGGTAGACCTTCGTGTACTCGCTGATCGTCATGGTTCGACTCTCCGAAAAATGGCCGCCAGCATAGCCGGCCGACCGCTGCCGCGGGAGGGCTGGATCGCGTTCACCGCCGCGATGTCTTTCATGGGTCGAGCGCGGACACGATGGATGTCGCAAGCCCTGACTTCTGGCAGGTGGTGAACCTCGCCGGGGCGATTAGCTTGGACGGGATCGCGCAGCCGCTCCCGTCTCCAGCGCACGGCCCCCACGCCCGCCCCCACGCCCGCCCCCACGCTCGTCCACCAGGACCGCCGCCCGGATGATCCGCCCGTTCGCCCTGCTGGTCCTGCTCACCGCGCTGCTGGCGCCGGCGACCGCCGCCGAAGCCGCATCGCCACCGGTGCGGACCGACCACCTGCAGTCCCGGCTGGTCGCCGAAGCGACCGCGGCGGTGCCCGGCGCGCGGCTGACGCTCGGGCTGCTGCTGGAGCACGATCCGCACTGGCACACGTACTGGCGCAACCCGGGGGATTCGGGGCTGCCGACCGAACTCGACCTCGCGCTGCCCGACGGTGTCGTCGTCGAAGCGATCGCGTGGCCGCATCCGCAGCGCTTCGAACTCGCCGATATCGTCAACTTCGGTTACGGCGAGCGCCGGCTGCTGCCGGTCTCGATCACGATCCCGGCCGATTACGCCAGGCCGTCGCTGCCGGTGCGCGCGTCGGCGCGCTGGTTGATCTGCGAGGTCGAATGCCTTCCCGGCAAGGCCGATTACGCGCTGGAACTTCCGGTCGCGCCGAAGGCCGATGTCGATCCGCGCTGGCGCGGCGATTTCGCCGCCGCGCGCGCCGACCTGCCGCGCGCGGCAACGGCGACGCTCGCGGTCGCCGAGGACAGCGATGCCATCGCCCTGACGCTGCGCGGTCTCGACGCCGCCGCCGTGCCGGCGCAGTGGCGATGGTTTCCCGAGACCCCGGAGGTCGTCGCCAACGGCGCGCAGCCGCAGTGGCAACGCACGGCCGATGGCTGGCAGGCGCGTTGGCCGAAAAGCGAGTACTTCACCGCGCTGCCGGCGGACGTCGCCCTGGTCGCGGTCGACGGCGACGGCACGGCCTGGCGCTTCGCCGTCGCCACCGCGGGGGCGGCCGCGCCGACGCCTGCCGCAGCGACGCCCCTGCCGGGTAATGCCGTCGCACCGTTCAGCCTGCTACCGGCGCTGCTGTTCGCTTTCATCGGCGGCCTGATCCTGAACCTGATGCCGTGCGTGTTCCCGGTGCTGTCGATCAAGGCGCTGGGCGCGCTGGGCTCCGCGGACGACCGCGCCGAACTGCGCCGGCACGGCGTCTGGTACGCGCTCGGCATCGTCGCGACGTTCCTGCTGCTCGCCGGTGTGCTGCTCGCGCTGCGCGCGGGCGGCGAACAGCTCGGCTGGGGTTTCCAGCTGCAGGAGCCGCGCTTCGTGGCCGGCGTCGCCTTGCTGCTGTTCGCGATGGCGCTGTCGTTCTCCGGCGTGTGGGAGTTCGGCGGGCGCTTCATGGGCGCAGGCCAGCGGCTGACGGAAGGCCACGGCGCGCGCGCGTCGTTCTTCACCGGCGCGCTCGCGGTCGTCGTCGCAAGCCCGTGCACCGCGCCGTTCATGGGCACGGCGCTCGGCTGGGCACTGGCGCAGCCGGCCGCGACGGCGCTCGCGGTGTTCGCGGCGCTCGGCCTCGGCCTCGCCGCACCGATGCTGCTGCTGGGGTTCGTACCGGCGCTGGCCCGCGCATTGCCGCGTCCGGGCCCGTGGCTGGAAGGCTTCCGCCAGCTGCTCGCGTTCCCGCTGTACCTGACCGTGGTCTGGTTGCTGTGGGTGTACGGCGAACAGACCTCGCCGCTCGGCATGGCCTGGCTGCTCGCCGCCCTGACCGCGCTGGCCTTCGCGCTGTGGCTGCTTGGGCGCCGGCCGGCGATGCGCTCGCCGCGGCTCCGCGCGACGGCGGTCTTGGTGTCCGCGGCGGCGCTGGTGCTGGCGCTCGGCCTGCCGCTGTCGGCGCCGGTGCCGGCAAGCGCCAGCGTGCGGACCAGCGAGGCCGATGCCGAGCCGTGGAGCGAGCCGCGTCTCGCCGAGCTGCGCGCGGCCGGCCGCCCGGTCCTGGTCAACATGACCGCTGCCTGGTGCATCACCTGCCTCGCCAACGAACGCGTCGCGCTGTCCACCGACACCGTGCGCGAGGCCCTCGCCGCGCACGACGTCGCCTACCTCAAGGGCGACTGGACGCGCCAGGACGCGGCGATCACGCGCTACCTCCAACGCTACGGCCGGAACGGCGTGCCCCTGTACGTGCTCTATCCCCCCGACGGCGGCGCGCCCCGCGTGCTGCCGCAACTGTTGACCGCGGATGGCGTCGCCGACGCGATCCGTTCGATGTGAACTTACCGACACGAGGAGACCGACCGATGAAAGCCCCACTGCTCGCCACTGCATGGCTGTTCGCCGCCGCCGCATCGACGTCCTGCGCCGCCTCCGACGCGGCTGCCGGCGCGTCCGCCGCCGCGGCGGTCGGCAAACCCGCCCCGGCCATCAAACTGGTCGATTCGACCGGAAAGACGCGCTCGCTGGCGGAGTTCGCCGGCAAGACCGTCGTGCTCGAGTGGACCAATCACGAGTGCCCGTTCGTCAAGAAGCACTACGGCGCCGACAACATGCAGAAGCAGCAGCGCGACGCGATCGGCAAGGGCGTTGTGTGGCTGAGCATCAACTCATCGGCCCCGGGCAAACAGGGGCATGTCGATGGCGCCGCCGCCGAACGCGTCCGCAGCCAGGCGAGCGCCGCCCAGACCGCCTACCTCCTCGATCCGACCGGCACCGCCGGCCGCGCCTACGGCGCCAAGACCACGCCGCACATGTACGTCATCGATCCGAAGGGCGTGCTGCGCTATGCCGGCGGCATCGACAGCATCCCGAGCGCCGATGCCGGCGATATCGCCAAGGCGACGCAGTACGTGCCGCAGGCCCTGGCCGAGCTGGCGGCGGGCAAGGCGGTCAGCGTCACGTTGACGCGGCCGTACGGGTGCTCGGTGAAATACTGATCGCGTGCGCGACGCCCCGGGGCGGCGGGCCGTCCCGGGCGATGGCCGTGCGGAACAGCATTCGCCAGCGCTCGCGCGTGGCCCGTGTGAACCAGACAGCGCCGAAGCACGCTCCAGCGCGGCCGGCCGCAGTCAGTCGGGCAGCATGGCCGGGAAATCGTCGCGCTGCTCGTAGAACCCGTTGATGTCGATGCCCGCGACCTTCGCGCCCGCAGTCACCGCCACCGAGGCCGGCATGTCCGGGCAGGGCGCGCGGATGCATTGCACCTGCTGCACATGTCCGCCGACCCGATGCGGCCCGGTGTTGCAGGCGGCGATCACGACGTAATCGTCCGGCGGCAGGCCTTCGATCCGGTACGTGTCCTGGCCTGGGCGGGTATCGATGCAGATGCGTTTCGCTTCCGCCGGTGCGCCGCTGCCGATGGCGCAGATGCGCAGCGCCGGCACGACGTGCGCCGGATGCAGGATGCGGCCCTCGATCGCGCCGGTTCCGGCAGCAGCGGGCTGCGCGGCGCCGGCATGGGGCTGCGAGCGGGCGCAGCCGCTGCCGGCCGGCAGCGAGGCGGCGAAGGCGAGCGAAATCAGCAGGGGTCGGATCGTGGTCATGCGGTTCTCCTGACGGTGTCAGCGGCAGCGGCCGCGTTCCTGTTCGAACGTGCGCGCGATGGCGCCGCCTTCGGGCAGCGCGGCCGCGATTTCCTCGGCGATATCGTCCAGCCTCTGCGGCCCGTCGCCCATCCCGGGTTCGCGGCAGTGCTGCAGGGCGATGGCGGTGGATGCCAGCCATGCGACCTTGCGCAGTTCCGGATCGGATCGCGGTAACGCCGCCAGCGCCTCCAACACCGCGACCGATGGGCCCTGGCGCGGTGGATCGCCCTGCGCGGGCGTGTCGCGCGACAGATCGAACAACGCCAACGACAGCTCCGCGCGGCGGGTATGCGGATGCGAGGGGCCATAACCGGCACCGGCACGGGTGAGTTCGACCGCGCTGGCGAGCTGGGTGCGCGCTGCGGTGTCCATGCCGAGCGCGGCCTGTACCTCGCCGATCATGCGCCGGGTGTCGCCGATCAGCCCGTGCTGTTTGCCCAGGCGGACGATGCGCAGCCGCTCCACCTCCAGCAGCAGCGGCAGCGCGGCCTGATGGCGTCCGGCGTCGTGCAGCACCATGCCCTTGTTGAACAGCACGCCTTGGTAAAGCGCGGACGTCGGATCCTTGCGCAGCACCGCCAGCGCGCGGTCGAGGTGACGCAGGGCCGTATCGATGTCGCCGAGTTCCCAGGCCACGATGCCCAGGCTGTTGTCGTCGCGCGCCACGTCCACGTGCTGACGGCCCACCCGTGCCACCAGCCAGGGTTGGCTGGCGCGGTAGGCCTCGCCGGCTTCGCGGAAGCGGCCCAGGTCGACGTGGATCGCGGCAAGTTGGCGGCGCGCGTTGACGCTCGACGGATGTTGGTCGCCGTGGCGGTCCAGGGCGAGGCTCAGGGCGTCGTGGCAGTCGCGCTCGGCGACGATCAGTTGGCCGGCGCTGCGTTCCAGATCGCACAGGCGTTGCAGCAGGCCGATCGCCAGCGGATGGCGGTTGCCCACGCTGGCCTTCAGCTGCGCCAGCGCGTTGCGGAAGCCCAGCAGGGCGGCTTCGGTATTGCCGGCGTCGCGTTCCAGATCGGCCAGGTCGGCCAGGTTCTCGACCACGCCGGCAGTGTCGTCCAGCGCATTGCGCCGCACTTCCAGCGAGCGCTGGTAGAGCAGGCGCGCCGTGCGCGGATTGCCCTCGTCGCGCTGGCAGCGGCCCAGTTCCGAATAGAACTCGGCCGCCTGCACCGGCAGTTGGCGCTGGTGGCGCCGGGCGTCGGCTTCCAGCGGCTGCATCCGCACGACGCAGACGGCCGGACGGCCCAGCAGACGCAGGGTGCGGCCGTAGTCGGTGGTCGATGCCAGCCGCAGGCTGTCGGGCGCGTCGGTCAGGCCATCGATGATCGCGCTCTGGGTCTGCAGCAGGCGCTCGGCCTCGCGGTAATCGCCCAGCCCCAGGCGCAGCCGCGCGATCACCCCGAACAGCTCCGCGCGGTCCAGCGGCTGCCGCGCCAGTTCGCGGTTGCCGCGCTGCTCGCCGGCTTCCAGCAGTTTGCGCACATCCAGCGGCCCGGGTTTGCCGCCGATGTCGCCGCCGCCGGCCTGCTCGAACAGATTGGTCACGAACCGCTGCAGCGCCTGCGCGCGGCTGGCCTCGCGCACCGCCTGCCGCGCCTGCCAGGTCACCAGCACCAGCGCCGACGTCAGCATCGCCAGCATCAGTGCGGTGGTCGCCAGCGCCCAGCGATGGCGCTGCACGAATTTGTGGGTGCGGTAGGCCATGCTCTGCGGTCGCGCCAGCACCGGTTTGCCTTCCAGATAACGGTGCAGATCCAGCGCCATCGCCTCCACCGACG
Organism: Thermomonas sp.; assembly: GCA_020692565.1. GTDB lineage: Bacteria > Pseudomonadota > Gammaproteobacteria > Xanthomonadales > Xanthomonadaceae > Lysobacter_I. The sequence goes on from JAIMKJ010000007.1 coordinate 123,158, forward strand.
GATAGCGGTGTTCCGGCCGTTTGGACAGCGCCTTCAGTGCGATGTTGTCCAGATCGCCGGCGATTTCCTTCGCGCGCCGACGCAGCGCCTGGGTGCGGGAGGGGTCGCTGTCGGCCTCGCGCAGCAGGTTGGCCGACGGCTTCTGCGGGTCGGAGATCAGGATCGCCTCCTCCCATTCGGCATCGCTCTGTCGTTTCAGCCGGTACGGCTTGGTTTCCGCCATCAGCTCGTACAGCACCACGCCCAGCGAATACACATCGGTCATCGTGGTGACCGGCTCGCCGCGGATCTGCTCCGGCGCGGCGTAGTGCAGGGTGAAGGCGCGCACCTCGGTGCGGGTGTTGTCGCGGCCCGGTTCCGAGCCGTCCAGCAATTTGGCGATGCCGAAATCCAGCAGCCGCACTTCGTCCAGCGGCGTGACCATGATGTTCGACGGCTTCAGATCGCGATGCACGATCAGGTTCGCGTGCGCGTGGCTGACCGCTTCGCAGACCTGCAGGACCAGTTTCAGCCGCGCTTCGATGCCCAGATCGCGGCTGCGGCACCAGTCGGTGATCGGTTCGCCCTCCACGTATTCCAGCGCGAGGTAAGGCTGGTTGTCGGTGCTGATGCCGGCGTCGAGCAGCCGCGCGATATGCGGGTGGCCGAGGCGGGCGAGGATCTGGCGTTCGCGGGTGAAGCGCTGGCGCAGGTTCGGGTCGGCCAGACCGGGGCGCAGCAGTTTCAGGGCCACCCGACGCTGGTACAGGCCGTCGGCGCGGCGCGCCAGCCAGACCTGGCCCATGCCGCCCTCGCCGAGCATGCGGTCGAGCTTGTACGGCCCGATCATCGATTCCGCTTTCGCCATCGGCGGCGGCGTCACCAGGGGTTCCGAGAGGAAGTCCTCGTTGTCGTCCTCCAGCGTCATCAATACCTGCAGCTCGTCCGCCAGCGCCGGGTCTTCCTCGCGCAGCGTTTCCAGCCGCGCCTTGCGGCCTTCGGCATCCAGTTCGAGCAGCGCGTCGAGCAGCGGCGACAGCCGCTGCCAGCGTTCGGCATCCATCGGTCGGCGGCGTGGTCCGGAGCGGGACGATCATGGTCGCACGCGGCGCGCGCGACCGCATGTGGAGTACGGTCGGTGTAGCGCGACCTTCAGTCGGTGTAGCGCGACCTTCAGTCGGTGTAGAGCGGCCTTCAGGCCGCTGAAGTGTCGCCGAATCGTTGGGAGCAGCAGCCTGAAGTCCGCTCTACCGCTGGCCGTTCTCGTCGCCCAGGGATGCCAGCAGGAACAGCCGTGCCTTCTGCCAGTCGCGGCGGATGCTGCGCTCGGAGCGCTTCAGCAGTTCGGCGATTTCCTGTTCCGACAGCCCGGCGAAATAGCGCAGCTCCACCACCTGGGCCAGCTTCACGTCCACCGCCGCCAGCTTGGTCAGCGCGGTGTCCAGGCCCAGCATGTCTTCGTCCAGGCGCAGGCCGCCTTCCACGTCGTCCGGCAGCTCGGTCACCCGGTGCAGGTCGCCGCCGCGCTTCTGCGCCAGGCGCTGGCGGGCGTAATCCACCACCACGCTGCGCATCGCCGAAGCGGCGTAGGCGAAGAAATGCGCGCGGTCGTCGAACTGCACGTCGCGGCGGCCGATCAGTTTCAGATACGCCTCGTGGACCAGCGCGGTCGCGTCCAGCGTCTGCCCGTACTGCCCGGCCAACTGGCGCCGCGCCATCGCGTGCAGCTCGTGGTACAGCGTGCCCAGGACGCGATCCAGCGCGGCGCGGTCGCCGTCGCGTGCGGCGTCGAGCCATTGGGTGATGTCGGCGTGTTCGCTTTCGCTCATGGACAGGCTCGGAGCCCCAACGTTCGGAGGCCGACTATACCGCAGCCCCGGTCGCCCCCGTCAGCGCTGGCAATGCCCGCACCAGACCGTGGCCCGTTGCGCCAGCATCGCCTGCTTCAGCGGTCGCCCGCAGCGCGGGCAGGGTTCGCCGCCGCGGCCGTAGGCCGACAGCTCCTGCTCGAAGTAACCCGGCGCGCCGTCCGGGCTGATGAAGTCGCGCAGCGTGGTGCCGCCGCGGGCGATGGCGTAGGTCAGGATGCGGCGGATCTCGGCCGCGATCGCCGCGTAGCGTTCGCGCGACACCTTGCCCGCCGCGCGCAGCGGCGACACCCCCGCCGCGAACAACGCTTCGGCCGCATAGATATTGCCCACGCCGACCACGATCTTCTGATCCATCAGAAACGCCTTCACCGGTACCTTGCGCCCGCGGCTGCGCTCGAACAGCAGATCGCCGCCGAAGTCGTCCGACAGCGGCTCCGGCCCGAGTCCGCGCAGCAGCTCGTGGGTTTCGCCCGGCGGCTGCCACAGCAGACACCCGAACCGTCGCGGATCGTTGAAGCGCAGCACGCGCGTGGTCTGCAACTCTTCTTTCTCCCTCCCCCCCGCGCGCTGCTCCCTCCCGCGCGTGCGGGGGAGGGCTGGGGCGGGGGCCACCGACGCCGCAGCATCCCCCGCAATCACCACATCCACATGATCGTGCGCCCGCACCGGCGTGTCCGCCGGCAACACCAGCAGACTCCCCGACATCCCCAGATGCCACAGCGCCGAACCTGCGGGCGTCTCCATCAACAGATACTTCGCGCGCCGCCGGATCGACAGGATCGTCTGCGACGGCAACAGCGTTTCGATCTCGTGCGGAATCGGCCAGCGCAGATCCGGCCGGCGCAGCGTCACCCCGACCACGCGATGGCCTTCCAGATGCGGCGCCAGGCCGCGACGCGTGGTTTCTACTTCGGGGAGTTCGGGCATGGGGCTGGCGGGTTCGATGAGATCGTGATGATACGTCCGCAAACCTTGCAGATGAATGGTAGAAACCCTGCGCGGATTCGTCTTACTGCTGGTGGCAGAAAGCTTCTACGGTGGGCATGAAGTACAGGCAGTACTCGCCTACCTTCCGCTTGGCACATATCGCTTTTTGCCGATCCAGGTCCGGCTCGTCGCGCGGCGGCGGGATGCCATCGCAGAAGCCGGGACTCATATCGCTGGCGTAGAGACAGCCCGAAAGCCAGGGTCCGGCATTGATCGCATCCAGACTCCGGTTCCCCGCGCGAACCCTGGCTTCCACGAAACAGCCTTCCTCGTTCGAGGTCTTTCCGAATTCCCGACCCTGCAGGAAACTCTCTTCCTGCTGTGCATGCAATTTCTCCGGCGTGTAAAGCGTCGGAATATAGATATAGACGTAGGCAAGTGTCATCACGACCGGGAGCATCACGATCGCGATGGAAATCAGGATGGCCTTGGTGCTGGTTTTCATGCGGCTCCTGGGTTGGCTGGATCGCGCGCAGATCGCGATCTCTATGACTGGGAACAATTCGATGTTGTGGTGGCGCCGATCCTACCGAAACTCACCCTACGGCCGGGATGCACTTCAAATCCACCCATACCGCACCATATGGAAAAAGATCGGCGCGGCGAACACCACCGAATCCAGGCGGTCCAGAATCCCGCCGTGGCCTTCGATCATGCTGCCCCAGTCCTTCACGCCCCTATCCCGCTTGATCGCGGACATCACCAGGCCGCCGAAGAAGCCCATCAGGCAGATGACCAGCGCGACCAGTGCGGCTTCCAGTGCGGTGAACGGGGTGATGCCATGCAGCGCGGCGCCCAGCACGGTGGCGCTGACGACGCCGCCGATCAGGCCTTCCCAGGTTTTCGACGGCGACAGTTCGGGTGCGACCTTGTGCTTGCCCAGCAGCTTGCCCCAGATGTACTGCAGCACGTCGCTTCCCTGCACCACCAGGACGAGGAAGGCGATCAGCAGCAGGTTGCGGCCTTCATAACCGGGGATGTTCAACGTCATGATCGCCGGCACGTGCGAGAGGCAGAACACGCAGATCATCAGCCCCCACTGCACTTTCGAGGCGCGTTCGAGAAAGCGGGTGGTGTCGGCGCCCAGTGCAGCGAAGATCGGCAGCAGCAGGAAGGCGTAGACCGGGATGAAGATCGAATACAGCCCGTACCAGTCGATCCAGATCAGCGCGTACTGCACCGGCAGCGCGATGAAGAACGCCAGCAGCAGCACCAGATGATCGCCGCGGCGCGTGTAGCACAGGGTGATGTATTCGCGCAGCGCGAAGAACGACAGCAGGGCGAACAGCACGATCACGCCGCCCTTGCCCAGCCAGAACGCGACCGCCAGCACCCCGACCATCCACCACCACGCGCGGATGCGGCTGTTGAGATTGTCGATGACGCCGTGCGGCTCTTCCGGGGCGAAACGCAGCTTCAGGATCAGGCCGATCACCGACGCGACGATCAACACCGCGACCGCGCCGGCGAAGATCGGCAGCGCGTACATCGAAGGGAACGGGTTTTCCATCAGCGTGACTCCGGAAGATCGGATGATGCGTTGTCGTCTTCGCCGTGATCGGGGCGCAGTGCGAGCATCGCCGCGCGCGCGCGTTCGAGGAACACGCTCTTGTCTTCGCCGTCGATGCGCGGCAATGCGGCGCCGAAGGTGACCGTGCACAGCAGCGGGATCGGGATCGGCTGGCCCTTGGGCATGACCCGGGCGAGATTGTTGATCCACACCGGCACCAGCTCGGCGTCGGGATAGCGGTTCGCGAGGTGGAACAGGCCGCTCTTGAACGGCAGCAGCACCGCATCGGTGGTGTTGCGCGTGCCTTCCGGAAACAGGATCAGCGAATCGCCGCCGGCCAGCGCCGCGACCATCTGTTCGATGGGGTCGGGGCTTCCTTCCTTGCGTTCGCGATCGATCAGCACCGCGCGGAACACCCGGCCGCCGATGAAATGGCGCAGCGCGCTCTTGTTCCAGTAGTCGGCGCCGGCCACCGGCCGCGTGCGCCGGCGCAGCCACGGCGGCAGCGACGCCCACAGCAATACGAAATCGCCGTGGCTGGCGTGGTTCGCGAAAAAGATCCGCTGCGCTGCGTTCGGACGACCGCTGCGCCAGAACGCCTGCGCGCCGGTGAGCAGGCGCACGAAGCCGATGATGAGTGAGGCGACCAGTCTTTCCAGCATCGGCCGACGGCTCCTGTGCGGGGTTCGAGCGACGATGGTAGCCGCGAATCAGGCAAAGGCAACCGTGATCGCGACGGACGCGGCCTGCAGACCGACGGTCAGCGCGTATCGTCGCCACAGACGGCGAGCGCCTTCGAGCCGGTCGTCGAGCGTGCGCAGCGATGGCGTGTCTTTGCCGACGCCGAGCGCAGACAGACCGGCATCCAGCGCGGCGAGGTCGTTGATCCGCGCGGTAGTCAGATCGGCGAACAGTCCGGCATCGAAGCGTATCCGCAGCGCGAGGTAACGTTCGACCGGCGTCAGCGCGAGTGCGATCAGTGCGAAGCCCAGCGCCGCGTCGCGCCACGCATGCGCGAGCGTGCCCAGCGTCGCGACCACCGCGCAGCACAGCGCCAGCGCACCCAGCGTCGAAGCGGCTTCGAGCCAGCGCGCCATCGCCGCGCAGCGCGCGCGGCCTTCGGCGTCGAGTCCGGAAGTCGCAAGTGCAGGTGTCGTCATGCGTGCGTGACCGGCGAGTACGCGGCGAGTTGCGACAACGCCAGCCGATGCGCATCGTGCAGTACCAGCTGCGGGCGCTGCTTCTGGATGCGGGCGACGGCTTCTTCGGCATGCTCGGCGCGGCCGGTATGCAGCAGCCAGGCCGCGACCGTCGCCGCGCTGCGCGAGTAACCCAGCGCACAGCAGACCAGCACATCCCCGCCGTCGCGCAGCTGCGTCTCGATGGCATCGGCCGCTGTCATGAGTTGCGCGGGCGTGGGCGCGATCAGATCGAGCATCGGCAAGCAGCGCGCCGGAATGCCGGGCGGCGGCGACAGTTCGGCGCTGACATCGACGATCCGCGCGATGCCGAGGGCGCGCGCCTGCGCGGCGGACGGCATGCGCCCCAGCCACACGCGGTCGGCGATCCGCACCGCAGGCGCGACGCGTGCGGTCCACAGCCGCGAATTGATCCACGCGCCCAGCCGATACGGCGCCAGCAGCCAGCGCGCGCCGTGCGACATGCGACCGTCGGCGTCTTTCTGGAAACCTTCGGCGCCGAAGACCGCGTAATGCAGCGCGACCATCAGCAGCGCGCCGCCGGGCCAGCACAGCCACAGGGCGATGCCGCCGAACGTCGCCAGCGCGAAGCACGCAGCCGCGCCGATGGCGTAGAACAGCGCGAGCCGCCAACGCTTCGGTTCGCGCGCGACCCGTGCGCTGCGCAACGGACTGGCGGCATCGAGCGGCCACAGCCACAGGCAGAGCAGGCCGAGCAGTGCGCCGGTGGGGATATCGATGAAGTGATGCTGATAGGTGGTCAACACCGAGACTGCGATCAGCAGCGACCAGCCGTGCAGCAGCCAGTGCAGACCGCGCGGCAGCAGGCGACGGTACAGATCCCACAGGATCACCAGCAGCGCGATATGCAGCGAAGGCGCCTGGTTGAACGGCTTGTCGAAGCTGGTGAGTGCGGCGAAGAACATCCCGGGGATGCCGTCGCTGTCCGGCCGCGCGAAGGTGAAGCCCAGCGGAAACAGCAGGAAGCAGCTCACCGCCACCAGTTGCGCAGTCAGCAGGCGACGGCCGTGCGCGTGCAGTTCGTCGCGCGTGCGGCACAGGAACAGCGACAGGCCGTAGAACAGATTGATCGACCAGTAGGGAACGATCGTCCATGCGACGAAGGGCACGCTGCGCTCCCAGTCGAACACCACTGCGCCCACATCGCTGCGCTGCGACGCGAGATGGTTCGCGAAGCCGTAGCTCAGATAGAAGAACGGGGCGAGGAAGGCCAGCCAGGTTGCGGCCTGTTTCCAGGGGCGTTTGGTGGGGGAAGGAATTGCGCGGGTGCCGTTATGCATGGTGCAGGGGCCTGAAAAGCAAATCCCCCCTGCCCCCCTTTTTCAAAGGGGGGAAAAGCGAAGGCGTCCAATACAGGGTCAGCGGATTGGAAGTGCGGTTATTCGGAAGCAAATGATCCGAAACGAAATGATCTAAAGCGAAATGATTTGAAGCGAGATGATTCGAAACTAAATGATCCGAAGCGAGAGGTCCGCAAGCGTCTAGAATGGAAGCAACTGGGTTGCTTACCCCCTTTGAAAAAGGGGGTCGATGCCAGCGCAGCTGGCAGCGGGGGGATTTGGCTTTTGCCCTGCGTACCCGTAGAAGACCATCGCCACGATCCAGAAAAGGACTGGCGCTCATCCCTCGCGCACCGCCAGCGACACCGTGAAAATCCCGAAGCCGTCGATGCGTTGCTCCAGCTTGCGGAAACCGGCGGCTTCGACCAGCTGATCCATCTCCGCCTGGGTGCGTCGGCGCATCACCCACGCCTGGCCCTGGCGATGGCTGGTCAACGCGCGCGCGATCAATTCCAGCTGCGGGTGCCACGGTTGGCCGGTGTAGACCAGACAGCCGCCCGGCGGCACCGCGGCGGCGATGCCCGCCAGCGACGCGGCCACCTGATCGTTGTCGGGAAACAGCTCGTACAACCCCGACACCACTGCCACCGTCGGCGACGGCGAGACCTTCGCCAGATCGTCGCGGTCGAAGGCATCGCCCTGCACGAACTGCGCGATGTCGGCCAGGCCGCGCTCGGCGATCAGCGCGCGACCGTCGCGCACGTTGATGTCGCTGTAGTCGCGCAGCAGGATCGATGCCGGTTTCGCAGCATGCTTCGCTGTGTTCGCGGCGATGGCGTCCAGTACGTAGCGGCCATGACCGGCGGCGACGTCCATCACCCGCAGCGGCAGCCCGCGTGCGCTCACCCGCGCGAAGGCCTTGCGCAGCAGTTCCTCGACGTGGGCCTTGCGCACGCGGATGCCGCGCCAGCCGATGGAATCGAGATAGGTGCGGTCGATCATCGTGCCGATGACCGGCATGCCCTGCGCCTGATTGCGATACACGTAATCCAGGGTGCTGCCGGAGTCGAAACCGGTGGCGTGGCCCAGCGCGATGCCGCGCGACAGCAGGCCGCCGAGTTTCAGCGACGCGCGCGTGATCGCCCAGTACGCGCCGCGCGGCGTGTACCACGGCAGCGGTTGGCCCAACGCGCGCGATTCGTCCGCGGTGAAACCGCTGCGATGCGCGTCGCGCAGCGACACCTGTGCCGGCGGGTCGTCGAACAGGCCGCGCACGAAGCCGCGGATCCTGTCGGTCGCGAGCTTGCGGTCGCGCTCGCCGAGCGTATCGTGGAAAAAGCCAGGCAGCAGATGCTTTTCCTTGCGCGTACTGGTCAGGCGCTCGAAGAAGGCGTGCTGCGGCGCGTGATGCACCACCCAGTCGCTACCGGAGATCAATAACTGCACCGGCAGGGTGATCGCGGCGGCGTCGGCGACCACGCGGTCGGCGGCTTCGTACAGCCCCAGCAGGACATTGACCGAGATCGGACGCGAGATCAGCGGGTCGGATTCGTAGCTGGCGATGCGTTCGGGATCGTGGGTGAGGAACTTCGCCTTCACGTAGCTGTTGACGAAGAAATTGCCGCGCAGCTTGCGCATCAGCGCCAGGCCGGGACGCGCGAACGGTACATAGAGTTTGACCTTGAAGGCCGGCGACGCCAGCACCAGGCCGCGGATCTTCGGCGCGTAATCGTGGGCCCATGTGCTGGCGAGCACCGCGCCGACGCTCTGCGCCACGATCACGACATCCGCGACGTTCACGCCGTGCACCGCGGCGATGTGATCGACGAAGGTCTGCAGGTCGCGCACCGACGTCGCGAAGCCGGGGCTGTCGCCGCGCGCACCGGGCGAGCGCCCGTGGCCGCGCATGTCGTAGGCGAAGACGTCGAAGTCCGGCAGGCCGAGTTCGTCGGCGAGATGGGCCATGCGTCCCGAGTGTTCGTGGCCGCGATGGATCAGGACGATGGCGCCGGTGGATGCGTCGCCCTGCGCCGGCCAGTGGCGGTAGAACAGCGAGACGTCGTCGTGGGTGGCGAAGCCGTGTTCGGTGCAGCGTCGCGGGTCTGACGTAAGAGCTGACATGGTGTGAAGCGGTCCTCGCTGAGTGGGGTGTTCCGACAACGAGGGACGCGCTATCGGGGGCGCGGCGGACGTGCCGCAGGTCGGGATCGATCAAGTATCGAAGTTCGATGCCGGAGGCTCAATCGTTGTGCACCGGCTTTCGGCGGGCGGCGACGATGGGTGGATATCGACGAGTAGGTGGATATCGACGATCAGCGCGCCTCGCGCAGCGCGTTGCGCACGCGGCGCACGATGGTCCAGGCGACCAGCGCGCACAGCGCCGGGAACAGCCATGCCGTCCATGACGGCAGCAGCCCGGCGATGCCGAGCCACAGCGCGATGGCGCCCAGCACGAAGGCCCGGTCGCTCTTGCCCATCGGGCCGTCGTAGCGCCGGGTCGCGCCGACGGTCGGCCCCAGCGCGCCAGCGAATTCGCTCAGCCCCGCCAGCACCACGAACGTCGCCACCCACACCGGCGCGAAGGGCGCGACCGCCGCGAACGGCAGCGCCAGTGCGGCATCGGCGACGACATCGGTGAGTTCGTTGAGGTAGGCGCCGAGCTTCGACTGCTGGCCGAATTCGCGCGCCAGCATGCCGTCGATGGCGTTGAAGGCCATCCGCAGGAACATCCACAGCGGTACCAGCAGAAAAGCGGCCGGCCCGGGCGCCGCCGCGTACAGCCAGATGCCGAGGGCGATCGAGATCGCGCAGGCGGCCAGGGTCACCTGATTGGCGGTGACCCCCAGTGCGTGCAGACGACCGACCAGCGGGCGCAGCAGCGCCTGGAATTTGGGTTTGAGGGCGTAGATCGACATGGCGGCATGATTCCACAGACCGCCCGCACGGCGCGAACCTCTCTGGCACGATGAACCGCGCACGGAAAACGCGTGGATCTGCGACATCCATACCGCTTGCCGGCTCACCGTACGGGGCCGCACGTATGGCAATCGTCATCGTCCGTCCCCATCATTCAAGAGTTCCTCATCGAGTCGCCGCGCCATGTCCTTGTCTCTGTTCGACTTTCTCGCCGCCGGTCTGCTGCAGGCCGGCTGGGGTCCGCTGCTGATCTACCTGCTGGTCGCGACCCAGATCACCATCTTCGCGGTCACCCTGTATCTGCATCGCAGCCAGGCGCATCGCGGCGTCGATTTCCATCCGGTCATCGCGCACTTCTTCCGCTTCTGGGTCTGGCTGACCACGTCGATGATCACGAAGGAGTGGGTGGCGATCCACCGCAAGCATCATGCGAAGTGCGAGACCGAGGAAGATCCGCACAGCCCGATGATCAAAGGCATCGGCCACGTGTTCTGGCGCGGCGTCGAGCTGTACCGCGAAGCGCGCAGCGACCGCGCCTCGATCGAGCAGTACGGCAAGGGCGCGCCCAACGACTGGATCGAACGCAACGTCTACACCCGCCATCCGCTGGCCGGGCCCACCCTGCTGCTGTTCGTCAGCTTCGCGCTGTTCGGCGCGATGGGCGTCGCGGTGTGGGCGATCCAGATGGCGTGGATCCCGTTCTGGGCCGCCGGCGTGGTCAATGGTCTTGGCCACTGGTGGGGGTATCGCAATTTCGAGACCACCGACACCGCGACCAACCTCACCCCGTGGGGCGTGTGGATCGGTGGCGAAGAGCTGCACAACAACCATCACGCGTTCCCGAGTTCGGCCAAGTTCGCGCTGCGCCGCTGGGAATTCGACATCGGCTGGGCCGCGATCCGCACGCTGGAAACCGTGGGCCTGGCGAAGGTGCTGCGCGTCGCGCCCAGCCTCGACATCCGCCCGAACATCCAGATGCCCGATACCGACACCCTGAAGGCGCTGCTGACCCATCGCTTCCAGGCGATGACCGATTACCAGCGCAACGTGCTGGTGCCGGCGCTGCGCGAGGAGGCCCGGGTCGCCGGCGCGAAATTGCGCGCGATGCTGCCGCGCAAACTGGAGAAAGGCCTGGTCGACGACGGCCGCTGGCTGAAACCCGATGCCCGCGAACAGCTGCAGCAGTGGATCGAGCAGCGCCCGCGCATCCGCACCCTGGTCGAATACCGCGCGCGGCTGGCCGCGGTGCTGGAAACCCGCAGCCAGAGCGCCAACGACACCCTGCAGCAGTTGCAGGCGTGGTGCCGCGAGGCCGAAGCCAGCGGCATCGAGGCCTTGCAGGAATTCTCGCGGCGGATGAAGGGCTATTCGCTGCAGCCGGTGCGCGCCTGAGCGCCGCGCGCGACGGCGGACGGTTGCCTCCCCGTCGCGCAGACCGCACCCTTCGCCGATGATCGCTGTCCGTCCGTTTCTCATTGCCGGTCTTTTGCTCGCGCTGACGCCCGTCGCGTCGGCGCAACAGCAGGCTTCGCCGGACGTGCCGACGACAGCGCCGACGACGCCGACCGCATCCCGCACCGCGCCGCAGGGCACCGGCGATTACCTCTCGCGCATGGATATCGACGGCGACCGCAGGATTTCGCTGCTGGAATATCAGGACTGGCTGACGTACGCCTTCGACGGCATGGACCGCAACCGCGACGGCGTGCTGACGCCGGACGAGCAGCCCGGCGGACGCGGCAAGGCGATCACGCGCGACGCGCACCGCGCCCGCGTCGCCGAACGCTTCGGCCGCCAGGACATCGACCGCAGCGGGTTTCTCGATGCGAAGGAACTTGCGGCGCCGCCGCAGGGACGCTGAGCTTGCGGCGCCCGCCCTGTCGCGAGGGGGGGCGTAGTGCGGACTTCAGTCCGCCGAATCGTTTCGGCAGCCCCCGCGGCCTGAAGGCCGCTTACCGGGGAGACGTGTGCTGTTTCCGGGGTTGCGAATACGAGGGTGATGTCCTTCGGACAGACGCTTACATCGCGACGCCGGCAGGCGCCGTGCCCGTGGTCGCGGTCGTTTCGTCGCCGCCCAGCATCTGCTTCCACGCGAAATACATCGTGGCCGCGATCAGGTTCATGATCAGGCCGTAGAGCAGCGCATTGCCGACGATCGCCGCGGCAGGCCCGAAGACCAGCTGGGCGATGCCGAGCACGATGCCGACACCGATGCTGACCGCCATCAGCAGCACGAAGCCCAGGATCAGGTACAGCAGCATCGCCGGCAGATTGCGCAGGCCCGCGCCGGCGCTGCGCCTCAGCGCTTCGCCCAGTCTGCGGTCGCCCAGCAGCATGTCCGGCAGCAAGGTCATCGTGAAGACGAAGACAAGCACCGAGATGCCCAGGATGAGCATGCCGCCGATCGCCACGCGCACGAGCGGACCGTCGAGAATGGTGTTCGGATCGACCTGGACGCCCGCCTCTGCTTTGGCCTGGAGGTCGGCCATCGTTTCCATCGCCTTGACCAGGTTGTCCTGACCGATCAGCAGGTAGACCAGGCCCACCATGCCGAGCCCGAAGATCGCCTGCGGCACCAGTGCCCGGATCATGCGTCCGCCGTTTTCGCCGCGCATCGAGCCGAACAGCGCGCCGAGGCTGGCGCTGCGGCCGGCGTCCGCTTCCTGCGCGGCGTAGATCATCAGCGCGACCAGCAGGGCGCCGGCCACCATGAACGCCAACTGCATGATGGCCGCGAGCTGCGGAAAGCTCGCCGCGAAAAGCGCCATCCCCAGCCAGAGACCCGAGTAGATCACGCCCAGAAGCCCGAATCCGGCCGGCGACCTGCGCAGCAGTCGGAAGGACTCGAGCAGCCATTCCGCACCGGCGGAGGCCGGCACCTTGCGAATTTCCATCGTTGTCCTCGCGTCTGTTCTGTGGGGCGGTGTCGGCAGGCCGTGTCTCGACCGCCGGTCTTGCAACGGTCTGTCAGTGGCCGCGCAGTGTAGCGGCGTGGCGCACGAAGCGCCGCAGCACCCCGCGCGCCAGCGGCGCGGGTTTGATGTCTTTCGTCATGCGCCGATGGCAGAGGCCGTCGCCGTGCAGCGCGTCGCGGCGCGCGTGCACGTAGCCGCGCATGTGGCCGGCGCTGAATTCGGGATGGAACTGCACGCCCCAGGCGTGATCGCGCCAGCGGAACGCCTGGCAGTGGTCCTGTTCGGAGCGCGCCAGCACCGCGACATCGGCCGGCGGTCGCAGCACGGTCTGCAGATGCGTCACCTGCGCCGCGAACCGCGGCGGCAGGGTGGCGAACAGTACGTCGTGCGCGGCTTCCGGGCGCAGATCCACCGGAACCGTGCCCATCTCGCGGCCGGCCGGGTTGTCGCCGACTTCGCCGCCCAGGGCATGGGCGATCAGCTGGTGGCCGTAGCAGATGCCGAACGCCGGCAGCCCGGCGTCCAGGCCGTCGCGCAGCCAGTCGGCGGTGCGCTCGCTCCAGTCGTGGCGGTCGGTGACCATCGCCGCCGAACCCGTCACCAGCGCGCCGGCATAGGGCTCGTGGCCCGGCAGGGTCTCGCCGGCTTCCACGTTGATCACCGTGACCTGATCGGCGCGCAGCCCGGCGGCGACCCGGATCCAGTGCGGAAACCGCCCGTGGCGGCGCATGCTCGGCACCGGCTGGCCGGTTTCGATGATCAGGAACTGGGGGTCGAGTCTGGGCTTCACGGCAGGGTGTTCACGGCGTGGTCTTCACGCACCGGCATCACGATGGGCTGGCGGCGCGGCATGGGCGGCGGGGACTGCCGCTTATACTACCGAGTCCCCACACTGCCAGCGCCTTTCCATGCAGGGACCGACCTTCCAGGAACTCATCCAGCGCCTCAACGCCTACTGGGCCGCCCAGGGCTGCGTGCTGATCCAGCCCCTCGACCTCGAAGTCGGCGCCGGCACGTTCCAC
>JAIMKJ010000008.1:0-78897 GCA_020692565.1 Thermomonas sp.
CTTTGCGACAAAGAAAGTGACCCGCGCAAAGCGCGGAAGCTCTGCAGTTGCTGAAGGCTGCCTCGTGTCGTGGCTTCGACTGCGCGCCTGCGATACGCTTATGGCGTCCAGGTCGCCCCGCATTAGGGCGATAACATTCAGAAGCCCGCAGACGCATGCACCCGAAAACATTCTCCGCGATTCAAAGCCTCGGCCTCGTCTCGTTGATGAACAAGACCAAGTGGCGCGAAATTGCAGGCAGGCTTTCGGAGCTCGGATCCAACGGACCGATCTGCCGCTACAAGCACGTCGCGGAAGAACAGATATACGGACCAAGCCATATCCACTGGCATGAATTCATCCACCACCCGACCGAAATGTACGAATGGCTCGAGATCCAGCGCGACGAAGCGATCAGTCGCGGGATTCTGGTGGCCCCATCGATCATCGACTACTCGGAACGGATCGAATCGATCCTGAGAGAGGTCGGCGTGCCTTTCAGCATCACCGAGCATGGATTCAAGATATGGGGACATGTCGACCCATCCAGACAGCCGGCCTATGCCTGACAATCCGTTCGAAGCGCTCTATCTTCACGAGCCGGTTCGACTCGAGTCCGCCCAACCCAGGAGTCCCCCATGCGCATCCGCAGCGACAGTTTCGAACACCGCCAACGCATTCCCGCCGAATTCGCGATGGGCGCGCCGGACGGATTCGGCGGCAACCGCAACCCGCATCTGCGCTGGCGCGGTGCGCCGGCCGGCACCCGCAGCTTCGCGCTGCTGTGCATCGACACCGATGCGCCGACCGACGGCGCGCTGGTCGCCGACGACGCGACGCCCATTCCCGTCGATCACCCGCGCGGCGATTTCGTGCATTGGGTGCTCGTCGATATTCCAGCCGATGTGCATGAGATCGCGGCCGGCAGCGGCAGCGACGGCGTGACCGCGCGCGGCAAGCCGGCGCCTGGCGGCCCCGACGGCGCGCGCCACGGGTTGAACGATTACACCGGCTGGTTCGCCGGCGACGCGCAGATGGGCGGGGACTATCTCGGTTACGACGGTCCGTATCCGCCGGCTCACGACCTGCGCTTGCACCGCTATTTTTTCCGCCTGTTCGCGCTGGATGTCGAGCGCCTCGATCTGCCGGCGACCTTCACCGCCGCCGATGTCTTCCGCGCCATGCACGGACACGTGCTGGCGGAAACCGCGCTCTGCGGAACGTATTCGCTCAATGCCGAAGTAAAGGGCTGAGTGCGGTATTCGCGACCAGGCATTCGACAGGGGAACCGCGATGAACGAGCACAATCCATATCACGCGCCTGCCGCGCAGATCGCGGACAGCATGCCGCAGGAGCGGCTGACGATCGAACCCGCCGGCCGCTGGCGCCGGTTCTTCAATCTGCTGATCGACTACGCCTGTTTCAGTCTGCTGGCGATGCTGGTGCTGGTTCCCTACGCCACGTGGCTGGTGGTGCAGGGCGGCGAGGCGGCGCTGGATGTGCTGGAAGAGCCGAATTTCCTGCGCGACTACGGCGTCGGCATCGGCGCGATGCTGCTGTATTACATCCCGCTGGAAGGATTCTTCGGCTTCACGGTGGGCAAACTGATCACCGGCACGCGGGTGGTCAACGAGGAGGGCGGTAAACCGCGCTGGGGCCAGATCGTCGGCCGCACGTTCGCGCGCTTCATTCCGTTCGAAGCGTTCTCGGTGCTGTTCTCGAACGGGAAGGATCGCCGCGGCTGGCACGATTCGCTGCCGAAGACCTACGTCGTCCGCAAGCGCTGAGGCAGGCGCCGCGGCGGTCGGTGCCGGCGCTGCCGGATCGACAGCGGTTCGATCTTCGGCCCACCGCCTCGATCCGCGATGGCCTCCGAATGCTGCATGCGCCTGCAGAACATCTCGCAGCGGCCCCGAAAACATCTCAGGATCATCTCCCGCCGAAAAAATGTGACGGAAGCCGCGAAAAAGCGGGCTTCCGTTCGGCCAGAGTGCGCGCTGGCCCGTCCGGGGCGCGTGCCGCCTCGTGGAGCGCCGAATCCCTCACGTCCGTTCCTGCGCCGACCGGCGTGCATTCCGGCGGGTCTTCATGTTGCTGGAGCGCCGCGCGTGACCGGCGTCGCCGACGCATCGCCGCCCATCTTGCCGCCGCAGACAGGAATCACGGATGTCGCAACCCGCCAGTTGGATCGCCGACGAGTACGGCGGTTCCTATCTCAACAATCCCCAGCAGCAGAACCGCGATCTGGCCGCCGCCCACGACATGGCGGTGCTGATCCAGCAAACCGTGCAGGCGAAGGGCGGCGACTATCGTCGCACCGGCGAGTTGATCAACGAGACGCTGGACGAACTGAGCGGCCGCGCGCCGTTCGGCTTCGTGACCCCGGCCTTCGCGCTGGGCATGACCCAGGTGTTGCTGGACCGCGCCAACAGCGTGCCCGGGCCCGAGTTCGTGCAGTACCTCGAAGGCATCCGCGATCGCGACAACCCGCTGTTCTTCTGGCAGCAGAGCACCCTCGATCCGCTGATGGACGAGGTGAAGGACCGCACCCGCGCGCACGTGGAGGAGCTCTACGGCCGCAGCACGTTCTCGGTGTTCGAAGGCATGAAGGGCCAGCGCGGCCCGCTGGCCTTCGGGGCCGGCGCCGCGGATGCAGTGCTGGAAGAGGTCGGCGGCGGCGGCCGGGGCGTGCTGCTGGCGGCTTCCAATCCGGTGGAGGCCGGCCGTCAGGCGGTCGACATGCTGCGCAACCTCGATGACGTGCCGGCGGCGCTGCGGCAACAGGTGCGCGAGGCGCGCGAACTGATCGATGCGAGCCGGCTGGACGATTACCACAAGGGTTTCCTGACCGCGCGGGTGGCGATCATCGCGCTGGATGCCGTGGACGTGATCGAGACCGGCCTGTCGATCGGCAATCTCGCGCGCAGGCTGCGCAACGGCGATGTCCACAGCATCGGCGATGCGTTGCAGGCGCTGGACGATGGGCCGCAGGCGATGCGCCAACGGGGGCAGGCCGGCGACGCCAACGCTTTGTCCGCGGGCGATGTCCCGGCGCGCGACCGGACCCCGAGCGCTTCGCCCAGCGCCCAGGCGGCGACGCTGACCGGCCAGCTGGTGGAGACCCTGCCGGCGAACTACCGCGAGCCTTATCGCGAGGCCTTCACCCAGCTGCTGCGCGCCAACAACTACGACACGCCGGACGAGGTGGCCGGCTTCGCGCGCTGGCTGAACGACAACCCGGACCACGCCGTGACCCGGCGGTACCACGAGATCGCCCAGCAGACCATGCAGCAGCAGGTGGTCTCGGCGTATCCCGACCGGGTGGAATTCGCCTACCAGCGCGCATTGGACGAGACCTTCCGCGACGCCGGTGCGAACACGCCGCAGGACCGCATGGCCTACATGGAGGGATTCACCGGCCCGAACGCCGCCGCCTTCCGCACGGCGCTGGACGAACGCGCGTTGACCCAGGTCGTCGACCATTCGCTGCGCCAGATCCCCGACAACGTGCGCGACGCCTATCGCGGCAGTCTGGCCAGCATCCTGGGCGAGCAGGGCTATCTGGGCCAGGGTCGGTTCGATCCCGACGGCGCCCAGACCTATATCGATCGCCTCGCCGGGGCGCCGGGCGGGCCGGCGGCGATGGCCGTGCACAACCGCGCGATGAATATCGTGGTGAACGGCGCGTCGGACCGGTTCCCCGACGGGACCGAGGCCTATTACGCCCGCGCCTACCGGCAGACCTTCGAGGCCGAGAACATCCGCGACCCGAGCGCGGCGCAGCGCTATATCGACAATCTCGACGCCGCGCCCAACGGCGCGGCGATGCGCGCGGTGCACAACCGCGCGGTGGCCGGCATCGTCGACGACGCGGTCGACACCCTGCCGCAGAACCTGCAACCGGCGTATGCCCGCGCGCTGCGGCTGTCGCTGGACCAGGCCGGCGCGGACACGCCTGCCGAAGCGCTGTCCCATGTCCGCAATCTGACCGATGGCCGCCAGGTGCAGTCGGTGGCTGCGCTGCACCAGCGCGCCTTCGACAGCGTGGTCCAGAGCGCCGTCTCCGGACTGGACGACAACCAGCGGCCGGCCTACACCCAGGCCCTGCGCGAATCGTTGGATGCCGGCGGACGCGGCCCGGCCCGCAGCGCCGACGGCAGCCCGGTCTGGGACTACGGCAGTGTCGAGCGTGCCCAGCAATACGTGATCGATCTGGCGAACTCGCCACAGGCGATGGCGCGCATCCACGAGCGCGCCGATGCGATCCTCGGCGTTGATCGCACCCCCGATCGCACGCCCGACCGCACCGCACCGCCGCAGACCCCGTCGCAGGACCGGGTCGATCCGCCGGACAACACCCGGCCGCCCACCCAGACTCCCCCTGCCCGGAACCCGCCGCCGAACGACGCCAATCCGCTGCCGACCGACCGGCAGAATCCGGACCAGGCGCAGCTGCCGCCGGCCTCGCAGCCGAACGATCCGTTGCTGCCGTTCCACGCCCGGCCGCGCGAGGAACGGATGCGTCCGCCCGCGCCGCTGGAGGCCAACGGCCAGCGTTTCGACGTGATGGGCGTGGACGAGGACGGCCGGCTGCAGCTGCGGCCGGAAGGCCAGCGCGTCGGTGCGCTGCCGGCGGAAGCGATGTTCGACATGCGCGCGTCCACGCCGCAGGCGCTGGCGCAGCCGGGCAACGCAGTGCTGTACGGCCGCGACCCGTGGTTGACCGATGGCGTGGTCGAGGCTGGGCAGCGACCCGACGTCGCCGAGCGCAGCTACGTGCTGCGCGACCCGCAGAACCCCGAGCGCACGACCGTGGTGCCCGAATCGCGGGCCGCGGAGATCGTCACCCCGATCGGGCGCGAGGTGAGCTATCAGGGCGAAACCTGGCGCTTCCAGGCGCTGCAGTCGCCGGGGTGGCAGCGCGGAGTCGAAGAGCGCGGCTTTCAGCTGGCGAATGCGGACGGCCGCACCCGGTTCGTGCCCGAAAACCACGCGGTCGATATCCGCATGCGGCTGGGCGAAGAAGGCGAATACCGGTTCGGCGATGTGCGCCACGGCGTGATCAGGATGCTCCCCATGGAGCCGGACCGCGATTTCAGCATGCCGCTCGCGCCGGGCATGCGTTTCGAGGCGCGACTTCGCGACCGCGAGATGGAGGGCGCTTACCGCATCACCGTCGGCGACAACGGCGAACTCACCGCGACCGGTCGCATCCGCAACGGCACCGAGGTCAGCCAGCGCATCGAAGCGTCCGACATCGCGCCGCGCTACGTCGACGTGCGTTCGCCCGACTTCAACGACAGCTTCCAGGTCGACAGCTTCGCCCATCGCGAAGCCAACACGCGCAACCGTGCGATCTCGACCGAACCGACCGGCCTGCCGCTGCGCGATCCGGCCTTCGGCAATCTCGACGGCACCCCCAGCCCGCAGCTCGCGCTGGGCGCGCAGTCGCTGCAGACCCAGGCCGACTTCATCCGCCGCAACGCCGGCAATCTCGATGCCGGACAGGCGCCGAGCCTGACCGTGTTCAACATCGCCTTCAACAACCAGGGCGAAGCGCGCCAGGTGCTGGATGCGATGAGCGATTTCCGGCAGATGCATCCCGAAGCGCCGATCCGGATCGTCGCCTACGAGCCGAGCTTCCGCTCGTTCGAGGGCAGGGACGGTTACGACGAATTGCAGCGGATCATCCAGCGCGACCGGATCCAGGTGGAGTTCTTCGGCAACGATCCCGCGCAGCGCGAGGTGATCCACGCCAAGGGCGTGGCGGTGAACGACCAGGTGTTGTTCAGTACCGGCGCGGTGATCGACGGATCCAGCCAGAAGGCCGACATCAGCGTGCCGCTGCCGCCCGACGCCGCGCGCGCCTTCAACGCTTATCTCAACGAGGCAGTGATCGGCGACGCCAGCGTCGCCCGCCGTCAGGAACTGACCGCCAACGCCGCGCGCGAAGGCGTGCTGATCAACGATCCCGAAGCGCGCCTGCCGTACATCGCCCGCGCCCAGGACGGCCTGATCCGCGGCGCCGAGCGCGAACTGACGGTCAGCGTCAGCGAGCTGCGCAATCCCGAGACCACGCGCGCGATCATCGAGCGCGCCGAAGCCGGCGTGAACGTGCAGGTGCAGTTCCGCGAGATGGATCCCGAGTCGCGGCAACTGCTGGCCGACGCCCAGCAGCGGCTGCCGAACCTGAAGGTCGAGGACGCGTCCGCATGGCAGCCGCGCCCGCACTACAACGCCATCATCGCCGACCGCGAACAGGCCTACGTCGGCACCGCCTATCTGTGGCAGAACCAGCAGGACATGCTGCAGCACGGCCGCTCGTTCGAGAACGGCGTGCTGCTGCAGGGCGAGCCGGTGCGCCAGCTGCAGTCGCAGATGGACGCGCTGCGGTCGCTGCAGCCGGCGAATCCCGGCCAGCGGCTGCTCAGCCCCGCGCCGGACGACGCGCCGGACGTGGGCGTGCGGCTGCGCAACGACACCACCGGTTCGATCTCGATCAGCGCGCCGGCCAACAGCAGCATCGGCGTGGACGTGCAGAACAGCACGACCGGCGCGATCCAGACCGTCTCCGGCAGCGGCAACGTCCAGGTGTCCGGCAACCGCGAGACTCTCGGCACGGCCGCGACCGCGGCGCCGGACGCCAACGGCAACGTGCAGGTGACCGACACGCCCGGCCTGCGCATCGAACTGCAGACCCCCGGCACGTCGGGCCGCACCGGCACCGACGTGCGCATCGACAACAGCACCGTGAACGGCGGCGTGCAGTCGATCGTCGGCAACGACAACGTGCAGATCGACATCAACGACGCCCGGATCAACGGCGACCGCCGGCAGACGGTGATCGACGGCGACCACAACCGCCAGACCCAGAACCTCGGCGGCAACGTCACCGCCGACAGCGTGACCCAGACCATCGACGGCCGCTCCGGTTCGCGTCAGCAGGTAGGCAACGATGTGCCGCCCGTCGCTGTGCCGACCGAGCGCACGCCGCCGGTCGACGATCGTCGTTCGGCATTGCCCGATACGTCGCGCGATCCGGGCCTCGACGACCCGCGCCATCCGAATCACACGCTGTTCGCCAGCGCGCTGGATCGCATCCGGACGTTCGAGCGCGATCGCGGCATCGACTCGGGGGACTTCGCGCGCAACCTCGCCGGAGATCTCACCGTGCGTTCGGTCGAAGCCGGCCTGCCGCGGATCAATCACGTCGTCTTCAACGCCGAAGGCACCCGCGCCTTCGCGGTGGACACGCCGAACCTCGATGCCGAATGGCGGCGCGTGGCCTACACCGACATCGCCGGCGCCGGGCAGCAGACGCTCGCCGCCAGCAGCGAACGATTGCGCGAGCTGCAGTCCCCGGCGCTATCGCCGGCCGCCGTGCAGCAGGACATGCAGCAGCGGCCCGACGAGCAGGCGCGCAACGCGGCAAGGACGGTCTGAGCCGACGATGCCTTGCCGGGTTCGGGTCAGAGCGCCAGCGGTTTCGCCTGGAACACCAGCACGTCGCCGCTGTCCCCGGTCAGGCGCATGCGATAGGGCTGCGGCTGCAGCAGTTCGACCTTGAACGACTGGCTCATCAGTTCGCTGAAACGGCGGTCGGCGAGGTTCTTGTCGTCGCTGCAGGACATGCGGGTGGCGATGTTCAGGGTCATCTCCAGGCGTTTGCCGGAGACCGTGTACGTGCCGTGCAGTTGATTGCAGTCGGCCTTGGCGCTGACCTCGCCCCCGGAGAAGGTCATTTCGAAATCCGCGCCCGGTGCGCGGACCTCGGCGATGCCGGCGCCGCCCGCGGCGGTGGCGGACTGCAGCGTCCAGCCGCCGGTGTTGATCAATTCGTCGCGGTTGAAGTTGGCCGTGCGCTCGCGTTCTGCGCCCGCGGCGGCGGTGCCGGCCGACGGGTTGCCGGCGGCATCCGCGGGGGTATCGCCGGTACCGGTCGCGGAGGCGCAGGCGGTGGTGGAGAACAGCAGTGCAGCGGCGATCATGGCGTTGCGGACAGGCATGGAGAGTCTCCGGAAGCGGGGTGATGAACGATGAGGACGAGGCGACGGGACATCGCGGCAGGCATGCGGATCAGGGGTCGACCATTTCGGATTCGATGACCAGATCCAGCAGATAGGCGACGCTGGGGGCGTCCATCGGCGGATTGGCGATGGGGAAGCGCTTGACCCGCAACACGGTGCGGATGCCGTCCTCGTGGGTGTAACCATCGATGCTGCCGTGGAACAGCCGCCACGCGCCGGGTTCGCCGACGCGCAGGCCTTCGGCGAACTGGATATCGCGCACTTCGAGGCAGGTTTGCGCCGGCATCAGCGGGTGACTGCAGGGCTTGGTGCGTGCGGCCACTTCCATGTATGCGGTGGTGCCGGCGCTGCCGTAGCGGGTTTCCGGCGTGGCCGCGCCGACGAAGCGCAGGACATCGCCGTTGCCGGTGGTCCACAGCAGCACCGGCGGGTCGCTTTCGAGCAGCCGGATGCGCGCGTCGCCCTGCAGGCGTTTGCCGATTTCGTCGTCCAGCGCCATCACCGCGGCGTCCATGCAGGCCATCTTGGTCGCGCGCAGCGGGCCGATGCGGACCGTGTCGCCGTGCAGACTCGCCTCGCCGCCGATGCTGTTGCAGGCATTGACGACGCGGAGGCGGCCGTCGACGAAATCGAACTGCAGCGGCAGTTCCGGCCGCGCCAGCAGCGCGGCGATGCGTTGGCCGCGGGGGTCGGTGGCGTCCTGCAGTCGCCAGTGATAACCGCCGAGGGTGGCATGCATGGCCTGGGCATCCTGCGCTGCAGATGACGACGGAGACGCCGGTGCGGGGGCGACCGCCGCGGGGTCGGTGGTGGTGGGCGACTGCGCGCAGCCGGTCACGGCCAGCGACAGCATCAGCGACGAGAAGAACAGCAAGGACAGGGGACGGGTCATAGCGGGCTCCGCGAGAGAACTTCCATGAACGTGCGGTGGGTCGGGACGGGGTCCGCGCGGGCGGGAGACAGCGTCCCGAACCATACACCGCGCCGGGTGGGCGTGCCGTCAGTGGGCCCGCGGCCGCAGCAACAGGGCGATGCTACCGGCGATCAGGCCCCAGAAGGCTGAACCGATGCCGCCGAGACTGAGCCCCGATGCGGTCACCAGGAAGGTGATCAGCGCGGCCTCGCGGTCGCGGTCCTCGCGCAGCGCCGCGGTCAGGCTGTTGCCGATGGTGCCGAACAGCGCCAGCCCGGCCACCGCCATCACCAGTTCCTTGGGGAAGGCCGCGAACAAGGCGGCGACAGTGGCGCCGAACACGCCGGTGAACAGGTAGAAGATGCCCGCGAACACCGCCGCGACATAACGCTTCGAGGGCTCCGGATGCGCCTCGCGACCGCTGCAGATCGCCGCGGTAATCGCCGCCATGCACAGCGAATAGGCCCCGAACGGCGCGAGCAGGACGTTCGTCGCGCCGATCCAGCCGATGGTCGACGACACCGGCGGCGAATAGCCGGACGCGCGCAGCACCGCGATGCCGGGGATGTTCTGCGAGGCCATCGTCACCACGAACAGCGGCAATACGATGCCGAACAGCGCCGCCAGCGACAGCGACGGCATCGTGAACACCGGTTGCGCGACGCGCAGCTCGACATCGCCCAGGTGCAGCAGGCCCGAGGCGCCGGCGATGGTCATGCCCAGCAGCAGCGTCGTCAGCACCGCGTAGCGCGGGAACCAGCGCCGCCCGCACAGATACACGACGAACATCGCGAGGGTCATCGCCATCTGCGTGCGCATCGATACGAAGACGTCCATGCCGAAGCGCAGCAGCACGCCGGCGAGCAGACCCGAGGCCAGCGACAACGGCACCCGGCGCATGCCGCGTTCGAACACGCCGCTGAAACCGACCAGCGCGGTCAGCAGTGCGACCAGCACGAATGCGCCGATGGCGTCGGACAGCGGCACGCCGGCGTGGGTGGCGATCAGCATCGCCGCGCCGGGCGTGGACCAGGCGGTGACGATGGGCATCCGCCAGCGCAGCGACAGCCCGATGCAGGTGACGCCCATGCCGATGCCCAGCGCCCACAGCCACGACGCGATTTCGGCTTCCGACGCGCCCAGCGCCTGCGCGGCCTGGAACACGATCACCGCCGAACTGGTGAACCCGACCAGTACGGTGACGAACCCCGCCGCGACCGACGACGGCGCGATGTCGCGCAGCCAGGCGCCGCGCGGTGCGGTGGCGTCGGGCGGCGTCGTGTTCATTCGTTCGCGCTCATGCGGTGGCCCTCATCCGCTCGCGCTCATTCGCCGACGGGAATCATCAACAGCAGGGCCGCACCCAGCACGAAGCGGTACACCGCGAACGCGGTGAAGCGATGGCTCTGGATGTAGACCAGCAGCCATTTCACCGCGACGAACGCGGTGACGGCCGAGGCGACGAACGCGACCGCCAGCGCGGTCCAGTCCTCGTGGACGGCGCCGCCGTCCTTGAACACGTCCAGCAGCTCGTAGGCGGTGGCGGCGAACATCGTCGGGATGCCGACCAGGAACGCGAATTCGGTGGCGGCCACGCGGCTGGTGGTGCCGGCGAGCAGGGCGACGAAGATGGTCGCGCCCGAACGCGAGGTGCCGGGGAACACGCCGGCCACGACCTGGGCGATACCGACCAGGATCGCGACCGTCCAGCTGATCGACGTGCGCTCGCCCAACGCGGCCGCGCGCTTGGCGGCGAAGTGTTCGGCCAGCAGCATCCAGATACCGCCGATGATCAGCGCCCAGGCGATGGGCCGCACTTCGTCGGGCAGTTCCCAGCCGAGCTGCTTCATCGCCAGCCCGCCGACCGCGGTCACGCCGAAGGCGACGCCGAGCTTGAGCGCGTAATCCAGATTCTCCCGCTGGCGGAAACCGACGAGCAGGTTCCAAAGCCGCTGCCGGTAGATCGCGACCACCGCAAGGATCGCGCCGGCCTGGATCGCGACGTTGAACAGGTCGCTGCGATGGCCCAGCCAGCGCTGGGCGATCAGCAGATGGCCGGTGCTGGAGATCGGCAGGAATTCGGTGATGCCTTCGATGATGCCGAGCAACAGGGCGGCGAGCAGGTCGGTCATGCGCACGTTCGCGGGAGGAAACGCGAAGTGTAACGGCCAAGTCCGCGGCTCGCCGCTGCAGGAAAACGACACCCCCGGAAGACCGGGGGCATCGGGGGAAAGCCTTCGTCCCGCTCTGGATCAGGGCGAGACGACCAGGGTCAGCCCGGGGTAGTTGGCGAGGATCGGCTGCAGCGGCTGGTAGAAGCTCGATTCCGAGCCCGCAGGCAAGGGCGTGGCGCAGTTGTCGTTGGTGCCGGTGTAGAAACGGCCGCCGGAGGTCACGCCCTGCGCTTGACCCTCGGGCGTGACGAACGATCCGCCGGAGTAGCGCTTGAGGGTGACGGTCAGCGCGTGCAGAGGACAGCAGGCAAAACGACACAGGGCTTCAGACAGTCGGAGACCACAGTTGCCTGTTCGTCGTCAGACCTCCCGGCTGCGCACTTGTGAGGGCGAGTGTTAGTTGACATTTATAGCAATTTGTGTATAATTGTGGATCGTTGGGGCAATGCGCCACCCAGCGATAAATATATTGGCGCAACTATCAGACATTTAATTTGGAGAATGTCATGCAAATCGACACACACGTAATCAACAGGAATCTAGGGTATGAACGAAAACGACAACGCGAGTGAGAGTGGTAAACAGGATCGAAAGATCCTGATGGACAATGTGATAGGCAAGCAAATGAAGGCACTACCAGCGGCGAAGCGAGAACAGTTCCTGCTCAGTTTGGAGATGGTGCGGATGGGATTGCCGCCAGCGTTGCGCCATGAAAAGCTGAAATCTGCAGGGACTGGGGTGATCGAATTAAAGATCAACGGAAGTCCAGCGTACAGGTGCATGTACGTGCTAGACAAAAATGGTGATGTAGTGGTGTTGCACGTGACGTCAAAGACCACGCGGGGTCAGGACAGGCAACTCATAAAGACCACGGCTCAGAGATTCAAGCGCCTGTTGCAGGACAGGTAGAAAATCTCTGAAGACTCAAAAAGGCGATGGCTTTTACAGCATCGCCTTTTTGAGCTTCATCTCCAAACGCGGCTCCGACTTGTCTTCGTCGGAAAAGTAGAACAGGTAATCGAAGTTATAACCTGCCCTGAACATCATTTCCATCAGAGAGTCGACCGAGAAGCGGTCTATCTTTCCACTCATGAGGTTACTGACCCTAGGTTGGGTCACTTTTAGAGCCTCAGACGCTGCGGACTGATTCCAGCCCTTCGCGCGGATGAGCTGGATCAAAGTGATAGCCAGCTTTTCTTTGAGGTTTTTTTTGTTGTACTCGACCGGATCGTTCGAGAAGAGCGCGTAGTGGTTTTTTTCAGTATTCATAGTTTGGTACCTCTCCAGTTAGCACGAGCCCTTTACACAGGCTTCGGCCGCAAATGCGGAGTAGGTTTTGCTTAGATTTCACGTTAGCGTTCGCTAATTCATCCATGAATTATACACATATGTATATTGAAAGCAATACCTAGGTAGGTTCGTTAGGCATACGTGCCTTTCG
Organism: Thermomonas sp.; assembly: GCA_020692565.1. GTDB lineage: Bacteria > Pseudomonadota > Gammaproteobacteria > Xanthomonadales > Xanthomonadaceae > Lysobacter_I. The sequence continues at coordinate 12,536 of JAIMKJ010000008.1, forward strand.
TTTTCGCCCGTCGAGAGGTCCATCCTGAAATTACGGCATAAACCGCGGCTAATTTCGCGCGCGTTCTTGGCCTCACTTTGGGTCTGCCTGACAGCGTCGATCGTTATGTCGGCGATCCCACCGTTCACGTAACTATTGGCTTGAGAGGCTCTGAGTAAAACCTCACCGAATGTAGACAGATGCCCAGACACCCGAAATCGGCACTTCCTCCCGTGCCCGCCGCTTGTACACGCTCTTACCCGCGCCTAGAGACAACATACGAATGTCTCCGCGCGAGTATGGTCTCCGGGGTGGGGGCGTACGCTCGCGCGCCGTCTAGCACCGCTACTCCTACCCACTTCATCTGTGAGAGATCACATTGTGTGACCGATAGGATGCCCTTAGCTGGATCTTGATCGCGAAAGCGGGCGCCGCCTTGCTGCACGGCGACGTCAGTCAAGGTCCTGTTCGGCATCGATGGGTCTTCGTTCATATAGCTGTGCGCAAGCGGCCACCGGGCATCGGAACGATCGCCACGAAAAAAATACCCCCGGAGGACCGGGGGTATTCGTTGCGCGATGTGATCAAATCCATTCGATCAAAAAATTGCGATCAGAAACCTTCGATCACGCGCCCGACGTATTGGTCGCCCAGATCGGCTGGCCCAGATAGTTGTAGATCACCACGTTGCCGTCGTCCTGCACGCGCAGCATCGCGCCGTTGTTGCCGTTGGTGCCGGTGTACCAGACCGCCTGGCCGGCGCCGTTGTAGACCACCAGATGGCCATCGGTCTGCATGCTCAGCGTATGGCCGCTGCCGAAGACGCTGTTGTACCAGATGGCGCCGATGCCGGCCTTGTACAGCACCAGATGACCGTCGCTCTGGATGACGAAGGTGAAGCGACCGTCGCAGGAGGTCACCGAGCCGCCGTTGGGCAGCACGCGTCCGGGGTTCATGCGGCCGCAGGTCTGCACCGTCTGCAGGGTCAGGCCGTAGGCGTTGAGGATCGGCTGCAGCGGCTGGTGGAACGTCACCGGATTGGCCAGCGAGCAGTTCTCGTTGGTTTGCGGGTTGAGCTGTCCGCCGGAGGTCACGCCCTGCGCTTCGCCGCCGGGGGTGATGAATGCACCGCCGGAATCGCCGCCGCCCACGCACGCGCTGGAGCGCACCATGTTGTAGACCGGCCCCACGCTGTAATTCACGGTGACGTTCTTGGCGGTGACCGCGCCGCAGCGATAGCCGGTGCGCGCGCCGGAGCGGCAGATCGCGCCGCCCACCGGGGTTTCGATGCCGCCGATCACGTTGAGCGTGCCGCCGCTGTAATTGTTGACCAGCGGCTGGATCGACCACGATGCACTGGTGTTGCGCACCCAGGCGTAGTCGCTGCCGGGGAAGGTGGAGCCGGCGAAATTGCCGATGGCCACGCCGTTGCTGCCGCTGACCGCGGTGCCGGCGCCGCCGCAGTGGCCGGCGGTGACGAAGCCGGTGTTCGCGCCCTGGACGACCGAGAAACCGATCGAGCACCAGCTGTTCGGCACGTTGTAGCGGTCGCCGCCGCGGATGTCGTACACCGGCTGCGGACGCTGGCTGGAAGCGATGTAGCGCACGAGCGCCGGATCGACGCCGCTGGCCGCGACCAGCGCCTTGCCGGTCGCTTCGGCGCCGGGGTCGGTGGTCACCACCACGGCGTTGTCGCGCGGGTCCACGAACCAGGAATGCACGGCCAGATCGCGGGCGGCCTGGCCGCGCTGCCGGTCGAGCTTCGCTTTCGCGGCGTTCAGCGTCTTCAGGCTGTGGGGCACGACACGCACGTCGGCGCCGAGCGCGCGGGCATCGGCGGCGCGATTCTGCCGGGTGGTGGCGATCACGAGCTTGAATTCGCCGGTGGCGTCGCGTTCCAGCCAGCTGCCGGCATAGCTCGCACCGAGGGTGCGCCGGGCCTCGCCCTGCTGCCGCGCCGCCATGCGTTCGGTGTCGAGATAGCGCGGGATGTCGCCGGCAGAAAGGCCGAGATCGCGCTGCAGCGCCTGACGCATCGCCGTCGAGACGGACAGGCCCGGGTCGTCGGCCGCGAATGCCGGCGCGGCGAGCAGGGTGCCGAGCGCGGCGCTCAACGCGAAAGCGAGCGCGGGCACGGCGCGACGGGAGGAACGGGGGGCATGGATCCTGCGCATAAGACACTCCTTGTGTCGAACGGGGGATACGGTCCGTGCGGGGGCGCGTACCGGCCCGCGGCGGATTCCTGCGCATGGCCGCCAATCGGCGGGCTGCCTGCGATCCGTCGCGTGGCCGGCGCAGGTTAGCACCGGCGCATGACCGGAATCGTGCGCCAGTCAGCGGATTCGGTGCAGCTGATTCAGTGCAGCCGGTTCAGTGCTGCGATTTCAGTACGGCTGGCCGAGGCGCAGGAACACCGCCTCTTCGCCTTCCTCGGCCAGGCCCAGGCCGAAGTAGATCGGCCCGATCGGCGTGTCCAGCGCGGTGTAGACGCTGCCGCCGAAAATGGTGCGGTCGAAGCTCCACGCCTGGCCGCGCCGCCACACCTGCCCGGCTTCGAGCGAACCGCCGACGAACAGCGGGTATTGCAGCAGCTGCGCCAGCGGATAGCTGAACTGCAGCGTGGTCAGCGCCGAACCGGTGCCGCGCAGGCGGTCGATGCCGTAGCCCGACAGCCGCAGCGGGCCGCCGAGCAACGCCACGTCCTCATAGGCGTTGCCGGTGTGGTTCTGCGCCTCCGCGCCGAGCTGCCAGCGCGCGCCCAGCGCGGTGAACGCATACGACGCCTTCGCGCGGCTGGTGAAACCCTCGGTGTCGGCATCGAGCATCGACAGATAGCGCGTATGCCGCGCCTGCAGATACCAGCCCTGGCCCGGGAATTCGGCGTCGTCCTGGGTGTCGAGCGTGAACGCCAGGTCGATGCCGGCGCTGGTGCTGGTGCGCGGAATGCCGGTGGACAGCGAATCGCTGCGCAGATCGAAATGATTGCGGCGCACGAACGGCGCGGCTGACACCTCGCCCCAGCGGCCGAGGCTCACGCCCAGCGCGGCGCGCGCGTCCCAGCGGCTGTAACGGTATTCGCCGCTCAGATTGTCGTCGTCGATCAGCGATTCGTTCTCGCCGAGCCATTCCAGCGCCGGGCGGACGAACAGGCTGCGCTGCAGATCCAGCGGCTGGTGCCATTCGGCGAACGCGCGGTTGCGGTCGCCGAGCCGCGCTTCCAACACCAGATCGCCGCCGAAGCGGTTGAGTTCGCGCTTGCCGTAGCGCGCGCCGAGCTGGTATTCGCCGCCGCCCTCGAAATCGTCCTGCATGAAGATGCCGAACTTCAGCGTGCCGTCTTCTTCCCAGCGCCGGCTGCGGGCGACATAGGTCAGCACGGTCTTGCCGTCCTCGTCGGTGCCGACCGTGTAGTAGGCGCGCGAGAATTCACCCAAGCCGTAGAGCCGGCCCAGGTCGTCCTCGATCTTCTTCGCATCGATGCTGTCGCCGGGCTGCGTGCCGAGATAGGTGCGCAGCGCGTCGTCGTCCATGGTCGAGGTGTTGAGCAGTTCGACGCGGTCGACGGTGCCAAGAGGGCTCAGCTTCGCCATCCGCGCGTCGCGCCAGGCCGCGTACGCGTCGGGCGACACCCGCAGTGCTTGCAGCCGCGGCAGTGCGGCCTCCGCGGCCTGTTCGCCCAGCGCCACGCCCTGATCCAGCGCGGCGGCGAAGTCGGTCGGACCCAGTTCGCCCAACTCGGGCACGATCAACACGTCGCCAGCGCCGAGGCGTTCGCGCTGGCGACGGGTTTCCTTCAGCATCAGTGCGGTGACCATCTGGTCGGTGATGCTGAAGGGGTCGAGCAACTGGTCGCGTTTCTTCAACGTCGAGCCGATGTCCACCGCGATGATCCGCCGTGCGCCCCAGCCCTGCGCGATCTCCACCGGCAGGTTCATCGCCGCGCCGCCGTCGATCAGCGAGCGGTCTCCGTAGCTCACCGGCGAGAACGCGCCCGGCACCGCCATGCTGGCGCGCACCGCATTGACCAGATCGCCCCCGTCCATCTCGACCGCTTCCCCGGTTTCCAGGTCGGTGCCGATCGCGCGGAAGGGAATCGGCAGGTCGTCGAAACGCTGGATGTTCGCGATCGGCAGCAGCGCGGATCGCAATGCCACCGCCAGCCGCTGGCCCTCGAACAGCGACGGCGCCACGCCCAGCTTGCCGTCGCGCAGGCCGAAGCCGCCCTTCGCCAGGAAGCTGCGGTCCTCGGTCTTGCGTCGCTGGGTGAAGACGCGGCGGTCGATGCGGTCGACGAACATCGTGTTCCAGTCCAGCGCGCGCAGTTGGGTTTCGATCTCGGTCGCGCTCAGGCCGCTGGCGTACAGCCCGCCGACCACCGCGCCCATGCTGGTGCCGACGATGCAGTCCACCGGAATGCGCTCGCGCTCCAGCACCTTGATCACGCCGATATGCGCCATGCCGCGCGCGCCGCCGCCGCTGAGCACCAGACAGGTGTCGTGGCCGGCGGTCTGGGCCAGCGCGGGCGCGCACAGCAGGGACAGCGTGAAAAGGGCGAGCAGGCGAATGCGCATGGCGGAGTCCGTACCGCCGTGATCCGGCGTGGCGCAAGTTTAGGGCAACGCCGATCGAGTCAGCGTTTCGAGTCAGTGTTTCGAATCGCCGTCGCCGCGCCTTCGGTGTCAGTCCGCCTCGCGGGTGCGCGCGGACACGGTATCGGCATCTTGCGGTTCGGCGAACGGCAGCAGGAACATCCGCCACAGCGATGGCTGGGTCGGGCCGATGCCGGTCTGCCGCACCGGGCCGCGGCTGTAGGTGCCGAACACCCGGTCCCACAGGATCGCATTGCAGGCGTAGTTGGTGTTGCTGTCCTCGAACACCGCCGAATGGTGCCGCCGGTGCTGGTCGCTGCAGGTGAACAGCGCGCTGAACAGCGGGGTTTCCATGCGCACGTTGGCGTGCGCCAGGGTGGCGTTCGACAGCAGCAGGATGCCCGCCACGTTGACCGCCTCGCCCGGGGCGCCGGAAACCACCGCCAGCAGCACCAGCGGCAGTGCCAGCGGTACCAGTTCGAAGGGATGGCTGACCCCGGCGTTGATCGCGTGCAGGTTCTGGAACCCGTGGTGGAAGCCGTGCCCGCTCATCCGCCACAGCAGCGGCCAGCGGTGGATCGCGCGGTGGATCCAGTAATAGATGAAATCGGAGGCGAAATAGAGCACCAGCGCCTGCGCCAGCACCGGCCAATCCGCTGGCCAGAGGATCGCGCCGACCCGTTCGCGGACCCCTGCCAGCGCCGCCGGCAGCAGCGATTCGTAGGTGGCGATCAGCGCCCCGGAGAGGATCAGGCCGAGCAGATACAGGGCCGCCAGGCGCAGGGTTGCCCCCAGGCCCAGGCGCCAGGTCGGTTCCGCCGGTATCAGCCGTTCGAGCAGCATCGACACCACCAGGACCGCCGCCAGCGTCGCGAGCAGGGCGCCGTCGTTCGCGCCCAGCGCCCACCACAGGCCCAGCGCGCCGGCCAGCAGCAGGGGATGGCCCACGGCCGCGACGGCGCGCGCGAACAGGTTCGGTGGGGCGACGACGACGGTATCGTCCATGCGGCTGGATTCGGGAAGCGGTGACGCCCGAGTCTGTCGCCCTTGGCCGTCCGACAAGGAGTGCCGTTGGTCCCGCATGCCCGCCAGTGCCGCCCGTGTGGGAGCGACGGAAGTCGCGACGACCCCGCCGCAGGACTAAGGGCTCTCGCTTGAACCAAAGTGGTGCGTTTCTGAGGAAGCGCACCGTTTAAGTGCGAAAAAAGCGAACCCAAGCGGTCGAACTCTATATGAATCAATGGCCTGAGTGACTGTCGCTGCTGGCACGCGCCTTGCAAAGAGGAACCCATCCTTCACACCCATCGGAGCTTCCGAAGATGTCCCTCGAGCACGTCGAAAAACTCATCAAGGACCACAAGGTCGAATTCGTGGACCTGCGCTTCACCGACATGCGCGGCGTGCAGCACCACGTCACTTTCCCGAAATCCATCGTCGAGGCCAGCCTGTTCGAGGACGGCAAGATGTTCGACGGCTCTTCGATCAGCGGCTGGAAGGGCATCAACGAATCCGACATGGTCCTGCTGCCCGACGCGTCGACCGCAGTGCTGGACCCGTTCACCGCCGATCCGACCCTGATCCTGACCTGCGACATCCTCGATCCGGCGACCATGCAGGCCTATTCGCGCGATCCGCGCGGCGTCGCCAAGCGCGCCGAAGCCTATCTCAAGGCCAGCGGCATCGCCGACCAGGCCTTTTTCGGCCCGGAACCCGAATTCTTCATCTTCGACAGCGTCCGTTTCGCCAATGAAATGGGCCACACCTTCTTCCACATCGATTCCGAGGAAGCGCACTGGAACTCGGCGCGCGAATACGAAGGCGGCAACACCGGCTACCGGCCGATGGTGAAGGGCGGTTACTTCCCGGTCGCGCCGCTCGACTCGCTGCACGACCTGCGCGCCGAAATGTGCAAGACGCTGGAAGAAGCCGGCATCGAAGTGGAAGTGCATCACCACGAAGTCGCCAACGCCGGCCAGTGCGAGATCGGCACCAAGTTCAACACCCTGGTGCAGAAGGCCGACGAACTGCTGACGATGAAGTACATCATCAAGAACGTCGCGCACCGCAACGGCAAGACCGCGACCTTCATGCCCAAGCCCATCGTCGGCGACAACGGCAGCGGCATGCACGTGCACCAGTCGCTGGCCAAGGGCGGCGTGAACCTGTTCTCCGGCGACGGCTACGGCGGCCTGTCGCAGATGGCGCTGTGGTACATCGGCGGCATCTTCAAGCACGCCCGCGCCATCAATGCCTTCGCCAACTCCACCACCAACAGCTACAAGCGCCTGGTGCCGGGCTTCGAGGCGCCGGTGATGCTGGCCTACTCGGCGCGCAACCGCTCGGCGTCGTGCCGCATCCCGTACGTGGCCAACCCGAAGGCGCGTCGCATCGAGATCCGTTTCCCCGATCCGATGAACTCCGGCTACCTCACGTTCGCCGCGCTGATGATGGCCGGCCTGGACGGCATCAAGAACCAGATCGACCCGGGCGCGCCGAGCGACAAGGACCTGTACGACCTGCCGCCGGAAGAAGAGAAGAACATCCCCACCGTCTGCCATTCGCTGGACCAGGCGCTGGAAGCGCTCGACAAGGACCGCGATTTCCTCAAGGCCGGCGGCGTGTTCACCGACGACTTCATCGACGGCTACATCGCGCTGAAGATGCAGGAAGTCACGCGTTTCCGCGCAGCGACGCATCCGCTGGAATACCAGATGTACTACACGATCTGATGCGTGCTTGCCTGCCCGTAGAGCGGACTTCAGTCCGCTGCTTTTCGCCGCGACGTCAAGCGGGCTGAAGCCCGCTCTACGGCCCGCTCTACGGGACAGGCAGACAAGGCGACCGATGGACATCCGTATCGACGACCTGCAGGGCGACGCGATCATCGCGCTGCTGCGCGATCACAAGGCCGAGTTGGCCCTGCATTCGCCGCCGGACAGTTGCCACGCGCTGGATCTCGATGGTCTGCGCCGTCCGGAGGTGACGTTCTGGAGCGTCTGGGAAGCGGCCGAGTTGTTGGGCTGCGGCGCGTTGAAGGAACTCGATCCCGCGCACGGCGAAATCAAATCGATGCGCACCGTGCGGGGGCACGCGCGCAAAGGGGTGGCGACGCGATTGATGCGCCACATCCTGCAGGAAGCCAGGCGTCGCGATTATCGGCGCCTGAGTCTGGAAACCGGTTCGATGGCGGTATTCGAACCGGCGAGGGCGCTGTACGGGCGCTTCGGCTTCGAAGCATGCGGTCCGTTTGCGGACTACGTCGAAGACCCGTACAGCATGTTCATGACGATCGCGCTCTGATCGCGCGACCGTCGTGGAAGCGGCATCGGCGGTTCTGGTTTTTGCAAGACGAGGCACGGGAAACGCATACGCAGCTTCCTTCCCCACGTCGGACTGCGTAGCGGTTCTCTTCAGCGGCCGCCGGCACTGCGGTGCCGGCGGTCATCCACAGCGAGTATTCGCCAACGGGGAGAGCGCATGAAACTGATCACCGCCATCATCCGGCCGTTCAAGCTCGACGAGGTGCGCGAAGCCTTGTCGGAGATGGGCGTGTCCGGCATCACCGTCACCGAAGTCAAGGGCTTCGGGCGACAGAAGGGACATACCGAGTTGTATCGCGGCGCGGAGTACGTCGTCGATTTCCTGCCCAAGATCAAGGTCGAGGTTGCGGTGGCGAGCGATCGGCTCGACGCGGCGATCGAAGCGATCCAGCAATCCGCGGGCACCGGCAAGATCGGCGACGGCAAGATTTTCGTCACCGCGCTGGAACAGGTCATCCGCATCCGCACCGGCGAAGTCGGCGCGGACGCGCTCTAACCCTCACTCGGAGACATGTCCCATGAAGACTGGATTTCTGTCCGGGTCGAGAACCCGTGACGCTCTGACCGGTACCGGCCTGGTCCGTACCGCAATGTTCGCGCTGCTGTTCGGCGCGATGACCTTCGGCGCAACGTTGACCGTCGCCGCGCAGTCGACGCCGGCCACCGAAGCCACCGCAACCACTCAATCCGCGACGGAAGCGCCGCCGCCGGACACCGCTGCCGAAGCCTTGGAAGCGACTGCCGAAGCCCAAGCCGCCGAAGTCGAAGTGGCCGAACCCGCACCCGCCGAACCGGCCACCGCACCCGCGCAGGTCGCCGACAAGGGCGATACCGCATGGATCCTCGTCTGCGCGGCGCTGGTGATCTTCATGACCTTGCCGGGCCTGGCGCTGTTCTACGGCGGCCTGGTGCGCAGCAAGAACGTGCTGTCGATCCTGATGCAGTGCCTGGTGGTGTTCTCGCTGGTCGCGGTGCTGTGGGTGATCTACGGCTACAGCCTTGCGTTCACCGAAAACAACGCCTTCATCGGCGGCGGCGCGCGGTTGTTCGGCGAAGGGCTCAACGGCGCGATGGGCGGCACCTTCACCAAGGGCGTGTATATCCCGGAGCTCGCGTTCTTCGTGTTCCAGGGCGCGTTCGCCTGCATCACCTGCGCGCTGATCATCGGTGCCTTCGCCGAGCGCGTGAAATTCGCCGGCCTTCTGGTGTTCACGGTGATCTGGTTCACATTCGCCTATGCGCCGATGGCGCACATGGTGTGGTTCTTCCCGGGCCCGGATGCATTCACCGATGTCGATGCGGTCGACGGCGTGCTGGCGAAGTCCGGTTTCCTGTGGGCGAAGGGCGCGCTGGATTTCGCGGGCGGCACCGTGGTGCACATCAACGCGGCCATCGCCGGTCTGGTCGGCGCGTACGTCATCGGTCCGCGCGTCGGCTACCGCCGCGAAGCGATCCGGCCGCACAACCTGACGCAGACGATGGTGGGCGCTTCGATCCTGTGGTTCGGGTGGTTCGGCTTCAACGCCGGTTCCGCGCTGGAAGCCAACGGCGTCGCCGCACTGGCGTTCGCCAACACCTTCCTCGCCACCGCGGCCGCGGTGCTGAGCTGGAGTGCGGTGGAATGGCTGGCGCGCGGCAAGCCCTCGATGCTGGGCGGCGCGTCGGGCGCGGTCGCGGGTCTGGTCGCGATCACCCCGGCCGCGGGTCTGGTCGGCCTGATGGGCGCGCTCGCCATCGGTGCGATCGCCGGCATCGTCTGCTTCTGGGGCGTGACCGGGCTGAAGAAGCTGCTGCGCGCCGACGACAGTCTCGACGTGTTCGGCGTGCACGGCGTCGGCGGCATCACCGGTGCGCTGCTCACCGGCGTGTTCGCGGCGCCGTCGCTCGGCGGCGCGGGCATCTGGGATTACGTCACCGAAACCGCGCTGGCCGATTACAGCATCGGCGGGCAAGTCTGGATCCAGTTGCAGGGCGTGCTGGTGACGGTGGCCTTGTCGGGCGTGGTGTCGCTGGTCGCGTTCACGCTGGTGAAGTACACCATCGGCCTGCGCGTGAACGAGGAAGCCGAGCGCGAAGGCCTCGACATCGCATCGCACGGCGAAGCGGCCTACGAGAACTGATCGGCGAAAGCATCGCCAAGTGAAAACCGGCGGTGCGGGCGTTCGCGTCCCGCACCGCCGGCGTATGATCGACCCGGAAGATTCGCCGGGAGTTGTCGATGGAGCGACCCGAACAAGCCGCCGGGATGTGCAGGCAGGCGTCGATCGATGCGTTCGATGCGGACATGCCGGTTGTACGCGATCTGCAGCGGCTCGGCGCCGAGCCGATGGCCTGTCTGGATCGTTGGCGTCGCGCGTTGGGCGACCTGTATCGTCTCGATCACGCCGGCCCGTTGCTCACGCGCGACGCGGACTGCCCCGGCGTGGTGGTGGTCTCCGGCGAGGCCCATCAGCGCGCGGTGTTGACCGATATCGAACGCTTCGTGTTGCCGGAATCGGCGGCGCGCACGCTCGGTCTGCCGCCCGCACTGCATACGCTCAACGCCGGCCTGCACGGGATGCGCGGCGACCGTCACGAACATCACAAGCAACGGCTGGCGCGCATGCTCGCGGCCGTCGACGCGGACGCGATGCGGATCGCCATCGCGCCCGCCGTGCAGACCATCGCGACGCGATTGCGGGCCGGTGCCGGCGCGCTGGTGTCGATGCGCGCATTGACGCAAGAAGCCTCGTCGCGATTGCTGTTCGGCATGGCCGGCAGCGCGACCGTCGGCCCGGAACGCTTGATGGCCTATTTCCAACTGCGACGCGAAGCGGCGGCGCCCGGGCGCGTGGTCGATGCCGGGACGCGGATGCGTTTGATCGCGCTGGGTGAAGCAGTGGACACGGGCTTGCGCGACTATCGGCGGCAGGTGCGTGCGTCGCCGGGCACGGCTGCCGAAGCCGGGGCGCTCGCCGCGCTGGCGCTGGCGGACGACATCGACGACAACGCGTTCGTCGGCCACGCCAACGTGCTGTTCATTTCCTGCAACGAGCCGGTGGCGGTGGCGCTGACCTGGACGCTGCTGGCGATCAGTCAACTGCCCCGGTTGCAGGCGCGGCTGCGTGCCGAATCGACCGCGGACGGCGATCGCGATGGCCGCACCCGTCCACCCATGCCGTTGCTCGAATCGGTGCTGAGCGAATCGCTGCGGGTGCTCACGCCCAATGCACTGATGGTGCGCGTGGTGCACGAGCCGGTGATGCTGGGTGGGTATCGTCTGCCTGCGGGTTGCGAAGTGCTGCTGTGTCCGTTCCTGTCGCATCGCGATCCGCAGTGGTTCCCTGCGCCGCAGCGTTTCTCGCCGTCGCGCTGGGCGGGTTTGCGGCCGTCGGCATACACGTATTTTCCGTTCGGCGCCGGCGGTCACGGCTGCGTCGGTCGTGCGCTCGCGCTGCGCATGCTGCACGCCGCGCTGTCGGCGCTGCTGCGCGAAGGCGTGATCGTGCTGGATGGCGATGCGGACGTCGACTGGCGCGTGCAGGTGATGCTGATGCCGACGGTCGATCCGATGCTGCGACTGCACGATACGTTGCCGGCGCGCTGCGGAATGCTGCATGGCGGCATCGCCGGAATCGTCGCGCTGTCGGACGAAGGGTGTTGACAGCTTCGCGGAAGCGGTGCAAGTTTCGGCACAGCGCGGCTTCACGCATCGTCACGCGCAAGGATACTGCAGTGTTATCGCCGGGTTCCGCACGGAGCCCTCCACACGCAGAAGAGGAGCAGGGAAATGGCAACAACCCGTAAGCCGGGCATGAAGAAAGCCGCCGCCAAGAAGGCCCCAGCGAAGAAAGCATCGGCAAAGAAGGCCTCGGCGAAGAAAGCAGGCGCCGCCAAAGCCGCCACCATCGCCCTTTCGGGCACCATCCCGAAAATGCAGTTGAGCATGCCGCTGGACGCGAAGAAAATCGCCGCGATCCAGCGTTGCATCGAAAAAGGCACGTTGACCGTCAGCTTGAGCAAGGTCGATCTGACCGGCGGCAAGCTCGGCGGTCCCTGGCTGTACGACTGATCTTCGCGACTCCGGCTCGCGAGAGTCGGAGTCGTCGAGTCGGCGACGGATCGTGTCCCGCGTGCGGGACGCGGGCGTGGCCTTATCTTCGCGGTCGTCGCACCGAGGATCAATGCGAATGAAGTATTTCCGTTCCGATCCCGCGCGGACCCAGCTCGGCCTGGCCTACGGCCCGAGTGCGCTCGCGTATCTGGACGCGCATCCGGATGCGCTCGATTACATCGAGATTCCCTTCGAGCAACTGCGGCATACGCCCGACGCGGGCGCGCTGCAGGCGCATATGCCGCTGGTGCTGCACTGCGCCAGCGTGTCGGTGGCGGGCACTGTCGCGCCGTCGGCCGATACGATGCGCGCGATCGCCGATGCCGCCGAGCGCCTGCAAACGCCGTGGGTCGGCGAGCATCTCGCATTCGTCTCGGCCGAGCCGCTCGGTGGCGAAACAGAAGCGGATCGCGATCCGACCACCCTGACGTACACCGTTTGCCCGCAGCTCAGCGAAGCCTCGGTGTCGCGTGTGGTGGAGAACGTCGCCGCTGCGCGCCGACAGCTCGGCGATACGCCGCTGCTGCTGGAGAATTCGCCGCAGTATTTCGAGATTCCCGGCAGCACGATGCCGATGAGCGATTTCATCGCTGCGGTGTTCGCGCGCTGTGATGCGGGACTGCTGCTCGACCTCACTCATTTCCTCATCACCTGCCTCAACACCGGCGCCGATCCGGAGCGCGAACTGGATCGCTTGCCGCTGTCGCGGGTGGTGGAAGTGCATATTTCCGGGCTGAGCGTGCAGTCGGGCATCGCTTGGGACGACCACGCCGTGCCGGCGCCGCCACAGGTGTTCGAACTGCTGCGCCGCGTACTGCGCGACGTGCGCCCGCAGGCGTTGACCGTCGAATACAACTGGTCGGCGGCGTTCCCGCAGCCGATCCTGCATCGGCACCTGCTGCGCGTGCGCGAACTGCTGGAGGCGGCATGAGTCTGGCGCGCGTGCATGCGGTGATGGCGGCCGGCGTGGATCAGCCGCGATTGCTGGAACGTTGGATGGCCGATGCCGCGCAACTGCGCGAACTCGGCGTCGAACCCGAAGGCTTCGATCTGCACGCGCTGGCCAAGTTCGCAGGTCTCGGCGTGAAGGTGCGCCACAACCCGCTGCGGCCGATGTTCCCGCTGGCTTTCCGGCTGATGAGCGTGGCCGCGATCGAGATCGACATGTTCTCCGCATACGCACTGCATCGCTCGCGAGAAGGCCGTGGTTTCGCCGCCGACATGGTGCAGCGCGCGCGCGATCTGGTCGCTTTCGTCGGCGGATGGCACGATCCGGCGATGCGCGTACACGCGCTGCTCTGGGACGCGATGCGCTACGAGCTGGCCGTCGCGCAGTTCCGCGCGCCGCAATCGGAAAATACGATCCGTACGGACATCAGCGCATCGCGCGCGCCCTGCATCCGCGGCGGGATCGCGCTGCACGAGCTGCAGTCCGATCCGCGTCAGCTCGCCGACGCGCTGCATGTCAGCGTGCCGCAGTTGGAGGACGTGCCGCTGCAGCCGCAGGCGTTCTGCTTCTGGCGTGCGCTGGCAGATGAAGGCAGTGCTGACGACGACAACGGCGGCACCGCGGTAATCGCCGTCGACGCGCTCGGCCAGCATCTGCTGTCGCGCATCGACGGCAAGCGCAGCGTCGCAGCGCTGGTGCGCGAACTCGGCGGCGGGCGCGATGCCGGACGCGCGGTCGCGATCGGGCTCGACAGTCTCGCCGCCATCGGCATCGTCGCCTTGCCGCAGCGCCGAACGCGACCCGCATGCGCCTGAGCCTGATCGACAATCTGGTGATGCCCGAAGAGGGCGATCTCTCGCTGCTCGACGTGCATCCGCATCTGGGCCTGCTTGCATTGGCGGCGGCGGCCGAAAGCGACGGCCATCACGTGCGCATCTACGATCCGAAACGTCTGTTACGCAGCGGCGAACTGCATTACGACGACACCCTGTACGAACGCGCGGCGGCATCGATCCTCGCCGACCGGCCGGACGCCGTGGGCTTCACCTCGCTGGGCTGCAGCTTCCTGTTCGCGATCAACGTCGCCGCGCACCTGCGCCGCCGCGAACCGGATCTGCCGATCATGCTCGGCGGGCCGCACGCGACCATGTTGGACCGGCCGATCATCGAACGCTTTCCGCAGTTCGATCTGATCGTGCGCCACGAAGCCGACGAAATCTTCCCCGGCGTGCTGCGGGCGCTGGAAAACCGGCATTTCATCTCGGTGCCGGGCCTGAGCTGGCGCAATGCGCGCGGCGAGTTCCGAATGACGCCGGGCAAGCCCAAGGTCGAGAACCTCGACACGCTGCCGCTGCTGCCCTATCACCATTATCCGATCGAGGAACTCGGGCTGGATCTGCTGCGCATCGAAGCCGGGCGCGGCTGTCCGTTCGCGTGCACGTTCTGTTCCACCGCGGGGTTTTTCCAGCGCAGCTTCCGGCTGAAATCGCCGGAGCGGTTGGTGCAGGAACTCGAACGGCTGCGCGACCGCTACGGCTACAGCGAGTTCAAGCTTGACCACGACATGTTCACGGTCAACAAGCGCAAGGTGCTGGACTTCTGCGAGGCGGTGCGCGGCCGCGGTTTCCGCTGGCGGGTGTCGGCGCGGGTGGATTGCGTGAATCCGATGCTGCTGGAACGCATGGCCGACGCCGGCTGCATCGGCCTGTATTTCGGCATCGAGACCGGTTCGGCGCGGATGCAGAAGATCAGCCAGAAGCGGCTCGATCTCGATCTGGTGGCGCCGACGCTGGCGATCTGCGAAAGCCTGGGCATCGATGCCACCGCGTCGTTCATCACCGGCTATCCGGAGGAAACCCGACAGGATCAGGACGACACATTGGACATGATCGGTCGCTGTATCGGTCCCAACCGCCTCACGCAGTTGCACATCCTGCAGCCGGAGCCGGGCACGCCGATGTACGCCGAACGCGGCGCCGACGTGCGCTACGACGGTTATTCCAGCCCCTACAACACCTTCCTGCTCAATGCCGGCGACCGCGAACTGGTGCTCGGCACACCGGAGATCTTCCAGACCTATTTCCACTATCCCGCCGAGTTGCCGCGCGAGGAGCACGTGTTCGCGGTGCTCGCGGTGGATCTGCTGCGTCGGGTCGGCGCGGACGTGACGACGTATGCGCTGCGCCGTTTCGACGGCAGCCTCGGCGCGCTGATGGCTGCGTTCCGCGACTTCGCCCGGCAGACCGACGACGGCGGCGACGCCGCGACGCTGCCGACGCCCGATGCCGCGCTGCTGTCGGCGTTCGTGGACAGCGTGTTCGGCGCGCGCCATCACGTCGCGTCGCTGTTCCGGCTCGGGCTGGGACTGCACGGCGAGCGGATGCCGCCGCGCGCGTCGGCGCCCGCACCCGCGTACGACCCGCCGCAGCCTTACGTGCTGAATGCGCGCGTTCGCATCCTCAGCGATCTGCACGATTGCGATGCCTGGCTGGAGCGCATCCGCGCCAGTGCGCCGGACGCGGGTCTGCTCGAAGAAGACGATGCGGGCGACAGCGACGACGGGCGGATGAGCTATCTGCTGCATCTCGGTCGCGAAACGCCGCATGCGTATCGCATCGACGAAGGCGTGGAAGCGATCCTCGGCGTGTTCGCGCAGCCGCAGCGCTGCGACCGGGTCGCGACGATGATCCGCGAGCGCGCCGCTGGCGCCGAGATCGGCGACGGTTTCTTCCGCGAACTCGTCGCCGAAGGCATCCTGGTGCCGTGGTCGGAAAAGACTGCGTCGACGCTGGACGAGGCCGCGACGGAGCCACGGCATTGAGCGGCGAGGACGCTGCCGTATCGGCGCGCTGGTCTGCGCTCGATCTCGCCGAGGGTCTGCAGCTTGGGCACGCGCTGTCGACGCTGCAGCATCTCGGCGTGCTGGAAGCGTTGAAACGGCCGCGCGGCGCCGATGATCTTGCCGCAGAGTTCGGCCTCGATCCCGCGTTGCTCGCCGCGGTCCTCGAATTCGTGGCCGCGCGCAGCGACGCCGTCGACAGGCGCGGTCGACGTTTCGTGCGCACCGTCGCCGATACGCCGGAAGCCCGCTTCGTGACCGAACTCTACGCCGGCGCTTTCGCCGCCAGCGCCGTCGCCCTGCCGACGCTGCTGCGACGGCCCGGGCGTGCGGGCGGCGCTGTCGATCGCGCGCGTCATGCCCGCGCTTTCCTGTATGCGCCGGGCGGCGCGGAACAGGTGCCGGCATCGCTGCTGACGCAGTTGGGCGTACGCGCGCTGCTGGATCTGGGCTGCGGACCGGGCCATCTGCTGCGCGCGATGGCGCAGCAGGATCCTGCGTTCCGTGGCTGGGGCATCGACGCCAACCCGGGGATGTGTCGGATCGCCCGCACGCGCCTGCGCGAAGCCGGTCTGTCGCGGCGGGTGCGCATCCTGCAGGGCGACGGCCGCAGGCCCGAGCGCGTATTGCCGGCGTCCGCGCGCGCGAAGATCGACGCGATCGTGGCCGGCGATCTCGCCAACGAACTCTGTGCGGCCGAAGGCGCGGCTGTCGCCTGGCTGCAGCGCCTGCGCCTGGCGTTCCCGCAGCGCTGGCTGCTGGTCAGCGACTACTACGGCCGCCTGGGCCACGGCCGCGAAGCGCGGCGCGAAACCCTGCTGCACGATTATGTGCAGGCGATTTCCGGCCAAGGCATTCCGCCGCCGGACCGCAAAGCCTGGCAGGCGCTGTACCGCGATGCCGGCGTGCGCCTGGTGCATTGCATCGAAGACACATCCACCACGCGCTTCCTGCATCTGCTGCGCATGTAAGCAGAAGCGCGCCGCCGCCAGCGGGAGTTGACAGAAGGCGGATTCCGGGAATATGGTTGCAACTGACAACAATATTTCGGACGCATGCCCAAGTCTCCCGCCCAGTCGCTCCCGGACACCCTGCTGCAGGACGCCGCGGCGCTGCATGCCGCGGTGTCCGCGCTGGTGCGGGTCTATCAATTCCGGGACCGCGACCGGATCTGCTGCTACGACATTTCGGTGACCCAGTGCCACGCGCTGGAAGCCCTGGTCGAGCGCGGGCCGCAGCGCAGCCTCGCGCTCGCCGAAGTGCTGCGTCTGGACAAAAGCACCACCACCCGTGTGATCGATGCGCTGGTGCGCAAAGGCTACGTCGCACGTTCGCCCGATCCCGACGACGCGCGTGCGGTGTCGCTGGCGGCGACGCGCAGCGGTCGCGCCCTGTACGCACGCATCGAAGGCGAACTGATCGCGCAGCAGGCGGAACTGTTGCGCGATGTCGATCGCGATGCGCTGCTCGACGCCACCGAAGTCGTGCGTCGTCTGGCGCGCGCGGCCGAAGCGCGGTTCGTCTCCGGTGTCAGCGTGGGCGGCTGCGCGCCGGCCTGCGGCACCGGCGATGACGGCAAGCGAGGCTGCGGTTGACTTTTTTTGCGCAAATAGTTGCAACTGACAACATTAGTCTGCGGCGCCCGTCCGCAACCGTCGTCCGCAGCAGGAAAACCACCATGCCTACCATCCGCCACGCGCGCAGCGCCGATGCAGACGCCATCGCCGCGATCTACAACCAGGGCATCGCCGAGCGTACGGCGACGTTCGAGACCGAGCCGCGCAGCGCGACCGATATCCTCGCGAAACTCGCGCGGGCCGCACGTCGTCCGCAATTGGTTGCGGCGAGCGCGAACGGCAGCGTCGTCGGCTGGGCGGGGTTGAGCGACTACCGCCCGCGCGATTGCTATGCCGGTATCGGCGAATTCTCGGTGTATGTCGATCGCGGCGCGCGCGGCGCGGGGCTCGGTCGCAGTCTGCTCGAAGCCCTCGTCGAAGCTGCGCGCGAATGCGGTGACTGGAAGCTGGTGTCGCGGGTGTTCGCCTTCAATCGCGCCAGCCTGAGCATGTGCCGCGCCTGTGGCTTCCGCGAGGTCGGTATCTACGAAAAACACGGACGACTCGATGGCTGCTGGCTGGATGTGGTGATCGTCGAACGACTCATTCCCGAGAACCTCGCGTCCGCACCTCCCTGATGTCGCGACGGCGCGCAACAGCATTCGACACGTACGTTCATTCAAGAGGAACAGCCATGCATACGACATTGCCTGTGGTGGTGATCGGCGCCGGCCCGGTGGGTCTGGCCGCCGCCGCGCATCTGATCGAACGCGGCCTCGCGCCGCGCGTGCTGGAAGCCGGCGATGCCGTCGGTGCGGGCATGTCGCGCTGGGCGCATGTGCGGATGTTTTCGCCCTGGGCGTACACGGTGGACCGCGCTGCGGCTGCGATCCTCGCGAAGCACGATTGGCGCGCGCCGGCGCCGACGACGTTTCCGACCGGCGGCGAGGTGGTCGAAGGCTATCTGCGTCCGCTTGCGGCGACGCCGCAGATCGCGCCGCATCTGCGTCTCGGCGCGCGGGTGGTCGCGGTGACGAAACAGCGGCACGACCGGATGAAGAACGCCGGCCGCAGAGCGGCGCCGTTCGTCCTGCGTTACGAAGACGACACGGGCGAACATGAAGTGCTGGCGCGCGCGGTGATCGATGCATCGGGCACCATCGACACGCCGAACCCGCTGGGCGCGTCGGGCATTCCGGCGCTGGGCGAACACGCGCTGCGGGCGCGGATCTTCTACGGCGTGCCCGATGTGCTCGGCGCTGAGCGCGCGCGCTACGCCGGCAAGCGGGTGCTGGTGGTGGGCAGCGGCCATTCCGCGTTCAACGTGCTCGACGATCTTGCACGGCTGGCGCAACAGGCGCCGGGCACGCGGATCGTCTGGGCGCTGCGGCGGTCGTCGCTGGCGCGGGTGCTCGGCGGCGGCGAACACGACCAGTTGCTGGAGCGCGGGCGTCTGGGACTGGCTGTCGGCCGTTGGGCCGAGTGCGGTGCGATGACCGTCGCCACCGGTTTCCGGCTGGAAGGACTGGAAGAGACCGACGACGGTATCGTCGCGTACGACGGCGACACCGTGCTGCCGCCGGTGGACGATATCGTCGCTGCAACCGGATGTCGCCCCGACCTGCGGATGTTGTCGGAATTGCGCCTGGATCTGGACGCCGGTACCGAAAGCCCGCGCGCACTGGCGCCGCTGATCGATCCGAATCTGCACAGCTGCGGCAGCGTGCGTCCGCACGGCGCCGACGAACTGAAACATCCGGATGACGGTGTCTATATCGTCGGCATGAAGAGTTACGGCCGTGCGCCGACCTTCCTGCTGCCGACCGGCTACGAACAGGTGCGCTCGGTGGCGGCGGCGATCGCCGGCGACTGGCAGGCTGCGCGTCGCGTCGAACTGGTGTTGCCGGAGACCGGCGTGTGCATCGCCCGGTTCGCCGATGACGATGCCGCCGCACAGGCAATGCCCGCGGTCGCGAAAAGGTCATCGTGCTGCGGCGGACCGCCGAAGCGCGATGCCTCCGCCTGCTGCGCCGAGGATGAGCAGGCGAAGGCGGCGGGCGCTGCGGGGTGCGGCTGCGGCGACAGGTCGCGTATGCCGGGACTGACTGAAGGCGCGAATCCATGAATCCGCGGCGATGGTGTCGCGAACTGCATTGGCCGCATCTCGGTCTGCTCGCCGGTTTGCCGGTCTGGTGGTGGTGGGCGACGACCCGGGCGCTGTCGCCCACGATGACGTTGCTGGTGTGGCTGTCGATCAGTGCGGTCGTGCTGGCGTTGGCCGAACGCTGGCGCCCGTTCCGCGGCGACTGGCGGCCCGGCGTCGCGCAACTGCGGCGCGACGGCACGGTGTTTGCGACGAATGCCCTGGCCGATGGCGGCGTCACCGCGCTGTTGACGCTGGTCGCGATCGCGGTGAATCCCGGCGACAGCGGTTGGCCGCTGTGGCTGCAGATCGGCGCAGGTCTGCTGGTCTCGGAATTCGGCAGTTATTGGATGCATCGGTTGAGCCACGGCGGCAACTGGTGGTGGCGCGTGCACCTGCTGCATCACCGGCCCGCGCAGTTGAACCTCGCCAATGCGGTGTTGGCGCATCCCCTGAATGCGATCTACGACAAGCTGGTGCGAGTCGCACCGCTGCTGTCGATGGGGCTCGACGATGCCGCGCTGATCGCGGTCGCGCTGTTCGCGCTCACCCAGAGTCTGGCGGTCCATGCCAACGTCGCGGGCCATCTGTGGCCGCTGGATTACATCGTCGGCAGTGCCGGGCTGCATCGCCTGCATCACAGCACACGACAGGACGAGGCCGGAAACTTCGGCACCGCGCTGCCGATCTGGGACCAGGTGTTCGGCACCTATCGACGCGGTGCATCGCCGGTCGAGGTCGGCGTGTTCGATCCGCGGCGCTATCCGGACGAATTGCGGCTGGGGGCCCTGTTGCTGTGGCCGTTCGCATGCAGCCGCTGCGCCCGGTTCGGGCGCTGTTGCGCGCTGCATTGATGCGCGCAACAGCGATCCGGCGATGCATCACGTCGTGATGGATAAGAAGATGATCATGGAAACGCCCGGGCGGCAGGGCCGCCCGGGTCTCGCCGCGATCAGCGCAGGCGCGGAATGGTGTTCACCGTCTGGTTCACGGTGAGGTTGCCGCTGCCATCCCACTCGAAATAGCGACCATAGGCGGTCACGGTTTCGACTTGCGCACCGCTGGGGAGACGCCGCAGCTCGCGGCTGTCGAAGCTGCAGACGGCACCCGCAGGCCGGTACGCGCAGGGGCCGCTGGCGTAGCGCGGCACGTTGAGCAGCGGATTGGATTCGACCATGTTGCCGATACTGTCGAAGATCCAGTAGCGACCGTAGGCGGTGATCGATTCGTACAGCCCCCCCCATTCCGGCGCATCCAGCAGGTTGCGGGTATCGAAACGGCAGGGCGCGCCGCCGGCGTACAGGCAAGGTCCGTTGGCGTAGCGCGTCACGCTGGAGAGCAGCGAGCCGTTGCCGGCGAGCCCATTGCCGTTCTGGTCGAAGTTCCAGTAGCGGCCGTAGGCGGTCACCGATTCGAAATAACCGAAACCGGGATAGTCGAGTACGGTCGCTGAATCGATGGTGCAGGTCTGGCCGGCCGGCGCATACAGGCAGGGGCCGTTCGCGTAACGCGGCAACGTCGTCAGCTTTCGGGTCGTGCCGATCTGGGTGCCGGCGGCATTGAACTGCCACAGATAACCGTAGGCGTAGACCGATTCCACCAGCGTGCCGGCGCTGTTGACGTATTGGCCGATGCTGTCGATCCGGCAGAGCTTCGACGCCGATCCGGCCGGCGAACTGCACGGGCCGGTGGTGGTCGAGAGGGCCGCGTTGACGGCGCCGAAGGCATTGAGCAGGCCCGGGCCGCAGTTGCTGCCGCAGGCGGGCATCGGACTGGCGGTGCCGCGGATCAGCGAGGTGACCTGTTCCGGGAACAGCCGCGGATTGACCGACAGCATCAATCCGATGGTACCGGCGACGTGCGGGGTCGCCATCGAGGTGCCCGACAGATGCCGGTAGCAATGGCCGTTGCCGCTCGCGGGCGAGGTTGTCCATGCGGATAAGGCGCCAAGCGTGTTGGCGTTGAAAGCACCGTCGCCGGTATTGCAGGCGGGCGTGCCGACGGTATTCCCGTACACGGGCGAAGCGCCATCGACAACGTAGTGGCCGCTGCCAGGATCCAGGCGCCAGATGAAATTGCCGCCGCCGCCGGGCGCGGTGACGCCGATATTCGGTCCGCGGTTGCTGTAGAGCGCGAGCGCGTTGTTGCGGTCCGAGGCCGCAACCGAAATCACGCCGGGGCAGGAGGCCGGGGTGACGTTGTCGACGCTGACCGGAATGTTGCCTGTGCCGTTGCGCGTGCCGTTGCCGGCCGCCGCGACCAGATTCACGCCGTGGTCGCGCGCGCGCGCGATCGCGGCGCGCAGTGCGGGGTAAGAAGCCTGCGTGCAGGCGGCGCCGGATTCGAAACTCATGTTGATGACGCGCGCGCCGTTGCTGGTCGCCCAGTCGATGCTGGAGACGATCCGTGCCATCGTCAGACCGGTCGTGGTATCCCCGATCTTCACGTTCATCAGCGTGCAGCCGAAGCAGACGCCGCTGCCGCCGATCCCGTTGTAGGCGGCTGCGCCGGCGATGCCCGCCACGTGCGTGCCGTGGCGCCAGCTGCCGTTGTCGGTGGCGGGCTGGCCGGGCGCGGGGGCGTTGTATTCCAGCGGCGACCAGCGGCCGTTCAGATCCGGATGTCCGCTGCGGCCGGAGTCGAGGATCGCGATCGGAATCGCGCTGCTGCCGACGGTGAGGTTCCAGGCGCTGGGCAGCCCGATCGGCGGGTAATGCCACTGTTGCGGATACAGCGGATCGCTGGGGGTGAGCGCGAAGTCGAACAGATAGTTGAGCTGGGCGTATTCGACGTCGTGGCGTCGGCGCAGTTTCGCCAGCAGCGCCAGGGTCTCGGACTTGGCCACCTGCATGTCTTTGCGCAGCGGAAGCGTGTTTTCCAGGGTCGCGACATCGAAATGCGGCGTGTTCGTGGTCAAGCGCACGCCAGCGAGTTCGGATGCGGTTGCGGATCGGCGCGCATCCGGCTTGAATTTCACGATCACTTCGAACGGGACGAAGCGCAGGTTGCCGGTGGTGTCCGGCGGCGGCGCCGCCAGCGTTCCGCCGGCGAGCGCGAGGCCGCAGAGGGCCAACAGGGTGGGGAATGATTTCATGGCGGGGTGTTCCTTCGGATGGGCTTGGAAGGGGATGCGCCGATGCGCGGTGCGCGGTGAGCACGCGGTGGAGGCGCCCGGCCCCAGGCCGGGCGCCTCATTCTTTCAGCGCAATCCGAAAGCGGGCAGGATCACGCGCCCGTCCTCGCCCCCGACGATCGTGTCAGTGGTGCTGGGTCGCGGACAGCGTCATGTTGCTGAACTCGATGGCATGGCCTTTTTCGTAGGCCGATGCGTCGCCGATGTTGTAGTCGAGCAGCCCCATCGACACCAGACTGGCCCATTGCCCGGGCAATGGCGTGGTGTAGAGCACCCGATCGTCCGGGCCGATGACATCGAACACGACATCGATATCGTATTCGTCGTGGACGAGTTGCGCTTCGTTGCGCGGTCTCGCGGTCTGCGTCCACTGCAGGCCGATCTCGGTTTGCGAGCCGGTGCGCAGCGGAATGGTCGCGACCACGTGATCGACGATCATGGGCTTGGAACCGATGCCGCCCGGCGTGGCGCGGGACTCGATGATTTCGATGGAGGCATGGCTGTCGTTGTTCTGGATCTTGCGGACCCGGTACACGCTCGCCACGGCGAGCTCATATTTCGAGCCGGCCGATCCGTTGCGGAAGAAATCCAACTGCGCCACGTCCAGCCAGTCGGCCGGGTTCTGCAGAAGCACGTTCTCGACCGTGAACTTCAATCGATACTCGACGTTGAGGCCATCCGCGGCGACTGCCGGCAGATAGGGAAGGTCGATGATCCCGAAGCCGCTGCGCGGCGCGTAGCGGGGATTGAGGTGCAGCGTGCCCGGCGAAACGTGCGAGTTCAGGGCCGACAAGCCATCGCGATCCCGGCACTTCCCGGTAGTGGGATCGGCAATGATGTCGACCGCGCGCGTCGGCGCGATCTGATCGATGACGGTCGGATCGCCGACGAACTGGTAGTCCGCCCTGAACCACGGCGCTGCATCGGTCGCCGATTTCGCGGCGACCGATCCCGCGGTGGCCGACAAGACGACGCCGTCCGGGGGCGGCCCGTATTCCATCGGCTCCAGCGGGCAGGGCGGAAAGGCGTGGGCCTGCGGTATCCAGGCCGCCAACAGTACGAGGGGAACGATGCGTTTGATCATGGATATCTCCGGGGGAATGGAATGTTCAGCCGCTTGTCGAGTGGCGCATTCCATGCGTTTGGATCCGGCCGCAACGCTGCGGCCCGCCCATCCAGGGCTTGATGGATGCTGGCATCGGCTTTCGCCGACGGCGCCGACGGTCAGCCCCTCTCCCAAGGCCGAGCCTGTCGAACGCGCGTGCTGGCAATGTGTCGAAAAATCGCACGTCGAAAAACGCACATCGTGTGCTTTTTCCATGTCACGAATCCGACAGAGGCCGGACTCGCTCCCGACGCCTCGGGCGCTGGTGCGCTTGAGGCGTCGGCGCAGCCTTTCATGGCCGCGGCGAGCAGGCTGTCTTCAACAGCCTGCTGGGCATGATTCTCGCCCAGAGGCATCTCATGGATTGAGTCTCGGGGGGTGATTCTTTTCGAATCAACCGTTTGCGCAATCGGCCCGATGAATCGGCCATCCATGACGCCCCCCGGCAAGCCACGATCTGTCGGCCTGCTGGTAAGGGAAGCGCAAAGCGGGATCGGAGCGGATCATTGCCGGTCGCCGGCCTCCGCCAGCGACTGTTCCACTGCCCGCAGCGCGCTGGCGGCTCTGGGCGGAAGCGGCTTGTCGAGCCGGCGCCACAGCGCGTCCACGATCGCGATCTCGGCCCGGGCCTCTGCGGGCTGCCGCAGCGCGACTGCGGCCTTGGCCAGTTCCAGATGCAGTTCGCTGAGCCTGCCTGCGTCCTTCATGTCTTCGGGGTTGCCGGGCGGCGCGGCCAACTGCTCAAGACAGGTGCGATGCCTGCCCAGCGCGTTGAGGGTTCTGGCCCATTCCAGTTCGAATTTCACCACGTCGGCATGGGCGCGCGACGACACCTTGCGACCGATCGCCACCGCCTGCGCCAGGTGCGGTTCGGCCCGATCCGGCCGATCGCGCAGATCCAGGTGGAAACGGGCCATGACGAATTCGGCGTACGCGCGCGCGGAAGACACCGGCGGCAGCTTCGCGAGTTGGATGGCATAGGCTTTTTCCATCAAGGCATCCTGCTGCCGCGGATCGGCACTGATCCCCACCGACCAGACATAGGCGCTGGCGGCCTGCAGCGAATCGCTGCCGTAGAGTCGTTCGGCCGTGGCCTGGCGGTCGCCGATGGCCTGTATCAGGGCTTTGCGGTTGGCCTGGATCGCCGCTTCGTCGCCGCTGTCGCGCAGGTCGCGCACACGCGCGTCCAGTTCGCGCACGATCAGGGCCAGCGCGAGGATCTGCAGTGCGGGATCGTGATCGCGCAATGCGTCGCGATCGATATCCTCGCAGATCCGGCGGGCTTCGTCGGCGCGATCGGCATTCAACAAGGCTTCGCCGAGGTCGATCCGAAGCCGCAGTTTCGATGCGTCGTCCAGTCCGGCCGAATCCCGTCGCCATGCATCTTCCAGAATCTTCGCCGCGCGGCGGAACTGCGAGCGACGCGCGGCCAGGCGTTCCTCCTGAATGGCGATCTCGACGCGCGCTTCCGGGGTACGGGCGAGCCGCTTCAATGCCGCAAGTCCGGTGTCCAGGTGCGGGCCATCCGCGTCGAGTTCGCGCTGATGGGAGAAGCGCAGCAGACGCACGCGCCAGCGCACGTCCGGGTCGACGGCGGACAGCGCTTCGATCGCAGGCGCATACGCGCGGAAGGTCGCGTCGCTTTCGCGCAGCAGGCCCATGCCGGCGTCGATTTCGGCCAACAGCAGGGCCTGTTCGGCCTGCACGTCTTTCTGCCCGTCGAGTTCGCCGAGCCTGCGCTTGCCCTGTTCGATCAGCTCGCGCGCCAGCAGGCCGCCGGCCGATGCGTTTCCCGGGTCGGCCTGCTCGAAGGTTTCGCGCATGAAATCGGCGACGGCGCGCGCGCGGTCGCGGTCGATCTCCGAGCGCGTCCGCGCCTGCTGCGCCGCGTCGCGCTGGGCGCGCAGTTCGGAGGCCTGCCAAAGCGTGATCGCCAGCGCGATCAGCACGCTGCCGGCCGTCAGTGCGGCCAGGGTCGCGCCGACCCGGTTGCGGCGCAGGAATTTCCGCAAGCGGTACAGCCGGTCGTTGCGCGAAATCGAGATCGGATGCCCGGACAGCCAGGCGCGCAGATCGCGCGCCAGATCGCCGACCTCCGCGTAGCGCTCGGACGCATCCTTGCGCAGGCAGTGGGCCACGATCGTATCGAGTTCGCCGCGCAGCGCCTGCGGAACGATCGACGACGGCGGTGCGGCGCTCGTCGCCGGCTGTGCGGCGCGTTCCAGCACATCGCTCATCCGCGGCGGCACGGTGTCCAGGATCGCGCGCTGCAGTTCGGTGGGGTCGCGCTGCAGTCGCTCGAACGGCAGCGCGCCGCACAGCAGTTGATGCAGCAGCGCGCCCAGCGCGTAGACATCGACCGCGACCGTCGCGCGCTCGCCGCGGAGTTGCTCCGGGGCCGCGGTCATCGGCGAGAAGAAGCGGTCGTGCATCGCGGTCTGGCCGGCATCGGCCATCGCCGCCAGCGACTTGGCGATGCCGAAATCCAGCAGCTTCACCGTGGCGTGCGCGCCGCCGTGCGCGTCGTCGTGCGCATTCCGGTCCTCGTCGATCATGACATTGCTGTCTTTCAGATCGCGATGGATCACCAGATTGCGATGCGCGTATTGCACCGCATCGCACAGTTGCAGGAACAGCGCGATCCGCTCGCGCACGCCGCTGCGATGACGCTCGCACCATGCGCACAGGCTTTCGCCAGGCACGTATTCCATCGCCAGCCACGGCGTGCCGTCGGCCAGCTCGCCGCCGTCGAGGATGCTGCAGATGTTCGGGTGCCGCAGCTGCGCCAGGATCCTGCGCTCCTGCGCGAAACGTTCGCGACTGCTGTCGTCGATCGCGAAACGCGGCATGATCTTGATCGCGACCTGCTGCTCGAAATCGCTGCGGCGTTCGGCCAGGTACACCACGCCCATCCCGCCCCGGCCGATCTGGCGCATCAGCCGGAACGCGCCGATATCGCTGATGTCGCCGAGCGGGTCCGTCAGTTCCGTGGTCAATACGCTGCGTGCGGTGTGGGTGCCGTAGGCCACGTCGATCGCCAGCAGACGCCGCAGGCGCGACGCCAGCGCCGGATGCGTGCGGTCCAGTTCGATCAATCGCCGTGCCTGCGCGCCGCGCTCCAGTTCGCACAAGGTCTCGAACAGCCGCGCCTCGTCGATCGCGCCTTCCGTTGCGGTGCCGTCTTCCCCGGCGTTCTCCTGCGACGCGTCTTCAACCATCCGCGCCGGGCTCCGCGCCGAAGTGGTCGATCAGCCACGCCCGCGCGTAGCGGTAGTGACGGATCACGGTCGCGCGCGACAGTCCCATCGCTTCCGCGATCTGCTCGTTGGTCAAACCGGTGAAGAATTTGAGCTCGACCACCTGCGCGGCGGATTCGTGATGCTGCGACAACACGTTGAGCGCTGCGTCCACCGCGATCCAGTCCACCGTATCGTCGATCGGCGCCGCCACTTCGTTCTCGATCCTGTCCAGACGCTCGAACGGCAGGCCGCTGCCGCGCTTGTCGGCGCTGCGCCGACGCATGTAATCGACCACGATGTTGCGCACGATCCGCGCCGCCAGCGCGTAGAAATGCTCGCGGTTGTTGAAGCGCCCGGGAAATTCGTGCATCAGCGCGATGTACGCGTCCTGGGCCAGATCCGATGCCTGCAGGGTCAGGCCGCGGCGGCCCTGCAACTGGTGCGCGGCCAGGCGTTCGAGTTTCGGCCACAGCGCCGCCGCAAGCGCCTCCAGCTCGGGCTTGTCCACCGATGCGCGCCGATTGATCAGATCGGTGAGATTCATAGCGTCGTTGCCCGTGCGATGCGACATGGAACCGGTGGAACGGCTGCGGAGGCGACGACCGGCCGCTCACTCGGCCGCGTACGGACATCACCGGTCCCTGGTGTCGAATGGCCGCCGATGCCCCTTCCGGAGCGACCCGGGCGCGTGCCGGGCGGTGTCGGAGCGATCATCGCGCGTCACTCCACGCCGACGCCCAGTTCGCGCAGCAGCTCGCCGGCATGTTCCACGTCCTTCAGCAGCCACAGCAGATAGCGGATGTCGACGCTGATATTGCGCGACACCGCCGGATTGAATCCGAAATCGCCGGCGACGTTTTCCCACACCCGGTCGAAATTGATGCCGACCAGCGCGCCGCGGCCGTCGATCACCGGGCTGCCGGAGTTGCCGCCGCTGGTGTCGCCGTCGGCGAGGAAGTTCACCCGCATCGCGCCCGCGCGCTGCGCGGCGTCGCGGACCGCCGCCGGCACTTCGAACGGGGCCTTGCCGGTGTCTTTTTCCAGCACGCCGGCCAGGGTTGTGAACGGGGTGTAGCGCACGCCGTCGCGCGGCGCGTAGCCCTGCACATGCGCGAAGCTGATGCGCAGCGTGCCGTTGGCGTCCGGTGCGACCGGTCGGCCCGCTTCCGCCGCTACCGCGCGCCGCCACACGGGGCGGTGGATCGCACTGCGTGCGCTCCAGTCGCGCTCGCGTTCGCGCAGTGCGCGCAGATCGCGATTCCAGGCGATGCCGAAATCCAGCAGCGCATCCTTGCGTGCGGCCAGCGCATCGATGCTTTCGCCCAGCATCGCGTCGCGCGCGGTCGCGTCCAGCAGCGGCGAGTTCGCGTACATGGCGGCGATGGCGTCATCGATCTGCGCAGGCGACAGCCCGCCGAAGCGGGCGTCGACCGCGGCGATGCGCTGGTCCTGCGGCAGTGCCAGCGCGCGTCGCACCAGCGCCGCGAACACGCGCTGGTCGGCGGCGGCGAAGTAGTTGCTCTGCTCGCGACGCAGGCGTTCGCGCAGCTTCGACTGCTCGGCCTCGGTGTAGCCTGCGGCGCGCGCCGCGTCCGGCTTGGCGCGCTCTTGCGCGTTGTGCGCCAGGCTGGCGCCGTAGTACAGGCCTTTCGGCAGCGGCGGGATGCCGCCGGCCACGCTTTCGGCGCCCATCGGCACCAGATTCAGCAGGAAATCGCGCTCCCAGCTGCGTTCGCGTTCGGCCAGCACCGCCAGCAGGCCTTCGCGCGCAGCGAGGGCGCCGAAGTGCGTCTCGTCCGCGGCGGCCCGGGTCATCACGGCGGCGTCCTGCACGCGCTGGTTGTCGACCATCCGGCCGCGGTCCAGCCCGGCGATCTGGCCCTGCGCGTTCTTGTAGCGATTGAGGATGCCCTTGAGGTTCGCCGCGACCGCGATTTTGCCCGCCGCGTCGTCGGCGCTGCTGCGTTCCAGATGCGAAATCCATTCGCCGAATACGTCTTCGCGGCGCACGAAGAAACGCTCGCGGCGCTCGCGCATTTCCTCGGCGATCAGCGATCGGTAGGTGATGCCGGGGTAGCCCAGCACCATCACGAAATCGCCTTCGTCCAGCCCGCGCTTCGAGATCGGGAAGAAGAATTCCGGTGCGTACGGGCGGTTGTCGTCCGCGCGTTCGGCCGGGCGGCCGTCCGCGCCCACCCAAGCGCGGGCGATGGCGAAGTCGCCGGTGTGCCGCGGCCACGACCAGTTGTCGATCTCGCCGCCGAACTCGCCGATGGCGCGCGGCGGCGCGTACACCAGGCGGATGTCGCGCAGTTCGATCGATTCGATCAGCGTGTAGGTCACACCGTCGTCGAACGCCGCGACCTTGCACTTGGTGTCGGGCTGCTGCTGGCATTCGGCGACCAGCGCCTTCTGTCGGGCGTCGATCGCCTGCAGCCGCGCCAGTGGCTCGGCGCCGGCCGGCACCGCCGCCAGGATCTTCGCGGTGACGTCGGTGAAGCGCCTCGGAATCTCCACCCGCATCGTGCTGCCCGGTAGTTCCTCGGCCCGGGTGCGCGCCAGGAAGCCGTTGGTGATGAGGTCGCGCTGCGGCGTGCTGTGTTCCTGCACCAGCCCGAACAGACAGTGGTGATTGGTGACGATCAGGCCGGTATCGGACACGAACGCCCCCGAACAGCCGGCGATGTTCACCGTTCCGGTGAGCAGCCCGGTGCCGCGCTTGCCGTCCCACAATGCCGAAGGCGGCAGTTTCAGACCCTGCTGCTTCAACCACTTGGGGTCGATGTCGAGCACCTGCTCGGGGGTCCATTTGCCGTCCAGTGCGAGCACGGGCAGGGCGGTGGGGGCGATGGCGATGAGCGCGGCGAGCGCGAGGCGGGGTCTGTTGAGGCGGGTTCTGTTCATCTCCGGAGTGTAGAGCCGGTCCGCCGGCTTTGGCACGGGTGGTTCGGCCTCCCGGTCGCGGTCGGCAGCTGCGACCCGGCCGCAGGTTGCGTTTTCGCTGTGGCATGATCCACCCAGCATTCAAGGATCAGGGCCGATGACGACCGCTTCGCGCACACATGGATGGCATCGCCGCGCTGGCGTCTTGCCTGTCGCCGCCCTGCTGATGGCTGCCGCACTGTGGCCCGCCCTGGCGGCGGCGCAGGACGAGCAGCCTCAAGACGAGCCGCCTGGAGACGAGCAATGGACGCCGCTGGAGCGCGCGCCGGACGACATCCAGCGCCTGCTGCTGGGACTGAAGACCGCCGACTCCGGCCTGCCGCTGGCCGCCCGCCGCGGCATGCTGCAGCGCGCCGAGGCCATCGACGTGCCCCGCGCGGACGGGTCGCCGGACCGCTACCTGCGTCTGAGGCATGAAGCCGACGGCCTGTACTTCAGCGCGACCGTCCGCACCCTCGCCGGCGCGCGCCCGCAGGACACCGTCTATCTGCTGCAGACCGGCAGCGAGATCGACGGTTGCCCCGGGCTGAAGGCGCTGCTCGGCCGGGGCGAACGCGTCGGCCGGACATTCTGCGTCTTCGACGAGGAGCAGGGCGCCGCCCGCATCCAGGCCGGCGCCGCGCCGCGCTTCGGCTTCACCGCCTATCGCCTCGACGGCCAGCGCGTCCACGACGTGACCCGCCGGGTGTTGCCGGAGGACCCGCTGCTGCGCGCGCCCGACCGCGCACGCTATGCCGTCCACGACGAAACCGGCGCGCATGCCGGGGTGTCGGTGGACATGAGCCGCCTGTCCGAAGTCCCGGTGCTGCGCCTGTACGTCGAACTGGGCGATGGCGGCGGCCTGCCGCGCGACCATCCCCGCGCGTTTTCCGCCGGTTATCCAGGGGCCGTGCACATCGCGCACTTCGGATTCCTGGTCTGGAACGGGCAGCGTTTCGACCTGCGCGACACCGTGCCTCGCGCACTGTGGCCCTGCACCAACGACGCCGCCTTTTCGCCCAGCGGCCAGAGTTGCCTCGACCGCGACCCCGATCCCTTCATCGCGCCCGCATCGCCGGCGCCCTGAGCGGCGTCCCGCACAGACAGATCGACAGACAGATCGAAGCCAAGGAATCAGGAGATCGCCATGACCGAACCGTTCGATATCAGCGCCAGCGCCGACCAGGTGGTCGCATTGCTCAACGCCAACCGGGCCGCCGATGCCATGCGCCTGCTGGAACAGCAGCGTCAGGACCAGCCGCAGGCGATCCAGGAATCGCTGGACCGGATGGTGTCCTCCCGCGGCCAGGACGCCATCGGCCGGCTGCAGCAGGACGTCATCCGCAGCACCGACCCGATGGCCGAGCCCGATGCCGCGCTGGTCCACGCCGGCATGGCCCGGCTGGGGAACGCCGGTGGCCAGCCGCGGTTTCCCAGCGAAACCGAAATCGGCGAATTGACCGCCACCCAGCGTTACGACGTGTACGCCAGCATCATCGAGACCCGGGGCAACGACGCCGCGCGCGAATCGCTGCGCAACGGCGAACGCGTGGTCCTCGGCCTGCGCCAGGAGAATTCCACGGTCGATTCCGCCACCCGCGACGCGCCCGGCCAGGTGGCGACCGACGACCCGGCGACGCCGGTCGACGAATCGCGGCGCGGCACCGGCGTCTACGACGATCGGATCGTGGTGCTGGGGGCCCGCGCGCCGGAAGGCGGCGAACCCGAGGTCTGGCAGTTCAACCAGTCCACCACCGAACCCACCGCGCAGTACGACGCCCACGCCCAGGGCCGCACCCGCGAAGAGCCCTACACCGACGTCGCGCGTCGGCGCGGTGAGGGCATGGACGCCAACGGTGACGGGGTGGCCGACCTCGGGCGCCTGCGCGAGGGCACGGTCGAGATGCTCGCGACCACCCACCCGCGACCGGGCGGCGGGGGCGCCGACGACTTCTCGCTGCGGCCCACGCCCGAGGCGGTGGCCGCCAACCCGCTGGGCGTGCAGCGCGACACCAACGCCGACGGGCGTTTCGACGCCAATGACGTCGACGGCCTGCAACCGCTGAACAACACCTTCAAGATCCACCGGGGCTCAGGCGGCAATACCGACTCCGCCGGCTGCCAGACCATCCGCGGCGCCGAGTACACCGATTTCGTGGATGCCGTGCGCGGCAACCCCGGCCAGACCCGCTGGCAGTACGTGCTCACCGAAACCACGCCCGGCGAGCAGCCGGTGCAGGGCCAGCAGCAGGGCCAGCAGGGCGAGCAACCGCAGGAAGGCCGGCCGCAGCAGGGCCAACCGCAGGAAGGCCAGCCCGGCGGCCAGCAGGCGCCGATCGAGCATCAGCTGGCGCCGCCCGCGCCCGCGAACGAGCGCAGCAGCCAGCTGCCGCGCGATTCGCTGATGCAGAGCATCGAGCAGACCCTCGATCGCAGCGGCACCGTGCAGGGCATGAGCGCCGAACAGCGCGACAACGTGCTGGCCGCCTCGTACAACGCACTCTCGCAGCTGCCGCGGGTCGATCACATCGGCATCTACAACGGCAATGTCGTCGGCACCTACGCGCCCAGCGGCCTGGGCACCGAGCCGATGCACAACGTGCCGGTCAACATCTCGGAGGCGCAGAACACGCCTGCCACGCAGAGTCTGGCGGCGGCCGAACGCAGCCAGCAGGAGCGCATCCAGACCGCGCAGCAGACCGAAGAGACGCGCGGCATGAGCGCACGCGCGGCATAGCCGGACCCCGGACACGACACCGCCGCATCGCTGCGGCGGTGTCGATCACTCGGCGGGCGTCGCCGGCTTGGCTTCGCGATCCTTCCGCGAGGCGGCGGCTGCGGGCGTTTCCGGCGGCTTGATGGATTTCAGCGTCTGGGTATTGCCCAGCACTTCGATCTTGCCGCCGGCGCGCTGGAAGGCGACCAGATCGTCGGCGATCTTTTCGTGCGTCAGCGCGCTGCGCTTGTCTTCCTTGGGCTTGCGGAAGATGTCGCTGGTGCCGGATTTGGCGGCGGCCGACGGTGCCGCGGCAGACGGTTTGGAAGCGGGCGCGGCGGCATCCTTGGCTGCAGGCGTTTTGGCGGAAGCGATTGACTTGCGGGGCATCGATGGAACCTCTCAGCGCACCAGAGTGATGGGAACGGAATGCTGCGCACGACTGGCTTCGGCGCGTACGTCGCGGCAATAAGGCCCGGCCATTGCGAACTTGCGGCAGATCGCCGGGCGCGTTTCGTAGATGCCGCAGTTCATGCGCGCGTTGTTCAACGCCACGCACCAGCCGTCGGCGTCGCGCGCCATCACCGTCACGCCCTGTTCGTTGCGCTCGGTCAAGTGCGCCGGAATGGCGTCTTCCTCGAACAGCACCACGGTCAGACGGCAGCAGAGGGCATCGCAACGGTTGCAATGCACTCCTGTTTCGCGGGCGACCGCGTTCAAGAAAAGACCGCGATGGTGCCTTTGGCAGCAAAAATGTACGGAAAAGCGGATGTTGTGGGCACGGTGGCTCCCGGTGGGCGTCGTCCCGGAGGGGGTGCGGACGCGGGAAAGGGAGCGGAGCGAGCCGGATGAAGGCGAGGGCCGAGGGGCCGTCAGGAATTCGGGACGCAACGCGCGAATGCAGCGTTTTCTGCGGCCATCCTACAGGAAGCGGGCAAATCCCGCCCGGACCGGGCCATTCTGTTCAGATTCGCGGGCGCCAGCGCGGACGTTTCCGCGCACGATCCGCGATCCGCGCGCCGGGTCGCGATGCCGCATCGCGGCTCGATTTTTTCAGGATTTCGGGGTCTTCGCGCGCTTCGGTTTCGCGGTGCCGTTGCAGGCGATCGCCTCGCGGATCAGCGCCTTGAACGCGTCTGCATCCACGTCTTCGCCCGCGTGGATGTCGATCGCGCGGCGCATGTTGCCGTCCAGGCTCGCATTGAACAGGCCGGCCGGATCCCGCAGCGACGCGCCCTTGGCGAAGGTCAGCTTCACCTTGTCCTTGTACGACTCGCCCGTACACACGATGCCGTCGTGCGACCACACCGGCGTGCCCATCCACTTCCATTCCTCGATCACGTCCGGGTCCGCCTCGTGGATCAGCGCGCGCATCCGCGCGAGCGCGTCGCCGCGCCAGTCGCCCAGTGCGGCGATCCGCGCCGTGATGCGCGCCGATGGCGTGAGGTCTTCGTTCGAGTCGGATTGCGTCATGGGTTCGCCCTGGTCGTTGCAGAGATGGTCATCCGCGGAAGCTGATGCAACATCCGGGGCAATCCTACCCGGAGCGCACGCGATGGCAACCCCGCGTCCGACCACCATCGACGAGTACATCCGCGCCGCCCCCGCCGCCGGCCAGCTGCACCTGCGCGCGCTGCACGCCATCCTCAAGCGCGCCGCGCCGAAGGCCGAGGAAACCATCAAATGGGGAAATCCGTTCTTCGTCGAACCGCGGTTCGTGTACGCGTTCTCCGCGCACAAGGCGCATCTGAGCTTTGCTCCGCCTGCTGACACGCTGCGGCATTTCCGCGAGGAACTGGAGGCGCATGACACGACGGCGCATATGTTGCGGGTTCGGTATGACCAGCCGTTGCCGGAGGAGCTGATCCGGAGGATGGCGGAGTACAGTGTCAAGGTTGTGAGTGAGCGGGAGGGGGAGGGGTTTTGGTAGCGTGTCTCTTCGAGATCCTTTGGCTTAGTTGAGCGTTCGAATCGAAGCAAACCTTGGTAGGGCGGAACCGCCGAAGGCGATTCCGCCGCTTTGCTGCAGGTCGGGGATCATCACGGAATCCGCTAAGCGGGTTCCGCCATGCCAGTTACGCATTAAGGTCTTGTGCCCAATGCGGACTGTCTATCTTTTTTCTGAAAAAGTAGATTCCGACTTCGGTTTCTGTACCTTCCTGCTCACTAATCGGCTAGGCTGACTCATCAGTGCTGTCGGGACAACGTCTAGGGAGTAGGCATTCGATGGGTAGCAAGCGATCCGGCTTCACTGCAGCAGAAGAACTCGCCTTCACTACGGAGGTCGACGGCAATTGCCCAAAGTGTGGAATTCCTCTGTTCTTCCCTAAGCGAGGAAAGAAACTAAAGCAGTACGAGATTGCCCATATCTACCCTCTTAATGCCAAGCCAGAAGAGGTTCTTGAGCTTCAGAACGAAGAGCGCCTCAGCACGGACTTGAACGCCCCTGAGAACCTCATTGCGCTATGCGTTGGATGCCACACCCAGCTCGATAAGCTGCGAACCGCAGAAGAATATTGTGAATTGGTGGCATTAAAGAGAGCCCTTCTCCAGCGGGCCGAGCAGCAGGAGATTCAGAGGCAATATCACCTGCAAGAAGATATCTGGCAGGTAATAAATGGATTGGACTCTATCGCAATTCCACTAACGGGAGTTGCTTTGAACTACGACCCGAAAAAAGTTGACGAGAAGCTTGATGCGACTATGCCGCTTCCCACGAAGAACAAGATCAAACACAACGTCTCGGACTATTACCAGTACGTGCGAACGCGATTCGAGGAACTAGAACGCGAAAACCCTAATCTCTCCGAATTGATCTCGCTCCAAGTAAAGACGTATTACGTTAAACAAAAGGCCATGTCGTTGTCGCAGCATTTGATATTCATAAATGTTGTTAATTGGTTTGTCTTCAAGACTAGGCCAAAGACGATTGAGGCTGCAGAGATAGTGGCGTCATATTTCGTGCAGAGCTGCGAGGTTTTTGAATGATTACGCCAAATAAGGTGGTGCCCTTGGCCAAGTCGGCACTTGGGTTGACGCGATTTCTGCTCGATGAAGCACCAGAATCCGAGTCAATTTCTGAACTGCAAGAACGTACATCCAGGCACTTTGAAAGCATTGATCAATTCATTTTGACGATTGACCTACTATTCGTATTGGGTCGTATAAATGTGGATTTTGAAACTGGGAAAATCTCAAATGTTGCTTGAGATTCGGACGGACGTATTTCGCAAAGGGCCGGTCAAATTTCATGAAGGGCTCAACGTCGTCATGGGTGACGAGAACGCTACGAACTCTATCGGCAAGTCTACATTGCTGATGATCATTGA
This sequence comes from Thermomonas sp., assembly GCA_020692565.1. Taxonomy (GTDB): domain Bacteria; phylum Pseudomonadota; class Gammaproteobacteria; order Xanthomonadales; family Xanthomonadaceae; genus Lysobacter_I. The sequence continues at coordinate 48,448 of JAIMKJ010000008.1, forward strand.
TTTCGCGTTCGGCGGTGGCTCACTGCTTGAGTACAACAAGGACCTAGTTGACGAGCTTGAACATCACTACTACTTCTTTACTTTTTGCTTTGGAGGCGAGACTTTCTATTTTAGACGTGGAACTAATGATCCCGACTTGGTTTATCAATGTCTCGACAATTTCACTCCCGAGAATGCGATGGGCATAGAGGAATATCGAACAGTTCTGAAGGTAGCATACGCTCTCGATTTGGATGATATTTCTTTTAGGTCGCTTGTTGGGCTTTACATGCGCATTTGGGGGAAGGAAAACAATGATGTCCATCGGCCTTTGCATGTTGTCAAGAATCTACCCGCATCGGAATGCGTCAACAACTTAATCAAGACGTTTGATAAATACAGTGAGATTCGAGCGTTGATCGAGGAGCTTGCTAGAAAGGAGGGTGAACATACTTCCCTCAAAAGAGCCTTCAAAAATCGAATAGTTCCGAAGATCGGCAAAAGACAGCATCAGGCTAACGCTGAGCGAATCGTTCAGATGGAGCATGAAATTGAAGAAATAAAGATCAGTCTGGCTAAGTTCGCCACCAATATTGGCGAACTTGTAAATCGAGAAGTCCTTGAGTTAAAAGTTCAAAAAGATAGGCTGTTGGAAAGCAAGCTATTCGTCGAAAGCAAGCTGGTTCGCATCCGAGCCAACTTGCAGAATAATAGGCACATAAAGAGTAAGCATTTCGACGGGGTAAGAAACTTTTTCCCGGAGGTAAACGAGGATCGCTTGGCGGAGGTCGAGGAGTTTCATAGCAAGCTTGTCGGCCTGCTTCGGTCTGAGTTGAAGTCCTCCGAAAGCGAATTGCAAGCACAGCTTGAGCGACTGGTGGCCGAAATTTCAGAAACTGATTTTCGAATTGGACAAATTCTTAAAACTGTTGATCAACCTACTATTGTCGTTGACCGCGTCTACAACCTCGCAAACAGCCTGAACGTCGCGAGAAATGAGAACCAACTATTCGACACAGCAGAAAAATTCAAAGAGGAAGTGAAGGATCTAAAAGGTCGTCTTTCGTCTGGAAAGGAGAAGGTTCTCAACTTAGTGCAGCAGCAAATCAATGACGAACTGCGTCGGATAGTGACCCTTGTTTATGGGGTTGATCGCAAGAGCCCAAGACTCGAGCTTCGTGAGAATAACTATTCCTACGAAGTCTACGAAGATACGGGCACTGGCACCGCCTACGCTGCCTTGATAGCACTTGATATAGCGGTTTTTCTATTGACAAAACTCCCTGCGATAGCGCACGACTCATTTCTATATAAGAATATAGAGAACGACTCGGTTGCTCGGCTTTTCAAGCTTTACGTCACAACAACGAAGCAATCGTTTGTAGCCATAGACGAGATCGAAAAATATGGTGAAGAGACAATTCTGTTACTGCAATCAAAGTGTGTTCTGCAACTTAGTAACGATGAAGTCTTATTCATTAAAGACTGGCGTAAGAAAAAGTAGGATATGAGTAACGTGTGGCTCATAGCTCATACGGTGGGGTAAGCGCAGCGCAACCCCACCACAAACGACGCCGCGAACTTCACCTTGGCCGGCGATATCATCGGCTGTCCATGAAACGGCCGACTTCGTTCGATTCGTATCGCTGCGGATATGGCGGGATGGTGGGGTGCGCTGCGCTTACCCCACCCTACGGCTTCCCGACAAAATCGTCGAAGGTTTTTTTGGTGCCCAGCGGCATCAGCGTCTGCGCCACGATGCCGGTGGGGACGGTTTCGAGTTTCATCACGCCGTATTCGTCGGGCCAGGTATTCGCGGGCGGGCGTTTGAAGGTGCCCATCAGCATGTCGACCAGCGGTAGGTGGATGGCGTAGTTCACGTCCATGTAGTCGGCGTGTCGCGCGTGGTGCCAGTGGTGGTAGCGCGGCGTCACCAGCACGTATTCCAGCCAGCCGAAGTTGATGCGCAGGTTGGCGTGCGCCAGCACCGCCTGCACGCCGACCAGGATGACGTAGCCGTTGATGGCCGGCGCCGAGAAGCCCAGCACCACCAGCGGCGTGAGTACCGCCGAGCGGGTCAGCAGGATTTCGATCAGGTGGATGCGCGAGCCGGCCAGCCAGTCCATGTGCCGACTGGAGTGATGCACGGCGTGGAAGCGCCAGAGGAACGGCACGTTGTGATAGATCCGGTGCAGCCCGGCCTGGAAGACGTCGGCGACGAACACCGCGAGGATGAACTGCAGCCAGATCGGCCAGGACTGGATCGTGGCTTTCACGGTGTCGCTGGCGATCAACGCATCCATCGTCGTGGTGGATGCGGTGACCGCGATCAGGATGAACTGCACCAGGATGTGGCCGACGAAGTAATAGGCGAGGTCGGTGCGCCACTCGGGGCGCAGCGGCGACTGGTTGCGCACGTGCAGCATGCGTTCGATCGGCACGAACACGATGGTCGAGAAGAACAGCGACATCACGAACCAGTCGAGACCCAGCGAGTAGGGCGTGGATTCGATCTCATTGAAGTGGACGGTGGCGCCGCCCAGGAGTACCGCCAGCGCCGCCGAGATCACCCCGGTCAGCGCGATGCGCCGGTTGCGGTTGCGCAGGATCGCGAGTGTGCCCATCGCGAACGCCGCGATCAGGCCGATCAGCAACAGATTGCGCGCCAGGGTTTCCGAATACGTGGCGCGGAATTCCTTGCTGGTCAGCAGTTCCGGGAAGTGGAAACACAGCACGCCCATCAGCGACAGGATGCCCAGCCCGGCCGACATGTGCGCCATCCACGAGCGCGCCGGGTTCGGGGCGACGGTGTCTTGGTAGGTCATGCCGATGTCCGGGGCCGGGTGCTGTCGGCAGTGTAGGTGCGGTGACGGCGGAGAAACAGGGGCGGCGTGATTCGAAAGCGGTGGAATCGCCCGATTCCGTCGTTCCGGCGGTTCAACAAGACGCCGCGTGCATTCGTAGGAGGGCCTTCAGGCCCGAGCTCCTGCCCGCGAACCCGATGATCGAAGAGCTCGGGGCTGAAGCCCCTCCTACGGAGGCACAGCCATCGGTTGCGGACATATCCGTAGCGGAATGCTTTTGTAGGAGGGCCTTCAGGCCCGAGCTCCTGTCCGCGAACCCGATGATCGAAAGAGTTCGGGGCTGAAGCCCCTCCTACGTATCAAAAGACCCAGGTTTGCCCCGGCGCCAACGTCGCCTGTTCGCCCAGCGTCTTCTTGTCTCCGCTGAGTTGATCCACACGCTCGCCGCGCAGCGCTTCCGGAACATCCAGCGTTGCCGGTTTCGCGGGATCGAGATTGATCACCACCCACGTGTCGCGGCCTTCGCCGCGGGCTTGCAGCACCCAGACGTTCGCATCGGCGACGGGGTGGTAGTGCAGCGACTGCGGTTGCTGCAGATTCGGATTCGCGCGGCGCACCGCAAGCAGGCGCTTGTAGTGATGGTAGAGCGACGTCGGATCGGCTTGCTGTGCGGCCACGGAGACGCCCTTGCCGCGCTGCTGCTTCCAGTATTTCGACCACCACGCGCCCTGATCGCCGCGATAGCCGCGCGGCCCGCGCAGGTCGATCCAGTTGCGGTCGCTGGCGCTGAAGCCGGCGTTGGCATCGTCGGTCCACTGCATCGGCGCGCGGCGATAGCGGTCGTCGCCGGTTGCGTATTGCGACAGGCCGATTTCTTCGCCGTAGTACAGATAGGCGGTGCCCGGCGAGGTCAGCAGCAGGCTCGCGGCGATGCGCGCCTTGGCCGCGTCGCCTTCCAGCGTGTGCATGATCCGGTTCTGGTCGTGGTTGGTCAGGAACGGCGAGAAGTACGCCATCGGCGCGGCGGCGGCGCGCTGTTGCAGATTGGCCCACAGGCTGTCGCGCTTCCTGCCGATGTCGGTGTCGCTGAGCGTGCCGAAATCGGCGCGGCGGGTGGCGTTGGGGTTGAGGATGTCGATGACGATATTGCCGAAGTCGAAATCGAAGCCGGCGTCGAGCCCGCGGCCGTGGTTGCAGTAGCGGCCGGTGATTTCCAGTGCGGCCCACGCCTCGCCGACCAGCAGCGCGTCGGGATTGATGGCTTTGACGCGCTGCGTGAAGCCGGTCCAGTAGTCGATGGTGGCCTGCGTGTCCGCCTGCTGCGACAGTGGGCCATCCTCGATGGCGTAACGCACCGCGTCCAGGCGGAAGCCGTCAACGCCTTTCTTCAGCCAGAACGCCGCGAGCTTGTCGAGTTCGTCGACGACTTTCGGATTCTTCAGATTCACGTCGGGCTGCGAACCGCCGAACGCGCCGTAGTAGTACGCCTTGCGCGTCGCGTTCCAGTGCCACACCGCTTCGGGATTCGGCTGGTCCGACCAGGCCTGGCCCCAGCCTTCCGGACGTTGATCGCGCCAGACGAAATAGTCTTCATAACCCGGCTCGCTGCGCGCGGACTTGAGAAACCAGTCGTGCTGGTCGGAGATGTGATTCAGCACCAGATCGAGGATGACCTTGATATCGCGCTTGTGCGCTTCGGCGACGAAACGCTCGAAGTCGGCCATCGTGCCGTAGTCGCGTTCGACGCTGTAGAAATCCTGGAAATCGTAGCCGTGGTACGACGGCGCTTCGAACACCGGCGTGAGCCAGATCGCATCGACGCCGAAGTCCTTCAGATAATCGAGCTTCGAGGTCATGCCGTTGAAGTCGCCGTTGCCGTCGCCGTCGGAATCCTTGAACGAGCGCGGCCAGATCTCGTAAACCGTGGCGCGATCCCACCACTGTCCGGACCCTGGTGGGAGGGTGAGCGAGCGATCGTCCGCGGCGGGCGTCCGTGCGGAGGCGTGGGTCGCGAAGGCGAGCAGCAGTACGGCCGAAAGCAGCAATGGGGGAATGGATTTCACCGGGAACACTCGAAGGGCGACAGCGTCGGTGGCTGCACCTTGCCACGCCATGCGGTGGCTGTCAGCGCCGCGGGCCGCCATGAATTCGTTTGCAGCGCGCCGCGTGCGATGTTGCGGCGCGAGATGCGTTCAGCCGGCGGAGCGCGCCCTGCGCCAGCCGGTCAGGGCATGCACGTACGCATCGGGCGATTCGGCGGGGATCGATGTGCGCATCGAAGAAAGCCTGTGGGCGAATCAAGCCGATCCGCGGAGCGGACCGGCTTGGGGAATCGCGTGCGGGTGCGGCCGAAGCCTCAGTCCGCGGCGCGATACCACATACCGTTCTCGTCGATGTAATACACGCTGGTGAACATGAGAACGCCGTTGTTGTAATGCTCCACCGTGCATCGCTGGTGGTTGATGCCGTAAGGCTCGCACGTGGTGACCGTGTGGCGTGCGAATGCCTGCGCTGCGGTGGAAGAAAGGGCCAGACCCAGGGCGAGCGCCAGCGCCGCCAACGATGCGGCACCGATTCTGTTGATCGTCATCACTATGCTCCATGCTGTTCAAGCGCTTATGCGCCGAATTCATCTATCACGGAAAGTCCTCCCGAGGCAACGCCGCAAGCCCGATGCCGATGGACGGCGTGTCGGTCGTGGCTCAGCCCAGCAGGAAACGGATCAGCAGCCCCGCCGGAATGCCGAGGAAGTAGATCGCGCGGCCCAGCCATTCCAGCATCTTCCGCAGGCCGATGGCGCTGTCGGGGCGCAGCACGACCGACAGCCACGTCCCCGCTTCGATCACCACGCGCAGCGCAGCGGCGAACATGGTCAGGTTGATCGCCCAGGTGGCCCACCAGATGAACAGCGCGATGAGGTAGGCCTGCAGACCGAAGGTGTGGTACTCGCCGAAGGTGCCGCCGAACGCGATGTGCTGGTGCAGACGGAAGGCCGGTAGCGCGGGGATCAGCGGGAACAGCACGAACTTCACTGCGGGGCGATCGAGGATGCGTTTCGTCGCGGCCAGGCGCGCGCGCGCGTACGTCGCCGCGCGGCCGGCGAGGGTCTCGGTCAATGCGGGTCGCGCACCGGCGCGAACCAGCGCATCGACGAGCGTCTGCAGATCGGCCAATGCGATGCCCTGCGACCAGCGTCGCCCCGAGTCGAGCGTCAACCACGCGCCGGTTGCGGGAATCGGCAGCGTCCACGGCGTCACGGCGGCGATGCGCTCGACCGGAATCTCGGTGCGTCGCTCGCGCTGCTCCAGCACCAGCGTGCCGCCCTCGATGCGCAGCGTCGCGGCGAAGGCGCGCTTGATGCACCACGCGGCGGCTTCCGGCGCCAGCACCAGCGCGGCGAACATCCACATCTGCGCTAGTCGATTGGTTTCCGGGTTCTCCTGGAACAGCAGCGCCGCGCCCATCCACAGCAGGCTGCCGCGGGCGAAGGCCTGCAGCAGACCGGTTGCGATGCGCCAGGCGGGTGAAAGCACGATGGCTTCGGCGCGGACGTCTTCAGGCAAGGCCGCTGCCGATGCGGGAACCATCGTCCTGCTGGCCGCGCGCGTCCTCAGCGCCGGGCCGATCGCGGACAGCGCCAACAGCAGAAGCAGCGCGAAGCCCGCGCGGCCCACCCAATCCCCCCAGGCCACCATCAGCGTCGCGGGCGGTTCGCCGGGCTGCACTTCGCCGATCAGGAGGGTCTGTTCGTCCATCGCGGTGCCTGCGACCACCGAACCGGTCGCGTCGATCACCGCGCTGACACCGTTGTTGGTCACGCGCAGCTGCGGCAGCCGGGTTTCGATGCTGCGGAACGCCGCCACCGCCAGATGCAGGTTCGCGCCGGCCGGATGACCCGTGAACCAGGAGTCGTTGGACATGCCCAGGATCACCTGCGCGCCCAACCGTCGACCGTCGATCGCCAGATCGCTGTTCACGTCGTCGAGGCAGATCAACGGCGTCACCGGAATCTCGCGCCCGTCCGCCAGTTGCAGCGGGAACACCCGTGCGCCGTCGCCGCGTTTCCAGCGGCCGGCCCACGGCAGCCAGCGTCGGAACGTCGGCCCCTCCAGCCACGCCGGCACGTATTCGGTGAACAGGAACAGATCGGTCTTGCGATAGAACCCCAGCGGCGCCGCCCGCGGTCGCAGGAAGGCGGCCGCGTTGTACTCGCCGCTCGCATCGAGGTCGTAGGTGCCGAACACCAGGGGCACACCGGTCGACGAAACGAAATCCTGGATCTCGCGGTCGAGTTCCGCGCCGCCTTCGCTTTTCGGATGTCCGAACGTGGTCGGGTAGACGGTCTCCGACCACAGCAGCGCATCCACGCGATGCTTGTCGACGGCTTCGCGCGACATCGCGTAATGCGTGTCCAGCACGTGGCGGACCACCTCGTAGACGCCCATCTCGCGGCGCAGGCGCTCGTAGTCGACGATATTCGACTGCACCATGCCCACGCGCAGCGGCGCGTCGGTGCTTGCGGGCGCCGCCGACAGCAGCGACAGGCGCACGCCGCCGTAGCCGGCCATCAGGATCAGCACGCTCGCGGCCATCGCCAGCGGCTTCGCCAGCGCACGCAGGCCGTCGCGGCGACGCACGATGGCGGCGGCCACGGCTTCGTTCGCGAGGATCAACAGAAAGGTGATGCCGGCCGCGCCGCCGACATCGGCGATCTGGCGCAGCCACGGCGAGGGATACAGGCCGTGGCCGAGCGTATCGCCCAGCAATTTCGGGAACAGCCATTCGGCCGCCACCCACGCCGACGCGCCTGCCAGTGCGCGCACGACCGCGCCGTGCCGGCGCCCCACGAGGTGACGCACCAGCGCGAAGGCGAGGAACTGCGGCTGCAGCAGCGGCGAGGCGACCAGTACGATCAGCAGCCCGGCCGCCGACGCCGCGCCGGCATAGTGGGCGATGGCGAAGCCGAACCACGCCAGCACCGCGACGACGAACGCCAGGCACATCGCCAGGCCGCTGCACGCGGCGCCACCGACGGTACGGGTGCTGTCCAGCGCGAGCAGCCACGGCACCAGCGCAACGAAGCCGAGCAGATAAGTCGATGGAATGCCGGCGAACGAAATGCCGGAGGCGTACAGGCCCAGCAGGGCCGCACTGGCAGCGACCGCCGCGAGTCCGCGCCAGGTGGGGTGAGAGCGCAGGATCGCGTTCAGACGGAAGGTTTCCCCGGTTGCAGCGGCGGCGGGATCGCGATCGGACGCACCGGCAACCCCGGCGGCGCCATGCCCGGCGGAACCACGCGGTTCTCCGGGATCTTGATCGGTTTGCCGGACGCGTCGAAGAATTGGTAGTCGGGCGAGAACATCAGGATCGGTTCGATCCGCTGGCCGTCGTCGGTCGCCTGGAAGTGGCGCACATAGCCTTCCGGCAGCGCGTAATCGTCGGGAACCGCCAGTCCTGCCATCGGCGGGCTGGTGCCGGGCGGCGTGAATGCGCCGATGCCGGTGTGGATGCCGGCCTTGTTCAACTCGGCAATGACCTCGGCGGCCGACGGCTCTTCGCCGGGACGCACGAGGCCCGACAGCGCATCGGCCAGATCCGGCGTCGGGTCGCCGGCCGATCCCGTGGGTTGCGCGGTCATCCGACGACGCGCCACGGCTGCGGCGTCGGACGACGCGGCGCCCGCAGCGCCGGTCGCATGCGCATCGGCGATGCGCGTGTCGGTAGCGGTCTGTGCAGCATCGGCATGCCCGGCATCCGAGGCCCCGTGGCGGGTGAAGAGATAAGCCGCGCCGCCGCCGATCAGGACCAGCGCCAACGCCTTGTAGAACAGCGCCGGGCGCCTTCCGGCACCCGTGCGCTCGACCACGCGCACCCCGTCGTCGTCCCTGGCGGACGACGCGGGGCGCGCTTTGTCGCGATCATCCATCGACGCACTCGCGTGCGTTACGGAGCGGCCGGGCTGAAGGTCGACAACGACCAGCCCATGCGCTCATGACCGTACCGGTTCCAGATCGGGCTCTTGCCGCCCGCGAAGGAGGTGTAGCGCGCGGCGCCGGTGCCGGTGGTGCCGCCCCAGAGGCCCGCTGACACCGTGCCGCCGGTGTAGGTCGGGTGGACGTCGTCCGACTGGATGTAGTCGTAGCTGCTCGACGAAGACACGAAGTGCGTATTGGCATCGCGCAGCGTCGGACGCAGCGCGCCGGTGATGCGGTTCACGTAGCTCGCTTCGCTTTCGCCGGCCACGTACTTCAGCGCCTGCGAGTCGATCTGGCCGTCGCCGTTGGTGTCGTAGTCCGCGCCCATGTACTCGGCGAAGTTGTCCACGCACTTGAAGCCCTTCTGGCGCGCGTATTCGCAGGTCCAGTAGTTCATCTGCGCGATCGCCGGCAGGAACTTGTCGCGCAGATTGACCTTGGCGCCGGTGGTCGGATCGTTGCACGAGCTCTGCACGTTGTCGGCGTTGTAGCCGGGGTAGTACAGATTGGCGACCACTTTCAGCTTCACGCCGGAATAGGCGTTGGCATTGATGTAGTCCATGCCCGCCGCGAGATACGTCTTGCAGTTGTTCACCGCCGTGGTCAGCACGTTGTAATTGCAGGTGCCGGTCTGGCCCTTGAAGCTGGTGCGCGCCTGCAGACCATCGTTGCCGCACATCTCGAAGGTCACCACGCGGGTCGAAGCGGCCTGCATGTACGAACGTTCGGCGACGATCTTGTTGTTGTAGACGTCCGACGCCACCGCGCCCGACTTGGCGCGACGGATGCTTTCGATATCCGCGCCCCACAGCGCCGACAGATATTCGGCATCGACCGTGGGCGCCGAATACTTGGCGGCGTTGGAGATGGAGCCGTTGTAACCCGCATAGATCGAATCGCCGTAAGCGACGACGCGATACTTCGCGGTGGTGCCCGCGCGGTCGATGGTCCACGACACGTTCTGGTTCAGCGTGCTGGCCATCGACGGCCCCGCGACGGCCGCCAGAATCAGGGTCGAGAGCAACGCACGCGCATTCTTGCCGAATCGGTTGATCATGATCTGCATCCTTGTGAAGAGGTTTCTTGCGAGAAGCCGAGGGACTTCTGATCGTCCTTGCCCCGTTTGACCGCCATCCGAACCCGTACGGTCCGCCCCAGGCGGGGCTAACCCTAACGTGTCCCACATGCCAGGGTCAACACGGCGATTTTTGTCGCGGTGCAGCATTTTTTATGGGTGTTTCAGGCGTGTGACAGCGGTTGGATGCGTTGGCGGTTGAACGTGCTGCGGCGTGTCTGCGCAACGCCGATCAGTGCGTCGCGGGGATGCGAAACGACGAGACATCGCTGCGATGTCCGCAACGAGGATCGGCGTTATCGATGCCCGCGTCCGGCATCAGCCCACATCGGTTTTCGTAGCCCGGGTCTCGCCAACGGCGAGACTTGGGGAAACCGTCGCTGCAAGGCCGGGCGCTCCGCTATCCGTCGTGCACGGAGATCGCGACCGGTCGGTCCGATGCCGTGCCGACGCAATCCTCCGTTCGAAAGTCATTCTTTCCAACGCCGGCGTTGGCGAATCGTTTCCACGAATCCGGCGATGCGCATCGAGTGCTTGCGTGGACCGTGTTGTGCCGGATCGGAATGTACGTTCGCAATCGATGACCATGCTTGGCTGGCCGATCCCGGGTCTCGCCGTTGGCGAGACCCGGGCGATGGTCCTGCGATGCGCATCGAAGCCTTGCGGTGGCCGTCGCCGGGTTGCGCACCGCCCCTCCGGCGCGACAGGTCGTCGCGGCCGGCGGGTGCGGGTTACATCTTGATGCCGCCGCCACCACCCTTGCTGGGGCTGTCGTCCACCTGCGGCGAGACGGTGATTCCCTGCTGCTCGCTGGGGGCCTTCGCTTGCGGCTCCTGCGGCTGGATCTGCTGTAGATAGTCCTTCGACGCGCTGGCCATCCGTTCGACCATCGGCACAACGCCGTTCTGGTCGCGCTCGCGCAACAAATTGGCCGCAGTCTGTTCGTCGATCTTCGGATTCAGCGCCAGCGTTTCGGGCAGGGTCTTATGCAGCGCGTGCTGCGTTTCCCAGCCCTTCGCGACGCCCTGCAGGATTTCCGGGCTTCTGAAGCGATCGGCCCACGCCTCCTGCAACGCCTGCCCGGGCGTACGGGAAGCATCCTGGGTGGAGTCGTACAACTTCTCGCCTTCGCGGTTGTGGATGGAGACGGGTACGCCGGTCTTCTCCGCCACATGGTCGAGATTGTTGGGCAGGTTGCTGATGATATCGCTGCGCACCGTCTCGGGAACGAAGCGGCCAAAGCCGTTACGCTCCAGCGAGCCGGTGAAACGCTGGTCCACGCCCAGTTCGCTTTCCAGCTTCGTGGTCGCGATCGCCCGCACCTCGACCTCATAGCCGCTTTTTTTCAGGTCGTTGATCAGTCTCTCCGCGCCGGGGCCGTCGCCGAGTGTGGTGTCGATGATGATGTTCTTGCTTTCGATGATCGCTTTGGCGCGCAGTTCCTTCGCCCATCCGCTCGCGTCGGGGTGGGTGTCGTCGCCCCAGTTGTAGGGATGGTCCTTGCGAAACTCCTCCACCTTCGGATGCGCATCGCGATAGGCATCGGTATCGATGATGACCGCTTTCCCGCCCAGGTCATCCAACGCGCCTGCGGCGATCTTGCTCTTGCCGGCGCCGGGTTGGCCCGCGAGGATGATTGCGCGCGGGCGCTCCTGGGATTCCAGCTCGTTGATCCCGCTCTCGGGAACGACTCTCTCGTTGAAAACGCGGAGATGCTCTTCGGCGGTCAGCTTGGTAGGGGACATGCTCATGCGCGGCCACCTTGCGTCTTCGCGTAGCTTTCGAACTCGCCGAGATCCACCAGCCACACCTGCTTGGGCTTGGCCTGGGTCACCACGCTCTGTTTGGATTTTGCGGCTTCGATGGCGGCGGCGTCGCCGGATTGTTCCGCACTGGCGAGATCGTCCCGAGCTCGCTGCGCGAGCGCGCTCAGTGTGTCTTCCACCACCCAGACCGCCTGTTCGAAGATCGGGGTGCCCGGGCTGGGCTTGGCAGCCAACTGGTCCAGTCCGTTCTGAACTTCCTGAAGCAGTTCCGGATGGCTCTGGAAGATTTCACGCAGCTTCCGCGGCACGGGTGAAGGCAACATGTCTGACATAAAGACTCCTTGTGGATGACGGAACACCGTCCGTCGTTGCAAACGGGCGGCTGAATGTAGCATGCGCCGTCGGCGTGTCCAGAGACGCGCAGGCGCCCGGCGCAACGCGATGCCCGCGCCCACGCGCACGGCGATGCATGCCGTAAGCGCATGGGCCCGTATACGCACGCGAAGGTGCGCTGGCGGCGGCGGTCAGGGCTGTCAGCCGCAACGGCAGGGCGCCACCCGCGCAGCGGATGACACCATCGACGCGATCCAATCGCACGGCGGAATCGCCTTCGGCGGTTCCGCCGTGCGGTGTTACCGTCATTTCCTTCATCACAACCCTCGGGAACCCCCATGACGCACCTTCTCGGCATCTCCGGCAGTCTCCGCAGCGGTTCCTTCAACACGGCGCTGCTGCGCGCGGCGCAATCGCTCGCGGGCGACGACGTGCACATCGAAGCCGCCACGCTGCACAGCATCCCGCTTTACGACGGCGATCTCGAAGCGCGCGAAGGCTTGCCCGCTGCGGTCGTGGCGTTGAAGGAACGCATCGTCGCCAGCGACGGCGTGCTGCTGTGTTCGCCGGAATACAACAACGGCATCCCCGGGGTGTTCAAGAACGCGATCGACTGGTTGTCGCGTCCGGGCGACGACATCGGTCGGGTGTTCGGCGGGCGGCCGTTCGCGGTGATCGGCGCATCGCCGGGCGGCTTCGGCACGATCCTGGCGCAGAACGCGTGGCTGCCGGTGCTGCGCACGCTGGGCGCGCAGTGCTGGTCGGGCGGGCGTCTGCAGGTGTCGCGCGTGCACAAGCTGCTGGATGCGGACGGCGAACTGGCGGATGAAGCCACGCGCAAGCTGCTGGCGGAGTTCGTGAGCGGGTTCGCGGCGTTCGCCGGCAAGGCGGGCGGCAAGATGTAACGCGGACAGGGGAACGCGCGTCGCTGCGCTCGCGCTCCCGGCCCGCTTGCACTAGATTGGTGCAATGTCCGCCGATCCCAGCTTCGCCGCCACGCTCGACACCCGGTCCTTCGACGCCCTGACCACGCCCATCGCCTGGTGTGATGCCGAGAGCCGGGTGATGGGCGGCAATCTGGCGTTCGCGCGCTGGCTGGGGGTGAGCCAGCGGCGCTTGGCCGGGGTGCCGCTGGCGGCGTTCGAGGTGGAAGGGCAGCGCTTGGCGCGGATGCTGGCGGAGCCGCCGGCGGGCGAGCAGATCCGGCTGCGGCGGCTGCATTTCGGGTTTCCCGGCAGCGAGAACCGGCCGTATGCCGACGCCCTGCTGTCGCAGCGCGCGGACGGCGGCTGGTGGATCGAAGCGCATCCGGTCGACGAATTTCCCGGCGAAGATCCGGCATCGGTGCTGCCATCGGCGCTGTCGGCGGCGCTGAAAGGCCTGGCGCACGAGCTGCGCAATCCATTGGCCGGGCTGAAGGGCGCGGCGCAGTTGCTGGCCCGCCGCGTCGAGAGCGACGAGTCGCGCGAACTCACCGGATTGATCGAATCCGAAGTCGCGCGGCTGACCGAACTGATCGACCGGCTGCTGTCGCCGCAGCCGGCGCGCGCGCACGAGCCGCTGAACATACATGGCGTGCTGGAGCGCGTGCTGCGGCTGGCCGAAAGCGATGCCGGCTGGGCGGTGAAACTGATTCGCGACTACGACCCGTCGCTGCCGGAGTTGCCCGGCGACGCCGACCGCCTGACGCAGGCGCTGTGGAATCTGGTGCGCAATGCGATCGAGGCCGGCGCGGCCAACGTGAGCCTGCGCACACGCGTCGAGCACGGCGTGCGCATCGGCGACGTGGCGCATGCGCGCGCGCTGCGCCTGGAGATCGCCGACGACGGCCGCGGCGTGCCCGAGGCGCTGGCCGAGCAGGTGTTCCTGCCGCTGGTCAGCGGTCGCGCCGAGGGCACGGGTCTGGGCCTGGCGCTGGCGCAGCAGGTCGCGCGCGAACATCGCGGCTCGCTGAGTTACCGCTCGCGGCCCGGCCATACCGTGTTCACCGTGGTGCTGCCGTTCGCGCCGCTGCATCCGCATGAGGATGCGGAATCCATGAAGGAACATATCGATGACGCATGACGCTGCAACCCATGACGCCGCGTCGGTGTGGGTGGTCGACGACGACCGCTCGGTGCGTTTCGTGCTGGCCACCGCGCTGCGCGAGGCGGGTTACGAGGTCACCGCGTTCGATTCGGCGCGGGGCGTGCTCGACGCCATCGGCGGCCGCGCGCCGCCGGAACTGCTGTTCACCGATGTGCGCATGCCCGGCGACGACGGGCTGGTGTTGCTGGATGCGATCAAGGCGCGTCATCCGCAGCTGCCGGTGATCGTGATGAGCGCCTACACCGACATCGCCAGCACCGCCGGCGCGTTCCGCGGCGGTGCGCACGAATTCCTGTCCAAACCCTTCGATCTCGATGCCGCGGTCGCGCTCGCAGCGCAGGCGCTGGCGCCCGGCCGCGCGCGACGCGGCGATGCCGTGGCGGTTGAATCGATGCCCACGATCGATGCGGCGGCCGGCGACGCGCTGGCCGGCGGTGCGCTGATCGGGGATGCCCCGGCGATGCAGGCGCTGTTCCGCGCCATCGGCCGCTTGGCGCAGGCGCCGCTGGGCGTGCTGGTGACCGGCGAAACCGGCACCGGCAAGGAACTGGTGGCGCGCGCGCTGCATCGCGAGTCGCCGCGCGCGCGCAAGCCGTTCATCGCGCTGAACACCGCGGCGGTTCCGTCGGAACTGCTGGAAAGCGAACTGTTCGGCCACGAGGCCGGCGCGTTCACCGGCGCCGTGCGCCGCCACGTCGGCCGCTTCGAACAGGCCGACGGCGGCACGCTGTTCCTCGATGAAATCGGCGACATGCCGCTGCCGCTGCAGACCCGGCTGCTGCGGGTGCTGGCCGAGAACGAATTCTTCCGCGTCGGCGGTCGCGAACTGATCCGCGTCGACGTGCGGGTGATCGCCGCGACCCACCAGAACCTCAACGCGCTGGTCGCCGAAGGCCGCTTCCGCGCCGATCTGCTGCATCGCCTCGACGTGGTGCGGCTGCAACTGCCGCCGCTGCGCGCGCGTCGCGACGACATCCCGCGCCTGTCCGAACGCTTCCTGCGCGCGGCGGCGCTGAAGTTCGACGCACCGGTCAAACGTTTCGCGCCCGCGGCGCTGCAGCGGATGCTCGCCCACGACTGGCCGGGCAATGTGCGCGAACTCGAAAACCTGTGCTGGCGGCTGGCCGCGCTGGCACCGGGCGACGTGATCGTGGCGGCGGATCTGGATGCGGTCTTCGCCGAGGGTGCGGTCGTCGCGCCCGTTTCGTCGGCGTCGCCGGATTGGGAAGCGGCGCTCGGCGCCTGGGCGCGCGCGCGGCTGGACGCGGGCAGCGTCGATCTCAACGCCGAAGCCCGCGCGCGGTTCGACAAGGCGCTGTTCGATGCCGCGCTGGCGCACACCGGCGGCCATCGTTCCGAAGCCGCGGCGAAGCTGGGCCTGGGCCGCAACACGCTGACCCGCAAGCTGGGATCGGGACGCAAACCGCGCAAGCCGGTGTAGGAGGGGCTTCAGCCCCGAGCTCTTTCTCATGATTCCGATCATGCAATGGGCCGGCTACGCGCGAAAAGATCGGGCCTGAAGGCCCTCCTACGATATGCGTTTTGCGCCTGAAGGCTTTCCTGCGAACGAAGTGCGGATTCAGACTTCTCGTGGCGGAATCCATATGATCGATGTCCCCGCATCGCAGGAACTATTCCCATGACGCCGACCCGCATTCTCGTGGTTTCGATCCTCGCCGCCTCGCTCGGCGCCTGCGCCAGCGCGCCGCCGCCGAAACCCGTCGCGCCCACGCCGCAGCATCGCGTGCAGCGCGCGCAGGTCAATCTCGCGCCGGCTTCGGCCAGTCTGGTCAGCGGCAAGCTGGCGATCACCGCCATCGACGGCGGCGTTCGTATCGAAGGCGAACTCGGCGGTCTCGGCCGCGGCGGCATCCATGCCATCCATGTCCACGAACGCGGCGACTGCAGTGCCGCCGACGGCAGCAGCGCCGGTGGTCATTTCAATCCGACCGCCGCCGCGCACGGTCGCGCCGGTACGCCGGTCCATCACCTCGGCGACATGGACAACCTCACCGCGAACGCCAGCGGCGTGGCGCGGGCCGATCTGCAACTGATGGGCGTAACCCTCGGTAGCGGTGCGTCGAACGACATCCTCGGCCGCGCGCTGGTGGTGCACGCCGGCCCCGACGATTACAGCAGCCAGCCGGCCGGCAACGCCGGTGCGCGCGTGGGCTGTGGGGTGATCGAGATGGCGATGTAAGCGCGGGCGATGCGACGCTGCCGCCGCACGCCTGCGCCGCGTGCGGGCCCATGCGTTGCGCGCATGGGCCCGCGTCTCATCGGCCCGCGGTCAACGCATCGACCCGATATCGATGCAACGCGATCACGGCTGCGCCGATTTCGCGATGAAGGCCAGCAGGCCCGGATCCAGCGCGCCGTGCGACTGGCCGATGGACAGCAGGGCTGCTTCCAGGCCCTTCGCGGCGCTGGAGGTGGTGGTCACCGCGCGCGAATCGCTCTCGGATTCGATCCGCAGGCGGCTGCCCTTGACGACATGGCGCGAGATCCGGCCATCGGCCGAGATCTGTTCCAGCAGGATGCCGTTGTAGCCCAGCACCGACGGCTCGTCGCCGCTCTTCAGCGCGGTGCCGGTGGCGCGCGCGCCGGCCAGCTCTTTCGCCACCACTTCGTACACGCGTCCCGGCGCGACCGTGACGGTCGGGTTGGGGCGGCCGGAGAACAGCAGGTAGGTGATGCGGATTTTTTCGCCGGGCGGATCGAGGGTGTCGCCGTGCGCTTGCGCCGCCGCCGGGCCGGTGTGCAACGCCGCCGCAGCCATCAGTACGGCGCCGGCGAGCGCCTTGCCGAACGATTGGATGTTCATCATGGAATGTCCTTGTGCCCGCTGGGGTCAGTTGATGTTTTCGTGGCCGTAGCCTTCGGCGATATCGGTCCAGGCGAGGAAAAAACCGCAGAAATTGGCGTAGCCGCCCCGGTTCGCGGTGCGCGGATCGGTGATGGTGTTGCCGCTCTCGTCGGTATTGCGCGCCGTGCCGCCGCCGGGCTTGTGGCTCCAGGTGCCGTTCGAGTCGAGCCGGTACCAGTGGTAATCCGGCGTCGAGCCGACGTAACCGGTGACCAGCGCCACGCCTTTCTTGAAGTCCAGCGGCCAGCTCGGGTAGTCGGAGATCGGTTCCAGGCCGTCGCCGATCGCCGCGGCGCGCACTGCGGCGCAGGTCATCGAACCGGCGGTGCCGATGGACGCCCGCCCGGGCTGCGCGAAGGTGTTGGTGGCCTTGTTGTTCGCGTAGTTGTAGCAGTTGTTGTTGTACTGCCGGCTTCCGCCGACATTCCAGTACGAGGGCGTGAACGCCGGCTGGCCCGGATTGAGCACGTTCCAGACTTCCCAGTTCGGCAGCGCGCGGTTGTAGGCGAAGACTTCGTCGATGCGGTCGCCGAAACGATAGGACGCGATGTCCTTGTGCCCACCGATGTAGAACGGCAGATCGGTGTTGTTGACGTTGCCCATCTTCGGCGTGGCGTAGCCGCTCTGATAGCCATTGATGTAGAACGAGACGTTGACCGGCCAGGAAGTGCGGTTCACCGATACCGCGACGTGGTGCCAGCGATTGGGCGGCAGCGGTACGGCGCTGTCGGAGAACAGATTGATCCAGCCGGTTTCGTCCGCCATCTGCAACAGCAGGCGGCTTCCGCCTTCGACCGCGAACGCGTAGCCGCGGCCGTTGCTGCCGCGGTTGTCGATGATGGTCTTGACCGAGCGGGTGGTGTCGGTGATGCGGATCCAGGCCGCCAGCGTGAAGCTGCCGGTGCCGAAGTTGAGGTTGGCCGAATTGGGTACCTGGGCGTATTTGTCGCCGACCATGTTCGCGCCCTGGCCCATCCAGCCGTACGAACCGACTTCGCCGCCGTAGATGCGGCCGTGGCGGTTGTAGCCGCTGGTATCGAGCACGCGCTTGTAACCGAGGGGGAAGGATGAGGTCGGGGACATGTTCCATTCGCCGACCAGTCCGTTGGTGACGCGGTTCGGCACGGCGTGGCTGGCGGCCACCGGGAGCAGGGCGCCGATCGCAAGCGCCATGAGTGTCGCGATTCTGTTCATGCTTTCGTTCCTTGAGAGTCGTTCGAACGGCGCGGCGGCGCGCGGATGCCGGTCCGGCGGCGCGCAGGCGTGCGCGTGGGATGCAGCGGTCTGCCGGGTCTGCGGGCTGGATGTTGGACACCTCCCTGTGTCGGCCGGCGGCGTGGCCGGCATCGCTGACTAGAGTAGCGCGCGCGGGTCGCCCTGCGCGGGGCAGGGCACGGTCTGCACGTCCAGCCCGTGGACCTTGAGGATCGCCGTCAGCTGGCGCTGGCGGGCCTGGAAATGCGCGAAACCGCGGTCGATGCGGGCGGGGTCCGGCTCGTCGGCGGCATAGCGGCGCTGCCAGCCGCTGCGGTCGAAGCCGGCGGCGCGCACCGTGCCGTCGACGTAGCGCAGCAGCGGCTCCGGCGGCGCGTCCAGCCACGCGTCTTCTTCCGGCGCCAGCAGCGCGGTTTCCAGCAGCGGCCATAGCGCGTCCAGGCCGACATGGCGATATTGCAGGGCCATCATCGCCGCAAGATCGTAGGCGGTGAGGTAGCGGGCGTGCTCGACCTTGGCGTCGAAGGCGTCCTGCGCCAGCAGCGCGGTCTCGGCCGCGGCCATGCCGCGCTCCAGGAGCGCCTGTTCGAACGCGGCGGCCACCGCGGCGGCGTGTCCGGCATCGCCCACCAGCAGGAACGGCACCACCCGCAGCGGTCCGCCGTGCAGCTCCAGTTCGGCGCGCAGCGGCATCGGCACGACGCCGCGATCGTCGGCGCCGAAGGCGATGATCCGCGCGGTGTGCGCCCGTCCGCCGCCCGCCTGCGGCGCCCGCGCGTGCAGTTCTTCGAGCCGGCGGTGCAGCGGCCAGCTTGGGCGCAGGGCTTCCGCGGGGTCGTAGTGCGCGCCGGCGAAGACCAGGTCCAACGCGGCCGCGTCGGCCGCGAAGCTCGCCAGATCGCGCGCCACCAGGCCCGCCAGCGCGCCGGCTTCGATCTGGCCCAGCGCCGCGCGGCCGGGCTGGCTGCCCGGCACCAGTTCCAGCGCCAGCGCGCCGCGCACCACCATGCGTGGGGCATTTCTCTGCGGATCGTGCGGATGTGCGCTCATCGTCTCGTTGGCCGGGTCAGGTTGCGGCGTTACACTCGCACATTATCTCTCTCTGTCCGCTGCGCGCCCGTGCCCGCGGCCACTCCCCACGAGGTGTCTGATGCTGCATGGTCGTCCCGTCGCCGTTCTGGGCGGCGCCCGCATTCCCTTCTGCCGCCAGAACACGGCCTACACCGATGTCGGCAACCTCGGAATGTCGGTCCGGACCCTCGGCGCGGTGGTCGAGAAATTCGGTCTGCACGGCCAGCAGTTGGGCGAAGTGGCGATGGGGGCGGTGCTCAAGCACAGCAGCGACTGGAACATCGGCCGCGAAGCCACGCTGTCCTCCGGCCTGTCGCCGCTCACCCCGGGCATCACCCTGCAGCGCGCCTGCGGGACCTCGCTGGACACCATCATCACCGTCGCCAACAAGATTTCCACCGGCCAGATCGAGGTCGGCATCGGCGGCGGTTCCGACACCACCTCCGACGTGCCGATCGTCTACGGCCAGAAGTTCCGCCGCCGGCTGCTGTCGGTGGCCGCGGCCAGGACCACGATGGACAAGCTGGCGCGCTTCACCAACGGGTTCTCGTTCAAGGAACTCAAGCCGGAACTGCCCGGCGTGGGCGAGCCGCGCACCGGCAAGTCGATGGGCGAACACTGCGAGGACATGGCCAAGGAATGGAAGATCGACCGCGAGTCGCAGGACGCATGGGCGGTGTCGTCGCATCACAAGCTGGCCGCCGCCTACGAGCGCGGCTTCTTCGACGATCTTGTGGTGGGCTTCCGCGGCGTCTCGCGCGACAACATCCTGCGTCCGGATTCGTCGCTGGAAAAACTCGCATCGCTGAAACCGGCGTTCGACAAGACCTCCGGCCGCGGCACGCTGACCGCCGGCAATTCCACGCCGCTGACCGACGGCGCCTCGGCCTGTCTGATCGCCTCCGACGAATGGGCCGCGCAGCACGGGCACGAAGTGCTGTGCCACATCCGCGACGCGCACGTGGCGGCGGTCGATTTCGTCCACGGCGAAGGCCTGCTGATGGCCCCTACGGTCGCGGTCGCCGAAATGCTCAAGCGCAACCATCTGACGCTGCAGGATTTCGACATCTACGAAATCCACGAAGCCTTCGCCGCGCAGGTGCTGTGCACGCTGCGCGCCTGGGAAAGCGCCGATTACTGCAAGACCCGGCTGGGCCTGGACGCGCCGCTGGGCAGCATCGACCCGGCGAAGATCAACCCAGTCGGTTCGTCGCTGGCCGCGGGCCACCCGTTCGCCGCCACCGGCGCGCGCGTCGTCGCCACCGCCGCCAAGCAGCTGAAGGAACGCGGCGGCGGCCGTTGTCTGATCTCGATCTGCACCGCCGGCGGCATGGGCGTGGTCGCGATCCTGGAACGCTGATCGCTGCCGGCGCTTGACGCCTCCATGCGGTGACGCCAGTTACACGGGGACGTGGCCGCTTTCGGCTAACCCCGCGACACGATCCGGTACGTTCTGATCACGCGCACTGCCCATCGCGCGCCTCCATCGCGCCGCGATCGGCGCCCAGTCACTGATCGATCACCGGGGAATCACCATGCGTTCCATCCGCTCGAACCTGTTCGTCTGCGGCCTGACGGCCGTGCTGTCGTTGACCATCGCCGCCTGCGGCAAACAGAACGACGCCGCCGAAAGCGCCGCATCCGAATCGATGGCGATGGAGCGCAGCGCCGAGAAGGCGATGGGCGGCGCGATGCCCGCGTCCGCGCCGATGCCGCAGGAAGTGGCTGCCGATGCTGCCGCCGGTTACGAAAGCAGAAGCGCCGAGCCGCAGGTCGACACCCGTACCACCGTCGATGCCGCCCAGGTCAGCTCCAGCGCCGCCACCTTCGACGACGGGCAACGCAAATTCATCCGCACCGCGCAGGCGCGGTTCCGGGTGAAGGATGTCTACACCTCGGCGCTGGCGATCGAGGATGTCGCCGCGCAGCAGGGCGGTTTCGTGGTCGACAACGACATCGCCGCGCAGACGCTCAGCGTGCAGCGCCGCCCGTCCGGTGACGGCAAGCTGCTCGAACTCGCCGAATACACGGTGCGCGGTACGCTGACGGTGCGCGTGCCCAGCGACAAGACCCAGGCCTTCCTGCGCGCGATCGCGTCGCAGATGGAATTCCTCGACCAGCGCGGTTTCGACGCCGCCGACGCGCAGTTCCAGATGCTGCGCCAGCAGCTTGCCTACCAGCGCGAACAGCAGGCGCAGCTGGAGCTGGGGCAGGCGCTGCAATCGGGCGACCGTCTCGACCGCAAGGCCGATGTCATCGCCGCGCGCACCGGTTCGAAACTGCAGCGCGACGAGGCCCTGATCCAGCAGAAGGAGTTCGAGGACCGGGTCGCCTTCAGCACCATCAATCTCACGCTGTACCAGTTGTCGAAGATCCGCCAGACCGAGATGGTCGATGTCGAAGCGGTGTTCGAGAAGCACAGCCCCGGATTCTTCTGGCGCCTGTTCGGCGCGCTGCGCGTGGGTTGGTACGGCCTGCTCGACCTGCTGCTGGCGCTGCTGCATGTGTGGCCGCTGTGGCTGGCCGTGGGTCTGGGCGTGTACGGCCTGCGACGCTGGAACAACGCGCGTCGCGGCAAGCGTCCGCCGCCGCCGCCCGCAGCGGGATGAAAGCGGTGATCCTCGCATCGACGTCCCGCTGATGCGGCATCGAATGAGGGGCGCGCTTCGGCGCGCCCCTTGCGTGTGGGCCGCCGCGTCGCCCGATCGCCGCGCTGTCGGCGGTTCCCGCCGATCGCGGGCGCGGCGCATGTAACGCACATGTAAACGGGTCCGGGACACTCTAGACTCGAGTCAATGCCACCACGGGATGGGCTGATGGGATCGGGCATCGCGTCCGTGTTCACCGGGTTCAAGCTGGGGCCGCTGGTGATCGATCTCGATCACGGCGCGGTATCCGGCGAGCAGGGATCGAGCGGACTCACGCCGCGCGCGGAAGCGTTGCTGCTGCTGTTGTCGCGCCGCGCCAACACGCTGGTGCCGCGAGAGGAAATCCTGGAAACGGTCTGGGCCGGGCGGGTGGTGGAGGATGCCGCCATCACCAACTGCGTCTGGCAGATCCGCCGCGCCCTGGGCCCGGCGGGCAAGGACATCCTGCAGACCCGCAGCAAACGCGGCTATGTGCTGGTGGTGCCGGACGAGGCATGGATCCGTTCGGTGCCCGTCGCGGCGTCGGTGCCCGAGCCTGCGCCGGACGCGCATCCGTCCTTCGACACCGGTTCGCCCGCCGCTGCGCCGCAAGCCGATGCAGTGCCGCGCCGGCGCCGATGGCGTCCGGCGCTGGCCGTCGCACTCGTGCTGTCCTTCGCCGTCGCCGCGGTTCCCGCCTGGCGGTGGATGCAGGCGCGGGGCGGCATCGCCCTGGATCCGCAGATCGAGATGAGCGCGGCGGTGCTGGCGCCGCCGTCGCTGGCGTGGCTGCGCGAAACGCTGCTGCGCAAGACCATCGAACAGGCGCATCTGCGCGATGTCGATGTGATGGTGTTCCAGCGCGCGCAGACCCGGAACCCGTTCCGCGGCCCGCACCTGCAGGTGCGGATCGAACGCGTCGACCGGGCGTCGCTGGAGGCGGAGCTGACGCTCGCGCAGGGGCGCGTGCACATCCGCGAACGCTACCGCGGCGCGGCCGTCGGCTTGCCCGATGCGCTGCAGAGCCTGCTGTCGCGGCATCTGTCCGCGCCGACCCGTTCGCCCGGTCCCGCCACCGATGCCTATGTCGCCGGCCGGTTGGCCGAGGCGCGTTTCGACCGCGCCACCGCGCTGCTGGAATTCCGGCGCGCGCTGACCCTGGATGGCCGGATGACCGATGCGCGGATCGCGCTGGCCGGCTTGTTGTTCGACCTGGGGCGCGCCGACGAGGCGCGCGCGGCGGCGCAGCCGCTCGAACCCGCGGCCCGGACCGCCGCGGTGGAAATCGATGCCGTCCGCCGCTGCCGCATCGACCGCCTGCTTGCGCGGATCGCGCCGGACCGGCTGGGCACCGGAATCTGTCCGCGCGCGGGCATGGTCGCGCGCGTCGAACGTCTGCAACTGCGGGATGCCTTGCGTGAAATCGAACGGCTGTACGCCCAGCCCGCGGGCGCGGGCGAATGGCTGGAGCAGGAGGACGCGCTGATCCTCGCGCTGCTGCGGCTGCAGGAGCTGGAGCGCGCGAAATACGAGATCGCACGCGCGCAGACCATCGCCGAACGCGCCGGCTGGCCGCATGCCGCGCTGCGGTTGGCGACCAATCTCGGCCCGCTGCACATGCATCGCGGCGAGCGCACAGCCGCGGCCGAGGCCCAGACCCGGATCGCCGAAGGTTTCGCGCGTCTGGGCGATCCCGCCTCTGCGGCGGAGAGCCGGGTGTGGGTGCAGCGGGCGGAACCGATCGTCCCCGGGCCGCTGCTCGCCGGCCGGCGCGCGCAGCTCGGTTCGATCGTCGAGCAGGCGCGTGCGTCAGGTCATCTGCGCGCGGAGATCGAGGCGTTGTTGCTGCTGGCGCGGATCGATCGCGACCGTCCGGACGCCTGGCGCGAGCATCTCGACCGCGCGCGTCAGCGCATCCGCGACGCGCGGCTGGACGGCGGCAACAGCCTGCATCCGTATTTCGTGGCCGCCGAGGTGGTGGGCGCGCGGCGCTACACCGACGGTCTGGCCGAAGTCCGCGCGCTGCAGCAGGCGCCGCATCCGCATCCGCGCGCGCTGGCCTGGGCGCTGTATCTCCAGGTGGAATCGCATTTCTGGCGCGACGAGATCGCCGCGGCGGTCGAGGGCATCGATGCGATGGAGCGCGCCGGGCTGGACATCACCGCATCGCCCAATCCGTGCTTCTACGCCTGGGTGCTGACCGAGGCGCGCCGCCGGGATCGCGCCAACGCCTATCTGGAACGCTGCAACGACGGCAAGCGCAGCCCGGAACAGACCGATTTCGGCCTGATCGCCGCGGCGCGCCAGCGGGTGCTCGACGGCGAACGCGCGGGCGCCTGGCGGCTGCTGCGTCCGCGGGTCGATGCGCTGTTGGCGATCCGCGAGCCCAGTCGACAGGAAGCCGAGGCGCTGGCGCTGATGGCGCGCCACGCGTTGGGTCTGCCCGGCGCCGATCCGCGCCGGCTGCAGGCGGCGCGCAAGAGCGTCGACCGGGTGGCGGCGCTCGATGGCGCCGGCCCCGGTCTGCGCCTCGGCGCCGAGCTGTTGCGCGGCACGCTGTGCGATGCGGATGCCGACGGCGGTTGCCCGGCGCGTACGCTGCCCCAATGGGCGGCCGAAGACCGGTTCGCGGTGCGGCTCGCCGAATCCCGGCCCGCGCTGCCCTGAGGATTCGCCCAAAGACTTATGGGAACGCGGTCTCTGTCCGCTGCGGCATCGCTCGCGGCCCGGGCTGCGAAGCATCGCGAGGGTGCGCGCCAAGCCATTGATCCATCGAAAAAATAAGTTCGAGAGATTTTCGACAGCCCATCGAGAGGATTTGTCCGGCCGCGCATGACACACAGGCGCCGCGCGGATCTGTGGCTGCGGTCCGCGTTCATCGCGCTTCGCGCATCGCAGACAGAAAGGATCCCCACGATGTCAGACCCCTACAGCAAAGACGCGCAGATCTTCACCTTCGGCGTCCACGGCACCACCAACACGCCGGACAATGTCCGCGAAGTCACGCGCCGGATCAGCGAACAGGTCGGCACCACGACCGAAGGCGCCAACCTCTGGGACAATGGTTTCGACTGGCGCGCGCGCCACACCACCCAGACCGTCAACACCTACGACCCCGTGTACGGCAGCGTCCCGACCACGGTCACCACGCCGGTGCCGGGCACTGCCCATCAGATGAACGGCACGAACGATCGCGAGATCGCCTCCGAACGTCTGGCCGCCCACGTGCTGCAGCAGGTCGACAACGCGGTCGAGCGCGGCACGCTCGATCCGAACAAGCCGCTGACCGTCAACCTGGTCGGCTTCAGCCACGGCGGCAACGTTTCCATCCTCGCGGCCGACGAGATTTCGCAGGGACTGAAGGATCGCGGCATCGAATCGGCGATCCACCTGACCACGCTGTCCACGCCCGCCTACACCTGGGGCCCGGAGAATCCGGATACCGCGCGCGCTGCGGTCCAGGCCGACGGCGTGCAGTTCGCGCATACGCATTTCAATACCCCGGGCGATGGCGTGATCCGTCTGGCGGCGGCACGTGCGAACTACGACACCGAGATCACCCGCAATTACGACTTCCCCAATGCGCCTTTCGGTCTCAACGGTCTGGCCAATCATGGTGCGGTGCAGAACGTACCGGAGATGATGGATGGCGCCGCCGAAGTGATGCGCCAGCGTTTCAATGGCCTGGCGCCCGCGCAGCAGCGCAGCGGCGCCGAAACCGATATCCAGGTCGCGGGCATCACGCCTTCCAATCCGGGCGCGAACGTCAACTGGCAGGAATTCAACAACAATCCGATGGTCCAGCAGGCGTCCGCGGCGCTGCATCGCGCCGCGCCCGAGGTGCCGCAGGACAACCTCAATCCGAGCATGGTCGCCGGCGTGGCCGGCGTGGCCGCGGAGAACCGCTTCAACACGATCCAGGACGTGGCGTTCAGCCAGAACGGACAGACCGCATTCGTGACCGATCGCGAGAAGACCGACCCCGCCGCGCGCGTCGCCCCGGTGGACATGGCGCTGGCCAACAAGCCCGCCGAGGAAGTGGTGCAGAAATATGCGGCGGCGATCGACAACGCCCCAACGATGATGACCAGCCAGAACCAGAGTCAGAACCAGAGTCAGGAACAGGATCAGCCGCGCAAGCCGGGTGGGCCGTCGATGGCCTGATCGCCGGTCTATCGCGCCGATCGCGCACGGGGCCCGGCGCTGCGCCGTGGCCCCGTGCGCGTCGCGGCCCGGCGGCGGCGGATCAACGCCGGGCTTCGGCGTCGCGTTGGCCTTCGGCAAGCGTCCAGTCGATCAACTGCGTCGTCGCTTCGCCGAGTCCGCGCTGGAACGCGCGATTGATCTGTGCCACATCGGTGCCGTCGGCGGGCGTCGCGATCTCGAAGACGCGGCTGGCGACCACGCGGTTCTCGGCGTTCTGGACGAGGCGGGCGCCCAGTTCGATGCGCGCGCTCGGTGCGGCGCCGCCCTCGTAATCCGATTCGAAACGGCGCAGGTCCAGCAGCAGTTGATAGCGCGCGCTCACGCCGTCGCCGCGCCGGGCGACGCCGGGAAGGCGGCCGCTGTCGGTGAATGCGCGCAGCAGGGTGTCCTGCACGATGTCCGGCGCAGGCTGCGCCCACGCCGCGCCCTTGTAGACCTGCAGTTCGCCCGGTTCCGGGCGCACCAGGATGCGCGCGGAGTCGTGCATGGTGTCCGCGTACGGGCGCCCGATCTGCAACTGCCAGTCCACCTGCGGCCCTGCGGGATTCGCGGCGCCTTGGGCGGCGCCGCGTTGCGGCGTCGGATCGTACAGCGCCAGCGTTTCCTGCTTCGGCAGGATGCCGCAGCCCGCGAGCGCGGCGGTCGCGATCGCCAGCGCGGCGATGCGCAGAGTGGAACGCGTGCGTACGGACAGCATTCGTGCGGAAAGGCGGCTCATTTCGGCTCGAACTCCTGGGGTTTCTGGCGGCCCAGCACATAACCGGCCGGATTGTCTTCGAAGCGTGCGCTGATCTTGCGCAGGTCGCGCACCAGCGCCCGCAATTCTTCCATCGTCGGGCCGAGCTGGCTCAGGCCGTCCTGGGTGAAGCTGTTGATCGCGCCGCGGTTCTCGCCGATCAGTTTGTCGGCGTTGTTGGCGGCGGAGTCCATGCGGCTGAGCGTGCTGTCCAGCTTGGCGATGAGCTGCGGCAGTTTCTGCACCAGTTCGCGGTCGATGGAGTTGACCGCGTTGTTGGTGGTGTCGAGCGTGTTGGCGAGCTTTTCGCTGGAGATGCGCGCGTTGACGATCAGCGTGCTCAGGTCGGCGCGCTGGTCGGAAATCGCGCCGGTGGCGTTTTCCAGATTCTCCAGCGTCTTGGCGATGTTGTTGATGTTCTCGTCGCTCAGCACCTTGTCCAGCCGCGCCACCAGCTTGTTCGCGGTTTCGGCGATGTTCTGCAGCGCCGAGGATTCGGTGATGATCGTCGGCACTTCGTCGTCGGCGCCGGCCAGCAACGGCGCCTCCGGGCTGCCGCCGGTGAGCTGGATGAAGGCGGTGCCGGTCAGGCCGGTGAACGACAGCTTGGCGTGGGTGTCGACCTTCACCGGCGTGCTCGCGCGCAATTTCACCTTGGCGATGACCTTGCGCGGATCGTCCGGCGCCAGGCTCAGCGTGTCGACGGTGCCGACGCTGATGCCGTTGTACTGCACGCTGCCGCCCTCGGTGAGGCCGGTCACGGCTTCGTCGAAGATGACGTTGAAATAGCGCCAGTCCTTGTCGGAGGTGTATTTCGCCGCCCACAGCCCGAACAGCAGCAGGAAGGCCGCGGTCAAGAGGGTGAAGGCGCCGATCAGCACGTAGTTGGCACGGGTTTCCATATCAGTCGCTCTTGACGTAACTGCGTTGGCTGTCGCGCGCGGCACGTCCACGCGGACCGTTGAAATACTCCTGCACCCAGGGGTGGTCGAAGCGTTCGATCTCCGCGATCGGTGCCACCGCGATGACGCGCTTGTCGGACAGCACCGCGACACGGTCGCAGATCGCGTACAGGGTGTCGAGGTCGTGGGTGATCAGGAATACGGTGAGGCCGAGCGCCTGTTGCAGGGTGCGGGTGAGGTGATCGAACGCCGCGGCGCCGATGGGGTCCAGGCCGGCGGTGGGTTCGTCGAGGAACAGCAGCGGCGGGTCCAGCGCGAGCGCGCGCGCCAGGCCGGCGCGCTTGCGCATGCCGCCCGACAGCTGCGACGGCAGTTTGTCCAGCGCATCCGGCGGCAGCCCGGCAAGCTTCACCTTCAGCAGAGACAGCTCGTACAGCAGCGATTCGGGCAGCTCGGGATGATGCTCCTTCAGCGGCACCTGCACGTTCTCGCCGACGGTCAGCGACGAGAACAGCGCGCCGTCCTGGAACAGCACGCCGGTGCTGCGCTCGATGTGCAGGCGATCCTCGCTATCGCGCGAACGACCGTTGACGCCGAGGATTTCGATCTCGCCCGCGTCGGGTTCGCGCAGGCCGATGATCGAACGCAGCAACACCGATTTGCCGCTGCCCGAGCCGCCGACCACGCCGATGATCTCGCCGCGCCGCACGTCGAGATCGAGGTTTTCATGCACCACCTGTTCGCCGAACTGGTTGCGCAGCCCGCGGACTTTGATGATGGGTTCGGCATTGGCAATGCTTGCAGTCATTGGAGGCGGCGATTGCCTTTCGTAGGAGCGGCTTCAGCCGCGATGCTTTTCATGCGTACGGAATGGGCGTTCCGGAATTTCCAGCAGCGGTCCGGCGATTGTTTCGCGGCGGAAGTCGCTGCTGCGAATGGCCTGTCCATCACCACCCCACCTGCATGAACCAGATCGCGGCGAACGCATCGAACACGATCACCAGCGAAATGGTCTGCACAACGCTGGAAGTGGTGCGTTCGCCCACCGACTGCGCGGTGCCGGTGACCTGCAGGCCTTCGAGGCAGCCGATCAGGCCGATCACCATCGCGAAGATCGGGGCTTTCGCCATGCCGACCAGGAAGTGCCGCAGCTCCATCGTTTCCTGCATGCGGCCGTAATAGGCCTGGATCGGAATGTCGAGGCTGGTCATGCCCACGACCATGCCGCCGAGCAGGCCGGCCAGCATCGCGATGAAGGTGAGCAGCGGCAGCATCACGATCAGCGCGAGCAGGCGCGGGATCACCAGCAGGTCGACCGGATCCAGGCCGAGGGTGCGGATGGCGTCGACTTCCTCGCGGCTGACCATCGAGCCGATCTGCGCGGTGAACGCGCTGGCGGTACGGCCGGCGAGGATGATCGCGGTGAGCAGTACGGCGAATTCGCGCAGGAAGGCGATGCTGACCAGTTCAACGACATAGATCGAGGCGCCGAAGTCGGCGAGGATGTTCGATCCCAGGAACGCGATCACCGCGCCGACGAGGAACGACAGCAGCATCACCAGCGGTACCGCGTCCAGGCCCACCTGTTCCATGTGGAAGACGGTGGCGATCAGGCGCAGCCGGCGCGGCTGGGTCACGGTGCGCCCCAGCTTCACCAGGGTTTCGCCGAGGAAGCTCACCAGGGCGACCACTTCCCGCCCGTTGTCGTGGACCGCGTGGCCGAGCCGTTCCAGCGCGGCGGCGAAGCCGTAGGCCTTCTTCGTTTTCGGCCGCCCGTCCTTCACGTCCTCGATCACCTGCACCAGCGCGCGGTGATCGTCGTGGAATCGGAGGGCATCGTCGCCGAGTTCATGGCGCGCGACATAACGCAGCAGTTGCAGCACGCCGAGCGAATCGAGGCGCGTGACTGCGGTGGCATCGAGGCGGCGGGCCTGTTCGGGCACGGCGCGGAGGGCCGCGCTGATCGCGTCGGCGTGGCCGAGGGTCCATTCGCCGGACAGGCGGACGCCCGTCGCGTCGTCCGGATCGATGTCGATACTCGGAACGGCGGCGCTGGGCGGTGTCATCGGTGGGCGAATGGGCGCATTGGGCGAAGCATAGCCGAGGGCTGCTGCCTGACGAGTGGGCGTTCAGTCACGCGGGCGGAAGGCCCGGCGCATCGTGCAGGTCGCCCGTCGCATCCTTGCGGGGTCGCGGCAGTTCGCGCCGTTGCTCCGCGAATGCGTCGGCGGCTTCGCCGCGCAGTGCGCGCAGTGCGTTGCGGTAACTCAGCCGCGCCAGTGCGTCGTCGCCGGCCTGCGCGTAGCCGTGGCCAAGTTCCTCCCAGACATCGGCTTCGGCGCCGCCCAGGGCGATGGCGCGGTGCAGGGTCGATTCGGCCAGCGCCCAGTCGCCCTGCGCGCGCGCGAGCCGCGCCAGCCCCAGCAGCGCGCCGGGGCTGTCCGGGTGCGCCTCCCGCCAGCGCTCGGCGTGGGCGCGCCGGCGGGCCAGTGCGGTCGCGTCGAGGCGTTCGAGCGGCAGCGCGCCGTAGTGGGCAGCCAGCGTGTCGTCCCACTGCGCATCGATCGCAGCTTCGAGGCTGCCCGCGGCGGCCTCGTCCCAGCGCAGCGCGGCGGCGCGATCGGCATAGGCGCGGGCCACGGCCGGCACGGTGCGCAGCGCCGCCGGGAGCGTATCCCAATGGCCGGCGAGGGTATTGCCGTCGTCGGCTTCGCCGAGCATGCGCGATGCCCACAGCCGCTCGCGTTCGGCGCACTGCGAGGCCGACAGCGCCTGCTGCTGGCGCAACGCGCCGAGCATGCCGTAGG
>JAIMKJ010000008.1:78936-98629 GCA_020692565.1 Thermomonas sp.
GCAGCGCCAGCGCGCGCGGCGGCAGCGCCTGAACGGCGACGGCCTCGAGCGCGGCGGCGGCCTCGGCGGCTCGGCCTTCGGCCAGGGCCGCGTCGGCGAGCACCAGCGCGCGCAGCGGGGCATGTTGGGTCGGCAAGGCGTCCAGATGCGCGGTCGCGGCGTCGGCATCGCCGCGGGCCAGCGCCGCCTGTGCGGCAGCCACCCGTGCCGGCGCTTCGAAGCGCGGGTTCTGCGCCGATTTCGACAGCAGTTTTTCGGCCTGCGCGTACCGCCCCTGATGCAGGGCCTCGAAACCATCGCCCAGACGCGTCCGCGCATTGCGCTCGCGGCGCTGCCGCCACAGCCGGAACGGCAGGCCGACCAGCTTCCACAGCAGCCACAGCGCGAACAGCGCGGTGCCGAGCATCAACAGCCCGCCGACCAGCGTGGATTCGACCGTGGTGCCCAGATAGCGCACCAGCACGAAGCCGGGATCCTGCACCAGCACCTGCGCGAGCAGCGCGCCGGCCAGCGCGAGCAGCAGCCAGAACAGCAGGTTGCGGAAGAGGTTCATGCCGGAAAGGTCGCGTCCCGACGCAACGCATGCGATGGGTTCTCGAGATACCGCATCACGTTCCCCGCTGCGCGCGGAGCTGTTCGAGGGTGCTGCCCAGCGTCGGAATATCCAGCGCCAGCGGCGCGGCGCGCAGCGCGCGCAGTTCGTCCAGCGCGGCCTTGCGCTGCGGCGATGCCGGCCACAGCCGCAGCACCCAGGCATCGGCGCGGGTCAATGCGGCGCGCATCGCGATGCTGTCGCGACGTTCGATCGCGGTGCGCGCCAGCGCGAGTTCCAGTTGCAGCGCGATGTCGCCGGCTTCGCGATCTTCGCTGGCGATCGCGACCGGCGCGTCGTTGCGGCGCACGCTGACCAGCCGGCCCAGCACCCGATCCCACCAGGGTGCGTTCGCGTCCGGTGCGGGTGCGCGCGGCAGCGCGGCGGGGTCCGGCAGCTTCGCGGCCAGCGCGTCGAGCCGCTGCAGTGCGACGCGGCGCGGATCGGCGTCCAGCGCTTCGAGCGCGGCGCGCTCCTGCGCCAGCGCCTGGCGCAGATTCAGCGTCCCCGGGCTGTCGATGCCGTTCAACACACCGGCGGCGAGCGCGTACGCATGGCGCGCGCCGTCGAGATCGGCCGCCAGTTGCAGGCGCTGCTGGCCGAGGGTGAGCAGCAGCTCGGCTTCGTCCAGACGCAGGGCCTGCGCGCCGTGGCGGTTGGCGTCGGCGAGTTTGGCGACGTTGCCTTCCAGCAGCGTGGCGCGCTGGCCCATGCCCAGCAGTTCGTCGCGCAGCACGCGGTTGGTGGCGTCGGCCTGCTGCAGGCGCTGGCTGTGACCGCGCACGTCGCCGCGCAGGCGGTCGAGCCGGGCTTCGAGTGCCTGCACCCGCTGTTCGGCTTCGATGTTTGCGGCGCGCTCGCGTTCGCCGCGCTGGTGGTCGCTGTACCAGAGCCAGCCGCCGGTCGCGGCGAACGCCAGCAGCACGGCAAGCCACGCCCGACCGCTGCGCCGGTCGGGGCGCGGCGGGGCGATGGGAGTGGATTCGCCGCTGATGGCGGGTGTGGCGCTTTCGGTCATGGTGGGGGTGGCCGGCGGCATCGGGTGCGGCATGCGCGTCATGGTAGCCGGGATGAAAGCCGGATGCTGCCGATGCAAGGGCGCGCGATGCTGAACGCTGCGTCGCGAGGCCTCAGGTTTCCGTGAACGCAGCCGCCAGCAGTTGTGCCGGTCGTGGCCCGGCGGCGACCCGCACATCGATGCAGCCGGCCGCGAGCGCGAGCGCGGCCAGACGTTCGCTGGCTGCCAGCACGCCCGCGTCGCGCAGACGTGCGGCGATGTCGTCCGGAGCGGTGGTCAGCACGGTATGCAGGGCGTCGCCGCTGCTGATCGGCAGCAACAGCGGGCCGTCGAAAGCACGCAGCCGTTGCATCGATGCGGGCGACAGCGCGACGGCTTCGCGGGCGTAGACATCGGCGCGATGCACGCGTGCGCCGCGCGCTTGCAGATCCGGGCCGATCCGGTTGCGGCCGCCGGGCGCGGTGATCAGGCCGATGTCGAGGCCGCGCACCTCGCGCAGCGCCGGCAATGCCAGCAGGCCTTCGCTGTCCATGCGCGCAGGGCACGACACGTCGTCGATGTCCATACGCCGCAGTGTAGTGGCGGTGGTGGTGCCGATCGCGTAAAACACCTGCCCGCGCCGTGCCCGCAGCGGCGCCAGCCTGGCTGCGGCGCGGGCCGCCGCGGGGCTGGTGACGATCACGCTTCCTGCCGTCAGCGCCTGGTGCAGCGCGTCGCGGGTCGCGGTGTCGTCGCGTGCCGCGATCCGCCACGGTGACAGCGCGACCACGCGCAGGCCGTACGCGGCCGCGGCGCGACGCATCGCGGCGTGATCGTTGGCGGGCCGCAACGAAACCACAATGGGCGGTGTGTAGTCTTCGTGCCGCTCGCCGCGGGGTGTCGTTGGGCCGGTTCTGCGCATCTGCCCAGCTTGGGCATTCGTATCTGTCCCCGCAACCAAGCCCGCAAGCCAGCCGCAAATCAGCTCCGCATCCGCCGCACCCGCATCCGAGATGCCCCGATCTCCCCTCGAGCGTTGTCGATGACCGAAATATTCCCGTCCGCCCTTCCGCCCGCCGCCCGTGCGATCCGACTCTCGCCCCGGCACGCGCTGGAAGCCGAACTGATGGCGATGCCGCCGGTGGCGGCGATGGGGCTGCGCATCGTCGAGGCGACCGGCCAACGCCTGCGTCTGCATGCGCCGCTGGCCGCGAACGTCAACGACAAGGGCTGCGCTTTCGGCGGCAGCCTCACCTCGCTGATGACGCTGGCCGGCTGGAGCCTGATCACGTTGCGACTGGCCGAAATCGGAATCGAAGCCGATGTCTTCGTCGCCGACAGCGAAATCCGCTATCGCGCGCCGCTCTACGCGGACCTGGAAGCCACCGCCGAACTGGTCGACGGCGAATCCTGGCAGGTCTTCCTCGACACCCTGCGCAACCGCGGTCGCGCCCGGCTGGGCGTGCTGGCGGAGGTGGCGTTACCTGAAGGCGGCGTGGCGACCGAGTGCCGGTCGCGTTACGCGGTCAAGCTGAGGGGGTAGCATGCCCGCTGTTGCCGCAGAATGCCCCGGAGCCACGATGCAGACCCTCGTTCCGACCCGCACGCCATCATTTGCCCCGATCCGCACCCGGATCCGTGTGGTCGCGACGCTGTTGATCGCCCTGCTGCTGGCGTCCACGGCCGGCGCGGCGATGGCGGGCAAGAAGGAAGCCCTTCTCGAAAAGAACAAGTACGCCTATTCCGCGGCGATCCGCTGGGGCGATTTCGAGGGCGCCTGGACCATGGTCGACCCCAAGCTCCGCAAGGCCAAGCCGATGAGCGCGGTCGAGTTCTCGCGCTACGAGCAGATCCAGATCTCCGGCTATCGCGATCTGGCCAGCATGCCCGGCGAGGACGGCAGCGAGATGCGCGAGGTCCAGATCGACGTGATCAACCGCAACACCATGCAGCAGCGCAGGCTGCGTTACACCGAGGTCTGGCGCTACGATTCCGAGGCCAAGAACTGGTGGATCGACAGCCTGCCGGACTTCTGGCACGGCCAGTAGCCCCGCTTCCGGGCGCCGGCCCGGGCCCGGGGTTTTGCCAGCAGCCTCGCGGCAGGCGACAATTCCGCCGCTGCGCGCGCTTCCCGCGCCATTCGGACCCGTTCCCCCGTGAATTTCGAAGAACTGTCGGCCTTCGCCGGCCGCAACCCGGTCTACAGCCTCGCGCTGGTCGGCCTGACCGCCGCCATCATCGGCAACGAACTGTCGCGCTTTTTCCGCAGTTACAAATCGCTGCGCCCGGCGGAAGTGACCGCCCTGATCAACCGGGACAATGCCCTGGTCGTGGATCTGCGCCCTACCGCCGATTACCAGAAAGGCCATATCGCCGGCTCCAAGAATGTGCTGATGGCCCAGTTCGACCCCGAAAGCAAGCAATTGGCGCCGGCCAAGGCCCTGCCGATCGTGCTGGTCTGCCAGAGCGGCAACACCGTCGTCGGTGCCGCCAAGCGCCTGAAGCAGGCCGGTTTCGAGCGTGTCCACATCCTCGATGGCGGCATCGCCGCTTGGCAGCAGGCCGAACTGCCGCTGGTCAAGGGGAAGCACTGAGCCTGCTGCGGCGCGGGTCCCGCATCTTCCGGCGCCCTGTCTGCGCGACTTGTAAAACCGGCTTCCGGCTCCCAGATCAGATGACCCGTGGCGACACGGGCGGGCGCCGTCTCCGCTGATGGCGCTTGCCCCGCGCGGCGCCATGCGATAATCGCCCCCTTTTCCGCTTTCCCTTCAGGAGCTCTGCCATGTCCGAACCCGTCGCCAACGGCGCCGCAGCCGAAGCCAACGGCCCGACCTTCTCGGTCGAGAAGATCTACGTCAAGGATGTTTCGTTCGAGGCCCCCGGCGTACCGCAGGTGTTCAACGAGCAGGGCCAGCCCGCGCTGGAAATGAACCTGAACCAGCGCGTCCAGCGTGTCGCCGACAACCTGTTCGAAGTGGAACTGGGCGTGACCCTGACCTGCAAGCTCGTCGACAAGACCGTGTACCTGGTCGAAGTGCGCCAGGCCGGCCTGTTCGGCCTGGGCGGTTTCGACGATCAGACCCTCGACGCGATGCTGGGCGTGCATTGCCCGAACATTCTGTATCCGTACGCCCGCCAGACCGTCAGCGATCTGATCACGGCCGGCGGCTTCCCGCCGTTCCTGCTGCAGCCGATCAATTTCGAAGGCCTGTACGCCGAAGGCCTGCGCCAGCGCGCAGAGCAGGGCACCCTGGCCGGTGCCGAGACCGCCGGCAACGCCTGACCCGCCGCCGGTTCCGTGACGTTGGATACGAGCATGTCGTCCGATCGTCCGGACACCGCCGCTGCGAAACCCGCCGTCGCCGTTCTCGGCGCCGGCTCCTGGGGCACGGCCCTGGCGGCGCTGATCGCCCGCCACGGCCACCCCACGGTCCTGTGGGGACGCGATGTCGCCACGCTCGCGGCGATCGACGGCCGCCACGAGAATCCCCGGTATCTGCCGGGGATTCCGCTGCCCGACACCCTGCGCGCCACGCCCGACCTGGCCGCCGCCATGCGCGGTTGCGATCTGGTGCTGGTGGTCGTGCCCTCGCACGCGTTCGCCGAAACCCTGCATGCACTGGCGCCGCTGCGTCCGGCGCATGCCGGCGTGGCCTGGGCGACCAAGGGCTTCGAGCCCGGTTCCGGCCGTTTCCTGCATGAAGTCGCCGACGGACTGCTGCCGTCGGGCGTACCGCTGGCAGTGGTCACCGGCCCGTCGTTCGCCAAGGAAGTCGCCGCTGGCCTGCCGACTGCGCTCACGGTGCATTCGGATACCCCGGACTTCGCCCAGCAGGTCGCCGACGCCCTGCACGGGCCGGCGTTCCGCGCCTACACCGGCGAGGACATGCTGGGCGCCGAACTGGGCGGGGCGATGAAGAACGTGCTGGCGGTCGCCACCGGCGTCGCCGACGGCATGAACCTGGGCCTCAACGCCCGCGCGGGCCTGATTACCCGCGGTCTCAACGAAATGCTGCGCCTCAACCTCGCCATCGGCGGCAAGGCCGAGACCCTGATGGGGCTGGCCGGTCTCGGCGATCTGGTGCTGACCTGCACCGGCGACCTGTCGCGCAACCGTCGCCTCGGCCTGGCGCTGGGGCGTGGGCAGTCGATCGAGGACGCGGTCCGCGAGATCGGCCAGGTGGTGGAATCGATCCAGACCGCGGAAGAGGTGATGCGCCAGGCCGGTCGCCACGGCATCGAGCTGCCGATTTCCAGTACCGTCCGCGACGTGCTGAAAGGCGAGATCACCCCGGGCGAAGGCCTGAAGCGGCTGATGGCGCGCGAGCAGAAGCCGGAATACCCCGAGGGGTTGTTCGGCGATTGAGGGGCGTCACGGTCCCGACGCGCTGTGGTCTCGACAAAGAAAAAGCCCGGCAATGCCGGGCTTTTTCGTCTGGGTGCGCGTCGATCAGAAGCTGGCGCGAACGCCCAGCATGTACTGCGAGGTCACGTCGCCGGCTTCGATTTCGCCGACGATGCCCCAGGTTTCGTTGATCACGAACTGGGCGCCGAGGGTGCCGCTGAATTCGCCGTCGTAGTCGCTGCCGTCCACGTAATTGGCCTTGATCCAGCCTTCGAAGCTGTTGCCGAGCGCGCCGCGCAGACCCACCGAGAGACGGGCGCCGTCGATGTTGTCTTCGAAGCTGCCGGCAGACAGCTCGGTGTGCTGGAAGCCGAGTTCGGCGATCAGGTCGGCGTTGTCGAACACCGTGTGGCGGTAACCGATACCTGCATTGGCCTGACGGGCGTCGATGTCGGCCGCGAAATCGTCGTTGCGCGACCAGGCGTAGCCGCCGTAGAGGTAGAGGTTATCGCCCAGCTCGATCGAGGTGCGGAAGCCCACACCGTCGAAATCGAAGCTGTCGGCGCCGAGCGAATCGAGATCCACGCTGACGCGCTGAACGCCCGCTTCGACATACGTGAAACTGCCCAGGCTGTCCCGGGCCGATGCCGCGAACGGCAGGCTGGCCAGCAGGAGTGCGGCCGCAAGTTGCTTCTTCATGAATCTCCCCATTTACCGGTGAACGCTGTGGATGTCCTGTCCGCGGCGGGCGCGGCCTGCCAGTGTAACCAAGCCCGGGCCGGTTTTGCTGCGCCCAACAAGAAAGCCCGGCGATTGCCGGGCTTCCAGGTCGCGACACGGAGGGGAGGCCGCTCGCGAATGGGCGTAT
The DNA here is from genome assembly GCA_020692565.1 of Thermomonas sp. Classification (GTDB taxonomy): domain Bacteria; phylum Pseudomonadota; class Gammaproteobacteria; order Xanthomonadales; family Xanthomonadaceae; genus Lysobacter_I. The sequence continues at coordinate 85,739 of JAIMKJ010000008.1, forward strand.
TCAGGGGCTTACGCCAGCCCTGCACGGGTGAAGCAATGCGGGTGCCGGGCGATTTACCAGCTGAAACGCGGGCCGACGAACCACTGGGTGTCGCCGTCGGCGAACTTGACGTCGCCGCTGATGCCCCAGTTCTGGTTGAATTTCACCTGGGCGCCGACGCGACCGTAGAAATCGCCGTCGAACTGCTCGTAGTCCTCGTAACCGGCCATCGCATAGCCCTCGACCTTGGTGCCCAGTGCGCCGCGCACGCCGACTTCGGCGCTGTAGCCGTCGAAATCGAAGTTGCTGCCGGCGTCGAGCCTCTCGTAGGCGATACGGGTGACCAGATCGGCCTTGTCGTTGATGCCGTAGTTGTAGCCGACGCCCACCTTCCACTGGTCGATATCGATATTGGTGTTGTCGATTTCCTGCTGGTTGTAGCCGCCGAAAATGTGGAAATTCGGGTGCACGGCGACCGAGCCGTCGATACCGAAGCCGTCGGCGTCGCCATCGCCGTTGGTGGCCACATAGCCGCCCTGGACATAATTGTAGGAAACGCCTTCGGCCGCCGAGGCGGCGAACGGAAGGGCGGCCAGCAGGGTCAGGGCAAGGAGAGAACGCTTCATGGGGTGACCTCTTGATTGTTATTGGGCCGAAGGCGGTAGGGGCAGAGCAGGGGAGAGAGAGCAAGATCCGCTTCGGTGGAGGGCATTCTCAGGATTGCCGCATAACAAAACCTTAATATTGAACTGGCGGGTTCGGGAACTTTCGAGAACGGTTCAGGTGGCGGTGTCGGCAGGCGGCATGACCCGCAGACAGGGCTTGATCGAACCGGGGCCGCTGGATTGAACCGGATGCCGGCTTTGGCGCACCTTGAATGCAGGCAGGGGAAAGAAAGGCGGCACGTGAACCGGGAAAGCGAGCGGATCTACGACGAATTCCTGGTAGCCGCAGCGGCGACCGGCGACCGGCGCGCGCTGTCGCGTCTCATCGCCCGCTGGCAGCCCAGGTTGCAGCGCCATGCGTGGCGCCTGCTCGGCGATGCGGAGCGTGCGAAAGACATGGCGCAGGAATCGTGGATGGAGATCCTGCGCGGTCTCGCGCGACTGAACGATGTCGCTGCATTCCCGGCGTGGGCCTACCGGATCGTGACGCGCCGCTGCCAGCGCGAATTCCGGCGCAAGGATCGCGAGCCGTTCGAGCCTGAAGACGAAGCGTCGGAAGGCATTGCGGACGTGCGGGAAAGCGGTTCGGGCGAGTTCGCGGCCGAATTGTCGATCGTGATGGACGCGATCGGCATGCTGCCGGGACCGCAGCGCGCAGCCCTTGCGTTGTTCTACATCGATGAATTGAGCGTAGCGGAGATCGCCATCGCCACCGACGTTCCACCGGGAACGGTCAAGACCCGGCTCATGCACGCGCGGCGGAAAGTCCGCGCAATACTGGAAGGAGAAACACAATGAACAAGATCGACGACCTGATCGGCCGGGCCCTGACCGAGGAAGATCGCGCCCTGCTGGCCAGCCACGGCGAACCGGGCTACCTGAGGCAGGCATTCGGCCTGTTCCGCGGACCGATGGCCTGGGTCATGTGGGTGGCCTACGTGGCCGCATTCGTCGCGTTCGTCGCCGGCGCGTATGCGATCTGGCGCATGTCCGGCGCCTCGGACGTGCTTGTCGCGGTGAAATGGGGCGTGGCGTCGCTGTTCCTGTTCCAGGTCACGACGATGTGCAAGACCTTCATGGGCGGCCGCATGGAAGCGAATCGCTTGCTGCGGGAGCTGAAGCGCATGGAGCTGCAGGTCTCGCTGCTGCGCGACCGGATCGGTTCCGCAGGCTGAGAGATCCCAGCGCCGGCCATTGTTCGGGCCGCGCGCGCGAGTCGGCGTCCGTGCAGTCCTTCAGGCGGCGCAACAGTTCGGGACCTGGCTCGCACGCGGGCGCCTGTCTGCCCACACGGCGTATGTCCTGGCGATCCGTCGTTCGTGCGTCATCGATGTCGATGCCCTGCATCGACAGGACGGACAGATGCCACGTCTTTCGGGCGCGGCTTCAGGATTTCAGGATTTCAGTTTCCAGCCGGTCTTGAAGATCCACCACACCGCGACCATGCACAGCACTAGGAACCCCAGGATCGCGGCCAGGCTGACGCCGACGTTCACGTCCGCCACGCCGTAGAAACTCCAGCGGAATCCGCTGATCAGATAGACCACCGGGTTGAACAGGGTGATCTTCTGCCAGATCGGCGGCAGCATGTTGATCGAATAGAACGCGCCGCCCAGGAAGGTCAGCGGCGTCACCACCATCAGCGGGATCACCTGCAGTTTCTGGAAGTCGTCGGCCCACAGGCCGATGATGAAACCGAACAGGCTGAAGGTCACCGCAGTCAGCAGCAGGAAGCACAGCATCCAGAACGGATGGGCGATCTCGTAGGGTACGAAGATGCGCGCGGTGATCAGGATCAGCACGCCCAGGATCAGCGATTTGCTGGCCGCCGCGCCCACGTAGCCCATCACCACTTCGACGTAGGACACCGGCGCCGACAGCAGTTCGTAGATGGTGCCCGCCCACTTGGGCATGTAGATGCCGAACGAGGCGTTGGAAATGCTTTCGTTCAACAGCGACAGCATGATCAGGCCGGGAATGATGAAGGCCCCGTAGCTGATGCCATCGATGTCGCCCATGCGCGAACCGATGGCTGCGCCGAACACCACGAAATACAGCGAGGTCGACAGCACCGGCGAGGCGATGGACTGGGTGATGGTGCGGAACGTGCGCGCCATCTCGAAGCGGTAGATCGCACGGACGGCGTGCCAATTGATGAGCGTGCTCATGCGCGCGCCTCCTTGCCGGCGACGTCGCCGCCGCCGTTGCCATGCACCAGGTTGACGAAGATCTCCTCCAGCGAACTCTCGCTGGAATGCAGATCCTTGAAATCGATGCCCAGTTCGCCCAACCGCTTCAGCAATGCGGCGATCCCGGTTTCCTCGGTCTGGGTATCGAAGGTATAGACCAGCCCGCGGCCTTCGTCCGTCAGCTCCAGCGCAAGCGCCGAAAGCTCGCCGGGAATGCGCTGCAGCGGGTTCTGCAGATGCAACGTCAGCTGCTTCTTGCCGAGCTTGCGCATCAATACGTGCTTGTCTTCGACCAGGATCAGTTCGCCCTTGCTGATCACGCCGATGCGATCGGCCATTTCCTCGGCTTCCTCGATGTAATGCGTGGTCAGGATGATGGTCGTGCCGCTCTCGCGCAGCGTGCGCACCATCTGCCACATGTCGCGACGCAGCTCCACGTCGACGCCCGCGGTGGGTTCGTCCAGGAACAGGATCGTCGGTTCGTGCGACAGCGCCTTGGCGATCAGCACCCTGCGCTTCATGCCGCCGGACAGGGTCATGATCTTGCTGTCCTTCTTGTCCCACAGCGACAGATCGCGCAGGACTTTCTCAAGATACGCCGGGTTCGGCGGCTTGCCGAACAGGCCGCGGCTGAATTTCACCGTCGCCCACACCGTCTCGAACGCATCGGTCGACAGTTCCTGGGGCACCAACCCGATCTTGCCGCGCGCGGCGCGATAGTCGCGCGCGATGTCATGGCCGTCGGCGGTCACCGTGCCGCTGCTGGCGTTGACGATCCCGCAGATGATGCTGATCAGCGTGGTCTTGCCGGCACCGTTGGGGCCGAGCAGAGCGAGGATTTCGCCCTTGCGGATCTCCAGATCCACCGACTTGAGCGCCTGGAAACCGGAAGCATAGGTCTTGCTGAGGTTCTGGATGGAAATGATGGAAGACATGCGGACAACGTCGGAAGGAAAGCGATATCGGATCGTACCGGAGTCGCGACCGTTGCATTGTCCCGTATCGGGGAAATTCAATCCCTGCCGGAACTCCGTGTCGCGGTCAGCCGGTGAAGAACATCGACATGAAGCGCTGGGCGATGACCGGGTCCAGATCGTAGCGGGCCGGGTCCACGGCCATGCGTTGCGCGATCTGCGCGACCTTGGCGAATTCGTCGGGATTCTGCGCGCAGTGCTGGAGCAGATTGCGTGTCTGCTGCTCCAGTTCGGTGCTGGCCGCGAGCCAGCGCGGGTCGAAGCGCGGCATGCGCGAAAGCGCGTCCGTCGGCAGCCCGTCGGGTCGCCACTGCAGGCGCAGTCCGCTGCCGTTGTGGTGCGCGACCAGCGGCAATGTCTGGCCGGCGGCGACGCGCGCTTCCGGAAGGAACTGCAGCCCCTGTTTCCAGTGCAGGCCGTCGCCGCCATCGGGCGCGTTCGACAACACGGTGTCGGCATCCAGGCGCAGATCGAACCAGAACAGGATCGCTCCGACGCTACCGTCGGCGAGCGCGGGCACATCGATCGCGAGTTCCTGCGCAGCGGGGCCGGCGGTGGCGAAATCGAAGTCGAACAGATCGAAAGGCGCGCTGAGCATGCGATAGTCGAGCGTGCGCGCATCGACGTTGATGAAGTTCGGCGATGCGCGGTACGGATTGAGCAGGGTGGCGTCGACGTCGAGAATGCGATCGATCCGGTACTCCACCGCCATCGCCCGCAGTCGCGCGCCGGCAGGCAGATAGCGCGCATCGGCGGCGAGAAGGTGCTCGCGCGCGTGCGCGAGGAAATGCAGCACCCCTTCGCCGATCAGGCTGCAATCGAACAGCTCGAAGATCGCGAGATCGGCGCGTTGTGGAAGATCGTCGGGTACCGTGAGCGTGCGGCATTCCTTCGCGATCAGGCAGACGCTGTCGGCCCAGCCGTTGGCGGTGATGGTTTCGCGTCCGATCGCGGCGATGATCGGGTGCTGTTCGCAGCCGATCACGCGCTGGGCGCCGGCCTGCGCAGCGAACATCGACAACAGGCCGCAGCCGGCGCCGATATCCAGCGCGAGCCGCGACGGCGCGGTCGCCAGCGTGCTGCGGAGCGCCTTGCGGTATGCGGCATTGCGATGCGCATCGCCGAGCATCGGCACGTACCAGCTGGGCAGGCCATGCGAGCGCTGTTGTGCCGGCGGCGGCGAAGGGCGCACATGCAGTCGGGTTTCCTGCGCTTCGATGCGCAGCGCGAACGATTGGCCGATGCGCAACGGATTCGGGTCTGTGTAGTACACCGCAGGGCGGAGGCAGCGCAGCGCGCTGTCGGGTGCGCTGCTGATCCTGGCATCGCCCAGCGCGAGTCCGGACAGATCCAGTTCGAACCAGATCAATACCGCATCGACGCGGCCGTCGGCGATGGCAGGCAGCGAAAGATCCCAGGCGCGTTCGGCAAAATCCGCGAAATCGAGGGAACCGATTTCCGTTGGTGCGGTCAGTGCGGTCCAGAAGTCTGGCCCGAGTTCCAGGGATTGCGGATATGCGCTCCAGCGTAGCCGGCCGATGGCATCCAACGCGACCGCGGCTGCTTGCGATGCATCGGAAGCGTCTGGATAACGCCACTGCACCGCCATCGCATAGAGCGTGGCCCGGGCCGGCAGCACGCGAGGCGCAGCGCGACCGTCGCGGCAATAGGCGCGCACGGCGCGCACGATGCCGGTGCCCAGCAGTGTGTGATCGATCTGCGGAAAGACCAGCGCATCGCAATCGGGAATCGCGTCGTCCTCGCTGCCGGTGCCGACGATGTCGACCGCGGCGGCGAAAGCCTCGAACGAAGCGCGGCGCTCATCCTCGCTCCAGTTCTGGACCGCGTCGCCGTGCAGTGCATGCCAAGGCGCGAGGAAGTGCTTCTGGGTCATGCCGGTGGCGATGCGCGCGTCCTGCGGGTAGCGTTCAGCGCACAGCGCATGCGCGGCGCCGTGATGCAGCGCGCGCAGCGCGAGCACGCCCAGTTCGCTGCCGACGAAGCGCACGCGCGCGCCGGCGGTGTCGGCCAGCGCGGTATCCCAGGCGGCGCACCACGCCGGGTCGTCCAGTCGCTGTATCGCATTGCGCGGCGAGGACTGTCCGCTGTAACGCCACAGGTGACGGGCAATGCCTTCGATGCGGAAGGCATCGCTGCCGGTCGGCATGGAGGGATCGTCGAACAGCGCAGGGTCGAAGCGCACGTCGGGCGGGGGCGGCAGTTCGATCCGCAGCGGCTCCTGTGTCGCGTCCGGATCCAGTGCGTGGCGCAGCACCGCGGCTTTGCGTAACTGATCGTCCAGCGCGCGGACATGCGCGGCGAGGTCATCGTCGTGCGCGCAGCGCAGTGCGCGTCGATACGCCGCAAGCGCCTGCGCGCCATCGTCCAGACCCTCATGCGCCTCGCCGGCCAGCCGATGGCCCAGCGCGTCGCCCGGCGATGTCGTCGTCAACTGCTCCGCATCCTCCAGCGCCTCGGCGTAACGTTGCAGTTGCAATCTCAGGCGCGCGCGCGCGGCGCGATGGATGCTGCTGCGCGAACCGTTTCCGGAGACGGCATCGACCAGTCGATCGCGGTAGAACAGGGCTTCTTCCAGTCGGCCTGCGTGCTCGCTCGTCTCCGCCATGCGTTCCAGCATCGGTGCGGCTTGCCGCATCGCTTCGGGCGGCACCCGCGACAGCATCGCGCGCATGTGTTCGGCATCTCCCGAATCCAGTGCCGCGCTCAAATCCCTGCTCCAATCCATCATGTTCGTTCCGTCTGGCAGACTGTCTTCATCGGGTTGCGGCCAGCAGCGCGTCGAGATTGCGCCGATCCTGGCCGTAGGGCGTCAGCACCGCATGCGCGGTGGACGCGCTGCCTTCCGGCAGCGCGTACTTCACGAACGTCGCCAGCGTCCCGGAGGGGCCGACATCGATATAGCGGTGGGCCTGATGCTGTTCGAGCTGGGCGATCGTGTCGCGGAAGCGGATCGGCCGACGTACCACGCGCCAGAAGAAATCTTCGGGCAGCACCGGCCCCACCACGGCTGCGCGATCGCAGCACACCACCGGGCGCGTCGACGGTTTCAGCGGGAACGTGCGCATGAAAGCGCTGAATTGCGACTGCGCATTGTCGATCCAGCGCGAATGGAAAGCGAACGACACCGCGAGCCGCTGATGGGTGATGCCACGACGTTTCAGTTCGGCTTCGATCGCATCCAGATCCGACTGGCCAGCGGCCACCGCGAAGTGCTTGTCGAAATTGACCCCGGCCATTTCGCTGCGCGCGTGCAGGAACGGTTCGTCTTCGTACAGCGCCGGTTCCGCAAGAATCGCGATCATCCCGCCGCGTTCGCAGGAATCCTCGAAGGATTTCGCCTGTTCGATCACCGCGGCCATCGCGTCTTCCTCGCCCATGCAACCGGCGATGGCGGCGGCTGCGAACGAGCCCAGACTCGCCCCGAGCGTGGCATCGGGTTCGATACCGGCATCGATCAGACGCAACGCCAGCGCGTACTCCGTCATGAAGATCGCCGGATGCGTCAGCAGGGTGCGGTCGAACGCATCGGCCTTGCTGCCCGTATGGACCGCTTCGAGTACGCGTTTGCCGCCGAGTTTCCGAGCCAGTGCGTCCAGACGCAACATGTGTCCGCGGAACAGGTCGTCGCTGTCGAACAGCGGCTTGCCCATCTGGTAGTACTGAGACCCTTGGCCGGAGAACATGAAAACGTTTTTAGCGGCCGACATCGACGACTCCATATCAATGCGAAGGGCGCGGATGTTAGCACCCGACCATCGCGAGTACCGTTGCCGCGCGCAATGCGCATCGACAGGGTCGCGTCACCATTGCGCCCCAGCCGGTCGCGCGCTGGCACCGTTCGTCGGCGTAGAGCGGTTCCGCCGATTGTTGCAAAGCCTGACTACCCAATGAATGCAGAGTTCTCGACCCAGTGGATTCCTGCCCCTGCACATGCTGCGGACAAGTCGATTCAAAACAATGGCTTGGGATGAATTCTCTGCGCAGCCACCGGATTCGAGCGCCTAAACGGTGCACAGGCAGGCGAGAGGACAGCCGTCCGCCGATCCGGTGCCGGGGCGCGATTTTTCCCCAACATCTGGTTTGACGGCCGACAAAGTCCGCTGTTACGTTGTCGTCACTTTCGCTGCGTAGCGTATCGCTGCGCAGGTCGTCGATCCGAGGCAACCGGCTGCATTCCATGATCGACCGCGACTGGAGCGGAAGGAGGATGCCGTGCACGGGCAATGTAAGCCAGCAGGTTCAAGGAGAGCACAGGGGTGAGTGAGAATGGAGTCGAACCATGGCTTGTGCTGCGGACGAGGAGCCGCCACGAGAACGCCGTCGAGTTGAGTCTGCAGCAGAAGCGCATCAATGCCTATCTGCCTAAACGCAAAGTCGTGCGCCGTTGGAAAAACCAGAAGCGCGTGGTCGAGTTGCCGTTGTTTCCCGGTTATGTGTTCGTCCAGCCGCGGGCGGACCAGTACGAGAACATCCGCTACATCCGTGGGTCCTGCGGGCTGGTGTTCGCGGGTAGCCGGCCGGCGACGATGCCCGAGAAAGACCTGGAAGCGGTCAAGATCCTGGTCAGCAGCGGCGTCGATCTTTCGGTCGAATGCAAGCTCACCCCCGGCCAGCGCGTGCGTGTGATCGCCGGACCTTTCGCGGGTGCCGAAGGCGAAATGGTGCGCATGAAGAGCCAGGAACGTCTGATCATCAATGCGCACCTGCTCAGCAGCAGTGTCAGTGTCGAGGTCGATACCGACATGGTGGAGCTGCTCTAGCCGCGCTCCGCGCGCATGAAACCGTTTCCATCGTCGCGTTCGCGGCGTTTGCCAGCCGATCAGCGAAATCCTGTCATCTGCGGATGCGAGGATACGTGTGCGACGTGCGCTATTGGGGGAGTGGCCGCATCGCAGGAATGCTTGCGTTCTATTCCCTGTCGTCCCGATCCGTATTTCGATGAATACGTATTCGCGGGCGATGTCAGGTTTGACCGGAAATTGCGATTTTGCTATTTTCAGAAAACGTTTCGCCGCGCAAAAACGCACCGAAACGTCCCATCGCCGCATGCTGCATAAGATGTGCGATGGCTGAGGGAGACGAATCGAAGGAGCTCGATCGTAACGCGCCGGATGCGACGTTACAGGGCGGAGCCTTGGCCTGACTAACGCATACAGGCTCGCCCAACGCTCGAACGCATCGCCAAGAACCTGCATCTCGACGGCCACGCCGTCGCTGGCAATGCGCTCGCGCTCGGGATGAGCTTCGCAAACCGTTGACGATCATCGACTGCGCCGGATCGCTTCCGGAACGCGCAGCGGGAATCTTGTCGCCCGAAGCGCGTCTGGTCGCTTCGGAAGCATTCGCAGGCGTGCACCCCGGCTGGATGCGGCAAGGACAAACGAAGGCAATGCACGATGGATTTCGTGCGGAATCGATTCGGTACTCGACGGACCAAGGCACGTCGACGCCATGGACAGCGGAACACAGTCAGAGGACATGATGCTCAATCAAGAACGATTGCAGGAGCTGACCGAGTCGTATCTCAAATCGCTCATCGCCGATTCCGGCGCGAGCGTGGGTCGCGATTTCGATTCGTCCGCCCCCTTCGGTGAGCTCGGGGTCGACTCTTTCCATGTCCTCAAGATCATCAAGAGTCTGGAAGCGGACTTCGGTACGCTGCCGAAGACACTACTGTTCGAGAATTTCAACGTCGAGTCGCTTGCACGCTACTTCGCCCGCAAGCATGCCGACGTGCTGTCGTCGAAATTCGGACAGGCCGTGCCGGCGACTCCCGCCGCGCCCGTCGTGGCGCCCGCGCCCGCGCAACCTCCGCGCGTCGAGCGCCCTGCGACCGTGACCGCGCCGAAGCCGGTCGTTGCGGCCGTTGTCCCGCCAACGCCCGCGCCTGTGCCCGCCATCACAGCGGTCGTGCCGCTGCTGTTGCTCGAATCCGATCTGGATCGGTATCCCGAACTCGACGCACAGTTGCTGGCGCTTTACGACGACTACAAGAACGAAGGCTGCGTATCGCGCGGCACGCGCAATATCGCGCCGAATCTGTTCGTCGGCAGTGCGCGCCGCGGCTATTTCAACTACGGGCGCAGCGGCAACGCGCTGTTGGTCTATGCCTACACCGGCCCGCAGGATTATTTCGACGAACTCGCCGGCGAGTTGCTGGCGCATTGCGACGCGTGCGGGTTCCAGCTCAACCTGTTCACCGATGTCGAAGTCGCCACGGTCGCGGGTGCGCCGTTCACATCGACCCCGTTCGGCGCGCTGCAACGGGTGCACGACCTGCGAGGCTTCAGTCTCGAAGGCGGCGCCATGCGGCGCCTGCGCTATCAGGTCGGCAAATTCGAGAAGGCCGGCGTCTGCCGCACGGTCGAGTACGCCTGCGGCACCGATCCGGATGTGGATCACGACATCGCCCGGGTGATCGACCTGTGGTGCGAAACAAAACCGATGGTCAATCCACTGATCCATCTGGTGCGCGGCGAGATCCTCGCGGGCAGACTGCATCCGCAGCACCGGATCTTCCTCACCTATCTCGACGATGCGCTGCAGAACGTCATCCTGATCTCGAAATTGTGCCGCGATCTCAACGGCTATCTGATGGATCTGGAGTTCTATCCGCGCGACATGCCGCTCGGCGGCCTGGAATACGCGATCGTGCGGATCGTCGAGGCGCTGGCCTCCGAGGGCTGCGATCTGCTCAGCCTCGGCGGGACCTACGGCGTGCGCCTGAACGCATCGGCGAATGCCGATGTCGATGTCGATCGCATCCTCGATGATCTGCATCGGCAGAATATCTTCAACGACGAAGGCAACCTGCAGTTCAAGAACAAGTTCCGTCCCGAGAACCGTACGATCTATCTGTGTCGCCCGGTCGGCAGCGGCGCGGCCGACAACGTGATCGACATCATCATGATGATCGCCGATCCGGCCAAGCAGACCTCGGACGCGGCGCATCACAACGCTGCCGCGGTGCTCGGTGGATATGCGCCGACGGACTTGCCGGCCCGGGCGTCCGCGGATGCGGATGCGGGAAAGGCCGCGGCGCCGGAAGAGGCCTTGCGTGCAGCGGCGCTCGCCGATGCCGGATACAACCCGCTCAATCTGAATGCGGATGCGGTCGAATTCGACCTGAAGACCGACTCGTGGGCGCAGCTCGACACCGCTTATGTCGCGCGGCAGATGGCGCATCTTCGCGGCCAGTTGCAACAGCCGGCGAATCTCAACGACAGCCTGCGCGCGGTCTTCCCGTTCCGGCATTTCGTGCTGACCGACGCCGGCCGCAGTGCCGACGACCTGTTCTGCCGGGCATGGCCGAAAAAAGGTCTGGTGCTGCAGAATCTGCTGTTTCCGACCTGTCTTTACCACCAGATCGACAAGGGTTTCGAGCCGCTTGAACTGCCGCATCCGGCGCTGTTCGACCACGCGTCGAACGAGCGCTACAAAGGCGATCTGTCCTGGGATGGCCTGCAAGCGGTCGTCGCGGAGCGCGCGCAGGACATCGCGTACGTCTGCATCGAAGTCAGCGACAACGCTGCAGGCGGCTTGCCGGTGTCGATCGCGCATCTGCGCAACGTGAAGGCGCTACTGTCGACGCACGGCATCGCGCTGGTGATCGACGCGACGCGGATTCTCGAGAACGCACAGTTCCTGATCACGCACGAGCCCGGATGCGCCGGGCGCACGCTGTGGGACGTCGCACGCGAGATGCTGTCGCTGGCCGACGCCACGATCGGCAGTCTCGCCAAGGATTTCGGTATCGACAAGGGCGGGTTGATCGCAACCGATGACGAGGCGCTGGCACGCCGTCTGCTTGGTCTGCAGCAGGACACCGGCGGCGGCCTGGATGCGATCGATCGCAAGCTGGTCGCCCTGGCGCTGCAGAATCGCAGGCAGATCGAAAACTGGATCGGGCGCCGCGTACAGGCCACGGCCGCGCTGTGGCGCATGCTGCACGATGCCGGCGTGCCGGTGGTCGGCCCGGTCGGCGGACATTGCGTACTGATCGATGTCAAGCGAATCGATGCGCTGGCCGGTCTCGAGCAGCCGGTGGCCGCATTCCTGGCCTGGCTGTATCGCAGTACCGGCATCCGCGCCGGTGCGCACAGTGTCGGCATGCTGAAAGGCACCTCGATCAACGATCTGGTGCGGCTTGCGGTGCCGGTCGGTCTGAAACACGAAGCGGTCGAAGAAATCGCTGCGCGGATCGTGCGCATGTTCGCCGCGCCGCGCGACATCCCCGAAATCGTGCTGCACGGTGCGAGTGGTCGCAGTGAGGACGGCTCCGCCCGCTATGCGCTGAGCGGCTATCGCTACCCGAGTCTTCCATCCGCGACGCATGCGGTCGCCCTGGCCCCGTCGGACGCTCTGGCGAAGACCGCAATGCCGAATACTCCGGAACAGGCCGCCGTGGCTGTCAGCATCGAAGACGTTCGCACCGAAGCCGTACCTACGGAACATCGCGTCGAGATCGCGATCGTCGGCATGGCCGGCCGCTATCCGAAGGCGAAGAATCTCCGCGAATTCTGGGACAACCTGCGCGAAGGACGCGACTGCATCGGCCCGCTTCCGGAAGATCGCATCGCCCGACGGCTGCGTAACGATTTCACCATGCAGTATCGCGGCGGATTCATCGACGAGGTCGACCGCTTCGATTCGCTGTTCTTCAACATCTCTCCGCGCGAAGCCGAAGTACTGGATCCGCAGGAGCGCCTGTTCCTGGAAGTGGCTTGGGAAACACTGGAAGACGCGGGCTATTACCCGGAGATCCTGGCGCAGGACGGCGCGCATCGCAACGTCGGCGTGTTCGTCGGTGCGGTGTGGGCGATGTACCAGATGATCGGCGTCGAGGAGAAGTTGGCCGGCAACAATCTCAACCCGAATTCCTTCCTGTGGAGCGTGGCGAATCGCGTCTCCTACTGGATGAACCTCACCGGACCGAGCCTGACCGTCGACACCGCCTGCTCGTCCAGCCTCACCGCGCTGTACCTGGCCTGCGAAGCGATCCGCAACGGCGACTGTACCAGCGCGATCGTCGGCGGCGTCAACCTCGATCTGCACCAGCACAAG
>JAIMKJ010000008.1:98660-111121 GCA_020692565.1 Thermomonas sp.
CGCCGGACGGCGTGTGCCGCAGCTTCGGCGCTGGCGCCAACGGCTATGTCGCCGGCGAGGGCGTCGGCGCGATCCTGATCAAGCCGCTGTCGCAGGCGCTGGCCGACAACGACCAGATCTACGGCGTGATCCGCAGCGCCACCTCGAATCACGGCGGCCGTACCAGCGGCTACACCGTGCCCAATCCGAAAGCGCAGGGCGATCTGATCGCGACGGCACTGGCGCGTGCCGGCGTCGACGCACGCAGCATCGGTTACATCGAAGCCCACGGCACCGGCACCGAGCTCGGCGATCCGGTCGAGATTTCCGGCCTCAACACCGCGTTCGAAGCCTGGCGTGTGCCGAACGCCAGCTGTGCGATCGGCTCGGTCAAGACCAACATCGGCCATCTCGAAGCCGCTGCCGGCGTCGTCGGCGTGTGCAAAGCGGTGCTGCAGATCAAGCACCGTCAGTTGGTGCCCTCGCTGCATTCGGCCCAGTTGAACGCACATATCGATTTCGCGAATTCGCCTTTCCACGTTCAACAGCGGCTGGATGAGTGGCGAGAGAAGGATGTGGACGGCGTGCGCATGCCGTTGCGTGCCGGCATCAGCTCGTTCGGCGCCGGCGGCGCGAACGCGCATGTGATCGTCGAAGCCTATCCGCTACCGGCTTCCGATGACGCGCTGCCGCCGGGCGGAACCGTCTTCCCGCTGTCGGCGCGCAATGACGAACAACTCCGCGAGATGGCACAGCGCCTGCGCGCGCATCTGGAGCGCGACGGTACGACGCAATCGATGTGCGATATCGCGTTCACTTTGCAGAACGGCCGGAAATCGTTCGATCACCGGGTCGTGATCGTCGCCGAGGGTCGTCACGATCTGATCGAAAAGCTCGGTGCCTTCGTCGAAGGCCGCGGGCACGACGATGTGCTGACCGGGAATGCGCGCAATGCCGACGGCATCACCAGGCTGCTCAGCCGCAGCGAGAAGGAACAATTCGTGGGCCTGCTCTCGCAGAGTCGCGACCCGCACAAACTGGCGCAACTGTGGCTGGATGGTCTGTTGTCCGACTGTCGAGGCCTGCTGCGCGCATCGGCGCGGCGCACGTCGCTGCCGACCTATCCCTTCGCCGACAAGCGTCACTGGATCGGCACGCTCAATGCGGGCACGGTAGCTCCGGCGCTGGGCGTACGCAGCGGGCTGCATCCGCTGATCGATAGCAATGCCTCCACGTTCCAGCGTCAATTGTTCCGCAAGAGTTTCCGTGCCCAGGAATTCTTCCTGCGCGATCACGTCGTCTCCAATGTGCCGACCCTCCCGGGCACCGCCTATCTGGACATGGCGCGGATGGCCGGCGAAGCGGCCGCCGGTCGCAAGGTGCGCAGGATCCGCAACGTCACCTGGCTCAGTCCGTTGACCGCCGAAGGCGCGGTGCCGACCGAAGCGACGATCGAGCTCAAACCCGGCGCCGACGCGGTCGCCTTCGAAGTCTTCAGCGACGGCGCCGACGGCCGCAGGAAACTGTACGCGCAGGGAAAACTCGTCTACGACGTCGATGGCGCGGCCGATCCGGCGCCGGAATACATCGATCTCGACGCGATCCGCGCGCGCTGCGTCAAGGTCATCGATGGTCGCGAGGCATATCCACTGTTCAAGTCGGTGGGCATGCAGTACGGCCCGAGCTTCCAGGTGCTGGACGAAGTCTTCAAGAGCGACGACGAGGTGCTGGGTCTGCTGCGCCTGCCGGACGCGCGCAGCGCCGATTTCGACGCGTTCGTACTGCACCCATGCCTGCTCGACGCCTCGATGCAGGCCGGCGTGGTCGGTCAGCTCGGCGACAAATCGGGCGACATGAAAGTGCCGTATTCGATCGGCGAGGTCGAACTGCTGCATCCGCTCACCCGGACCTGCTACAGCCATGTCACCAAGATGAAGAGCGACCGCAGCGGTGGCGGCGGTCTTTCGCGCGAGAACGTGACCATCGTCGACGAGACCGGTCGCGTGCTGGCGCGCATCCACGAATCGGTCGGCGTGCCCTTGAGCAACGTGCACGAGAAGTCGTCCGCCCCGAAACAGGCCGCTTCGGCGTCGCAGGACGACGGATTCGCAGAGTTGTACTACGCCCATGCATGGCGCGAGTCGCCGGTCGCGCCGGCGCAGAGCGATGTACGCGCACTGCTGCTGTTCGATACCGACGAAGCGATGCGCCAGGTCTGCATCGAACGTCGCATCGACGTGGCGCTGGTCCAGCCGGGTGCCGGCTTCGAGGATCTGGGCGAAAACCGATATCGCATTGATCCGAACGATCGTGGGCAGTATGTCCGCCTGTTCGAGCATCTGGCGAAGACCGGCTGGACCGCGGACAAGATCTGTTATGCGTGGCCGCAGAGCGCAATGCCGGCAGATGCCGATGCATTACAGCAGGCATTGACGCGGGGTGTGTACGGTTTCCTCTCGCTGAGCCAGGCATTGCTGGATCAGAAGCCGAGCGGGCGCGTGCAGATCGCTTATCTGTCCCGCGGCGAATCCGGCGCACATGTGCCGCACAACGATGCGATCAACGGCTTCGTTCGCAGCCTGCGCCTCGAACACCCGAAGATCGACGCCAAGGCGCTGGAAGTGCGCGGCGCCCGCGCCGAGACAGCGCTCGATGCGATCCTCACCGAGCTGCACGCCGCGAATCAGGACGACATCACCGTCCGCTACGACAACGACGCGCGCCGGGTGCGTGCGTTGAAGAAACTCGATGCCGCCGAACTGCAGCACACCGTATCGGGCGAAAAGACGCGGATCGCGCTCAAACAGCAGGGTGTGTACGTCATCACCGGCGGCGCCGGCGGCCTGGGCCTGATCTTCGCCGAGTATCTGGCGAAAACCTGCAGCGCACGGCTGGTGTTGACCGGCCGCTCCACGCTGCCCCCCGAGCGCGAGGCGCAGCTGGATGCGCTGCGTGTACTCGGCGCGGAGGTGCTGTACGTGGCTGCGGACATCTCCGTGGCCGAGGACGTGTGCCGCGTACTCGATGAGGCTCGCGCCCGCTTCGGGCGGGTCGACGGCATCGTGCACAGCGCCGGCGTACTGCGCGACTCGTATCTGCGTAAAAAGACCGAAGACGAAATGCGCGCAGTGCTGGCGCCGAAGGTGTTCGGCACCTATCACCTGGATGCGCTGACCCGCGACGACGATCTGGATTTCTTCGTCTCGTTCTCATCGTTGGCGGCCATCGGCGGCAACGCGGGTCAGTGCGATTACGCCTTCGCCAATCACTACATGGACAGCTTCGCCGAAGCGCGCGAAGCGCTGCGTGCGCAGGGTCTGCGCCGAGGCCGCACGCTCAGCCTGAACTGGTCGCTGTGGGCCGACGGTGGAATGAAGCTCGACGAGCAGACCGAGCAGTTCTTCCGCAAGACGCTTGGCATCAAACCGCTCGACACCCCGGTGGGCCTGGCGGCGTTCGTCGCCGGGCTCGCGATGGATCAGCCGCACTTGGCTGTGCTGCAGGGTCAGCAGACCAAGGTCGAACTGGCCTGGGGTCTGGTCAAGAAGGAGGCCGCGGCTCCAGTCGTGGCGCAGCCGGCGGCATCGCAGAACGGCGGCGGTAGCGCCGGTGCGGTACAGGGTGGCGTCGATCTCAACGGCGCAGTCGTCGGGGCGCTGTGCGAGCTGGTGATGGAGATGCTCATGCTCGGCGCGGACGAACTGTCGCTCGACGACATTCTGCTCGATCTGGGCTTCGACTCCATCGGCCTGTCCGGTTTCGCCAATGCGATCAACGACCGCTACGCGATCGACATCAATCCGGTGCTGTTTTTCGAGTATCCGTCGATCAACGCGATTGCCGGGGTGCTGGTCGCCGAACACGGGGATGCGGTGCGCAAGGCGCACGGCGGGGGTGGGGTGGGCGCTTCCGCAGCGCCCGTGGCCGCGGTCGCATCGCACGATGCCATCGCGTCGACATCCGAACACGCCGGCATGCCGATCGCGATCGACAAGGGCTGGAACCCCGCGGCAGCGGTCGGTGGTGAGGTCATCGCCGGTCCCGGCGGCGATTTCTCGCGCGACCGTCGCTTCCTCGACGTGCCGATCGCCATCGTCGGCATCGCGGGCGTGATGCCGCAGTGCGAGAACGTCGAAGCGTTCTGGGAAAATCTCCGCGACGAACGCAATCTGGTCACCGACATCCCGCGCGATCGCTGGATCTGGGAAGAGTACGACGGCAATCCGATCAAGGAAGTCAACAAGTCGAACTCGAAGTGGGGTGGCTTCATGAAGGAGGTCGACAAGTTCGACCCGCTGTTCTTCGGCATCACCCCGCGCGAAGCGGAGATGATGGACCCGCAGCAGCGCATCTTCATCGAGACCGTCTGGAGCGCGATCGAGGATTCCGGCCACAGGGTGTCCGATCTTTCCGGCACCAGGACCGGCATGTTCGTCGGCGTCTCCGCCAAGGATTACATCGACGTGCTGGCCGAGAACCAGTCGTCGCTCGACGGCTTCTCGGCGTCCGGCAATTCGCACTCGATCCTCGCCAACCGCGTCTCGTTCCTGTTCAATCTGCGCGGACCCAGCGCGCCGCTGGATACCGCCTGTTCGAGTTCGCTGATCGCCCTGCATCGCGCGATCGAGTCGATCCACACCGGCAGCAGCGACATGGCCATCGTCGGCGGCGTGCAGGTGATGTTGACTCCAGTTGCGCACATCTCGCTCAGTTCGGCAGGGATGCTGAGCATCGACGGTAAATGCAAGACCTTCGACAAAGACGCGAACGGTTACGTGCGCGGCGAAGGTTCCGGCGCGATCTTCATCAAGCCGTTGGCCCAGGCCGAGCGCGACGGCAATCCGATCTATGCGGTTGTCAGGGCCACTGCCGAGAATCACGGTGGCCGCGTGACCATGCTGACCGCGCCCAACCCGAAAGCGCAGGCCGAACTGCTGTACGAAGCCTACGAGAAGGGCGGCGTGGACCCGACCACGGTCGGCTACATCGAATGTCACGGTACCGGAACCAGCCTGGGCGATCCGATCGAGATACAGGCGTTGAAGAAATCCTTCTCCGACCTTTATCGGAAGCACGGAAAACCGGCGCCGACAACGCCGCACTGCGGCCTGAGCTCGGTCAAGACCAATATCGGTCATCTGGAACCGGCGGCCGGCATCGCCAGTCTGCTCAAAGTGATGATGTCGATCCGACACAAACAGATTCCCGCACTCCTGCACTTCGAGACGCTCAATCCTTATATCGACCTGGACGGCAGCCCGTTCTACATCGTTGACAAGACCGTCCAGTGGGCCGCACCGCAGGCTGCGGACGGCAGTACGCTCCCGCGTCGCGCAGGCGTGAGTTCGTTCGGTTGGGGCGGCGCCAACGCGCACGCGGTACTGGAAGAATACGTGCCGGCGCCGCGCCCGCAGCGTGATCCGGTGTCGTTGCCGGTGCTGCTGTCGGCCAAGAACGAAGAACGGCTGAAAGCCTATGCGTCGAACCTGCTTGCCCACGTGCGCAAACATCCGGATGTGGAATTCGCGGACCTCGCGTATACGCTTCAGGTCGGTCGCGATCCGATGGAAGAGCGTCTGGCCATGGTCGTCGATTCGATTGAATCGATGACAGAGATGCTGACTGCTTACCTTGACGGCGAAAATCGCGGCAATGGGATCTACCGCGGTCGAATCCAGCGCTACAAACGCAACGAACAGGGGCTGAGCGTGACCGATGCCGGCGCCGAAGCGCAGCCGGCAGATATCGCTGGATGGTTGCAGGAGCGCGACTACCCGAAGCTGCTCGCAGCGTGGGTGATCGGGGCCGATGTCGATTGGAGCCGGCTTGCGAGCGATCATGCGAATGCCCTCCGTGCCCGTCGCATCCATCTGCCGACGTATCCGTTCGCGCGCGACCGCCACTGGATCGATACGAAGGGCAAACGGAAATCCGCAGCCGGTACGACGACGGCGACCGCGTTGCATCCGTTGTTGCATACCAATACCTCGGTGCTCGGCCGTCAACGCTTCGGCACCAGGTTTGCGGGAAGCGAATTGCTGCTGTTGGACCACGGCAGAATTCTGCCGGCCATGGCTTGCCTCGAAATGGGTCGAGCGGCAGCTGCGCTGTCGCGTTATGGCAGCGATGAGCGTCAGCCGATGGAACTCCGCGATCTGCGGTGGTTCGCCGCGCCGGGCATGGATGATGGAACGTTGACGGTGTCGGTGCAGGAAGCGCCCGGCCAGCGCCTCGCCTTCGATATCGTTGGCGAGACAGCCGGCGGTCATCCCTGCTGCAGCGGTATCGCAGTGTTCGAACCTGCGCCGCCGCCGAAGCGGATCGATTTGAGCCAACTGCGCGCTCTGCTGGGCGGAAAGCCGATGACGCAGGACGCGATCGATGCGGTATCGGCGCAGCTGTCGCCGCTGCGCGGCCCGTCGTTGCGGACCCTGCATGCCATCTACCGCAGCGACGATCAAGCGCTGGTGCATTTGGCGAAGCCCGCGGTTGTGGACGATGGCTGCACGCTCCCGCCTGCGTCGCTCGACGGTGCGTTGCAGGCTGCGGTGATGCTTGCGTCCGGATTCGAGCTTATGGCTGGACAGGCATCTTTGCCGATTTCGCTCGAATCGCTGCGCTTGTTCGCGCCTTGCGTCGGCGACCTCTGCGCATGGTTGCGCTATGCGCGCGGTAGCCGTCCCGGAGACACTGAAGTGCGTCTGGATATCGACATCGCCGATGCCGAGGGCGATGTCTGCATACGGATGAAAGGCCTGCGTGTGCGCAACGACCGTCCGCAAGGTGCGCAGCAGGCGGCGAGCAGCGACGACTTCGCGACGTTGCTGGAGACGGCGTATCGGGCACAGGCCGACCAGAGCGCGGACAAGAGTGCCGTAAGCGATGCAGATGCCGATACCGGTGGCCGAGCGGCGAGCGAGGATGCTCTATCGGACGGAGAGTTCGAGAAGATTCTGGAACAAATCTTTTAAGGAAAATGGCGATGGCAACTTCAGTCGAAGATGTACTGGAAAGAATCCTCGAAAAGAAAGTCGACAAGCAGGAGGCGCTGCGTAATTTCAGCGTGCTCAGCGAAGAGGAAAAAGTCAGGGTCGTGACCGGTCTGCGCGAAAAGTTGCTGGGCGGCGCGGATCCCGCGCCCGCACCCGCAGCGCGCGCGCCGCTGCTCAAGTCTCTGCACGAGCTCAATCTGACCGAATCGCATATGGCGTACATCGCCGAACTGACCGCCGAATACGAGAAGCGGGTGCCGAAGTCCAAGGACAATGCGCTCAAGCATCAAGCCTATTTCGTGGATCAGCGCAAGACCGCAGGCCTGAAGCGACCGCTGAAATCCCTGCAGTTCCAGCTCACCTACGACCGCGCCGACGGTCCGTACATCTGGGACGTGGATGGCAACAAGTACATCGACGTCGCCGGCGACAACGGCGTGAATCTGTTCGGTCATCAGCCCGAATTCATGAAGAAGGCGCTGATCGACCGCATGAATCGCGGTTACCCATTGGTCGCGTACAGCGAGGATCTGTTCGAAGCGGCGCGATTGTTCTGCGAGCTCACAGGCCACGAGCGCATGGTCTTCGCGCAGTCCGGCACGGAATCGGTGATGTGGGCGGTGCGCATCGCCAGAGCCGCCACAGGTCGCAGCAAGATCGTCACCTTCGACGGTTCCTATCACGGCCTTTCCGATGCGGTCCTGGCGTTCCGTGACCGCAAGGGCGGCAGCATATCGGCAGGGCTCGGCATGCTGCAGGAATTCGCCGATCAGCTGATCATTCTCGATTACGGCGATATGTCGCATCTGGATGTGATCGAACAGCGCGCAGACGAAATCGCTTGTGTGCTGGTCGAACCGATCCAGTCTCGCTTCCCCTCGCGACAACCGCGCGAATTCGTGCAGGAGTTGCGCAAGCTCACGCTCGAAAAGGACATCGTGCTGATCTTCGACGAGATGATCACCGGTTTTCGAGCGGGCCCGAAAGGCGCTCAGACCTTCTTCGGCGTGAAGCCGGACCTCGCCACCTATGGCAAGGTCGCCGGTGGCGGCATGCCGACCGGCGTGATCGGCGGTCTGGCGAAGTACATGAATTACGTCGACGGCGGCACTTGGCGTTTCGACGACGCTTCGATGCCGAGTCTGAAGCGCACGATGATGGCGGGTACCCACACCCAGAATTCGCTCAAGGTCGCGGCCGCGCTTGCGGTTTGCCGCGAAATGAAGCGTCTGTGCGGCGAAGCGGGCTGCGACGGCCAGACATGCCGCTGCGCGCTGGGCGATATCGATCGCATGACCGAATCGCTCTCGAAGGAGATCAACGCTTACTTCGAAGAAAAGCGGGTGCCGATGGAAGTCGAGTACTTCAGTTCGCTGTTCCGGATCCAGGTGCTGGACGATCCGTTCGGCCTGACCCGCGAGGTGTTCATCTTCCTGCTGAAGCTCCACGGCATCGAAACGTCGACTTCCGGCAACTGTTTCCTGACCACCACGCATTCCGAAGCCGACTGCCGCGGAATCGTGGACGCGGTGAAGGCGAGCATCGACACCATGCTTGAACGGGGATTCTTCGTCGAGGCGCTGCCGGAGGCCGAACCACCCGCAGCGCCGACATCCGTACCCGCCACCGCATCAGCGGCGCCCGCGCAACCGCAATCCGCAGCGGTCCCACAGCCCGCGGACACCACGTCCGTGATCGAGAAACTCAAGGCGCTGATCCTCGCGGATCTGGGCCGCGCACAGGGCGGGAGAGACTGACATGTCCGTCATCGCAGAAGCCGATATCCTCAATGCGGTCATCATGCTGATCGAGGAAACGCTGAAGGTACCCGCCGACAAGGTGGATATCGATGCCAATTTCGAGACCTTCGGCATCAACTCGCTGATCGTGATGGAGTTGATGGAAAACATCGAGAAGCAGTTCGAAGTGACGCTGACGCCGGCGCAATTTTCCAACGTCGACAGCGTGCGCGGTCTCTCGGAGCTGCTGGAGAAGCTCACACGGCAGATGAGCGCATCCGCCGCGCCAGCGACCGTGTCGCCGGTGCCCGCTCCTGCTGCGGCGCCCGCGCAGGCCGCCGCGCAGGCGTCGCCGATGTTCTTCGCGCCGTCGCCCGCGCAGCCGGTGGCGGACCCGTATCGACACGTACTGGATTACATCCGCGGGAAATACGCGATCGAGCTGCCCAATCGCGGCTACGGCTCGGTCGACGAGATCGTCGAGTCCCTGGTCTGGGGCCATACCGGCGATCTGCTGCGTTACTACGGGATCTCCGATACGACCGCGATGCCGGCTGCGGACGGGCATGCAGGCTCGGCGCGGACGTCCGCGGTCGCCATCGTGGGCATCAGCTGCCGTCTGCCGGATGCGCCGGATCACAGCGCCTTCTGGGACAATCTGATCGCGCGCAGGAACAGCATGCGCGAGGTTCCGAAGAGCCGTTGGGACTGGGAAGCGCACTACGCGGAAGACATCCAGCCTGGAAAAACCGTGTCCAAGTGGGGCGCGCTGATCGATGATGTCGATTGTTTCGATGCGGCATTCTTCAACATTCCCGCCGAAGAGGCGACCAGCATGGATCCGCAGCAGCGTCTGCTGCTGCAGGAAACCTATCGCGCCGTCGAAGACGCCGGCATCGATATGAAGCATCTGTCCGGTTCGCGGACCGGCGTGTTCGTCGGCTACGAGTATTCGGAGTACGAGCATCACCTGCGGAGGTTGAACAACAAGGACTTCACCAAAGGTCCTTTGTTCAGCTCGTCCAGTCCTTCCTACTATCTCTCCAACCGCATTTCCTATGTGTTCGATCTGTGCGGGCCGAGCGAATCGTTCAACGTCAATTGCGCTTCGTCGGCGGTAGCGATCAATCGCGCCTATTACTCGCTGCTCAACGGTGAGAGCGATGTGGCGATCGCCGGTGCGGTGTCGCTGAACCTGTTCGAGGACGATTACATCGCGTCGTCGCAATACGGGGTGCTTTCGCCGGATGGCAGCAGCGGCGTGTTCGACGACGACGCCAAGGGTTTTACGCGCGGCGAAGGCGTGGCGGCGCTCGTGCTCAAGCGGCTGGAAGATGCCGAACGCGATCGCGACCGCATCTATGCTGTGGTGCGTTCCTGCCACCAGAACTACCGCGGCGCCGCGCGCAACATCTCCGAAGTCAAGTACGAATCCATCGCCCGCGCGCTGACCGACTGCTACGAGAAGGCCGGCGTGCCCTTGGAGAGCCTGTCGTACATCGAAGTCGACGGCTACGCGACAAAATGGGCGGACTCGTTCGAGTACGAAGGCGTCAAGAGCGCGTTCGAGAAGAGCGCCGCCGGACGCAAGCACGTGGCGCTGGGCAGCGTGAAGGGCAATATCGGCAACGTCGAATCGGTCAGCGGCATCGCCAACACGATCAAGATCGCCCTGTCGATGCTGCACAAGAGATTCCCGGCCACGATCTCGAAGAACAAGGTCAACACGTTCATCGATATCGACAATGCCGCGCACCCGCTGTATATCGCCGATCGCGAGATCGCGTTCGACGATATCCGCGACCCCGACGGCGCGCCGATCCGCGCCGGGATCAACTCCTTCGCGGACAGTGGATCGAACGTACACATCCTGCTCGAAGAATATCTGCCGAAGCGTGCGGTCTCCGAAGAAGCGCCAGGACCGAAACGACTGTTCGTCCTCTCCGCCCGCAACGCCGAGCGCCTTCAGGAGGCTGTGCAGAATTACATCGTCCATCTCGAAAGCGCGGCGAACGAGGAGAGCTTCGTCGACCTCGTCTACACATCCCAGATCGGCCGGGAAGCCATGCATGAGCGGCTCGCCATCGTCGCCGGTTCGCGCAAGGAACTGCTCGACAAGCTTCGCTCCGTGGCCAAGAACGGCATCCGCGAAAAGCTGGGCCTGGAGTCCAGGGAGATCTATCACGCCCGCGTCAACCCCGCCGACAAACAGTCGGTCGCCGTACTGATCACGGCAGAAATGGCGCAGACCCAGCTGTTGCAGAGCGCGCACAGCGCGCAGTGGAAGCAGATCGCGATGCTGTGGGCCAATGGCGTTTCGATGCCCTGGGAGTCGATCTGGCGCGGCGCCGATGTGCGCCGTACTTCCCTCCCGACGTATCCTTTCGCGCGGGACCGCTATTGGATGGACGTGCAGATCGTCGGCGAAGCCCAGGTTGCGGTCGCGAAATCGTCTCTGCTTCCGACGGTGTCCGCAAGCGCCGCGCCGGAGACGCATGATGCGGGGGCGAGCGCGGACGACGAGTGGTATTTCTACACGCCTGCGGACGCGGCCGACGTTCCGGCGGATGCGGAAAACATGGGCGCAGTCGACAAGATCGAGTTCTTCCTGCGCTACGAAACCGCGAAACAGCTCGGACTGCCGCAAAATGCGGTCGCGGTGGATCGCAATTTCATCGATCTGGGCATGAACTCGATCGGTGTCGCCGATCTCATCATCAAGACCGATCGCCTCCTCCATACCAATCTGTCGCCGAGCGTCGTGTTCAAACACCCGGAAATCGGTTCGCTCGCCGGGTATCTGGGGGATCAGTTCGCCGAGGCGCTGGACGCTCTGGTCGTCACCCGCTCCAGGCCCCCCGAAGGTGCGGTGAAGGTGATTGTGGATGCCGCCGCAGCAGCACCTGCTCGCACGCCTGAGCCCGAAGACATCCTGATCCCGTTGCAGACCAAAGGGGATCGGACCCCGCTGTTCGCCGTGCCCGGCGCAGGCGGGAGTGCGTTGTCGCTGCAGCAACTGAGTCACGCATTCGGACCCAAACAACCGGTCTACTGTCTGGAGGCGGTGGGTCTCGACGGAGATGCGCCCGCGCACGCGAGCGTCGAGGACATCGCCGAATTCAATCTGCGTGCCATGCGTACCGTACAGCCGAGAGGTCCGTACCGCGTTCTCGGCTATTCGAATGGCGGCATCGTTGCGTTCGAAATGGTCAGGCGTCTGGTCGACGAGCATCAGGAGCAGGCCTCGCTGGCGCTGCTCGACACGTTGAGCCCGCTGCTGCCAGGCAAGGACGCAGCGCTGGAGATGACCGAAGTGTTCAATCACTTCATCGGCTCGATCGGCGGCGTGTCCACTCTCGATGCGGAAACGCTGCGCGCCGTACCCGAGAACGAACGCGCCGAATATCTTCACGGGATCGTTACCGATCTCGGTCTCGATGTGCCGAAGCGCCAATTCGTGGCGACCTTCCGGGCGGCCGATGCGAGCGAGACCGCCTGTCTGGCGTATCGCCCCGAAAAGCTCGGCGGCAAGGCGGAGGTGGTGCTTTTCCGCGCAACAGAAGGCTATCCCGACGCACCGCAGGATTACGGCTGGAACGCCCTGCTGTCGCAACCGCTGCGCGTGCATCCGATCCAGGCGACGCATTTCACGCTGATCGAACCGGATAGCGTCGGACACATCGCGAAAGCCATGAACGCGCCCGCCAAATCGCAGAAAAAAGCGGCCGGCAAGCGCGAAGCCCTGGCCTGA
>JAIMKJ010000008.1:111147-137074 GCA_020692565.1 Thermomonas sp.
GATGTCCGGCCGCGGGCGCCGGCATGCGTTGCGCGGGTCGGCGACGAACATCGAACGATAAGAGTCTTGCGAATGACACGTTTCTCCAGTTACATCAAGCGCGGCATGGATGCGCTCGCCGCTTATTTCGAAACCGTGCCGGACCGCCTGCGCGGGCGCAAGCTGTTGCTCTGGTGCTTCTTCATCGCAACCACCGCGTTCGCCATTGCCGGTATGGGGCGCGTCAAGTTCGACATGACCATCGAGGGCTGGTTCGAGGAAGACGACCCGACGCTCGTGGCGCTCGAAGGTTTCCGTTCCCAGTTCGGCAGCGAAGACAATCTGTATGTGATCTATCGCCCGAAGGACGGCAATGTGTTCTCCGCGAAGTCGCTGCAGACCATCGCCAAGGTCCGCGAGGATCTGAT
The DNA here is from genome assembly GCA_020692565.1 of Thermomonas sp. Taxonomy (GTDB): domain Bacteria; phylum Pseudomonadota; class Gammaproteobacteria; order Xanthomonadales; family Xanthomonadaceae; genus Lysobacter_I. The sequence goes on from JAIMKJ010000008.1 coordinate 111,555, forward strand.
CAGTCGGCAGATGGCCCTGAAGGAAGGAGAGGCTTCGCCGCTGCGGCACATCGTCAAGATCACTGCGTTGACGAATGCGCCGGTATTGCGCGCCGAGGGCGATGCGCTGATCTCGATGCGGCTGGTCGGCGACGACGTCCCTGATACGCAGGAAGGCCTGGACGAGATCCGCAGGCTCGCCGACAGCCAGGAAACGTTCCCGCGCCTGTACTACTCCAAGGATGGCCGATACGGTGCGATGCAGATCGAAACCAATTTCGGCACGATCCCGATCGACGAGAGTCACGAGGAAAGCCGGACGGAAACCGCCCCGACCGATTCCCCGGCCGATACGACGCAGGCCGCCGCCGAATTCTCGATGACCTTCGACGAGGGTGCCGCGGAAGATGAAGTAGTGCGGTTCAAGCCGACCGATCTGTCCGAGTACTACGACTTCATGGTCGAGGTCCAGCGCACGTTGAACAAACCGGAGTACGCAGGACATTTCGAATACTTCCCGGTCGGCAATGCAGCCGCTACCGAATACGACATGAAAGTCCTGGAGGAAATGGGGCTGCTCTACATGGCCATGCTGGTGATCATGGTCGTGGTGCTGTGGTTGCTCTTCCGCACGCCGGCGGGCGTGCTGTGGCCGTTGTCGATCGTGGTCCTGAGCTGCGTCTGGACCATCGGTTTCACGGGCTGGCTCGGCTACACGGTGACCGCTTTCCTGATCCTCACCGTGGTGATGGTGCTGGTCATCGGCATCGCCGACACCATCCATATTCTCTCGGGATATGTCTACTTCAGGAACAAAGGCAGCGAGCATCGACTCGCGCTGCGACAGGCGTTCCACAGCGCAGCGAACGCATCGTTCCTGACCACGGTCGCGACGATGCTGGCGATGCTGTCGGTGGTGTTCACGCCGATCGTGCCGATCAAGGTGTTCGGCCTGATGACTGCCGCAGGCGTGGGTCTGGCCTTCCTGCTCACGGTGTACCTGCTTCCGTTGATGCTGGACCTGTGGTGGCCGCTGAAATCCAACGCGGTCGCGCCGAAACTGTCGGTTCGCCGTTATATGCCGGACGTGAGCGCGCTGATGCAGCGGGGGCTGGTCAGGATCATGCCCTTCGTATCGCGCTTCCGCCATGCGATCTTCGTGCTGTTCATGTCGGTGCTGGCGGTCTGCTTCTATGGCGGAACCCAGGTGCGCGTGGATACCGACGCCATCGCGCAATATCCAAAGGACGCGCCGATCCGAGAAAGCTTTGCGATCGCCGACAACGAGATGATCGGATCGCAGTCGCTGGTGGTCTATCTGAATCTCGGCGGAGAATACGCGTTCCATGACCCGGTCGTGCTCAAGCGTCTGGAAGCGCTGCAGCTGACGATCGAGAAGAAATATCCGGAGTACGTGATTCGCACGGCGTCGATCGTCGATGTGACCAAGAAGTCCTATCAGACGCTCCACGAAGACCGGCCGGAAATGCAGATCGTGCCGCCGAGCCATGAACTGGTCGCGCAGACATTGTTCATGTTCGATAATTCCAATCCCAACGAACGTCGGAGAATGGTCTCGGACGACTACAGCGAAGCGCACATCACGATCTACATGCGCAATGCAGGATCGTACGAGTACACGCGGATCTTCGCCGACATGACGAAGGATATCGATGCCGCGGTGGATTCTCTGAAAAAGGAGTATCCCGAAACCGAGGCATCGATCACCGGCATCTTCAGTCTGATCATGCAGGGCTCCAATTACCTGTCGTGGACGTCGTTGTCGAGCTTCGGCATGGCGATCATCACCATCAGCCTGCTGCTGCTTGTGATGTTCGGGTCGATGCGCGCTGGGCTGATCGCGATCGTCGCGAACTGCGTGCCGGCCACGCTGTCATTCGGGCTGATGGGACTGCTCGACATGCCGATGGATTTCACCACCGTGTTGATCGCACCGATCATCGTCGGCATCGCCGTCGACGACACCATCCACTTCATGACCCATTACCAGAGCGAAGTGGCCGTCGACGGAAATATCGAACGGGCGCTGCGCGACACTATCGAAAAGGTCGGCCAGGCTGTGGCTTTCAGCAGTCTGATCCTGGGCCTGGGTCTGAGCGTCCTCGGTCTGTCTTCGAGCGTCGGCAACGCCAATGTCGGCATATTCGGTGCGCTCGCCATCTTCGCCGGACTCGCCTGCGAATTGCTGCTCTTGCCGGCATTGATCCTGATATTCCGGCTGAAGTTCGACGTGCCGGCTTCGACGGCGACCGTCGAGAACTGATCCAGAAAGACGCAATCCACATCGAACACTTACATGGAGGTTTTTTTCGCATGAATGCTCACCGGATCCGAATGTCGCAACGCCTTGCTGTGCTCTCGTTCGTCGCATTTCTCGCGTTTCTTTCGCCTGCTTTCGCATATGAGCAGACCGCGCGCCAAGTGGCCGAACGTTTCGATCGCGTCCTGCGCAAATCCCATACCAGCCTCGCCACCAAGTTCACTCTCAGTACCTGCCGTTACCGGATGGAGAACGAGGCGGTTCGCTGCGCAGAGAAGCCGCGCGTGTCCGTGCTGGAGAACATCCTCCGTTTCTATGGAGACGACATCCGCTCTTCGGCGATCATTCTGGAGCCGGCGCGCGAAAAGGGTATCGGCACGTTGACGTACGAATATTTCGATCCGAAAAAAGACAATGCCACCTGGATATATCTCTCCGCGCTCGGAAAGGTCAAGCGCATCATCGCCAACCGCGACAGCACCGACAGCGGAAGCTTCTTCGGGTCGGAATTCCTGATCGAAGATCTGGATTATCCGAAGCTCGACGACTACAAGTACACGATCCTGCGACAGGAGGATGCGCGGGTGACGGTCGACGGCAAGGTTCTGGTGCGTCCTGCCTACGTGCTGGAACGCGTTCCGAACTCCGAGCGCGCCAGGAAAACGAAGTACGACCGCGTGGTGACATGGGTGGATCGCGAGCGCTACATCCTGCTCAAGGAGCAGTATTACGATCGCAACGGCAAGCTGTTCAAAGAGCGCACCGTGAAGAATCTGCAGTCGATCCAGAATCACTGGTGGCCCAAGCAGGTCGCGATGACGAATTTCACGGCGCGTCGCGTGTCCGTCATCGAGCGTGAGTCCATCGTATTCGATCTGAACGTTCCGGACGAATTCCTGACCCAGCGCACGCTGACCGACCAGGCCTTCCGGGAGCGTTATCTGTCGCAGTTCCGTTCCGCCTGGAAATGATCGGCCTGATGGGTACGTTGTGAAGAGTTTTCTTCCGGTTGCTGCGTTCATGTTCGGCATCGCGTCGTTCGAGCCGCAGAACGCAGCGCTGGAAGCGGGTCCATTGCCTTCCGATCCCGCTGGCGTCTCAAGGGCGCTGCATGATCCGATGTCGGAACGCGTGGGAGCGGATGAATCGTCGCCCGGTCAGGGCGTTGCGCGCGACTGGGAGGTCGTAGCCCTTTCGGCCTGATCGTCAGTGTCGAACAGGCCGGCACCGGCATGTTCGACGCGTTCGCCATTTTCGCGGGCCCTGCCTGCGGATTGCTGCTGTCGCTGCTGATCCCTCGCTTTCGATCGAGGTTCGACGCGGCAGAAACGACGATGCCGCCGCCGCTGGCGGCGGCTTGACCGAAAGCGCGTTGCGCTATCCCGCGCAGACACCCTTCACGCACGTTTTCCATCTTTCACGGAATGCATCATGAAACGAATCCTGAACAAGATACCCTTTGCGGCGATTTCCGCCGCTGCCGTTTCGATCACCCTGCTGGCGGCGATGTTGGTCGGTGCGCCTGCGACCGCATCGACCGACAATCCGCGCGATGTCGCCGAGAAGTTCGACCGAGTGCTTCGCAAATCCCATGTCACCGTAGTCACCAAGTTCAAACTCAATACATGCCGCTATTCGCAGCAGGCCGCAACGGCGAAATGCGCGGAGAAACCCAGAGTCTCGGTCATCGAAAATGTGCTGAAGTTCTATGGCGACGATATCCGTTCCGCTGCCGTGGTGCTGGAGCCCGCCCGCGACAAAGGCATCGGTACGCTCAGCTACGAGTACTACGATGTGCGCAAGGATAATGCGACCTGGATCTATCTTTCGGCGCTAGGCAAGGTCAAGCGCATCATCTCGACCCGCGATAGCGAGGACGGCGGCAGTTTCTTCGGTTCCGAGTTCCTGATCGAGGATCTCGACTATCGGAAACTCAACGACTACACCTACAAGATCCTGCGACAGGAGAATTTCCAGGTAAACGAGAAGGGCGGGCCGACCAGTCGTCCGGTGTGGGTGCTGGAATGGACCCCAACCGCCGAGCGTGCCAGGAAATCCAAGTACAGTCGCATCATCACCTGGATCGATCGCGAGCGTCATATCCTGCTCAAAGAGCAGTATTTCAACCATAACAACCAGTTGTTCAAAGTGCGCACGATCAGCAGTCTCGAACTGATCGACAAGCACTGGATGCCGCGTCACGTCACGATGAACAACCTGCTTGCGCATCGAGTGTCGACCCTCGACCGTCAATCGATCGCCTTCGACTGGAACGTTCCGGATGAATTCCTGACCCAGCGTACGCTGACCGACCAGGCGTTTCGCGAGCGCTATCTGAGCGAGTTCAGGACCGCATGGAAATGATCGATCGCGGTTCCGAAACGGCCGGCGTGCATCGTACGCTGGCCTGCGCGATCGTTCTGGCGTTGTGCGCGTCGCCCTCATGGGCGCGCGCGCAGTCTGCGCCGCCGGTCGATGCCGAGACCATCGACGCCGCCGGCGCGTCGGTTTCGATGGACGATGTTTCGTTCGATGAATCGGCCTCGCAGGAGATCGATTCATCCGTTCTCACGCCGCAGATCGATGCGTTGGACGGGCCGGGCGCCGAAGTCGATCCGACCGGCGTCTCCGTATTCGAAACTGGCGAGGAGCGCGCTTCCCCGCTGGAGACGCTGCTCGAACCGTTCAATTTCACGCTGAAGCACGAGATCGCGATCGGCATCAACTCGCCGCACGAAACCGTCAACAATCGCAGCTCGTTCAGGATCGAATACGAGAAATACTTCCTCGACGATTTCTACTTGCGCGTGGATACCAAGCTGAACGCGTTCTGGGGCAGCGATCACCGCGCCAAGGCCGAAAACAGAGACATCTTTCTGGAAAACAGCAGTCGCGACGCGTTCCTTCAGTTCAGTAAAGGCAACACCAGCGTCAAAGTGGGACGACAAGTGCTGATCTGGGGAGAATCCGATGGCGGCGCCATCACCGATGTGATCAGCCCGCGCAATTTCTCCGAGTTGTTCTTCATCTCGCTGGAAGAGGCGAGGATCGGGCAGTTCATGGCCACGGTCGATCGATTCGGCCCGTCTGGGACATGGAGCCTGTTCTACGTGCCGGACGCGCAATTCAACGAGTACCCGGAGCCGGGCACTCAATACTACATCGACCCATTCCAGGGCACCGCCGAAGTGCGCGGAGGCGATGTCGATCGCGGCGAGTACGGCCTGCGCTGGAAAAAGACCTTCGGCCGCAGCGACATCGCGGTCATGGCCGCGAGTCTGATCGACAACGATTTTTCGTTCCGGCAGGCAGGCTTCACCGACGATGGACGACTGTTGGTGCGTCGCGATCGCGAGCGCTTCGGCATGCTTGGCGCGACCTTCAATTTCGCCAGCGGAAACTGGATCTTCTCCGGCGAACTCGCCTGGAAATCGAGCAAGGCATTCACGACGGATACCCTGGGTCTGCTCGACCGTCCATTGGTCGATGCGGCGCTGCGCGGCGAGTATTCGCTGGGCAAGGGCGGCACGCACTCGCTGAGCCTGGAGTTGACCAACAGCCACATTCGCGACTGGAACGATTCGATCTCCGGTACCCCGCGCAATTCGGCTTCGGCGATCCTGGGCTGGAACAATACGTTCTTCAACGACAACCTCACCGTCAGCCTGTTGTCGGTCTACAGCAAGCCATACGCCAGTCTTCAGAATTCGATCTTCACCTCGTACAAGTGGAGTGATCGCGTCAGTCTCAATCTTGATGTGTTCTATCTCGACGTGGCCGATCGTCGCAGCGGACTGGCGGTATACGAGCGTGAAAACAATGCGGTTTTCCGCGTCCTGTATCAATTCTGAGCATGCACATGGAACAGCAAGGGCAATACGATGCGATCGTGATCGGCTCCGGTACCTGCGGCGCCGCGATCGCCCGCGATCTGGCCGGTCGCGGCATGCGCGTCGTCGTGCTGGAGCGCGGCGGCGATCCGCCGGGCTCCGAGACGTTGTTGGGCGTGGCATCGATGGCCGATGAAGTGCGGGTAGGGCACAAGCTCTCCACGCTCCGCGTTCTCGCTACCGGCGGTTCGAGCGCGATGTACTTCGGGGTGGTCAACGATCCCCCGCTGGACGCTTTCCATGCGCTCGGCATCGATCTGGCGCCCGCGATCGCGCAGATCCGCGCGGAACTGCCGATCGCGCCGCTGCCGGATACGCTGGTCGGCGAACAGTCGCGGCGGCTTCGCGATGCCGCCAAAGCGCTGGGGCACGACTGGCACTCGCACGACATGCTGATCGATCAGTCCAAGGCGACCGATGGCGCCTACAACTATGCCGCATTGTGGAAAGCGCGGGCTTATGTGGACGATGCGGTTCGTCTGGGCGCGATACTGATCAACGGTGCCGAAGCGACGAAGGTGCTGGTCGAAGGCGGTCGTGCGGTCGGTGTCGAGTACGCGGTGCGAAAGCGTTTGAGGAAGACCGGGGTCGCCAGTGTGCGTGCGCCGATCGTCGTACTCGCTGCGGGAGAGCTCGCTACGCCGAAGCTGCTGCGGGATACGGGGATAGAAGGTGTCGGCGACCGCGGTTTCTATTGCAACCCCGGCTACGCACTCTATGGAATCGTGCCGGGCATGAACGGTCGCGACAGTTTCGTCGGCAGCATGGGCTGCGCGCTGGACGACGACATCGAACTGGGCGATGCCAACGTGTCGCGATTCATGCACCGACTGGTGATGCTCAGCAAATTCAGATTCGGTCGCTTGTTCTCTTACCCGCAATCGATCGGCATCGGCGTCAAGGTCAAGGACGGCTTCGGCGGCGGGTTCACCGCGGACGGCGGCTATCACAAGGATTTCAGCGAATCGGACATGGCCAAGCTCAAACGCGGCGAAGCCGAAGCGCGGCGGGTACTGGCGGAAGCGGGCGCAACGAAAGTCTTCAATTTCGGCCTGTCGGTCGCGGGCCGTGTCGGCGGTTTCATCAGGATCGGCGAGCACATCGACGCCAATATGGAGACGCGGATCCGCGGACTGCACGTTTGCGACGGCTCCGCCATCCCCGACGCGATGCGTGGGACGCCGTCGCTGACCCTGCTGGCCATGGCCAGACATCTTTCCAATCACCTGGCGTCGTCGCGTTGATCGCGGCATCGTCGGTTTCATCGCTCTACATCAGGAGATACGCATGACGGAGACGACTTCCGGTACCGGCACCGCCGCGGTGCCGCCCAAACGTTCCAGATTCAGGAAACTGCTGCGTCTGGCGAAATATGCGCTGGCGCTGGCCATCGTCGGTATTTTCATCGGCAACATCCTCTGGCGCATGTCGGGTTCCAATCGCTGGGAGCCCGAATTCGAGCGCAACGGCGTCAAGGTCTACTCGCTCAAGGCGCCCGGTGCATACGGCAAGCAGTACAAGGCGGTGGCACGGGGCAAATACACGTTGAACCAGCTGGTCGCCGGCCTGATCGAGAACGCCACGCCGGAGAACTGCAAACAGCACATTCCCGGGTGTCTGGAAGTGAAAGTGATCCAGCCCTGGAACGTCAATACCATGACCGACACGGTGCTGTGGAAGCTGGAAATGCCGCCGCCGTTCCTGCCGCGCGAAAGCCTGATCCGTTCGCACATCCGTCAGGATCCCAAGACGCGTACGGTGACGGTCGATGTACTGGCTGCGCCGAACAGCGCACCGCGCAATCCGGGAACGATCCGTCTCAGCCATTTCCAGAACCGCTGGACATACAGGCCGGTGGGCGGCGGCGAGGTCGAGATCGAATTCGTGCAGGACATCGATATGGGCGGCATGTTCCCGGATTTCCTGCTCAATCTGGCCGGGGCTGACGAGACCTACAAATTCATCCACGACCAGTTGCCGGGTCTGCTGGACCGCGACGATCTGCGTCGCGCCCGATACGATTTCATTACGGAAGCCGAATGATGAAAGGGATTTCGCTGAAGAAGTTTGCAAAGTTCGCCCTGTTCGGCTCGGCCGCCGCCATTTTGGTGGGTTACGCCGCGACCCTGGCCTGGACTGCTTCCGGCTCGGAGCAATGGGAGCTGGAGATCGATCGCGACGGCGTGCAGGTCTATTCCTACAAAGAGCGGGGATCCTTCAACAAGGTCTACAAGGGTGTGGTGCGCGGCAAGTACACGCAGAGCCAGATCGTGGCCTCGCTGGTGCTGGAGAACCACAGCCTCGAGAACTGCAAGAAGTGGATACCGGTCTGCATCGATCTGAAGGTGATCGAGCCTTACAGCGACAAGGCACAGGGCGATACCATCCTGTGGACGCTGGAGCTGCTGCCGCCGGTGTTCAGGAATCGCGAGTACGTCATCAAGTCGCAGACCGATCAGGATCCGGTGAGCGGAGTGGTGTCGATCGATGTGATGGCAGCCGCCAACAAGGTTCCGCTCAACGAATGCTGCGTTCGCATCACCCATATCCACAATCGATGGCAGATTTCGCCGGTCAAGGACGGTGAGGTGGAAATCCAGCTCATCCAGGACTTCGGCATGAGCGGTTTCTTCCCGACGGTGCTGCTCAACCTCGGCAACGCAGAGGAGACCCACAAGCTCCTGCACGCGCAGTTGCCTGGGCTGGTCGACAAGGAGCTGTATCGCACCGCCAGGTTTCCGTATGTCAATGAGGGCGGTGCCGCATCCGCTGTCGTCGATGCGCCGACGACGGATCCGGCCGTGGACGCTGCGATCGCTACGGGTACGGATCCTGCCGCCAACGTCGTCGCGCCTGCGAGCGAGCAGTAAGTCGACGCGAGCGCTGCGCTGCTCGCAGCGTCGCCAGCGGAATGCAGACATGCGGAAACAGGTCCCGCCGACGCAAGCCGGCGGAGCGCCATCGGAACATGACCGTCTCGCGCCCGCCGCGCGACGGCCGGATCCATCGATGACGTACGTTTCAACCGGACACCGCCAGCGTTTCGTTGCAGCCGCCTGCTTGGACCATTGACTATCGCTGCCGCCGGCATTCCGGTGGCGGCCATTGGCGCGTCATCGTGAGACAGGAGACAGGGATGAGCTGGATACAGGAACGATTGCGAGGCTTCGGAGAACGCGAGATCTCGGTCGGAGATGACGGTGCGGTGACCTATGCGCAATTCGGCGTCAAGGTCGCGCACTGGCGCAAAGCGGTGGATGCCTGGGGAATCGGCGCAGGCGATCGCGTCGGCCTGATCTGCGATTACCACATCGACGTCGTCGCACTGCTGCAGGCGCTGATCGAGACCGGATGCGTGGTGGTGCCGCTGGCGGAAGACGATCGCAGCCTGTTCGATGAGCGCCTGACCATCAGCTGTGCGACAAAACTGCTTGGCGTTGCGGCGGACGGCCCGATATCGCCGGAAACCACGGAATTTCGGGATCTTGGCGAAGTGCCGCCGCACCCGCTGCAGGCGCCGCTGGTCGAGGCCGGACGGCCCGGCTTCGTGATCTTCACGTCGGGCAGCACCGGTAAGGGCAAGGCCGTGCTGCTGGATTACGCGCGGATGGTCGACAAGTTCCAGGACAAGGCGCGCGACGCGTTCCGTACCCTGCTGTTCCTCAAGCTCGATCACATCGGCGGCTTGAACACGCTGTTCTCGGTGATCTTCAACGGCGGCACCATCGTCACCTGCGGTTCGCGCCAGGCCAAGGACATCTGCGCCGGCATCGAGCGGCATCGCGTGGAATTATTGCCGACCACGCCGTCGTTCCTGACCATGCTGCTGATGTCCGGCGTGCATCGGCAGCACGATCTGTCTTCGCTGAAGGTCATCACCTACGGCACCGAGGTGATGCCGAACTCGACGCTCGCCAGCCTGCATCAAGCCCTGCCGGCGGTGATGCTCAAACAGACCTATGGACTCTCGGAGCTGGGCATCCTGTCCACCAAGTCGAAGGATTCCACCTCGAAGTGGATGAAGATCGGCGGCGCGGGCTTCGAATTGCAGGTGCGCGAGGGCATGCTCTGGATCCGGAGCGCGCAGGCGATGCTGGGCTATCTCAATGCGCCCAGTCCGTTCGATGCCGACGGCTGGTACGACACCGGCGACCGGGTCGAGACCGACGGCGAATATTTCCAGATCCTCGGCCGCGAATCCGAGATCATCAATGTCGCCGGCGAGAAGGTGTTCCCGATCGAGATCGAGAGCTTCCTGCTGACCATCGACAACGTCAAGGACGTAGTGGTTCGCGAGAAGAAAAGCCCGGTGACGGGGCAGATGGTCTGGGCAGAGTTCCTGCTCGATCGCGAGGAAGAATCCGCGGTCTTCAAGCGCCGTGTACTCGAAGAATGCCGCCGTCAGCTCGCGCCGTTCAAGGTGCCGGGATTCATCACCATCGCCAGGGATGGAACGCTCGTCGGTTCGCGCTTCAAGAAGATCCGCAGGACGAAACCGGAAGATGCCGTCCGCGCCGACGCGCCCACGGCTTGAGTCCTGCGTCGCGGATCGGTCAATACACCCCCATGGAGTCGAGGCATGTCGGAAAGCAAGCAGAGAGTGGTCGTCGTCAGTGGCGGCAGCAAAGGATTGGGATTCAGTATCTGCAAGGCGTTGCTGGCCGAGGGCTACCGCGTGGCCACGTTCAGCCGCAAGAGCACACCCGCGCTGGAAGCGGCCATCGCCGCCAGCGACGGACATCTGTACTGGGAGCCGGTGGATATTTCCGATGAAGCCCAGCTCGCCGCTTTCCTGAAACATACGAGGGAGAAACTCGGCCGCATCGGCTATCTGGTCAACAGCGCCGGCATGGCCAACGAAGGCCTGCTGACGATGATGAAGGCCAAGGACATCTCGCGGATGATCCAGGTCAATCTGGAAGGCGCGATCGTACTGTCGCAGGGCTGTGTGAAGCAGATGATGGTCGGTGGTTTCGGTGTGATCGTGAACGTCTCGTCGGTGGTCGGCATCCGTGGCTTCAAGGGCGTGGCGGCCTACAGCGCCACCAAGGCCGCGCTTGACGGATTCACGCGCAGCCTGTCGAAGGAGCTCGGCCCGGCGGGCATTCGCGTCAATTCGATCGCGCCGGGTTTCATGGAAACGGAAATGACCTCGGAACTCACCGAACAGCAGAAGGCGCGGATCGTGCGGCAAACGCCGCTCTCGCGCCTGGGCATGGTCGACGACGTGTCGTCTGTCGTGAAGTTCCTGCTGTCCGATGACTCCAGCTTCGTCACCGGTCAAACCATCGTCGTCGACGGTGGACTTACAGTCTGAAAGGAGATCAGCAACATGAGCGCCGACATCCGCAACACCATTCTCAACGTCATCCGCACGGTCGCAGAAGAGCGCGGTCTGAATCTCCCCGAGATCAAGGACGACACCGAAATCGTCGACGAGCTCGGATTTTCGTCGCTGACCGTGGCCGCGTTGATCGCCAATCTCGAAGAAGAGCTGGGCGTGGACCCGTTCCAGGACGAGGACACGATGATCACCGATATCCGCACCTTCGGCGATCTCTGCAAGGTCTACGGCACGCGCCTGGAGCGCGCGGCCTGAAGCGCAGCCAGAAGTATGGTTTCACCGCGGAGCGGCACGGTTTTTCGCAAGGATAGGGACGCATGAGCATCAAGAGCGACGACATCGCCATCATCGGAATGTCCGGGAAATTCCCCGGCGCGAACAGCGTCGCCGAATTCTGGGACAACCTCTGCGCGAAAAAGGAAAGCATCCGCTCTCTGTCCGACGACGAACTGCGCGCGGCCGGTGCGAGCGAGGCCGATCTTGAAGATCCGGCCTATGTGCGCGCCGCCGCTCCTCTGGACGATGTCGACATGTTCGACGCCGCGTTCTTCAAGATCTCTCCGCTTGAAGCCGAGTTGATGGATCCGCAGATCCGGCTGCTGCTGCAGTGCGCCTGGGAGACCCTGGAAGACGCCGGTCACGCCCGCCGCGATGCGCAGCAGATCGGCGTATTCGCGGGCGGCGGCGGCGTGCCGACCAGTTATTTCTCCAACTTCGTCAACCGCAGCGCGCAGTTCGAGAAAATCACCGCAAGCCCCACGCACCTGGGCAACGACAAGGACTTCCTCGCTACCTATCTGTCCTACAAGCTCAATCTCACCGGCCCGAGCATGACGGTGCAGACCGCTTGCTCGACCTCGCTGGTGGCGTTGCATCAGGCGCGCTTGAGCGTGCTGGCGGGCGAGTGCGAGATGGCGCTGGCGGGCGGTGTGAGCGTGCGCGTGCCGCATGCGCAGGGTTATCACTACAAGGACGGTTACATCTTTTCGAAGTCCGGCCGCATCAGCACCTTCGACGAAGGCGCGGACGGCGTGGTCTTCGGCAGCGGCCTGGCGCTGGTGCTGATCAAGCGGCTCAGCGATGCGGTGCGCGATGGCGACCACATCTATGCGGTGATCAAGGGTTCGGCCATCGCCAACGACGGCAAAGGCAAGATGAGCTACGCCGCCAGCAGCGCCAAGGGCCAGATCGCCTGCGCGCGCCAGGCGTTCAGGAATGCGGATATTTCCGCCGACACCATCGGTTTCGTCGAATCGCACGGTACCGGCACGGCGATGGGCGATCCCGAAGAGGTCAAGGCGCTGTCCGCTGCGTTCAAGGAACAGAGCGAACGCAAAGGCTTTTGCGCGCTCGGCGCGGTCAAGACGAATGTCGGTCATCTGGAAGCGGCCGCCGGCATCGTCGGCCTGATCAAGGCCACGCTCGCGGTCAAGCATGGCGTGATCCCGCCGACCCTGCATTACAGCAAACCCAATCCGCGGATCAAGTTCGAAAATACGCCGTTCTTCGTCAACGCAGACCTGCGCAAGTGGCACGAGGGCAAGCGCCCGCGCCGTGCCGCGGTCAACAGTCTCGGTGTCGGCGGCACCAATGCGTTCGTGATCCTCGAGGAATATGTTTCCACCAGGCCGGTCGCGGAGAAATCGGCACCGAAGCCGTCGCAGAAATCCTCCGCTCGCAAAAAAGCCGCGCCGACGCCGATGGTCGTGCCGCTTTCGGCCAAGACCGACACCGGCCTGCAGGCCTACGCCGAGCGTTTGCTGCGCTTCCTGGAGATCGCGACCGAACGCGGCCAGGCGCTGGAGATCGCGGATCTCGTCTACACACTGCAGACCGGCCGCGAGGCGATGAGCCGCCGCGTCGCGTTCGTCGTCGACAGTATCGATGGGTTGCGCACTTCTCTGCAGCGTTACCTCGATGGGGACGCACCCGGAAGCGACTGCAGCGAAGGCGCGGAAGCCGAGTTGGCCGCAAGCTGGAACGCCGGCTGCGAAGTCGACTGGATGGCGCTGTACGTCGACAGCCGGCCGCAGCGCGTATCGCTGCCCACCACGGTCTTCGCCAAGGAGCGCTACTGGATCGAGACGCCCAGTCCGGCGCCGGCGCGCGCGGTGCTGCACCCGCTGCTCCATCTCAATACGTCCGACCTCAACGAACAGAAGTTCAGCGCGACCTTCGGCGGCGAGGAGTTCTTCCTCAAGGACCACCGCGTACGCACGCGTCATCACGCCGAATCCGGCCCGCGTCTGCAGAAAGTGCTGCCGGGCGTGGCGTATCTGGAAATGGCGCGCGCGGCGATCGAGCATGCGGCGCCGATCCACTACGACGCCAGCGTGCTCGAATTCCGCGACGTGGTCTGGCTGCAGCCGATCACCGTCTCTGGCGAGAAGCAGGTCGATATCGCGGTGGTGTCGCGCGATGCGCCCGGACAGATCGATCAGCGGGTCGATTTCGAGGTCTACACCCAGGACGACCAGATCCACTGCCAGGGACGCGGTTATTTCTGCGCGGAAGCCGCGCGCGAAAGCATCGATACCGTCGCCCTGAAGGATGCGATGCGCCAGGGTCGCTGGTCGGCCGAAGACATCTACGCCGCGTTCGTGCGCATGGGCCTGGAATACGGCCCCTCCCATCGTCCGATCGTGGCGATTGATCGCGGCGATGAGCAGTTGCTGGCCATGCTCGTGCTGCCGGAAACCATCGCTGCCGGTCGCGACGACTATGTATTGCATCCGAGCCTGTTCGATGGCGCGTTGCAGGCGGCGACGACGCTGCTGTTCGAGCGGAATACCATCCCGAACTATCCGATCGTGCCGTTCGCGATGGAGTCGCTGCGCATCGTGGCTCCCTGCACCGGGCAGATGCTGGTGTGGGCGCGCTACGCGCCCGGGTCGCGCTCGCGCGACAAGTCGGCAAGACTCGACATCGACCTGCTCTGCGGCGAAGGCAATGTCTGCGTACAAATCCGCGGTTTCACCGCGCGCCGTCTCGGCAAGCAGACGCTCGGCGCGCTGATCGCGACCCAGGTCTGGCAACGCGCCGGCGATGCCGCTGCGCAGGTCGCCTATCCGGAACAGCACGTCGTGCTCTGTGGCCTGCCGCAGACCGACACCGCCCGCATCGCGCGCGACTGCACGCTGCTGGCCTGCGATGCGCAGGGCACCATCGCCGACCGTTATGCCTGTCTTGCCCAGGTCTGCTTCGAAAAGCTGCAGGCACTCATCCGCAGCCGACCGCAGAGCAAGACGCTGCTGCAGCTGGTCCTGCCCAATACCGAAGAGAACGCGGTGTACGCCGGCCTGTCCGGCCTGATGAAGACCGCGCGCCTGGAGAATCCGCAGATCGCCGGGCAGATCGTGCTGGTGGATGCGGATATCGACACCGATGCGCTGACCGCGCTGCTGCACGCCGAGCGCGGCCATCCGCACGACAACCTGATCAGATACGCACGCGGCGAGCGCTTCACGTCGGGCTGGGAGTTCCTCAAAGAGGATGCGCCGAGCGTGTTCGAACGCGAGGGCGCGTTCAAGGATCGCGGCGTCTATCTGATCACCGGTGGTCTGGGCGGCCTGGGGGCGCTGTTCGCACGCGAAATCCTGTCGCGCACCAGTCAGGCGACCGTCGTGCTGAGCGGCCGCGCATCGGCGGTCGAGATCGCGGAGTCCGCCGAAAAACTGGCACTGTTGGAATCGCTGCAGGCAGGCGGCGGGCGGGTGGAGTACCGCCGACTGGATCTGGACGACGCGGCGCACGCTGACCAGACCATCGCGGCGATCGTCGCCCAGCACGGCCAGATCAACGGCATTCTGCACAGCGCGGGTGCCGTCGCCGATGGCTTCATCCTCAAGAAGAGCGTGGAGGACTTCCGTCGCGTACTGGCGCCCAAGGTCCACGGCACCTGGCATCTGGACCTCGCCACGCGCGATCTCGATCTCGATTTCATGGTCCTCTTTTCCTCGCTTACCGCCGCCGTCGGCAATGTCGGCCAGGCTGATTACGCGGCCGCGAACGGGTTCATGGACGAGTTCGCGGCTTACCGCAATCGCCTGGCCGCAACCGGGCAGCGTCGCGGGCAGACGGTGGCGATCCGTTGGCCGCTGTGGGAAGAGGGCGGCATGCAGCTCGATGCCGCCGGCCGCGATCAACTGCACGAAACCACCGGCATCTATCCGATGCGCACCGCCACAGGCCTGCGCATGTTCTATCGCAGCCTGGCGTTCCGCTGCGATCAGACGGTGGTGATGGAGGGCGATCTCAATCTGATGCAGCGCACGCTCGGGATCGGCGCCGCGATCCATTCGATCTCACCGCAGGCCGCTGTGCCCGTACAGACGATGCCGGCGCCGATGCCGATGCAGGGCGAAGGCGACCTGAGCGACCGGACCGAGGCCTATCTCTGCACGCAACTGGCCGGTCTGCTGAAACTGCCGGCGCACAGGGTCGATCCACGCGCGCCGCTGGAAGACTACGGGATCGATTCGATCCTGGCGCTGGACCTGACCCGGATGCTGGAAAACACCTTCGGTCCGCTGCCGAAGACCCTGTTCTTCGAATATCTGACGATCCGCGAGCTGGCCGGCTATTTCGCCGACGCGCACGCCGCAACGCTGGCCGCTCTCTTTGCGGTGTCCGGCCGTACGGCTGCGATAGCGGCGCCGGCCGCCGCCATCGCGCCGGCGCAGACCAAGGCCGACGGCGTCGCCAGCATCCGCAGCAACCGCCGTTTCGCCGACGGTGCCGCGCCGGCCACGATGTCTGCGCGCGACAGTGCGTTGGCCGAGCCGATCGCGATCGTCGGATTGAGCGGGCGCTATCCGGAGTCGCGCGATCTCGATGCGTTCTGGCGGAGCCTGCGCGACGGCAAGGACTGCATCGTCGAAGTGCCGGCCTCGCGCTGGGACTGGCACGATTACTACAGCGAGGACCGCAGTCAGAAAGGCCGCCATTTCAGCAAATGGGGCGGCTTCATCGAAGGCGTCGACGAATTCGACGCGCGCTTCTTCAATGTGTCGCCGGTCGAAGCCGAACTGATCGATCCGCAGGAACGGCTGTTCCTGCAGCATGCCTGGATGGCGATCGAGGACGCCGGTTACACCCGCGCTGCGCTGCGCATCCCGAACGACAACGACCTGCCGGGCCAGGTCGGCGTGTACGCGGGCGTGATGTACGGCGAATACCAGTTGCTCGGCGCCGAGGCCAGCCTCGAAGGCCAGCGCATGGGCTTCGCCAGCAATCCGGCGAGCATCGCCAATCGCGTGTCGTATTTCCTCAATCTCCACGGGCCGAGCATGGTCGTGGATACGATGTGCTCCTCGTCGCTGACCGCGATCCATCTGGCCTGCCAGGATCTCAAGCTCGGGCGCACCGCGCTGGGCATCGCCGGTGGCGTCAACATCACGATCCACCCCAACAAATACCTGATGCTCAGCGCCGGGCAGTTCATCTCCGGCGACGGCCATTGCCAGAGTTTCGGCGAAGGCGGCGATGGTTATATCCCGGGCGAAGGCGTGGGTGTGGTGGTGCTCAAGCGCCTGTCCGAAGCGCGACGCGACGGTAATCCCGTCTATGGCGTGATCCGCGGCAGCGCACTGAGCCACGGCGGCAAGACCAACGGCTACACCGTACCCAATCCGCAGGCACAGGCCAGCGCCGTGCGCCAGGCGCTGGCCGAAGCCGGCGTAGACCCGCGGCACATCAGCTACATCGAAGCGCACGGCACCGGTACCAAGCTCGGCGATCCGATCGAGATCGCCGCGCTCGGAAGAGTGTTCCGCGAAAGCACGCAGGACAGCGGCTTTTGCCTGATCGGTTCGGCCAAATCCAATATCGGTCATGCCGAAGCTGCCGCCGGCATCGCCGGACTGACCAAGGTGCTGCTGCAACTGCGTCACCGCCAGATCGTGCCCTCGCTGCATTCGGCCCGGCTCAATCCGCACATCGATTTTGCCGGCAGTCCGTTCGAAGTGGTGCAGACCCTGCGCACCTGGGAGCGCCCGATCGTCGACGGTCGGGCGCTGCCGCGCATCGCCGGCATCTCGTCGTTCGGTGCCGGCGGTGCGAACGCGCACCTCATCGTTCAAGAGTACGACGTCGAGGAGTACGCCGAAGCGCAGGCTGCGCTCGATACCGGCATCGAACAGATCGTGCCGCTGTCGGCGCGTACGCCAGAACAACTGCGGCAGAAGGCGCAGGATCTGCTGGCGTGGCTGACGCCGCGTAGCGACACATCGCTGGCGTCGCTTGCCTACACTCTGCAGGTCGGGCGCGAAGCGATGGACGAACGCTTGGCGCTGCTGGTCGATTCGACCGCGATGCTGGTCGATCGCCTGCAGCGCTATCTCGACGGCGCCACCGGTATCGACGGCGCCTATGCCGGTCAGGCCAAGGCGCATCGCGACGCGCTGTCGCTGCTCACCCAGGATCCCGATCTGGACGCGACGCTCGGCAAATGGATCGCGGACCGCAAACTGCCGAAGCTCACCGAACTGTGGGCCAAGGGGCTGGACCTCGACTGGCACCGCTTCCACGCGCAGCGCTCGCCGCTGCTGACCGGCCTGCCGGCCTATCCGTTCGCGCGCCAGCGCCACTGGGTGAACGTACCCGTCGCGCAGCGCAAGGCACAGGGTGCCGTACTCCATCCGCTGCTGCACGCCAATACGTCCGATTTCGACCAGCAGCGCTACAGCGCCACCTTCGTCGGCGACGAATTCTTCCTTGCCGATCGTCGCGCGTTGCGCCCTGCCGCCGTGCTGGAGATGGTTCGCGCCGCGCTTGCCGATGCGTTGCCGGCGTCCGCCGCCGCGGTGCTCGAACTGCGCGGAATCGCCTGGGCCAGCCCGATGCCCGCCATCGTCGGTCGCGCCGTGCATCTGGCCCTGTTCGATCGCCAGGATGGCGGCCACGGCACGCGTCTGCGCTTCGAACTCCATACCGCGAGCGTTGGAGACATCGCAGACGATATCGTCATCGCGCAGGGCATCGCCGAGTACACAGCGGTTGCGCCGCCGGCCCCGCTCGACATCGCCGCGCTGCATCGCGAAGCGCCGCAGTCGCTGGTCGACGTGACGCTGCCGGCGGCGCTTGCCGCAGGCAGCGATGCCTTCGCGCTGCATCCGGCGGTGATCGATGCCGCATTGCGCGCCGCCGCGCCGCTGCCCGGCGGCATGCCGCTGGCGCTGGGCACGCTGCGCCTGTTCGCTGCGTGTGCGGAGGCGCAACGGGTCTGGGTGCGTCAGGCCGTGCAGCCCGGCGGCATCGATCTCGATCTGTGCATGGCCGACGGCCGTGTCTGCGCGCAGTTGCGCGATGTGCGCTATACGCCGGTCGCTTCGCAAACGGTCGCCTCAGCGGACCGCAGCGGGACGGACAACGCGACTGTCGCCGGGACGACAACGTCGTCTCCCGTGAACACCGACCACCAGCTGGTCGGTCCGATACGCGTCCATTTTCCGGTGACGCGTCGCGCTTCGATGTCGATCGCATCCGGGGGCGGGCGCGACGACGCCATTTCCGATGGCCGCATTCCCGACGGTCCGGTGCCGCCGAAGCCGCGAGGCATCGTACTGGTCGATCCTGCGCAGCACGAAACGCAGTCGACCGCTGCCAGCGCCAAGCCGAGTATCCGGCTCGGGAACGCTGCCGAAATCTACATCGAGCGTGACGAGGAACGGACGAATCTCGCCGTCGGCAAGCCGCCCGCGGCGCTCGGCAAGCCGCGCGGCATCGCGCTGGTCGCGCCGCAGGCGAGTCGCGCCGTGCCGGCCGGTCCGGTGTCGGCCAAACCCGGGAATATCGCGCTCGCGCCGCTCGGTGCCGCAGTCCCCGCGCATGCGAAGAACGAAGACGCTGCGCAGCTTGCGCTGTTCGATCATGGCGATGGCGTGTTCGCGCTGCGTCTGGACAGCGCCCGCCTTGCGCCGGGGCTGGTCGATGGCTTGCTCGGCGCGCTGCGCGCGGTGCAGGCCGCACCGCACGCCAAAGCCCTGTTGCTGAGCGGTGGCGCCGAACATTTCCTTGCCGGCGATAGCGCCGGACATCGCGACGCGCAGCGCGCCGGACTGTATCGCGCGCTCGCTGAGTTCCCGTATCCGATCATCGCCGCCGCACGCGGCGACGCCACCGGCGCCGGTTTCCTGGTCGCTGCGCTGTGCGACGCGATGATCTGCGCGGAAACCGCGCGCTACACCTTCAACGATCCGGCCAGCGGCCTGTTGCCGGAAGACGCCGGGGCCGTGCTGGGCGCCCGCTTCGGCCATGCCGCCGCTGCGGATTTCCTGTATTCGACAGCCAGCGCCACCGGTGCGACGCTGAAAGCCGCAGGCTGGACCTGTCGGGTGTTGCCGAACGACGCCGTCGATGCCGCCGCGATGGCGCTGACGGTCGACCTCGCCCGGAAATCGCAGGCCTCGCTGCGTCTGCTCAAGGCGCATCTGGGCCGCGAGATCGCGACTGCGGTGCGCGTGATGCCCGACGCTGCGCGGACCGCAGAGGCAGCAAGCACTGCCGACAGGGGGCCCGCCGCAGTGGCGGATATCGTCGAACGCATCGCCGCGCATGCGCAGCGGATCGCCGTCGAAGCCGCGGGTGAACGTGGCCTGATTCTTACCCTGCGGGCGGGCGAGGGCAGTGCCGAGTCGTGGATGGACGCGCTCGAGGCCGCGCTCGCCGCTGCCGATGATGGCGCGCGCGGCGTGGTGCTGCGCAGCGAGGTGCCCGGTTTCCTGATGGCGGTTGAAGCGACGCAACGAGCCGCTTCCGCGGAACGCTTGCGGCGCATGGCTGCAGGGTTCGGTTGGCCGCTGGTGGCCGCGCTCGAGACCGATGCGAGCGGTCTGGGTTGGTATGCCGCGCTCCTCTGCGATACCTGCATCCATCACGCGGCCGGTCATTACGATGCCGCCGGGCTGCTGGACGATGCCGCACTTGCCGGCGCCGCGCACGCGGCCTTCGCGCTGCGTCATGGCGACGACGGTGCCCATGCCTGGTCGCTCAGCGGCGGGGCGTACAGCGGCGCTGAACTGCGCGATGCCTTCGGCGTTGCGCGCGTGCAGTCCGGCGAAGCCGTTCTCGCTGACGCGCTGGCCGCCGTCGATGCGCTCTCCGCATTGCCGCTGTCGTCGCTGCGCGACTGGAAGCGTCGCAATACCGAAACGCTGGCCGTTGCCCCGGTGCTGGAGAGTGCCGCGACCGCTGTCGTCGCCGATACCGATGCCGAAACCACCGGAAATACATCCGATACGGCGGTCGCGCTGACCGTCGGCAATGCCGAAATCACCGCGATCGCGCACCCGGGCGGCATTCTCGAAGTCCGCATGGCCGATCGCGAGGCCAAGAACATGTTCTCGCCCGCGTTCACCCGCGGCATGCAGGATGTCTTCGCGCACGTGGCCCAGAGCGATGCGTACAAAGTGGTCGTGCTTACCGGTTACGACCAGTATTTCTCCTCCGGCGGCACCCGCGACACCCTGCTGGCGATCCACGACGGCAGCGCCAGATTCACCGACAACATGGTGTTCCAACTGCCGCTGATCTGCCCGCTGCCGGTGATCGCGGCGATGCAGGGCCACGGCATCGGTGCCGGCTGGGCGATGGGCATGTATGCCGACATCGCGTTGTTCTCCGAGGAAAGCCGCTACCTCAGTCCGTACATGGGCTATGGCTTCACCCCGGGCGCCGGTTCCACCCTGATGTTCCCGCTGCGCATCGGCCGCGATCTGGCGCGCGAAACCCTGCTTACCGCCCAGGATTATGCCGGCGCCGATCTCAAGGCGCGCGGTCTGCGTCAGCCGGTGCTGCCGCGCGAGGACGTGCTGCCGGCTGCGCTGGCTCTGGCGCAGCGCATCGCGCGTCAGCCGCGAGCGCGTCTGCTTGCGCTGAAGCAGCGCTGGGCCGCGCCGCTGCGCGCGCCGCTGGACGACACTTATGTGCGCGAGTTGGACATGCACGCACAGACCTTCGTCGGCCAGTCCGACACCCTGGCGCGCATCCAGGGCCGGTTCGCAGCGAACAGCGCCGCGGCTGCGGCATCGGCGCCGACGCCTGCCCCCGCGCCCGCAGCCGTTGCCGCTGCGCAGAGTGCCGCCCCACCCGCGCAACATCTCGATGCGGACGCCATCGCTGCGCATCTGCGCAATCTGCTCGCGAACGAACTGCGGATGGAAACGTCCGAGATCGGCGATGACGAACAGTTCGTCGACCTCGGTCTGGATTCGATCACCGGCGTGACCTGGATCCGTCGGATCAACGAGCATTACGGCACTGCGATCGAAGCGATCAAGGTCTACAGCTATCCGACGCTGACGCAACTCGCGCGGCATGTGCGCGAGGAAGCCGCGCAGGCGGCACCTGCGGTTGCGACAGCGTCGATCGCTTCGACGGCTCCGGCTTCGACCGCAATGGTTTCGGTCCGCGCTGCGCCGATGCCCGCGACCGCGCACGCGTCGGTCACGACGGCGGTCGCACCGGTCATCGCGCCGGGTCCGGCCGCCATCGCCGCGCATCTGCGCAGCCTGCTCGCGAACGAGCTGCGGATGGAGACTTCCGAGATCGGCGACGACGAACAGTTCGTCGACCTCGGTCTGGATTCGATCACCGGCGTGACCTGGATCCGCCGGATCAACGAGCATTACGGCACTGCGATCGAAGCGATCAAGGTCTACAGCTACCCGACGCTGACGCAGCTCGCGCGCTACGTGCACGAGGCCGCCGCGCTGCCGGAGATCGCGGCCGAGGCGCCGGTCCCGCCCACGCCGACGGCGCCGTCTGTCGCACAGCCGATCGTCGCCAGCGGGACGTCTTCCGACGTCGTGGTCGTGTCGCTGGCGTCCTGGCGCGCGCGCTATGCCGCAAAGGCCGGTGCGCTGCGCACGCAGCCGATCGCGGTGATCGGCATGGCCGGGCAGTTCGCCAGGTCCAACGATCTCGACGCCTTCTGGCGCAACATCGCCGGAGGTCGCGACTGCATCGATGAAATCCCCGCACATCGCTGGGACATCGATCGCTACTTCCAGGCCGGCGATGTCGCGCCGGGCAAGACCTACGGCCGCTGGATGGGCGCGCTGGAGGAATACGACCTGTTCGATGCGGCGTTCTTCAATATCTCGCCGCGTGAAGCGCGCAGCATGGATCCCCAGCAGCGGGTGTTCCTGCAGGCCTGCTGGCACGGCATCGAACACGCCGGCTACGATCCGAAATCGCTCGGCGGTCAGCGCTGCGGCGTGTTCGTCGGCTGCTCCGCCGGCGACTATCATCAGCTCTCGCGTCGCGAACAGCTCAGCGGCCAGGGGTTCACCGGCGCCGCGCCGTCGATCCTGGCGGCGCGCATTTCCTATCTGCTCGATCTGCACGGCCCGAGTCTTTCGATCGACACCGCCTGTTCGTCCTCGCTGGTGGCCATCGCCACCGCCTGCGACAGTCTGCTCAGCGGCGGCAGCGATATGGCGATGGCCGGCGGCGTCAACGTGATGGCCGGCCCGGCGATGCAGATCATGACTGCGCAGGTCGGCATGCTCTCGCCGCAGGGTCGCTGCTTCACCTTCGACGAACGCGCCGACGGCATCGCCAACGGCGAAGGCGTGGGCGTGATCGTGCTCAAGCGGCTGGACGATGCCGAACGCGACCGCGATCGCATCTATGGCGTGATCGAAGGCTGGGGGATCAATCAGGACGGCAGGACCAACGGCATCACTGCGCCGAACGCCGATTCGCAGACGCGCCTGCAGCGCCAGGTGTACGACCGTTTCGGTATCGATCCGGCCGGCATCCAGTTGATCGAAGCGCACGGCACCGGCACCGCGCTCGGCGACCCGATCGAAGTGGCCGGTCTCAAAGCGGCGTTCAAACCCTATACGCAGAACGCGGGCTACTGCGCGCTCGGTTCGGTCAAGACCAATATCGGCCACTGCCTCACCGCAGCCGGTGTGTCGGGCGTGCTCAAGGTGTTGCTTGCGCTGCAGCATCGCCAACTGCCGCCGACCATCCATTTCCGCAAGCTCAACCGGCACATCGCACTCGATGGCAGTCCGTTCTACGTCAACGACCGTCTGCGCGACTGGACGGTACCGGCCGGCGCGGTGCGCCGCGCCGCGGTCAACTCCTTCGGCTTCAGCGGCACCAATGGCCATCTGGTGATCGCCGAATACGCCGCCGCGCCGCGCGCCGCGCGCGATGTCGAACAGGCGCTGCTGCCGATCTCCGCACGCACGCCTGAACAACTGCTGCGCCGCGTACACGAACTCCTCGTCTTCCTCGATGCGCGCCAGCAGGACGGATTGCGCCTGGACGACATCGCTTACACCCTGCAGACCGGGCGTGAGGCGATGAACGAGCGACTTGCGATCCTGGCCGGCAGCGTGACCGAACTGAAGATCAAGCTGCGCGCCGCCGCTGCGGATCTTGAACAGACCGCTCTTGAACATATGAGTCTGCAGCAAGCCGCCGCTCCGCGCGACGGTTACGCTCGCGGCCAGGTCAGCGCCAACCGCGATACGCTCGCTGCGCTGTCGTCCGATGCCGATTTCCGCGGCATCGTCGCCAAGTGGATTGCGCGTCGCGAGCTGCCGCGGCTGGCCGATCTGTGGGTCAAGGGTCTCGATCTGCCGTGGGACGGTTTCTCCGCGGTCGACGCCATGCCGCAGCGTCTCGGCCTGCCGGGTTATCCCTTCGCCAAGGAACGGCATTGGCTGGATGCCGGTACCGACGCGTTCGGCGATGCGGGCACCGAACCGGCGACGGGCCGCGGTACCGCGCTGCATCCACTGCTGCATGCCAACACTTCCGACCTCGCCGGCCAGCGCTACGATGCGCGCTTCGGCGATGATGCGTTCCATCTTGTCGAGCACGCGCGCGATGGCGTCACGGTGCGTACGCTGTCCGCTGCCGCTTGTCTGGAAATGGCCCGCGCCGCGGTCGCGCATGCGCTTCCCGACGCAGACAACAGCCACGCGCTCGAACTGCGCAGACTGCACTGGGCTGCGCCGCAGGCCGCGACCGCGCTGCGGATCGCATTGTCGGCGCAGGACGACGGCAGCGTCGTATTCGACATCCTGTCCGCGGACGAATCCATCGCCGGCGACGCCGCTCTGCTCTTCCAGGGCGAGGCCGTGCCGCATGCGCTGACCGCGCCGCCGCGTGTCGATCTGCCTGCGCTGCGTGCGCGCATGCGCGATGCCGGCCCCACGCCGGACGCCCTGTATGCGCGTTTCGCCGCCAGCGGCGTGCGCTATGGCGACGGCCTGCGCGGTCTGCACACCGTGCAGACGAATGCGGGCGAGTGGCTGGCGGACGTGCGCGTGCCCGCGCCGTTCGTGGACAGTCCGGCCGCGTTCCATCTGCATCCGTCCGCGCTCGAAGCCGCACTGCAGATCGGCATCGCGCTGATCGCCGGGACCGCCCCGGCCGGCGCGGCGCTGGCGCCGACCACCATCGACAACGTGCTCGCGCTCGCGCCCTGTGCCGGGACCCTCTACGCCTGGGCGAGGCTGCGCGATGCGCACAGCGTCGACATCGATCTGTGCGATGGCGAAGGCGCGGTCTGCGTGCAGATCCGCGGGCTGCGGATCGATGCCGTGAGCGCGCACGCAACCGGCGAAATCGCGCCGGCGGCGGTCGCCATGCCGCTCGTCGCCACGGCACCGGCCGCGACCGACGCTGCGGCCCACGCCACCGCGCAGGTGATCGCGCTCGAAACCCTGCAGCACGAGCTGCGCGATAGTCTGGCCGACGCGCTGTTCATGCAGCCGGGCGATATCGACGTGCGCCGTTCGTTCACCGAACTGGGCCTGGATTCGATCATCGGCGTGGAGTGGGTGAAGGCGATCAACCGCCGCTACGGCAGCGAGCTGTCGGCCACCCGCGTCTACGATTATCCGAGCGTCGCCGATCTGGCGGCGCATCTGCACGCACGGCTTCTGGCTGCGGCGCCGGTTGCCGTATCCGCGCCGGCAGTTGCCGCTGCGCCCCTGACTGCGGCTGCGGCGCTGCCCAAGCCATCGGCTGCGGCTCCGGTCTCGGCGCCAACGACCGCACA
>JAIMKJ010000008.1:137144-137221 GCA_020692565.1 Thermomonas sp.
GGCGATATCGACGTGCGCCGTTCGTTCACCGAGCTGGGCCTGGATTCGATCATCGGCGTGGAGTGGGTGAAGGCGAT
>JAIMKJ010000038.1:0-10239 GCA_020692565.1 Thermomonas sp.
GATCGCGTTGTAACGCACATCGCCGCCGACGCTGAAGCCGTCGATCCATTCCAGCGCGTAGCCGGCCATCGACGCCTGGTCGAACAGGCATTGATAGTCGCGGGCCGGCACGCCGTGCCGCGCGACTTCCTTCGCGCCGGGTTTGATCGCGCCGGGCACGTTGCGCGCGTCGTAGCTTTTGCCGCTGACGAAACGGCCGCCGTCGATACCGCAGATCCGCGGGATGCGGTTGCGCTTGCTGCCGGCGTTGTCGGTGAGGAAGCCGCCGACCGACGTGATGCCGCCGGAGGCTTTCGGCACGCCGACTTCGAAGTGCAGATGGTCGCCGCTGGCGCAGCCGACATCGCCTTCGTCGCCCAGATAGGTGCCGGCTTCGACGAACTGACCGACCTTCAGTTTGGCCTTGCCGCTGGACGAGCCTTTGCGCATATGCGTGTACTTGGTCCATTCGCCGTTCGCATGTTCGATCCAGACGTAGTTGTTCTTCTGGTCGGCGGCGGCCACGCCGCTGCAGTCGAGGCGCTTGTCGAAGCCGTCGACGACATGGCGCACGAAACCGTCGGCCGCGGCCACGATCCTGTAGGGGCCGCCGCCGCGTCCACCCATGTCGATGCGCCCGGGCGGGCTGTGATCCTTGTGGTCGTTGCTGACCCTGACTTCGGTGCCGTTGGCATAGGGAATGCGATAGACGCCCTTGGAGGCGTCCAGCGCGAATGCGGGGCCGCAGAGCAGCATCGATGCGGCGATGGCGCAGAGTGCGCGGCGGTTGTGGGACATGAGCATGGTGGTTTTCAGCATGATGGTCTCCTCGGAAAGCGTGGGTGAGTCGGACGCTGCGCTGCCGGTTCCGCTTGCGCTGCATGCCGGCTCATTGAGGTAGTCGCGAAGCCGCGCCGGATCCCGCCACTTCCCCGCCATTTTTTTCGGATTTTTTTTTCGCACGCTGCGGCGGCCACATTCGCCCGCATTCCACGTTGGGGCGAGGGCAGGGGATGATGTGGCGGGATCCGCCGCTGTTTTCCGACTGATGGAAGGAGCCGCCCGATGCGGCTTGATTCCCGTCCGCAACCTCCGAGGAGATCGACCATGTTGTCCACCGCACGCACACTGTCCTGTTCTGTGCTCGCCGCCGCGCTCGGCGCCGCGATGCTGTTTTCCACCGCCGATCTCGCCGCGCAAAGCCCGCAGGCGCCGAAACCGACGCTCACCGCGCCCAACGATCCGTCGCCCGGCCCGACCCGTCCCGATCCCGATGGCGGCGATGTCGTCACGCTGAAGGCTGTGCTGCATCGCGATCTCGCGCTGGAACCCGGCTTCACGCTGTCCGGCACCCAGATCGTCTGGGGCAATACCGCGATCATCCCGGCGGCGACCGCGGTCGAGAAGAAGAGCGGCAAGTGTTCATTCCGCTATGTGTACGGCACCCGCAATCTCGGCGTGGTCGCGTCGTTGCCCACCGACAACCGGATCCTGTTCCAGGCGACGGATGGCGCCGTGCTGTCGAGCCGCCCGCTGGCCGCCCTGGGCGCGCAGGCGGCTGCGAACAGCAGCGGCCACATCTGGCTCGCGCCCGGCACCTGGATGCTGTACGTGCACGCCGACGCCACGGCGAAGAACGCCGAGTCCGACGAGACCAACAATCTGCGCCGGATCAGGGTCACGGTGAAGGGACGCTGCGACTGAACGATGCCGCCGGCGCGGTCGCGGCGGCGGCGATCAGCCGCGCCGCATCGCCCCCGCCAGCGCCCGCGCCGCTTCCGCGGTGCGCGGATCGTGCTCGCCGAACGCCTGCTGCCGCACCTCCAGCGCTTCGCGCAGCAGCGGTTCGGCCTCGTCCCTGCGACCGCGTTCGATCAGCAGTTGCCCCAGCGGCACCAGCACCACCGCAAAACGCTGGTGGCCCGGCGCGAGGCGTTTGCGATAGATCGCCAGCGCCTGCCGCATCGCGGTTTCGGCGTCCTCCAGCCGGTGCTGTCGATACAGCACGATGCCCAGCCGGTTGAGCTGCATCGCCACGCGGTCGTGTTCGTCGCCGTAATGTTTGCGCTGGCCGACCAGCGCCTCGCGGTACTGACGTTCCGCGGCGACGTAATCGCCGCGTTTTTCCGCGACTTGCCCCAGGTTGTAGACCACCATCGAACGCCCGGGGTTGTCCGCGGCATAGATGCCCAACGCCTCGCGGTAGTAGCGTTCGGCGTGTTCGAGATCGCCGGGGTCGAGTTCGCTCGACTCCAGATAGGTCTGGCCGATGTCGTTGAGGTTCAGCGCGATCGACGGATGGCGTTCGCCCAGCGCCTTGCGCCGGATGTCGAGCGAGCGCAGCAGCAGCGTGCGGGCGCCGTCGAAATCGCGGCGGGTCTTCAGCACCCGGGCCAGGGTGATCATCGTCAGTGCGACGTTCGGATGCGTCTCGCCCAGCGAGGTCTGCATCGACGCCAGCGCTTCGCGATACAGCGCTTCGGCCGAATCGTATTCGCCCAGATCGTTGCGCACCTGGGCCAGATCGGTCATCACGTAAGCGATCTCCGGGTGCTGCGGCGGCAGTAATTGCCGACGCAGACTCAGCGACTGGCTCAGCAGCGGTTCGGCGCCCGCGTAATCGCCCTGGCGGCGCAGGATCATGCCCAGGTCGCCCAGATTTTCGGCCACGCGCAGGTGGCGTTCGCCGTGCAGCCTGCGATGCATCGCCAGGGCTTCGCGGTAGCGCGCTTCGGCATCGGCGAATTCGCCGCGCAAGTCGAGCAACTGGGCCAGGTCGCCGAGCGTGCTTGCGACCTCATCGTGATCGGTGCCGAACGCCGCGCGATAACGCCCCAGCGCATCGCGCAGATCGGTTTCGGCGGCGGCGTATTCGCCCAGATCGCCGCGCACCCGGCCCTGACTGCGCAACGCACGCGCCAGCAGCAGCGGCTGTCGCGATGCTTCGGGCCGGGCAATCTGCAGGCTGCGCGCGAACAGCGTCGCGGCGCGGTCGTACACGCCGAGCTGTCGATAGGCTTCGCCCACCGCGTCCAGCAGCTCGATCTGCACATCGGGCTGGCCGCCGAGTTCGCGTTCGATCGCCGCCCAGCCACGGTCCAGCAATTCCCGCGCGGTGAGCTGCGCGCTGCCGGACGTGTCCGGATTCGCGCCCTCGAACACCCGCAGTACCAGCGTCTTCACCTGCAGCGCCTTCGCGGCCTCCGCCTGCGCGCGGTCGCGTTCGCGCGCCAGTGCGTTCGCCTGTAAGGTCACCGTCGCCGCATAGCCGACGATCATCGCGACGAAGATCGCACCGGCCACCACCGCCCAGGCATGGCGGCGCACGAACTTGCCGGTGCGGTAGCCCCAGGTTTCCGGGCGGGCGCGCACCGGGCGGCCCTGTCGCCAGCGCTCCAGGTCCTCGACCATCGCGATGGCGGAGGCATAACGGCGCTCCGGTTCCTTGCGCAGCGCCTTCAGCACGATGTTGTCGAGATCGCCGCGCAGCTTGCGACGCAGCGCCGACGGCGTGGTCTGGCGCACGGCCGCAGCGGCGGCATCGTCGGCCACGCGTTCGCTGGGGCGCACCGGTTCGGCGCGGCAGATCGCATTTTCCAGCGTCTGCTGCGACATGTCGGCGACGCGCTGGGCGCGCTGGCCGGTCAGCATTTCGTACAGCAGCAGGCCGAGCTGGTAGACATCGGTCGCGGTCGATGCCGGCTGGCCGTAGACCTGCTCCGGCGTGGCGTAGTCGGGCGTGAACACCCGCAGCGCGGTGCGGGTCAGCGGTTCTTCGCCCAGCGGTTCGTCGGCCAGGGCTTTGGCGATGCCGAAATCCAGCAGCTTCGCCTTGCCATCGGCGCCGACGATGATGTTGCCGGGTTTGATGTCGCGATGCGCGATCAGGTTGCGGTGCGCGTACGCCACCGCCTGCGCCACCTGCGCGAACAGCGCCACGCGCTGGTCGACGCTCAGTCGCTCGCGGTCGCAGGCGCGGTCGATCGGCTCGCCTTCCACATATTCCATCACCAGATACGGCCGGCCCTGCGGATCGCGCCCGCCGTCCAGCAGCCGTGCGATGCCTTCGTGATTCAGCGTCGCCAGGATCTGCCGCTCCTGCTCGAAGCGGCGCAGGAATTCGTCGGAGTCGGCGCCGGCGCGCAGCAATTTCATCGCGCCGTGCTGGCGGAAGCCGCCTTCGCTGCGTTCGACCAGATACACCGTGCCCATGCCGCCGCGACCCAGCGTGCGCAGTGCGTGCCAGACGCCGATGCTGAAATCATCGAAAGGCATGGCGGGCGAGGGCGACGCGCTGCCGTCGCTGGCCGAGGCGTGTTCGAACAGCGCCTGCCACACCGGTTGCGCCAGCGCGCGCGGCTCCGGGCTCGACCCCAGCCCGGGCGATTCCGCCAGCGTCAGCAGTTCGCGCAGCTCGGCCGCGAGCGCGGGTTCGCGGGCATCCAGATCGGCCAGCATCTGCGCGCGTGCCTCGCCTTCGAGGTCCAGCGCCCGATCGAATAACGCATCCAGACGGATGCGCGGGTCTTCGCTGGTCTGGTCTTTGCCGCCCGTGCTCATTCGCCGTCGAGCGCCTTCAACAGCCAGACCCGGGCGCGCAGCCAGTCGCGCTGCACGGTCCGCAGCGAGCTGCCCATCGCTTCGGCGGTTTCCTCCTCGGTCAGGCCGGCGAAGTAGCGGCATTCCACCACCTGGGCGAGGCGTGGATTGAAGGCCGCCAACCCTTCCAGCGCGCTGTCGATGGCGAGCATTCTTTCCGGGGCGTCCTCGGTGCTGACCAGATCGGCTTCCAGCGTGACCTGGATCTGGTCGCCGCCGCGCTTGCCGGCCAGCCGCCGCCGCGAGTCGTCCACCAGGATCCGGCGCATCGCCCGCGCGCAGATCGCGAAAAAATGGCCGCGGTTCTGCCAATCCACGCCGCCTTCGTCGACCAATTGGAGGTAGGCCTCCTGCACCAGACTGGTGGTATCCAGCAGGCCGCCGCGGTGGCCGTTGCGGGCCAATTGCCGGTGGGCGATGGCGCGCAACTGATCGTAGACCAGCGGCACCATCCGGTCGAAAGCCTCGCGGTCGCCGGCGTGGTGGCGCTGCAACAGCTGGGTGATGTCGCTGAGCATCTGATCGCTGAGCATGGCACGTCTTCGATGGCGGTTCGGCGGAGGGCGGCTTCGCCCCGGACACCCTATTTAACGTCAGAACCCGGCCGAGCTGGGCCGGGGCAGGGCCGGCCGGGGCCGGAGATCGCTTACATTGCACGAATGCGCGAAAGTTGCTTCAATGCGCGCCAGCGTTCTGTATTTGGAAAAATAGGAATGAACGATCTCAACGACCTGTACTACTTCGCGATGGTGGTCGAGCACTCCGGATTCGCTGCCGCCGAACGCGCGCTGGGCATCCCCAAATCGCGCCTCAGTCGCCGCATCAGCCAGCTCGAAACCGACATGGGTGCGCGCCTGTTGCAGCGTTCCACCCGACGCTTCGCGGTGACCGATGTCGGCCAGAGCGTCTACCGCCACGCGCAGTCCATGCTTGCCGAAGCCAGCGCCGCGCGCGAAGTGGTCGACCGGCTCAGCGCCGAACCGCGCGGCCTCGTGCGCGTGAGCGTGCCGGTGGGCATCGCCCAGGAATTGATGCCCAAGCTGCTGCCGGATTTCCTCGCCCGCTACCCGCTGGTGCGCGTGCAGTTGCACGTCAACAACCGCCGCGTGGATGTGATCAACGAAGGCTTCGACGTCGCCATCCGCGTGCGCGCCAAGCTCGACGACGACGGCAGTCTGGTGATGCGCAGCTTCGGCCAGATCCAGGAACTGCTGGTCGCCAGCCCCAAATACCTCGACCGCGCCGGCCGCCCGCGCGACCCGGAAGAACTCGCCAGCCACACCACGCTCAGCATGAGCGAGGACGAAGCCCGCCAGCGCTGGGAACTGCAGGGCGAGGGCGGCGAGATCCGCCGCGTGGAACTCAAGCCGCGCATCGCCGGTTTCGATTTCCCGATGCTGATGGCGCTGGCCAAGCAGGGCCTGGGCGTGACCCTGATCCCCGAAACCATCTGCGCCGACGCCGTGCGCAACCGCGAACTGGAAGTGGTGCTGCCTGCCTGGCGCCTGCCGATGGGCATCTGCCACGCGGTCTTCGCCTCGCGCCGCGGCCTGCTGCCGGCGGTGCGGATGTTCATCGACTACCTCGCCGAGAACCTGCCGCCGCTGCTGGAGGCCTCGCGCCTCAACTGCCTGCACTGCCCCGGTGGGATGGCGCCGGAGAAGCAGGGTAAAATCGTCGAGACGGTGTGAGCAATTACGGAAGCGTGGCCGAGTGGTTTAAGGCAGCAGTCTTGAAAACTGCCGTGGGTTTACGCCCACCGTGAGTTCGAATCTCACCGCTTCCGCCAGAAATGCCAAAGCCCCCGCACGGGGGCTTTGGCATTTCTGGGGGTAGTGATGGGTGGACGAACGCAGCGAGTTCGACACATCGGCAGGATTGCCGATGTGCACAGCGAAGCTGCCCGTAGGGCGAGGGCCAAGGATGGCCCGAGTGAATCTCACCGATTTCCCCCGCCCCGCTATGTTCGGTGCTAGACGAGCGAGATTGTCCCGATCATGTCAGCCGGTACCGCGAAGCCGTCGTCCATGCGCATCCGCGGCTTGCTGCCGGCAGCGATATCGAACGTGAAATCCCGTGTCATCAGCGCGCAGAACAGCAGTAACTGTGCATGGCCGACCGATGCGCCCGCGCAGGAGCGCGGCGCGAAACCGAATGGCACGTAGGCGTTCGGCGCCACTTGTCTGCGCGATGGCAGCCAGCGATCCGGGTCGAACCGTTCCGGCTCGTCCCAGAACTGCTCGGAATGATGTTGGATGTAGGAGCTGAGCTCGTACATTTCGCCTTTTTTCAGCGAAACGCTTTCCAGTTCGATGTCGCGAGATGCCACGCGGCGGGTCACGAACGGGGTTGTCCACAGGCGCATCGCTTCCTTCACGAAACGCATCGTGCAGGGCAGTTTCCGTACCGGTAATGCGTAGATCTCTTCCGGTTCGAGTGCAGTCGTTTCCTCGCGGACGCGCTGATGCCATTCGGGATAACGGATGAATGCGTAGAGCAGGCAGGCTGCCATCATTCCGGGCACGCCGGAAATTGCGATCAACTGCACCGTCACCAGGTAAGTGACACGATCGACGCCGATCCTCTCGCTCAATGTGAGTAACGACTGGGCGTAATCTTCATGCGATTCGCCTGTACGCAGGCGATTTTTGAGTTCGCGAGTGATGGTGCTTGTCGAGCCGCGCAGCACAACGAAATCCGAAATGCGCTGCCAGAAGGACAGGTGCTGCGTCTGCTGTACGCGGAATCGCAGTTCCTGTTCCGCAACCAGTGCGCGCATGCCCTTGGCGTCGACATTCTGGATCACCAGCGGAATGAGGGTGCGTGACATCATCTGCCAAACGAGTCTGGTCAGGTTTTCGTCACGCCCTGCGTGCGCCACGATGTCAGTGCGCATGCGGGCATACAGCGATTGCATGTGTTCCGGCGAAGAAAGTCTAGCGCTTTGTTCGGCGATCAGTGATCGCACTTCGCGCCACGCCACAGGTTCCTTTGTCCTGCGTATCTTCAGCAGATCGACCAGGGATTCGGCGATCTTGAGATCCCTCGCGTTTTCCTTGTCGACCTTGAGTGCGAGGGTCGGATCGAAAATGCCGATTACGCCACCGGGAAGTTCGACGATCGGACCTTCGCGGATCGCTCGTTCGAGCAGGCGGGCCGCAGGATTGATTTCGGTGACATCCTCGTCGGTGGCCAAATCCAGTCCCTCGAATGGCGAGGAGGTGGCCGATGGCCGGCCACCTCCAATGTGGCGATATGTTCTGTAACGTTCGGCTCAGAATTCGACCCAGTAAGGCCAGGTTTTCCAAATACTGCTGGGCTCGTTCGGGTGGATGTTCAGAGCGACACGGGCTGCGCGCATAAACCTTGCCATATTCGAGACTCCATGAGTTTGATGAGGATGAGACACGCGAAGTCATCTTGCGATGTCCCGCAGGCCTGATAACACGCACGGAATCGCGCTGTCAAACAGGATTTCCGTCGAAAAAAGCAGGTAACAGCGCGCTTTCGATCGCATCCCTGCCGGCAGTGGGGCGTTACCGGACCGCTCCCGCTAGAATGCCGGATGCCCATCCGCCCCACCTCCGCCGCAACCCCCGCTCTGACCCTCATCCGCAATGCCTCGGTGTTCGCGCCGGAGGCCTTGGGGCTGCGCCAATTGCTGGTCGGCGGCGGGAAAATCCTGTGGATCGGCGACGCGGATGCGCCGGCGCCGGCCTTACCCGGCCTCGTCACGGTCGATCTGGACGGCAAACGCCTGATCCCCGGTCTGATCGATGGCCATGCCCATGTCACCGGCGGTGGCGGAGAGGGCGGGTTCGCGACGCGGGTGCCGCCGGTGCCGCTGTCGCGGTTCACCACGGCCGGGGTGACGACGGTGGTCGGGGTGCTGGGCACCGACGATCTGGCGCGGACCCCCGGTGAACTGCTGGCGTCGGTGCATGCGCTGCGGGAGCAGGGGCTGGGTGCGTTCGCCTGGTGCGGCGGCTATCACCTGCCGCCGGTCACGCTGACCGGCAGCGTCCGTGGCGACATCGTGTTCCTCGATCCGGTGATCGGCGTCGGCGAGCTGGCGATCAGCGACCACCGCTCCAGCCAGCCGACCTTCGACGAATTCGTGCGCGTCGCGTCCGAGGCGCACGTCGCCGGGCTGATGACCGGCAAGGCCGGGGTGCTGCATCTGCATCTGGGCGACGGCACGCGCGGGCTGGAGCTGGTGCGCCGCGCGCTGGACGAGACCGAACTGCCGGCGCGGGTGTTCCATCCCACGCACATCAACCGGCGCAAGGCGCTGTTCGAGGAAGCGCTGGCGCTGGCCAGGCGCGGCTGCACGGTCGACATCACCGCATTCCCGGTCGAGGACGGCGAGGACGCGTGGTCCGCTGCCGAGGCCTGGGAGCGCTACCACACCTCCGGCGCGCCCGCCGAGCGCCTGACCATCAGTTCCGATGCCGGCGGCTGCCTGCCCACGTTCGACCACGACGGCCGCCTGTGCCGGATGGACGTCGGCAGCGCGCATGCGCTGCTCGACACCATCCGCGCACTGCTCGCCCGCGGCCATGCGCTGGACGCGGTGCTGCCGGCGTTCACCCGCAACATCGCGCGCCATCTGCGGCTGGTGGGCAAGGGCGACATCATGATCGGCGCCGACGCCGATCTGGTCGTGCTGGATGCCGACGGCCGCGTCGCCGATGCGATGGCGCAGGGCGTGTGGCATGTGCGCGACGGCGAAACGCTGCGCATGGGCCTGTTCGAGCATGCGCAGGCGGATCGCGCTTGATGCCACGATGCTGTCATCGCGAGCGTAGCGAGGGACCTGCTTTTCATGGCGAAAGCACGGAACAGCAGGTCCCTCGCTACGCTCGCGATGACAGTTCATTTTTTGCAATCACGACTTCGTAACCCAATCCAGGATGTCAGATGTGTCCCAGTAAAATCCCCGACGGGGAAGCGCGCGGTTGGATCATTCCCATCGGCGGCGCCGAAGAAAAAGAGAACGATCGCGCAATCCTCGCCCGCTTCGTCGAACTCTGCGGCGGTGCCGACGCCGATATCGTGGTGATCCCGACTGCGAGCAGACTCTCCGCGACCGGTCCGCGTTACGTCGACATCTTCAACAGCCTCGGCGTGAAGACCGTCGAAGTGATGGATTTCGATACCCGCCGCGATGCCGACGAGCCGCGCCGGGTGGAGCGCATCCATGAAGCGACCGGGGTGTTCTTCACCGGTGGCAATCAGCTGCGGCTGGGCACGCTGCTGGGCGGCACCGCGGTGGCGAAGGCGATCCGCATCTGCAACGCGCGTGGCATGCACGTGGCCGGCACCAGCGCGGGCGCGGCGTTCCTCAGCGAACACATGATCGCGTTCGGCGAGGAAGGGCCGACGCCCATCGCCGGCATGGTGCGGCTGGCGCCGGGTCTGGGCCTGACCAACCGTTTCGTGATCGACCAGCATTTCCGCCAGCGCGACCGCCTCGGCCGCCTCACTGCGGCGCTGGCCTTCAATCCGTTCGCGATCGGCATCGGTCTGGACGAAGACACCGCGGCGCTGATTTCGCCGGACAACGTGGTCGAGGTGCTGGGCAGCGGCGGGGTGACCGTGGTCGACGCCGCCGGCCTGCAGTTTTCGTCGATGGCACAGGTCGACGAGGGCGAGCCGGTC
>JAIMKJ010000038.1:10253-43338 GCA_020692565.1 Thermomonas sp.
GAGCTTCCACATCCTCGTCGCCGGTGCTACGTTCAACCTGCATACGCGCAAGGCTTCGGCCGGCGCGCTGCTCGTACCCAAGGAATAAGCCCAGGAGTCGGTTCACGTCATGCGCATTCTCGATCGTTCGGTCTTCGTTGGTCCCTCGCTGTATGCGCATTTCCCGGTGATCCGGCTGGAGTTGGATCTGGGCAAACTGGAAGCCTGGCCCACGGGCCGGCTCGGCGCCGGTTTCGTGGATGCGCTGGTCGAGGCGGTGCCCGGCCTGCTCGAACACGGCTGCTCCTACCGCGAGCCCGGCGGGCTGATCCGGCGGATGAAGGAAGGCGAGGGCACCTGGTTGGGCCACGTGCTGGAACACGTCGCCATCGAGCTGCAGAACATGGCCGGCGAAGACGTGACCTTCGGCAAGACCCGCAGCATCGACGACCGTCCCGGCGTGTATTCGGTGGTCTACGAATACGCGCAGCGCGAGGAGGGCATCGAGGCCGGCGAACTGGCGCTGAAACTGCTGCGCTCGCTGCTGCCGGAAGACCTGCGTTCGGCCGACGCCGTGCCCGACGACTGGAACTGGCCCGAGGCGCGCGACACCTTCATCCGCTATGCCCAGCGCCGTGCGCTGGGGCCGTCGACGATGTCGCTGGTCAAGGCCGCCGAAGAGCGCAATATCCCGTGGCTGCGCTTGAACGAGCAATCGCTGGTGCAACTGGGCCACGGCAAGTATCAGCAGCGCATCCAGGCGACGGTGACGGGCAAGACCTCGCACATCGCGGTGGAACTGGCCAGCGACAAGGAAGAAACCAACAAGATCCTGGGCTCGCTCGGCCTGCCGGTGCCGCGCCAGGAACTGGTGCAGAGCGAAGGCGCCGCGCGCCGCGCCGCGCGCAAGATCGGGTTTCCGGTGGTGACCAAGCCGTACAACGGCAATCACGGCCGCGGCATTTCGATCCGCCTCACCAATGACGAGGACGTGGTCGAAGGGTTCCTCAAAGCGAAGGAGATTTCGCGCTCGGTCATCGTCGAGACCTACCTCGAAGGCGACGACCACCGCTTGCTGGTGGTCAACGGCGAACTGGTCGCCGCGACCCGGCGCACGCCCGGCCACGTGGTCGGCGACGGCGCCCACACCATCCGCGAACTGGTCGAGATCGTGAATCAGGACCCGCGCCGCGGCGTGGGTCACGAGAAAGTGCTGACCCGGAT
This sequence comes from Thermomonas sp., assembly GCA_020692565.1. Classification (GTDB taxonomy): domain Bacteria; phylum Pseudomonadota; class Gammaproteobacteria; order Xanthomonadales; family Xanthomonadaceae; genus Lysobacter_I. Next base: position 11,457 of record JAIMKJ010000038.1, read on the forward strand.
CGAACTGGACGCGCAGGCCGAAATGATGATGGCGCGGTTCGAAGTGACCGCCGACAGCGTGCCCGAGGCCGGCCGCATCATCTATCTGCGCTCCACCGCGAATCTGTCCACCGGCGGCACCGCCACCGACGTGACCGACATCATCCATCCCGACAACCGCGAAATGGCGGTGCGCGCGATCAAGGCCATCGGCCTGGACGTGGGCGGCGTCGACTTCCTCAGCACCAACATCGCCGAAAGCTACAAGACCATCGGCGGCGGCATCTGCGAGGTCAACGCTGCGCCCGGGTTCCGCATGCACGTGGCGCCCAGCGAAGGCAAGCCGCGCGACGCCGCCGGGCCGGTGATCGACATGCTGTTCCCGCAGGGCACGCCGTCGCGGGTGCCGATCGCCGCGATCACCGGTACCAACGGCAAGACCACCACCTCGCGCATGCTGGCGCACATCGCCAAGATGACCGGCTTCACGCCGGGTCTCACCACCACCGATGGCGTCTACATCGACGGCCAGCGTACGGTGGAGGGCGACATGACCGGGCCGGTGTCGGCGCGGATGGTATTGGCCGACCCGCAGATCGATTTCGCGGTGCTGGAAACCGCGCGCGGCGGCCTGCTGCGCGCGGGCATGGGCGTGACCCGGGTCGACGTGGGCGCGGTGCTGAACGTGCAGTCCGATCATCTGGGCATGAAGGGTATCGACACGCTGGAGCAGCTGGCCGAAGTCAAACGCATCGTCGTGGAAGTCGCCCAGGACTGCGCGGTGCTCAACGCCGATGATCCGAACGTGCTGAAGATGGGCGGCTACACCGACGCCAAAGTCATCTGCTATGTCACCCTCAATCCTTCCCACGGTTTGGTGCGCGAACACATCCGCGCGGGCGGCCGCGCCTGCGCGCTGGAAGCCGGCGTCAACGGCCAGATGATCACGCTGTACGACAAGGGCAGCCATATCCCGCTGCTGTGGACGCACCTGATTCCGGCGACGCTGGAAGGCAAGGCACTGCACAACGTGCAGAACGCGATGTTCGCGGCGGCGATGGCATTCTCGATGGGCATCAAGCTCGATGCCATCCGCCAGGGCCTGCGCACCTTCGACAGCACCTTCTTCCAGGCCCCGGGCCGGATGAATGTGTTCAACGAGCATCCGTTCAAGGTGTTGTTCGACTACGGCCACAACGCGCACGCGGTCGGCGCGATGGCCGATCTCGCCCAGCGTCTGGAAGTCAGCGGCCGTCGTCTTGTTGTGGTGGCCGGCCCTGGCGATCGCCGCGACGAAGATCTGCGCGACATCGCCAAGGCCGTGGCCGGCGGCTTCGATCATTACATCTGCCGCCGCGACGACGGTCTGCGCGGCCGCAAGTCCGACGAAGTGCCGCTGCTGATCGCCGCGACCCTGCGCGAACACGGCGTCGCCGATCACCAGATCAGCATCATTCCCGACGAACAGGACGCGATCGACGCCGGTCTGCGCATGGCTCAGCCCGGCGACGTGCTGCTGGTGTTCGCCGATGCGCTGGTGCGTTCGTGGAAGCAGATCATCAAGTTCAGGCCCGAGGGCGTGGCGGAGAAAGTGGCGGTGGTGGCGACGAGAACATCGGCGAGCACGGTCGAAGAAGAAGCGACCGCCGAGCCGGGCTTCTCGCCCGAGCAGTGGGAAGGCGTGAGCCGCGATGAACGCGGCATCTTCATCTCGCGCGAGAGCGACGACTGAACGCCGCGAACATGCGTCATTCCGAGCCACCGTTCGAGGATTCGCGGCGCCTCACCGGGTCCAATGTGTACTTTGCAGGCCCGGGCGCGGCGCTCGAAACGCTGGGGCCGCTGGCGCGCGATCCGGTCGCGCTGGCGGCGTGGTGGCTGCGTGCGGACGCCGCGCGCGAGGCCCTGGGCTGGGCCCGGACCGAACCGGTCGTGCGCGTGCATCGCAGCGGCACGTCGCTGGCGTTCGTCGCACCCGCCGACCAGCTCTATACCGCAACCGAAATCAACGAATGGGCGTGGTGCGCCAGCGTCGGCGACACCAGTCTGCACGCGCCCGGCCATCCCGCGAGCCACGACACCACGCTTGCGCTGCATACGCTGCAGCGCTTCGCCGCCGGCGAACGGCGCCCCGATGCGATCGCGCTGCTCGATTGCGCGCAGAAGCATGGGATTCCGGCATTGATCGACGATGATGCGCTGAGCCTCGGCCTGGGCGTGCATGGGCGCACCTGGCCGATGGATGCGCTGCCTGCCCCGGAAGCTGTGCCGTGGCCCTCGCTGGGCAGGATTCCCGCTGCGCTGGTCACCGGCTCCAACGGCAAGACCACCACCGTGCGCCTGATCGCGGCGATGCTGCGCGCGCACGGCCTGCGCACCGCGCATTCCTGCACCGACGGGCTGTTCGTAGGCACCGGTGTCGGCGCGGGCATCGGCGACGACGCCGAGATCGAACAGCTGGAAAGCGGCGACTATTCCGGCCCGACCGGGGCGCGCCAGTTGTTGCGTCGCACCGATGTCGAAGCGGCGGTGCTGGAAACCGCGCGCGGCGGTCTGCTGCGCCGCGGACTGGCGCTGGCCGAGGCCGATGTCGCGGTGGTCACCAATATCAGCGCCGATCATTTCGGCGAATACGGCATCCATTCGGTCGAGGATCTGGCTGCGGTCAAGCTCACCGTCGCCCGCGCCGTCGCCGAGGGCGGCTGGCTGGTGCTCAATGCGGAAGATTCGCTGCTGCGCAGGCTCGGTCCGCAGGCCGCGCCGCGGATCGCGTGGTTCGCGGTCGATCACGAGGCATTGCCTGAGGATGCGATGAGTCTGCCGCGCTGCGCGGTGCGCGATGGCAGTCTGCTGCTGGACGACGGTCTGGAAACCCACGATCTCGGCGACATCGCCGCGATGCCGGTCGCCCTCGGTGGCCGTGCGCGCTACAACATCGCCAACGCCGCGGGCGCCGCGCTCGTGGCGTCGCTGCTGCGGGTACCGATCGAGACCATCCGTGCGGTACTCGCGGACTTCGGCCGCAGTCATGCCGACAATCCCGGCCGCCTGCAGCACTGGGCGTTCGCGGGGATCGAGGTTTTCCTCGATTATGCCCACAACCCGGATGGGTTGGCGGGTCTGCTCGACATCGCCCAGGCGCGGCGCGGCGCCGGGCGCCTGGCGCTGCTGCTGGGCCAGGCCGGCAATCGCGAGGACGCACAGATCCGCGAACTGGCGGCGGTGGCCGCCCGCTACGCGCCGGATCTGGTGGTGGTGAAGGACATCGACGGTTTCCTGCGCGGCCGGGTGGCCGGCGAGGTCGCGGACGTGATCCGCAATGAGCTGCTGCGGCGTGGCATGGATGAGGCATCGCTGCCGGTCCGGCTGCGCGAAGCCGAGGCCGCGCGCGAGGCGCTGGACTGGGCGCGCGCCGGCGACGTGCTGGTACTGCCGGTCCATAGCCTGGATGCCAAGGCCGAGGTCGCCGGTCTGCTGGATACGCTGCAGATGCAGGGCTGGCATCCGGGGCAAGCGTTGCCCGATGCGGCCGTTGATCCGCTGTAGTAGGAGGGGCTTCAGCCCCGAGCCGTTGGCAATCTGCGGTGTCCTAAAAGCTCGGGCCTGAAGGCCCTCCTACAGAAGAACGGGTTTCATTTATTTCGATTGCGCGTCCCAGGCGCGGATCGCGGCTTCCACCGCATCAATGCCTTTGGCGGCGGCGGCTTCGTCGACCTGATCGATCGTATCGTTCGGGCTGTGGATCACCTTCATGACTTTCGGCGGCGACATCGATCGCTTGCCGGAGAACATCGATAGGATCTCCGGGATTTCGTCGGCGCCGACCAGCGAGTAGGACACCGCGGGCCAATCGGCCTTGAGGAACGCCAGATGATCGGACGGCGGATAGTCCTTGCCTGCGCTGATCGCCAGGCCCTGCGCCTCTGCGGCGCTGCGACTGGCGGCGACCAGCGGGTGCGTGGCGTCCGGCGTCATCATCCACAGGCTGTCGCCCCAGCCGAAAACATCGACGTTGATGTAGAGAGCGGGCTTTTCGCCGCCCTGTTCGCGGCTTTGTTCGATATGCGCCGCGGCGCCGAGCAGCCCGTGTTCTTCCAGATCCCAGAACGCGAGCTTCACCCGGTGATGCGCCAGCGGCGCGCGTTGCAGGCGTTCGGCCAACGCCATCACCACCGCGCTGCCGGAGGCGTTGTCGGTGGCGCCGCGACCCGCGTCGACGCGATCCGAGTGCGCGCCGATCAACAGCAGCGGCGCGCCGGCCGGGCCGCCGAGGTCGACCAGCAGGTTTTCGCCTTCCAATCGGCCGGCGACGAACGCCTGTTTCGTCGCCGTCAGGCCGAGGCCCTGCAGGCGCGTCTGCAGATGCGCGCGGCGGCCAGCGTTGTTCTCGGCCTGCGCCATGCCCGCGACATCGCGGTACCAGCGGCTGCGGGCAGGGTCGGATCCGCTGGCTGCGGGCTGCGTCGCGGACAGCGATGCGCAGGCCGTCAGCATCGGAATCAATACGGGAACCAGCAGTGCGGCGACCAGAGCGGTCGGGCGGCGCGGCAGCAGGGACATCGGCGATTCCTGTAGGCCAAGCGTTTGGCGAAAGACGCATCCTGCCAGAGTCGCGGCCACCCCAGAGGTGTCGCAAGTCATCTGCCCTGCGTGGCCGCGGACGCGGGTAGGATTTTCCCTACACGCTGGCGCGGGGAATGGCGCTTGTCGCACCCGCCGGGCTTGCCTAGTCTGTGCGCAGGACGACTTCGTGGGGAACGGAATGGAGATTCGGGTGTTTCTGCTGGACGACCACGCGCTGGTGCGTACCGGCATGCGGCTGATGCTGTCGGGCGAAACCGATATCGACATCGTCGGCGAAGCGGATTCCGGCGAAATCGCACTGCCGATGATCCGCAGGCTCAAGCCCGACGTGGTGCTCTGCGACCTGCATCTGCCCGGCATCAGCGGGCTTGAAGTCACCGAGCGCATCGTCAAGGGCGACTACGGCAGCAAGGTCGTGGTGGTGTCGGTGCTGGAGGACGGGCCGATGCCGAAACGGCTGATCGAAGCCGGGGCTTCCGGTTACGTCGGCAAGGGCGGCGATGCGGCCGAACTGTTGCGTGCAGTGCGCGACGTGGCGCGCGGCAAACGTTATCTGGCCAACGGCATCGCCCAGCATCTGGCGCTGGCGGGCATCGGCGGCGAATCTTCGCCCTTCGACACGCTGTCGCCGCGCGAACTGGAAGTCGCGATGCTGCTGGTGCAGGGCATTCGCCAGGAAGAGATCGCCAAGCGCCTGAGTCTCAGTGCGAAGACCGTGAACACGCACAAGTCGCGGCTGTTCGAGAAGCTCGGCATCCAGGACAGCATCGCGCTGGCGCGGCTGTCTTCGCAGTACGGTCTGAGCGACCCTGCGCGCATCCTCTGAGGCACGTTGATGAGGCATGTGCATCAGGGCATGCGCATGAACGCATGCACATCAAAGCCTGCACATCGAAGCGTGCTCATGAAGGCATGTTCGAAATCGCGGCGCCTGCAACGGCAACCACGAAAATGCGTTTCCACACCGTATGGAGCGGCTTCCAGGCCGCCCGGGACCCACGGATACGCTGCAGCGGGCTGAGGCCCGCTCTACAGGGCTATCGCGGCCATCCATCGCGCGTCAGCAGACAGTGTCGGGCCGTCTGCTGACGCGGGTGGGGCAGGGCATTAGGCTTTCTTTTCGCTGTCCTCGTCGGCGGCGCGGGTCTGCGCCGTCGATTCGGCATCGGGTGCCGTGTCGGGAACAGTGTCGAACAACGGCAGGCCGATGCCGTACTGCGGCGCGGCGATATCCTCGACGAGTTCGGCGGCCACATCCGGCGGCGCGATGACGATTGCCGGCTCGGCCGCGACGGTCTCTGCCGCTGGTGCGGCAACGACGGCGGTATCGGCCGTCGCCAGGACGGCATCGGCAACGGGTTCGGCCACAGAATCGGTTGCCGGCTCCGGCGCGATGGCCAGGGCAACGGTTTCGACGACGTGCTCGACCACCGGCTGCTCGACGACTTGCTGTTCTACAGTCTGTTGCACGGCAGCCTGCGGTTCGACCCCTTGCGGTTCGACCGCCGGCTGCTCAGCGATGTGTCGTTCGATGACGGGCTCGAAGACCGGCGCTGGCGCACCGATCGCGGACGTCGCTTCGATCACGGCCGGGACTTCGTTGGCCGGAACGCCTGCTTCCGGGACCGTTGCGGCCTCGGGCGCACGCGCTTCGATGGCATCGGCCGCCGGAGTCTCGATCGTGGGAGCAGGCGCTTCGGAGCGCGCGACTTCGATCGCGGCGACCGTCGCAGCGGCTGCGAGCGCGGCCGGAGCCGCGGGTGCGGCCACCGGTTGCCGCACGATGGCCGGAAGGTCGTCGAAATCGAATTCCGGCTGGCTGCGGTCGACGGTCGGCTGCGTTTCGTCGCTGGCCATGACGTCGTCGGCCAGCATTTCTTCGCCGGAGGAGGCGCCTTCACCCGCGCCACGACGACGACGACGACCACCGCGACGTCCGCGACGGCGACGCCCGCCGGCTTCCTGCGAACCATCGTCTCCGGCATCTTCGGCCGCGTGTTCGAGACCGTTCGCATCGATCGCGGTGTTCACGGTATCCGGCGGCTCGGCGCCGTTGCTCTGCGGCGGAATGGTCGAAACCACGGCTGCTGCCACCGGCATCGCTGCGGACGCATCGACAGCCGCGGGCGTCTGCGGCTTCGACGCCTCGGCCTGAGCCGCACGTTCTTCGCGACGCGGCTGCTGTTGCGGGCGCTGCGTGTGTTCGGCGCCGTCGGCGTTCACCTGTTTCGGTGTCTGCTGGCGCGGCGGCTTCGGCTGCTGACCGTTGGGCTGCAGGGTGTTCTGCTGCGCCTGCTTGGGCTGCTGGCGCTGACCCTGCGGCTGGCGCGGCTCGTTCTGCTGCTTCGGCTGCTGTGCCTGTTGCGGCTGCGCGCCGCGGCGCGATTCCTCACGACGCGGTTCGTCGCGACGCTGCTGGTCGCGCCCTCCCTTCGGGCCGCGCTGGTTGTCGCGCTGCTGGTCGCGGCGCTGGCCGCCATTGCGGTCCGGGCGTTCGCCGCGGTCGCGATTCTGCTGTTGACCCTGCTGCGGGCGTGCCGGTGCGGGCGACGGCGTGGCATCGCCACCGAACAATCCCTTCAGCCAACCCATCAGTCCGCCGGACTTGGCGGCCGGTGCGGGCTGCGCGAATGCGGGCGTCGGCGCCGGCTGCGGGGCCTGCGGTTGCGGTGCGGCTGCGCGCGGGGCTTCCTCGCGCTCCTCGCGCATCGGCGCCGGACGCGCCGGTTTGACGTTGGTCACTGCGGGGGCGGCCGGCACGTTCAGATTGGCCTTGGTCAGCGCGATGGTCGCCAGCTTGCGAGGGGTGCCGCGCTGGTAACTCGGCTTCGCGGTTTCTTCGCCCAGCTCGTTCTCGCGGATGCGGGTGACTTCGTAGTGCGGCGTGTGCAGCGATTCGTCGGCGACGATCACGATCGGCGCGTCGTGGCGCTTCTCGATTTCGTTCAGTGCGCGGCGCTTCTCGTTGAGCAGGTAGTTCGCGATCTCGATCGGCACCTGCACCAGCACCTGGCCGGTGTTGTCCTTCATCGCATGCTCTTCGGCGAGACGGATGATCGACAGCGACAGCGATTCGATGCTGCGCATGCGGCCGTGGCCGTCGCAGCGCGGGCACACCAGTTGGCTGGATTCGCCGAGGCTCGGGCGCAGCCGCTGGCGCGACATTTCCATCAGGCCGAACTTGGAAATGCGGCCGAGCTGGACGCGGGCGCGGTCGTGCTTCAGCGCCTGCGAGAGCTTGTTCTCGACATCGCGCTGATGCTTGTTCGACGCCATGTCGATGAAGTCGATCACCACCAGGCCGCCGAGATCGCGCAGGCGCATCTGGCGCGCCACTTCTTCAGCCGCTTCGAGGTTGGTGTTGAATGCGGTTTCCTCGATGTCGCCGCCCTTGGTGGCGCGCGAGGAGTTCACGTCGACCGCGGTCAGCGCTTCGGTCTGGTCGATCACCAGCGAGCCGCCCGAGGGCAGGCGCACCGAACGCTCGTAGGCGTTCTCGATCTGCGATTCGATCTGGAAGCGGTTGAACAGCGGGGTGTCGTCGACGTACTGCTTGAGCTTGCGCAGGTTGTGCGGCATCACCTGCTCGACGAATTCCTTCGCCTCTTCGTACATCTCGGGCGTGTCGACCAGGATCTCGCCGATGTCGGCGCGCATGTAGTCGCGCAGCGCGCGGATGATCAGCCGCGATTCCTGATAGATCAGGAACGGCGAGGTTTTCTTCAGCGCGGCTTCGGCGATCGCTTTCCAGACGCTGAGCAGGTAATCGAGATCCCACTGCAGCTCTTCGGCGTCGCGGCCGACGCCGGCGGTGCGGATGATCACGCCCATTTCGTCGGGAATGGCCAGCACGTCCATCGCCGCCTTCAGCGCGGCGCGGTCGTCGCCCTCGATCCGGCGCGAGACACCGCCAGCGGTGGGCGAGTTGGGCATCAGCACCATGTAGCGGCCGGCCAGCGAGATGAACGTGGTCAGGGCGGCGCCCTTGTTGCCGCGCTCTTCCTTGTCGACCTGGACCACGACTTCCTGGCCTTCGCGCAGGAGTTCCTTGATCCCGGCCTTGTGGTGGTCCACGCCGGCCTGGAAGTAGTCGCGGGAGATTTCCTTCAGCGGCAGGAAACCGTGACGCTCGCCGCCGTATTCGACGAACGCCGCTTCCAGCGACGGCTCGAGCCGGGTGATCCGGCCTTTGTAGATATTGGATTTCTTCTGTTCTTTCGACGGCCGTTCGATATCGATGTCGTAGAGCGTCTGGCCTTCGACGATGGCGACGCGCAGTTCTTCGGCCTGCGTCGCATTGATCAGCATGCGTTTCATGGTCTTGCGTTCCTCACGCGCATCATTCCCGCTCGAGAGCGGGCGCGCGGAACGCCATGGGCGTTTTCGCCTCTGGAGACTGCCGGCGGCACCGCCGCGCGCTCGTCCCGCCCAAGGGGGCGGGCCTGCCATGAGGCAGGCGCGCGGCATGCGCCGCTTCAAGTATTCCAGCGCTGCAACACCACGGCGAGCCGCGGGAGCGCTTGTTGTTCTATAAACGTGTTACAGGCCGGCCGCCTGCGTCGGTTGCGCTGGAAGCGCGATGATGCGGCGGCACGGGACGTGTTCAGCACGAGTGTCTGACGCACTCGGCGATAACCGGCTTTGCCGACAAGCCGCTAACATGGCCGCCCCGGGGGCGGTGGTCGCGTACTGCATCGGATATCGCGGGGGAGGCGGGCTTTCGGCCCATTCGAGCGACGCGACGCGGATGCGTCTGTCGCTAACTCCCTAGCGAAATCAACCCCTTATACCGCTCAACGAGTGTAGCAGATCACAATCCCCATGACCGCATCCATATGACCACATCGAATGTACCGCCGCGTTCCGGCACCGAGCCCTCGGGCAAGGTCCGCCTTGTCCGCATTCACGAGGACCGCGACGGTCAACGGCTGGACAATTTCCTGTTCGGCGTGCTCAAGGGCGCGCCCAAGTCGCTGATTTACAAGATCATCCGCAGTGGGCAGGTGCGCGTGAACGGCGGCCGCGCCAAGGCCGAAACCCGGCTGGAGGGCGGCGACGAGGTGCGGATCCCGCCGGTGCATGTGCCCGAACCGGGCGAGAAGGGCACCCCGGCGCCCGGTCTGCTGCAGGCGGTGGAGGCCAGCATCATGTTCGAGGACGCCCGGCTGCTGGCGATCAACAAACCGACCGGGGTGGCCAGCCACGGCGGCAGCGGGATCAGCTTCGGGGTGATCGAGACCCTCCGCGCCCTGCGCCCGAACGCGACCCTGGAGCTGGTGCACCGGCTCGACCGCGACACCTCCGGGCTGATGGTCATCGCCAAGAAGCGTTCGGCCTTGACCGAGCTGCAGGCGCTGATGCGCGAGAACGATGCCGAAGATGGCCGCGGGATCGCCAAACGCTACCTGACCCTGCTGGTCGGGCGCATGCCCGACGGCACGATGAGCGTCGATGCGCCGCTGCACATCGGCCTGCGCCAGGGCGGCGAGCGGCATGTGCAGGTGCATTCGGGGGGCAAGGCCTCGCTCAGCCATTTCCGGGTGCTGGAGCGTCGCGGCGGACACTCGTACTGCGAAGTGCGGATCGAGACCGGCCGCACCCACCAGATCCGCGTCCATGCCCAGCACATCGGTCATCCGGTGGCCGGCGACGACAAATACGGCGATCCGGAGGTCAACAAGCGTCTGCGCGAGCAGCTCGGCTTGAAGCGACTGTTCCTGCACGCGGCATCGCTGGAATTCGCCCTGGACGGCGGTCGCGAACCGTACCTGCTGGACGCGCCGCTGGCGCCGGAACTGGTGGATGCGCTGGATCGGCTGAAGTAACGCCATCGAAACGCCCGGATTGTCGAGAACGATCCGGGCGTTTCGTGAAGCGCAATACCGCAGGCCTCGGGCGCGAGGTTCAGCGCGCTGCGCTTACCGGACCTCGTGGCGCCAGATCTCGCCGCTGTCGGTGATGGCCCAGGCGTTGCCGGCGGCATCCACGCCCACCCGCTTGCCAGCGCCCTGCACATCCACCCAGGTGCCGCCGACGCCGCCCCGATAGATTGCGTTGCCATCGCCCTTGCCGCGTTTGCAGGTAACGGCGTAGACAATGACCCCGTTCACGGCCACATCGGTGAAACAGCCCGGGCGCTTCTGCCAGTGGCCGCCGCCGTAGGTGGACCATTCGAAGATCTGGCCCTGCGCGTTGACCACCCATGCAGTGCGCCCGACCGAGATGCGCACCGCGGCGCCGGGCATTTCTTCCCAGCCGCAGAAGTCCTTGGCGCCCCCGGCGATGCCGGTGTTCGGGCAGGGCAATGCCCGCGAGATGGCGTTGCCGCCTTCGCCGCTCGGCTGCGAGGTGATGACCCAGATCCCGGCCTGGCCGGCGGCGATGTCGGTGATCGGCTGGTCGTTCGGCGTGCCGCGTTTGATCCACTCGCCGTCGTTGATGCTGCTGTACAGCATCGCGTCGCCGCCGACGGTGTAGCTGTTGCCGGCGTAGGTCGCGATGGCGCTGCCGTAGCCGGCAACGCCCAGCGGCGCGAATTCGGCGCCGTTCCAGCGGTAGAAGTGCGAGGAGCCGCGGCTGTTGGGCACGACATCGCAGCCGGTCACGTACACGACGCCGTTACCGCCGCCGGCGATGTCGCGCGCGCAGCCGGGTACGCGCACCCAATACGACCTCTGTTCGACGTACGCATCGCCGGCGCGGACCGCGGCGTCGACGGGCTTGGCGGGCGCACGCGACCGGGCGGGTGTCCCCCAGTCGGGTGGTGCGGCGCCGACGATACATGTCGTGGCGATCGCGATGAAAGCGAGCGTAGCGGCGGAAAGATTCGGAAGACGCATGAGGGATTCCTCGATGGATGCATGCGGGGGCATGCGGATGGATGTAGATTGAGTGCCGGGGGTCAGCTCATGGTGAGAAAGACCGCGATCACGATCGGCGGGATCCACAGCACTTTCATTCGTGCGGGCATCAGCGCCGAAAACAGGATCAGCAATGCGATCACGGCGGTGCGAACCGGACCCAACAGCCAGTCGATCGGCGTGTAGACGGCGGCGAGATAGAGCCGTTCGGCCGGGTACACGCGCATCTCGACGGTTTCGCCGACTGCATAGAAGCGGCCGCCGGGAATCTTGCTGACCTTGAGCTTGTGCGTGTCCATGCGCGGATTCACGATGGCGCGGCCCAGGAAACAGTTCGCGCGATGCCTGGTCCGGCAACTGTCCTGGGCCACTCTGATTTCACCGACGACGGGGTCGCCGGCACTCAGCAGCCACAAGCGCCACCCCGCCTGCATTGCGCAGAAAGACACCACCGCGAGCGCGACCCAGAGCAGTATTTTTCGATGGATGGGCATCAGGACGGCACCGGTTCGGCGTGGCGGTTCTGCGCCCGGTTCAATGCCGGCCGGATCATCGCGTCGTTCCGAGGCGACCGAGCGCGGTACGACCCGCGGCTTCAAGCCTTGGACACAGCGATGCCTGCGGCTCTCCCCTGGTCATGCCGGTGATGTTGAGCGAGAGAATGATCGTACCGATGCGGACGACGAGCTGTTGTGCGCCGATCAGATCGGCATTGCTCGCCGAACACCACGCCGCATCGCCCAGACCTTCGATGTCCTGACCGGATTTGCCGGTTTTTTTGCCGAGCTGGTCGTTGATCGCCATGTTGAGATGGCCCGACAGGCCGGTAAGGTTCTCGTAGAGCGTGTCGGTGTCCGCAGGCGTTCCACCGCGGATCACCTGCACCATCAGCATGGTCATCCTGCCCGGATGTTCGCTGCTGGCCCACATACAGTTTTCAGGGTCGTCGGCCATTTGTCCGGCGCTCTGGCCGATCGCTGTCTGCGCTTCTTCCGCGGTCAGCAGCGTGCAGGCGCGCGGCAGCGGGGCTGGTGCGTCTTCGCTTGCGGTGGATGCGGTGGCGGCCTCGACGGCCGGCCATTCGGCCGATTCCGCATCGGCGTTCTTGCCGCAGCCAGACGTGAGCAGTATCGCGACCATCGCCGGTATCAGCAGATCTCGATTCGCGGACAGGGTCGTGTTCATGAAATCGCGCTCCTCACAGGGCCGGCGCGGTCACGCCGCGGTAGCGGATACGGACTTTCGCGTCCGAGGTGGATTGCGCATGCACCAGACCATCGCTGCCGACGAAGGCTTTGGCTTCGCCGCTCGGCATGCCCGGAATTTTCAGGGTATAGGCATAGGCGGTGGTCGGAATGCCGTCGACGATCTGCGGCCCCAGCTTGCGGCAGCCGGTCATCGGATATTTTCCTGAGCGGATGGCTGCGTTGAGTTCCTTTGCTGCGGTTTGACCCACGTCGGTATTGTTGTGCCGAGTCCATTTGCTTTCCATCTTCGTATAGGTCTTGCCGTCGACGACGATGATTTCCAGGCGCATGCCTCCGGTTTCTGTGATGGTGTGGCGCGCGGGTTGCTGCGCGGATTTCTCGGCGGCGCGCAGATATGTTTCGCAGACGGAATCGAGCGCGTGTGCGGTGTTCGCTGCGAAGATCAGGCAGGCCGACAGCGACAGGGCGATGAGCTTCATGATGACTCTCCATTGAAGGTGGTACGAAGGGCGGGAGAAGGCGGCGTCGGACGCGATCTGCGGACGGCGTAGTGCGCCAGACACAGCAGACCGAGGTTCGCGAGTAGCAGGATCGATTTGAAAACCAGTGCCGCCAGCAGGAATGGGCTGACCTCGAAAGCGTCCGGGCCATCGAGCATCCGCAGTGCGGACACCATCTGCAGCGATTGCAGGATCAGCAGAACGAGCAGGCCGATGCGAACGCCATGCAGTGCGATGCGCAGGATGCTCACTGCGTCCTCCCGTAGCGCCACGGTGTACGGTGATGCCACCACCACGACGCCGGAATCTGCGGCGCGTAACGGGGCTGATAAGGCGCAAGCGCGCACCAGTCGATGGCGTTCGGCGTGGCGCTTTCACCCGATGCGGCCGAATCGGACGTTTCATTTGGGATGTCTTGCGACGAGCCCTGTGCAATGCACGGCCCGCGCGTGTCGTATCCGTATCGTTCGTGATCGATCGCGTACGTATATGCGTACGGATAGTCGTCACCGTAACGATATGCTTCGTCAGGCAGCGTCGACGGCGCGACCGGTTGCGGCACCTGCGTGGTCTGCGGGCGATGGCCCGGTCCGCGAGGGCCGGGTGGATGAGCCGACGCCTGCGCGCTGGCGAGCGCGAGGCCGGCGGAAATCAGCAGCCAGGCGGCGTTCATTGCGCCACCACACCCACGGGCGCCCACACCGTGCATTCGACGTCGTAAAGGATGGCCGAACCTTTTTCGGCCTTGCCGTTGAACTGCCAGTCGACGACGACGCTGCTGCCGTTGTAGGCCACACCGGCGGTGCCGAGAGGCGCTGAAGCATCGCTCGTGCTGGTGGCTACCGCGATTCCGCAGTCCGCGGGCCGCATCCACTGCGGCATCTGCACATCGTAGCGGTCGCGACTCGCGACGCCGACCTGCGAGTCGGGATCTCCGCGGTAATGGATGGCCCGCATGATCGGGCCGGTCGCGCGGTTGTAGATGGTGCAGTCGTGATGGCTCGGCGCCATGTTCGCCACCCTGCATGCGGTGACGTTGATATCCACGCCCTTGAGCTTCACTTTTTCCCAGCGCGGCTCGAACGCGATGTCCTTGCCCGCGCCGCGGATGCCGCCGGCCGATGCGACTTCCACCGCAGCATCGCCGGAAATCGCCTTGACGATGCCGGCCGGCAATTGCGCGAGGATCTTCTCGCCGTCCCAATCGAGGATCTGCGCTTCGTTGGCCCGGATGCGACCGTACTGCGTCGGCAGCGTGATGTGGACTTTGCCGGGTGCGTCGCCGAAGCACAGGCCTTCGACGATGAAGGCGCCATCGGGCTGCAGCGAGGCATCGTTCGCGGGCCGGATGCGGGTGATTCTCGGAGTGTTGCCGTTCTGTACGCAGGCCAATGCAGTGGATGTCGTGCGCTGTACGGACGCGCCGGCGACGCTGCCGCCGGTCTGCGCTGCGCCGCCGCCGCGAACGATGGCCGAAGTTTTGGGCACGCCGCGATACGCACTGGTGAGGCGATCGTTGGCGCCGGCCTGCGGACCGCTGCTCGGCGGCGTGTTGTTCGGCTGCGAGACGACGGGCGGTTGCGTGACGACAGGCGGCTGTGAAGTAACAGGAGGCTGCGAAGCGACCGGCGGCGTCGTGGGTTTGGTGGGCGCGGTGCCGCCCCAGGGCGACGGTTGCGTCTGCGGTTGAGGCTTCGGTTTCGGCTTGCGCGGCGCGGGCATCGCGACCGGAGCGGGATCCACCACCGGCACCCGCGCTTCGCTGTCGCCGCGGCCGGGGAGGGTGGAGGGCGCGGCCGGTCCCGACGGCTGCGGATAGCCGTAACCCTGCTGTGCGTCGGCGGTGCCGCAGGCGGCGGTCAGCGTCAGTGCGAGCAGCGACATCGTGTGGTATGTGCGCATGATCGTGGCTCCCGATTACTTGCTGTCGGCGACGCTGGCGTCGAAACGCTTCGCCAGTTCGTACACGGCTTCTTCGATGGCCTCGCGCAGCACCGCATCGAAGTTGTCCTTGCGGGTGGACTGGTGCTGCACTTCAGGGCTGTAGGCCACGCCGCCCTTGCCTTTTTCGGCGCGGACGCGGTTGATCAGCGCGCCGATGCCGCCGACGCTGCGTGCAGTGCCCTTCAGGCGCTTGCGCACGCTGATGGCGTCGACCACATCGCCGGTATTCGCATCGACGATGCTGATGTCCAGACCGAACTCGTCGTTATTGCGCGCACCGCCGACCTGCAGGCCGCCGATGTTCACGCCGTTGCTGCTGGTGCGGGTGCCGCTGCCCAGCTCGGTGATTTCAGCCTCGAAGATATATTCCGCGCCGCGCAACTGCTGCTGTGAGGTGCTGCCGGTGGTCTGGCCGGCGGCGTTCATCTGCTTTTCGCGGACCACCCCGCGGTCGAGCCTGGCGCGCTCCACCACGCGGAACTGGCCGCTCTGCACCAGCGCGGTCTTGAACTGTTCGGTGGCGCCGCGCGGCGAGATCTCGGGCAGGTTGCTGGTGAATTCGTAGATCGCGACAGCGACGCGCGCGTCGCTGCTCTTGCGCGGCAGGGTCGGGCGCTGCTTGGAGCCGGCGTGGGCGGTGCCGATGCAGGCGGCGAGCGTCAGGGCGAGGGCGAGGGCGAAGCGGTTGCGGGGCATGTCGGCGATCCGTGATGTGAGGGACCATTGCCGAACGGGGGGCGGCCATGCGAACCGGACATGGCGGTGAACATTTTTTGCCGCGCCCCGGCGCAAGGCCGGCCGGGGCTGTCGGGAATGCGCGATGCGGGCAATGCGGCCGGCATCAATGACGTTACCGCATCGCAGCCATATGTCGGCGTACGACCGACGCACTGTCGGGATGGTCGTAGCGCGCGCTGGCGGCGGCGGCCTCGTCTTCCAGCGCCTGGGCGGCCGCGGTTTCGCCGCCGATCGCCAGAACGTCGGCGCGTATCCGTTGCAGGTACACGCCCATTCGCACGTCGCGGAAGCCGGCGACGTTATTCCAGGCATCCAGCGCCGCGCCGCTTTCGCGCCATGCGACGGCACGGTCGCGTCTGTCCAGTGCTACGCGCGCCAGCCCGCCATGCGCCAGTGCGATATGCGCCAGGGAGCGGCCATCGGCATGGTCGACGACGGTTTCGAACTGCGCCTTCGCCTCGTCCATTCTGTCGTTGTCCAGCAGCCAGCGCCCCCAGCTTTCGCGGATCGCCATCACCGGCTGCTCGCGGTCCTGCTGATGCGCCAGGTATTCGTCGAGCGACGCCTTCAGCATCCGCCCCGCGGCTTCGTTGCGCCCGGCGCGGGCGTAGGCTTCGCCCAGGAATCGTCGGGTCAGCCGCAGTTGAAAAGAAAAGGCGGACTGCTGCGCGTAGGTGCGCTCCACGGCTTCCAGCGCTTCGATGGCCAGCGCTGTTCGGCCTTCGCTGGCCATGCGTTCGCCGTAATGCATGCGTACGGTCGCCGATTCCAGCGCATGGCTGCCGTCGGTGGGCAGCAGCGGCAGCAAACGTTCGAATTCGAGGTGCGCGGCTTCGCGCTGACCGATCAGATGCAGGGTGCGCGCAGCGTTCGCGCGCGGCACCCAGGCGGTGGGAAATTCCGCGCCGGTGGTGCGGTCGGCGATGTCCGCGGACTTGCGGAAAGCGGCTGCGGCCTCGGCGAATTGACCGAGTTGCTGATGGATGATGCCGAGATTGCCGTAGAGCGTCTGCAGTTCGGCATCGTTCCTGTCCGGTAGCGACTCGGCCAGCGTCAGCGCACGGTGATATGTGGCGATGGCGCGCGCGTGGTCCTGCTGCTGCGCAGTGAGAAACCCTGCCAGTTCGTGCAGTGCGGTGACGTGTCCGCGCGAACGCGGCGCATGTTTCCCGAACAGCGCCGCCGCGCGTTCGAACGCCAGCCGCGCATCGTCGCTGCGGCCGTCTTGGCGCTGAAGGAATTGCGCCCGGCCGATCCACCAGTGGGCGCGCAGTTCGGGATACTTCTCGCCGGCGGCGCTCAGCACCCTGTCGGCTTCGGCCAGCGTGGACTCGCAGCGCGACGCGTCGCCCGCGTTGCAGGCGCGCGTCGAGGCTTCCACTGCGCCGTCGAGGATGTTCGGATGCAGTGGGCCGTAGCGCTCGCGCACTTTCTTCAGCTGCAGTGCCTGCAGCGCTTCGTAGCGTTCGTTCTCGCCGAGCTGAGCGTACAGATCGGCGACCGTGCGCAGCAGTTCGATCTGCACGTCGGGGTCGTCGGCGAAGCGCGATTCGATCTTCGCCGCGCCGGCATCCAGCAGGGCTTTGGCGGAGATGCTGCCCCGCGGCTGGTCGGAGGCGATGCGCGGATCGTTCGCGGCGAAGATTTCGATCAGGAAATCCTTGATCGCACCGGCGCGGCGCGCTTCTTCGGCCGCGCGCTGCGCCTGCCAGAGCACGCCGCCCACGCCGGCACCGAGCGCGGCCAGCAACAGGCAAGCAACCGCCGCGCCCTGGTGGTGGCGACGGACGAACTTGCGTGCGCGCTGCCAGCGGCCGATGCGTTTGGCCTGGATCGGCTGGTGCGACAGATGCCGCCGCAGGTCTTCCGAAAACGCATCCGCCGATGCGTACCGTTGCGCTGGCTCGATCGACATGGCCTTGGCGAGGATGGCGTCGAGATCGCCGGCCAGTTCGCCGCGGCGCTTGCCGCTGGCGTGGCTAGATGCCAGCGGCGCCTCGCCGCGCTGTTCGATCATCCGCCCCAGGCGAGATCGGGTCGGGAACGGGCGCTGTCCGGCCAGCAGCTCATACAGCATCACGCCCAACGCATACACATCGGTGGCGACGGTGACGGCGCCTCCGTCGAGTTGTTCCGGTGCGGCATAGTCGGGCGTGGCCGCGTGGCCGTCCGCTTGGGTCAAGTTGCCGCCATCGCCGCTGTCGTCGTCGCCATCACCGTCGATCAGTTTTGCGATGCCGAAATCCAGCAGTTTCACCTCGCCCGCAGGGGTGACCAGCACATTCGCCGGTTTGAGATCGCGATGCACGACCAGCCGCGCATGCGCCGCCTGCACCGCCGCGGCGACTTCCCGCAGCAGCGCCACGCGGTTGCGGATCGACAGCGCATGGCGCTCGCAATGTTCGGTGATCGGCGTGCCTTGCACATACTCCAGCGCCAGCCACGGCTGCTCGTCTCCGCTTTCGTCCATGCCGATGCCGGCATCGTAGAAGCGCGCGATGCGCGGATCGCTCAATCCAGCGAGGATGTTGCGTTCGCGCTTGAAGCGTTCGCGCTGCGCGCCCGCGAGCAAGTGCGCATGCGGCAGTTTCAGCGCGACCTGGCGTTCGTAGGCGCCATCGCTGCGCGCAGCCAGCCAGACTGCGCCCATGCCGCCGCTGCCCAGCGGTCGCAGCAACCGCCAAGGGCCGAGGCGCATGCCTTCGAGGTACCGTGAAACGATATCGCCGCCGCCGATGGGCCGGTCCAACCAGTCGCCGCTGCGGCGTTCCCCGGTCGAAAGCACGGCTTGCAACGAAGGCTTGAACCGGGCGTCGTCCTCCGGCAGAGCGTCGAGCCATGCCGAGCGCTGCCCGGGTTCGAGTTCGAGATAGGCATCCAGCAGCGATGAGAACCGGGGCCAATCGGAGGGAGAGCAGGGTAAAGGCTTCATGAGGGCAGGCGTTTCATGCGGATTCCCGCGGGTAGGCGCCCGCCCGAACGGGATGCGGAGTGCGAACCGGACAACGACCGCCGTTGTCCGCGATCCGGTTGCCCCCGGCGTGCATGCAGGCGTTCAACCGGCGGCTTGCTCGAAGGCGCCAACCGGATTCACTCCAGCATCGACGCCAACAGCAGGCGCGCTTTCTCCCAGTCGCGGCGGACGGTGCGCTCGGTCAGCCCCAGTGTTTCGCCGATCTCGACTTCGGTCATGCCGCCGAAATAGCGCATCTCCACGACCTGGGCGAGTCGCGGCTCCAGTTGCGCCAACGACGCCAGCGCTTCATGGACCTGCAGCGCTTCGTCGTCGCCGGCAACGCCGTCGCCCAGCGCGGTGTTGAGCGTGATCGCGCGTTCGCCGCCGCCACGGCGCAGTGCGTGGCGTTCGCGCAGCTGATCGACGATGACGGTGCGCATCACCTGCGCGGCGTAAGCGAAAAATCGCCGACGGGTCTCCACCTGCAAGGTCTGCTTGCCGGAGAGACGCAGCCAGATTTCGTTCACCAGCGCGGTGCTGTCGAGCAGGGTCAGCGGGCCGGAGCGCGACAGCCGCGCCCGCGCGAGTTTCTTCAGTTCGTCATAGGCGGCGTTGAACAGCGCCGCGTTGTCGACGCCTTTGCCGTGATTGCCCACATCGATCAGTTCGGTGATGTCGCCCATGGGCATCCTTGGCATGTCCGGTTGCGGAAATACTAATCCAATCGTTCCCGGCACGATGGCCGCACGGTGTTTCTGACGGCGGCGCGATTCCCGGTAGAGCGATCTGCGTGCGTACGGCGCAAGCAACCGTCCCACGAGACCCAGCGTCAGCCGGCCCCAGGGGTTGTCGCCCTGTGCGCCATCGATGCGCGCATGCTCATGAGGAACAGCATCGCGACGAAGCTGTATCGGCCCGTCGCCATCGTCAGTTCGCCAACGCTTCGGCCCTGGCCGCGCAGATGAAGTCGTTTTCGCTCAGGCCGCCGACATCGTGGGTGGAGAAGCGGACGGCGCAGCGGTCGTAATGCACGCCCAGATCGGGATGATGGTCTTCGCGATGGGCGACATGCGCCAAGGCATTCACGAACGCCATCGTCCGGTAGTAGTCCGCGAACGTGAAGGTCTTGAGCAGCGCGTGGCCGTTCTCCCCCAGTTCCCAGCCGGGCAGTTGCGGCATGAGTTCGGCGATACGTGCCGGGGGCAGGCGGTGCTCATGGCCGCGGCGCGGGATGCAGTGGGCCTGGGCGAGGGGGATGAGGTCGGACACGGCGGGTCTCCTGTGGCGGGTCGCGCGAAGCTGAACACTGTTCCGCCCACGTAACGCAAACCTGACGAGCACGGGCGGGTCGGCCCGCTAGAATAGCCGGATGATCCAGATTTCCGAATCCGCCCAGTCGCATTTCCGTCGCCTCATCGAACGCGAGGCCCTGCCGGGCCTGGGCGTGCGTCTCAGCGCCATGCATCCGGGCACGCCGCGTGCCGATGTCCGCCTCGAATTCGCCGAGCCCGGCGACCTGCAGGGCGATGAATGGGCGGTGGACTGCGAAGGATTCACCCTGTGGCTGGATGCCGGCAGTGTCCAATATCTCGACGGCGCGGAGATCGATTACACCCAGCAGGCCACCAGCAGCCAACTGCAGATCCGCGCGCCGAAGATCAAGGGTGTGACGCCGGGCGAGTCGGCGTCGCTGGTCGAACGCGTGCGCTGGGTGGTCGAGCATGAGATCAACCCCCAGCTCGCGCAGCACAAGGGCCATGTTTCGGTGCAGGAAGTCACCGCCGAGGGCGTGGTGATGCTCAATTTCGGCGGCGGTTGCCACGGTTGCGGGATGGCCGACGTCACCTTGAAGCAGGGCATCGAGAAGACCCTGTTGGAAAAAGTCCCCGGGGTGACCGCCGTACGCGACGCCACCGACCACGCCAGCGGAGCGGCGCCCTACATCGCGCGCTCGTCGGACTGACCGGGCCTTACCGGTCGTGTTCACTGCCGGAGACGTCATCGAGATTCTCCAGGTCCGCCATCGGCGGCGGTTTCCGCTGCACGCGGATCGGCCGTTCGGTGCGTTCCCGCCGACCTGGCGGTCGTGGTTCCTGTCGATGGAGGAACGTATCGGTGCGGTGACCGGCGCCCCGGTCGTCGAATATCTGGCCGTTTTCCTGGCACGTCCGGAACGCCTGCCGCCCAAAGCCAGCCCGGCGTTGAGCCGCTGGCGCGGCTACGCGAGCCTCGGGCGACAGCAGTGGGACCCGGCGCCTCGCGACCAGCGTTGGATACGAGGCGTCGCCGGACTGGTCTCCGGCCTGCTGCATCTGGTGTTCATGACGATGCTGTTGTGGCTGGGCTTCGTGGCGATCGGCGATGCGCCACCGGATGCCCCCCAGGCGGGCGAAACCGTACTCATCGAATACATCGGCACGGGTACGCCGGGGGAACAGGGCGGCGCGGCGGCGCCAGGCGAGATCGAGGCCCCGGCGTCTTCTGCGGCACCCGCACCCGTACACACCGCTACCGCGCAGACAGCTGCCGCCGCACCGCCGCCACCGCCCTCCGCCAGTGCCGCCATCGAACCGCCGAGCAGCGAACTGCCGCCGCAGCCGGCCGAAGCGAGCAGCGCCCAGCCGCTGGTCGTGACCGAGACCGCGCGGACCGACATCGATTTCACCTTGCCGGCGCCGGTCCCCCGCGACGTGAATCTGCCCCAATTCCAGGTGACCGTTCCACAAGTGGCGCCTTCCGTCGTCGAGATCCAGACGTTCGAACCGCGCCCCACCGTGCGCGCGCTGGAGCGGCCGGCCCTGAGCGTGCCGACGCCGACCGTGCCCACGCTGCGCACGGAAGTGACCGAAGTCGAAGTGCGGCGACCCACGGCGGAAGTGCAGGTCAGGCCGCTATCGCAGACGCCGGTGCGTCCCCCGGACATCCGCGTGCCGACTCTGCGCACCGCGCCGACGGAAGTGCCGATGCGTACGCCACCGGCGCCGGCCGCAACCGCAGTGGCCGCGACGCCCAGCCCGGCCGCGACGCCGAAGCTGCCCGCTGCCGTGCCCGGGAATGCGACCGGGGCGACCGGGCGAAGCACCACGCCCACCACCGCACCGACATCCGGCGGACAGCCACAGGCAACGGGTACCGGTCGATCGACCACCACGGCGGCCACAGGCGCCGGCCCGGCACCGTCGCCGCTTCCGGGTGCGGCACCGAGCATGGTCCGCAGCGACGATTGGGGCGATTCCAACCGCAACGCGCCCGGCAACAGCACCACGGCCGGGCGCGGTCCCGGGCTGTTCAACAGCGATGGCGGCATCCGTCTGCCGGGCGACGGCGGCCGCGTCGGCGGCGGCCTGCCGCCGGGCACGATCATCGAGGACTTCCAGAAGATCGATCGCATGGGTACGTGGCTCAAGCGTCCGCCGCTGGATTACACCCCGACCCGTTTCGACCGTTTCTGGGTGCCCAACCGCACGCTGTTGGAAGAGTGGGTGAGCCGCGGCATCAAGAAAGTCGCGATTCCGATCCCCGGTACCACCAAGCGCATCGAATGCACCGTCTCGCTGTTGCAGGGCGGGGGCGGCTGCACGATCTACGACCCCAATCTGCAGGATCAGGAAGCCATCGCGCGGCCGCCGCCGGACGTGCCGTTCAAGCCCGAACTGCAGGAGGACAAGGACAGTCTGAAGAAGTGATCCGGGGCGGCCGATCCGGAGCGGTTATCGTGACCCTCGGCAGCACCGCAAACGAAACGGGAGCCTCTCGGCTCCCGTCGTCTTTGTTGCTCGGCGATGGATGCCGGAGAGGTCCGACCCGACATCAATGGCCGTGCAGATCGCCCAGCGGACCCTGCTGCTTCGCGAAGAACGCGGCGAGATCGGCGATGCCCTGGTCGTTGAGGTTGCCGGCCTCCACCGCGCCCTTGATCTGATTGGTCATCAGTGCGTGTTCGCGGCCGCCATCGCGGTACTGCTGGATGCTGTGGAACAGGTAATCCTGGTACTGCCCGGCGAGTACCGGGTAGGTCGCGTCGATCGGCTTGGCGCCGCCGACGCCGTGGCAATCCACGCAGGACTGACCGCTGGTGCCCAGTTTCTTGTCGGCGGCGAGCTTCTCACCGCGCGCGGCATCGCCGTCGTAGGCGGTCACGTGTTCGAACTTGGTTTTATGGGCTCCGTCGGCCGCATGTTCGCCTTCGCTGTTGGAGCAGGCGGCGATGCCGAGACCGAGGGCCAACGTGAGGGCGATGGCGATGGGACGCTTCGTCATGGGGGCGCTCACTTCTTCAAGCTCGAAAGGTAGGCGGCGATATCCTTGATGTCCTGCTCCGAAAAGCTCTGCGCCTGCGCCTGCATGGTCGGGTGCTTGCGCGTGCCCTTGCGGTACTCGGTCAGTGCGCTTTCGAGGTATTCCGCCGACTGGCCGGTGATCTTCGGCACGCTGAAGGTCGGATAGGCGTTCTTGTAGCCGGTGACGCCGTGGCAGCCCTGGCAGGTGTAAGCGAGTTGCTTGCCTTTTTCGGCGGAGCCGGTGGCGGGAGTCTGCGCCTGCGCCGCGAATGCGGCGAGGAGGGCGAGGCAACCGGCGAGCAGCGGATAACGATTCGGCGATCGGATCATATCTGGCGTCATGTCAGGGCGTGATGTCGGGGCGTTGAGCGTCATGTTCGGGCACGACCTGCTTACAGCCGGGCTACACGCAAGTGGTTCTGCGTGCCGGCACCATCGCAAGCGTGCAATCCGGACAGTATAGCCTGACGCGTCGCATCGACGCAGGCGGCCGTATCGCCGTCGCTGGCGCTATGTTCCAATCGATCCTGTCGGGCGTCACCCATGACCTCTGGCGGATGTCGATGGTGAATGGGTGATATACCTTGATACAACACCTCACAACCATGCCGACGATACCCACCATGTCCGCCGACCTCGCTTCGCACCTTCCGGCCGTAAGGCCCACCGCACGGCCCATGTTCGCCCGCGCCCTGGGCGTCGGGATCCTGCTCGGCTGCCTCGCCCTGGCCGGCTGCAAAGGCGGCGGCGATGCCGAGGCCAAGGAGAAGGAAGGCGAGAAGAAAACCCAGGACGCCGTGCCGGTGGAGGCGGTCAAGGTCGCCAGCAGGCCGATCGCCGCCAGTTACAGCGGCACCGCGCCGCTGGAGGCCCGCGCCGAGTCCCAGGTGGTGGCCAAGACCTCCGGCGTCGCCTTGCAGGTGATGGCCGAGGTCGGTCAGGAAGTCCGGGCCGGCCAGGTACTGGTCCGGCTCGATTCCGATCGCGCGGTGCTGCAGGCCGCGCAGACCGCGGCGCAGATGCGCAAGCTGGAGGCCAACTACAACCGCTCGCTGCAATTGTCCAAACAGCAACTGGTCAGCGCCAACGATATCGACCAGCTGAAGTTCGATCTCGAAAACGTCCGTGCGGCGAATCGCCTGGCGAACCTGGAACTGTCCTACGCCAACGTGGTCGCGCCGATTTCGGGCGTGATCGCCGAGCGTTCGATCAAGACCGGCAACTTCGTCCAGATCAACAGCCCGATCTTCCGCATCGTCGACACCTCGCGTCTCGAAGCGACACTCAACGTGCCCGAACGCGAACTCGCCACGCTCAAGGCCGGCCTGCCGGTGCAGTTGCTGGTCGATGCGCTGCCCGGACGCCCGTTCACGGGGCGCGTCGATCGCGTCGCCCCGGTGATCGATTCCGGCAGCGGCACGTTCAGGGTGATCTGCGCCTTCGAGGGCGGCGGCCTGCTGCAGCCGGGCATGTTCGGCCGGGTGAAGATCGACTACGACCAGCGTGCCGACGCGATGGTGATCCCGCGCAGCGCGTTGCTCGACGACGAGAACGATCCGGCGGTCTACACGGTGCGCGACGGCAAGGCCGCGCGCGCCTCGATCAAGCTCGGTTACTACGACGGCGAATGGGTGGAAGTGCGCGCCGGCCTCAAGCTGGGCGATCGCGTCGTCACCGCCGGCAAGGTCGCGCTGCGCGAAGGCACCGTGGTCCAGGTCATCGGTGACCCGGTGGCGAAGAAGACGGCCGCCGCCAAGCCTGCGGGTAACAAGCAATGAGCGGCGCAGGATCCCGCGGCCACGATCATGATCCGCAACAAGATCACGATCAGGACCACGATCAGGACCACGAAGATCGCGACGGCGAGGGCACCGGCGGCGGTGGATCGGGCCTGGTCGAATTCTCGACACGCCGCCGGGTCACCGTCGCGATGTTCTGGCTGACCATGTTCCTGTTCGGCGTGTTGGCGTTGATGAACCTCAAGGTCAATCTGCTGCCGGACCTGAGCTATCCCACGCTCACCGTGCGCACCGAATATACCGGCGCCGCGCCGGCCGAGATCGAAACGCTGATCAGCGAGCCGGTGGAGGAAGCGCTGGGTGTGGTCAAGAACCTGCGCAAGCTGAAATCGGTGTCGCGCACGGGGCAGAGCGACGTCGTGCTGGAGTTCGCCTGGGGCACCGATATGGACCAGGCCAGCCTTGAAGTCCGCGACAAGATGGAAGTGTTGCAACTGCCGCTGGAAGCCAAACCGCCGGTGCTGCTGCGCTTCAATCCCTCGACCGAGCCGATCATGCGCCTCGTGCTGGCCGCCAAGCCCGGCGCCGATGCGGCGGGCGACGACGCCCAGGCCCTGCGCCGCCTCACCGAACTGCGTCGCTTCGCCGACGACGACCTCAAGAAGAAGCTGGAACCGGTCGAAGGCGTCGCCGCGGTGAAGGTCGGCGGCGGTCTGGAGGACGAAGTCCAGGTCGATATCGACCAGCAGCGGTTGGCGCAGCTGGGCCTGTCGATCGACGCCGTCATCCAGCGTCTGCAGCAGGAGAACATCAACGTCTCCGGCGGCCGTCTGGAAGAAGGCAGCCAGCGCTATCTGGTGCGCACGGTGAACCAGTTCGCCAGCATCGAGGAAATGCGCGAGATGCTGGTGACCACGCGCAGCGCCGGCAACGACGCCGCCGCCGTGGCCGCGCAGCAGATGGCGGCGGTCGCGGCCTCCACCGGCTCGGCTGCGGCCATCGCCGCCGCCAACTCGGTCCAGAGCGCTTCCGGCGGCGGTTCCAGTTCGCCGGCCGGCGGCATGGCCGTGCGTCTGAAGGACATCGCCACCGTCCGCCAGGGGCACAAGGAACGCGAAACCATCATCCGTCTGGGCGGCCGCGAAGCGGTCGAAATGGCGATCTACAAGGAAGGCGACGCCAACACCGTTTCCACCGCCGACGCCATCGCCGCGAAGATCGAACAGATCAAGACCCAGATCCCGGCCGACATCGAACTGACCACGGTCGACGACCAGTCGCAGTTCATCCGCCACGCGATCGCCGACGTGAAATTCGATGCGGTGATCGGCGGCCTGCTTGCGGTGCTGATCATCTTCCTGTTCCTGCGCGACGGCTGGAGCACCTTCGTGATCGCGCTGTCGCTGCCGGTCTCGATCGTGACGACATTCTTCTTCATGGACCAGTTCGGCCTGAGCCTCAACGTGATGTCGCTGGGCGGTCTGGCGTTGGCGACCGGTCTGGTGGTGGACGATTCGATCGTGGTGCTGGAAAGCATCGCCAAGGCGCGCGAACGCGGCCTGGGTGTGTTCGAGGCGGCCATCGAAGGCACCCGTGAAGTCAGCATGGCCGTGGTCGCGTCCACGCTCACCACCATCGCGGTGTTCCTGCCGCTGGTGTTCGTGGAGGGCATCGCCGGCGAACTGTTCCGCGACCAGGCGCTGACGGTCGCCACCGCGATCGGCATCTCGCTGATCGTGTCGATGACCCTCATCCCGATGCTCAGCGGCTGGCGCGACCGCGCGCCGATGGCGTTCGCGGAAG
This sequence comes from Thermomonas sp., assembly GCA_020692565.1. Taxonomy (GTDB): domain Bacteria; phylum Pseudomonadota; class Gammaproteobacteria; order Xanthomonadales; family Xanthomonadaceae; genus Lysobacter_I. The sequence goes on from JAIMKJ010000038.1 coordinate 38,048, forward strand.
AGCCGCCGCATCCGCAGTGGCAGCCCGATGCGCGCTGGCAGAAACCGCTGGCCGCGACCGGTCGCGGCGTCGGCGTCGGCACGCGCGGGTTGTTCTTCGGCATCGCCTTCGTCTTCATCCGTCTGTGGCGCCTGTTGGCTGCGATGATCGGCCCGGTGATGCGCACGTTCAGCGACCTGGCGATGGCGCCGTACAACCGCATCGAAGCGGGTTATCTGCGAGTGCTGCCCGGCGCGCTGCAGCGGCCGGTGATCGTGCTGGCGCTGGCCGCGTCCGCGTTCGGCCTCAGCCTCTTGGCGGTGCCGATGCTCGGTACCGACCTGATCCCGCAACTGGCGCAGGATCGCTTCGAAATGACCGTGAAACTGCCGCCCGGTACGCCGCTGCGCGACACTGATCGGGTCGTGCGCGAGTTGCAGCAGACCCATGCGGACGATGCCGGTGTCCGCGCGCTCTACGGCGTGAGCGGCAGCGGCACGCGGCTCGATGCCAGCCCGACCGAAAGCGGCGAGAACATCGGCAAGCTGTCGGTGGTGATGGCCGACAGCAGCGACGCGAAGCGCGAGGCGGAACTGGTCGACGGCCTGCGCGAGAGCGCGAAGCAATATGCCGGGGCCCAGGTCGATTTCAGCCGTCCGGAACTCTTCAGCTTCTCGATGCCGCTGGAAATCGAAGTGAGCGGGCAGGATCTGCCGAGCATCGAACAGGCCGGCCGTCGGATGGCGACGCTGCTGCGCGAAAATCCGCACTACGCCGACGTCAAATCGACGGTGGAACAGGGCTTCCCGGAGATCCAGATCCACTTCGACCAGGAACGCGCCGGCGCGCTGGGCCTGACCACCCGCCAGATCGCCGATGTGGTGGTGAAGAAGGTGCGCGGCGACGTGGCCACGCGCTACAGCTTCCGCAGCCGAAAGATCGACGTGCTGGTGCGCGCGCGGGCGAGCGATCGCGCCACGCTCGACGACATCAAACGCCTGATCGTGAATCCCGGCAGCGCCAATCCGGTGACGCTGGACTCGGTCGCCGACGTGGTGTCGACCACCGGTCCCAGCGAAATCCATCGCGCCGACCAGGTGCGGGTGGCGATCGTCTCGGCCAATCTGCGCGACATCGATCTGGGCACCGCGGTGCGCGAGGTCGAGGAGATGGTGGCGAACGCCGAAGGCGGCCTCGGCGCCGGCATCGGTCTGCACATCGGCGGCCAGGGCGAGGAACTGGCGCAGTCGCTGCAATCGCTGCTGTTCGCGTTCGGCCTCGCGGTGTTCCTGGTGTACCTGGTGATGGCGTCGCAGTTCGAGTCGCTGCTGCACCCGTTCGTCATCCTGTTCACCATCCCGCTGGCGCTGGTCGGCGCGATCCTGGCGCTGCTGCTCACCGGGTCGACGATCTCGGTGGTGGTGTTCATCGGCCTGATCCTGCTGGTGGGGCTGGTGGTGAAGAATGCGATCATCCTGATCGACAAGGTCAATCAGGCGCGCGAAGCGGGCATGGCCAAGCGCGATGCGCTGGTCGAAGGCGCCCGGTCGCGATTACGTCCGATCATGATGACCACGCTCTGCACGCTGTTCGGTTTCCTGCCGCTGGCGCTGGCCTTCGGCGAAGGCGCGGAAGTGCGCTCGCCGATGGCGATCACGGTGATCGGCGGCCTGCTGGTCTCCACGCTGCTGACGCTGGTGGTGATTCCGGTGGTCTATGATCTGCTGGACCGCCGGCCCGATGCGCATTACGTCGCCCGCGCGAAGCGCGTCCGCGCCAAGCGTGGCCAGGACTTCGATGCCGCCGGGGAGAATCTCCCGACCGAGAGCATGCCGTCATGAGCGTCGCCGAGTTCAGCATCAAGCGCCCCGTCACCACGGTGATGTTCTTCATCTCGATGTTCGTGGTCGGGCTGATCGCCGCGGTGCGCCTGCCGCTGGAAGCATTTCCCTCGGTGACTTTCCCGGGCATCTTCCTGCAACTGCCGTACAGCGGCTCGACGCCCGAGGAAGTGGAGCGCACGGTACTGCGTCCTGTCGAGGAAGCGGTTTCGACGATGACTGGCGTCAAGCGCGTTCAGGGCGGCGCCCGTGCGGACAGCGCCTGGATGTTCATCGAGTTCACCGACTGGGAGCGCGACGTATCGATCGCCGCGTCCGAGGCGCGCGAACGCATCGACGCGATCCGCGACGATCTGCCGGACGATCTGCAGCGCTATTTCGTGATGAAGTTCTCGACCAGCGACGAGCCGGTGCTGAAAGTGCGTCTGGCCAGCAAGCGCGACATGACCCGCGAATACGACATGATCGATCGCGAGTTCAAGCGCCGGCTGGAGCGCATTCCGGGCGTCGCCCGCGTCGACGTGCTGGGCGCGCCGCCGAACGAAGTCGAGATCGCCATTTCGTCCGACCGGCTCAACGCCCACGGCATCGGTCTGAACGAACTCAACATGCGGCTGCGCGACGTGAACTTCTCGGTCTCGGCCGGGCAGATCGACGACGGCGGTCGGCGTTTGCGGGTGCAGCCGGTCGGCGAAATCGTCGACCTGCAGCAGTATCGCGACATCGTCGTCGACGCCAAGGGCACGCGCCTGTCCGACGTGGCCGACATCCAGCTGAAACCGGCGCGCATCGACTACGGTCGGCGTCTCGACGGACAGCCGGCGGTGGGCCTGGACATCTTCAAGGAGCGCAGCGCCAATCTGGTCGAAGTCGCCAAGGACGTGCTCAAGGAAGTCGACGCCATCGCACGGGATCCCGCGCTGGATGGCGTGCAGGTCAAGGTGATCGAGGACCAGGGCGAAGCGGTGACCGGTTCGCTGATGGAATTGGCGGAAGCCGGATTGATCGGTCTGCTGTTGTCGATCATCGTGCTGTATTTCTTCCTGCGCCACTGGCCGTCGACGCTGATGGTGACCACGGCCATCCCGATCTGCTTCGTGATGACCCTCGGTTTCATGCATTTTGCCGGCGTCACGCTCAACATCCTGACGATGATGGGCCTGCTGCTTGCGGTGGGCATGCTGGTGGACAACGCGGTGGTGGTGGTGGAGAGCATCTACCAGGAACGCGAGCGCATGCCGAACCAGCCGCGCCTGGCTTCGCTGGTGGGCACCCGCAACGTCGCCATCGCGCTGTCCGCGGGCACGCTCTGCCATTGCATCGTGTTCGTGCCGAACCTGTTCGGCGACCGCAACATGCTCAGCATCTTCATGTCGCAGATCGCGATCACCATTTCGGTGTCGCTGCTGGCGTCGTGGCTGGTCGCGGTGAGCCTGATCCCGATGCTGTCCGCGCGGATGAAGACCCCGCCGATGGTGCGCAACGACCGCGGCCTGATCCCCAGCATGCAGCGTCGCTACGCGGCGTTCCTGCGCTGGACGCTGGAGCATCGCGGCAAGAGCATTCTCGGCATCGTGCTGATCGTGCTGCTGAGCCTCATCCCGGCGACGCAGATGAAGACCAACATGTTCGGCGGCGAGGAGGGCGGCGAAGCCAATATCTTCTACCAGTGGAACGGCGCCTACACCAAGCAGCAGATGTCGGACGAGATCCTCAAGATCGAAACCTTTCTCGACAAGAACCGCAAGCAGTACGGCATCGTCCAGGTCTATTCGTTCTACAGCGAGGAGGGCTGGGGCGGCACCCAGGTGAAGTTCGATACCACGAAGCCGGCCGAGACCAAGAAACGCGTGGAGTCCCTGCGCGAGGCGTTGCCGAAATCGGCGCGCGCGAACATCGGTATCGGCAACCAGGGCGGTCAGGGCAGCGGCGGCGGTCTGAGCCAGAACGTGCAGGTGATGCTGGTCGGCGACTCTTCCGAGACGCTGAAGGAGATCGCCGAGGGCGTGGTGCCGATCCTGGCGCGGCGCAAGGAACTGCGCGACGTGCGCGTCAACACCGGCGACCAGAACAGCGAACTGTCGGTACGGGTGGATCGCGAACGCGCCGCGACGTTCGGATTCAGCGCGCAGGAAGTCTCGCAATTCGTCGGTCTGGCGCTGCGCGGCGCGCCGCTGCGCGAATTCCGCCAGGGCGATACCGAGGTGCCGGTCTGGGTGCGTTTCGCCGGCGCCGACGATTACGGCATCAAGGATATCTCTGCGTTCACCGTGCGTGCGCCGGACGGCCGGATCGTGCCGCTGCTGGCGATGGTCGACGTGCGGATCGGCGAGGCGGCATCGCAGATCGAGCGCTCCAATCGCCAGACCACGCTGACCATCCAGGCCAATCTCGCCGACAAGGTATCGATGCCCGAGGCGCGCGAGGCGATGGAGGACACGCTGAAGTCGATCCCGTTCCAGGCCGGCTATACCTACAGCTTCGACGGCGGCGGATTCCAGCAGGACGACGACGCGATGAAGCAGATGATGTTCAACCTCATCATCGCGCTGGTGATGATCTACGTGGTGATGGCGGCGGTGTTCGAGTCGCTGCTGTTTCCGGCGGCGATCATGAGCGGCGTCGTGTTCTCGGTGTTCGGCGTGTTCTGGCTGTTCTGGCTGACCGGCACCGAGTTCAACGTGATGGCCTTCATCGGCATCCTGGTGCTGATGGGCGTGGTGGTGAACAACGGCATCGTGATGATCGAGCACATCAACAACCTGCGACGGCGCGGAATGTCGCGCACCGATGCGCTGGTGGAGGGCAGTCGCGAGCGTCTGCGTCCGATCATGATGACGATGGGGACCGCGATCCTGGCGATGGTGCCGATCGCGCTGGGCCAGACCAAGATGGCCGGCGACGGCCCGCCATACTTCCCGATGGCCCGCGCCATCGCAGGCGGACTGGCGTTCTCGACCGTGGTCAGCCTGCTGTTCCTGCCGACGATCTACGCGGTGCTGGACGACCTGCGCTCGGCCACTGCCCGCGTGATCGCGCGGGCGCGAGGCAATCGCGGCGTTCCGGCCGCTGCGGTGGCGGCGATCAAGGCGGAGTGATCGATCGCATGCCTGCGGGTGCAGGCGTGCGGTCTTGTAGGAGGGGCTTTAGCCCCGAGCATTTGCGTGAGATCTCGGCGTTACGTCAAGAGCTCGGGCCTAAAGGCCCTCCTACGGATGACGGTCGTTTGGATTTGCTCACCCCATCAGTTTGGCGAGCATCCTCGCGCCGCCGGTCCACACGCCGATGGCGGTGCCGAGGCTGGTCAGGAAGAAATTCAGCAGGGTGCGTGCGACGCGGTTGCGCCACCAGCCTTTCACGGTCTGCACGTCGTCGCGCAGCGCCATGAAGTCGGCATAGGTCGGTTTGCGCACCCAGGCCTCGACCAGCGCGCTTAGCGTGCACGAGGCCAGCGCCGGATGCAGCGGGGTG
>JAIMKJ010000078.1 GCA_020692565.1 Thermomonas sp.
CCGGCACGCCTGGCGCGACGAACGCGGCGAATGCCGCCAATCCCGTCCTCGATGCGGTGCGCAGGCGCATCGCGTTGACGACCCCGCAAGGAGCCTGAGCCATGCCCGTCCTGCACGAACCCGCCAACCTCGCCGACCTGCTCAAGTACGAAGCCCCGAATCTGTACTCCCGCGACGAAGTCGTCGTCGCCGCGAGCCAGATCCTCGCGCTCGGCGCCGTCGTCGGTCGCGTGACCGCCACCCGCGAGATCGTCGCGCTCGATCCGGCCGCGAACGACGGCCGCGAGATCGCCGTCGGTGTCCTGATCGAAGCGATCACGACGACCGCGACCGAACGCCGCCGCAGCGTGATCGTCTCGCGTCACGCGATCGTCTTCGGCGGCGCGCTGGTCTTCGCCCCCACCCTCACCGCCGAACAGACCGCCGCCGCCCTCGCGCAGTTGGCGGCGCTCGGCGTCCTCGTCCGTCAATTCCCCCAGGTCGCCGCCTCCCATGCTGAATCCCTTCGCTAACCCCGCGTTCTCGATGGCCGCGCTCACCGCCGCCATCAACCTGATTCCGAACCGCTACGGCCGGCTGCAGGAACTGGACCTGTTCCCCGAGAAGCCGGTGCGCTCGCGCCAGATCCTCGTCGAGGAGAAGGCCGGCGTGCTAACCCTGCTGCCGACCCGGCCGCCCGGTTCGCCCGGCACGCTCGCTGCGCACGACAAGCGCCGCGTGCGGTCGTTCGTCGCGCCGCACATTCCGCACGACGATGTGGTGCTGCCCGAGGAAGTCTCCGGCCTGCGCGCCTTCGGCTCGGAGACCGAACTCGAATCGGTCGCGGGCGTGATCGCCGAGCGCCTGGAGACCATGCGCAACAAGCATGCGATCACGCTGGAGCACCTGCGCATGGGCGCGCTCAAGGGCCAGATCCTCGACTCGGACGGCAGCGTGCTCTACGACCTGTTCGAGGAGTTCCGGATCGCGCAGCAGCACGTGCCCTTCCAGATCGACAACCCGAACAACGGCACCGACGTCAAGCAGAAGTGCATCGAGACGTTGGCGCTGATCGAGGAGGGCCTGCTCGGTGAGTTCATGACCGGCGCGCGCGTGCTGTGCTCGCAGGAGTTCTTCGCCGCGCTCACCTCGCACAAGGACGTCAAGACGGCCTACGCGCAGTGGCAGCAGGGCGCGGTGCTGATCAACGACGTGCGCAAGGGCTTCAGCTTCGGCGGTCTGGTGTTCGAGGAGTACCGCGGCAAGGCGTCGGACCTGGAAGGCACCGTGCGCCGGTTCATCGCGCCGGGCGAGGCGCACGCCTTCCCGATCGGCACGCTCAACACCTTCGGTACCTACAACGCGCCGGCCGACTTCAACGAGACGGTCAACACGCTCGGCCGGCCGGTGTACGCCAAGCTCGATGCGCGCAAGTTCGAGCGCGGCACCGACCTGCACACGCAGTCCAATCCGCTGCCGATGTGCCTGCGGCCGAGCGTGCTGGTCAAGCTCTCGATCAACTGAGGCCCCCGATGACCACACACGATGGGCTGGCGGCAATGCCGCCGGCCGGGGATCGCTTTGTCCGCGCGATCGACCGCGTGCTGATCCACGAGGGCGGCGATGCCGATGATCCGCGCGATCCCGGCGGGCGCACGCGTTGGGGCATCAGCCAGCGCACGTATCCGACGCTCGCCATCGCCAAGCTCACGCGGACGGAGGCGATCGCACTGTACCGGCGCGACTTCTGGACGCCGCTGCAGGGCGATGCGTTGCCGCCCGCACTCGCGTTCCAGGCGCTCGACGCCGCGGTGAATCACGGCGTCGGCCGCACGGTGCGCTGGCTGCAGCGGTTGGCCGGTGTGCGGATTGACGGGCAACTCGGGCCGGTGACGCTCGCGGCCCTGCGTTCGGCCGATGAAGCGTCGCTGATCGAGCGGCTGCTTGCGCTGCGTCTCGATCTGTATGCCGAGCATGACCGCTTCGCGGTGTTCGGTCGCGGCTGGACGCGGCGGATCGCCGAGAACCTGCGGTATGCCGCGCGGGATCTGGCGTGAGCAGCCCGCTCGATCCGGCCTTCGAGGCCGCGCACGACGCGCTGTTCGCGGTGTTCGGCGAGCCGGCCATCGTTCGCCGGGGTCGCCGGCCGCCGGTGCCGGTGCGCGTGGTGATCACCTACAACGTCGCCGAGCTGGGCGACTACAGTCAGGGCTTCACGCGGGTCACCACGGTGAAGTTCCGCAATACCGAGTGGAGACCGCGTGCGGGCGATGCGCTGCACGTCCCTGGCGGCCGGTTCCGGATCGATCGCCTCGTGGTCGACGACGGCTTCGTGACCGAAACGGTGCTGCATGGGTGAGATGCCGATCCCGTGGGCGATCCTCGAACTGGTGCAGACGCGCCTGCGCACGGTGCGCCGGGCGAACGACTACCGCACCGATGCCGGTCGCGACGTGCGCCTGGAGCCGGGAGCATTCGACCCCAGCGATGCGCCGCGCCTGACGCTGTATCCGTTGACCTCGGTCTTTCCCGACGATGCGCGCAGTGCGGGCGAGCGTGGGTTCACCTTCGTCGTCGAGGCGCTGGTGCCGGTCCGGATCGACAACGCGCAGCAGCGCATCGTCGAGACCATCGCCGACATCGAGGATGCGCTGGACGGCTACGCGCAGGCACCGCTGGCATTGCCGCTGCAGTTCCAGGAGTCGGTGCTGCTCGATCGTCCCGACGGCGTTGCGGCGATGGCGGGGCAGGTGCTGTTCGGAACGCGCTACCGACGGGTAGGGCGCCTGTGATGTCGGTGGGCTCAGGGCTGTGCCGGCGGCCACAGCCGCGCAACGTGAACCAGGGCCAGCACCCAGATGATCTGCGCGGTCTCGTCGACCTCATACACGAGTCGGTAGTTTTCGTGCGGTATCAGCTCGCGTGTGCCCGGCACGAGGCCGGCGCGGCCCATCATCGGAAATCGCACCAACGCCGCGGCGGCCTCACCGAAGCGCTCATCCAGTGCAAGCGCTGCAATTGGCGCTTCGTTGCACACGTACTCGAAGATGGCGAGGCGATCCTGACGCGCGGCGTCGCTCCAGCGGACCTGCACGGTCAGGCGCCAGCTCGGCGGCGCACAGCGTCGCGGCGGGCGGTGAACTCAGCTTCGACTTCCTCGCTCGAGGTGTGCCGCCCTTCGGCGATCTGCGCGCGGGCGATGTCGACCTTGTCCTGCACGAAGGCCTCATACGCCTGGCGCTGTTGCTGGTTGCGCACGTACTCGCGCATCAACTCGCGGACGACCTGGGAGGCCGGTCGGTGCTCGGCTTCGGTCGCCGCCATGAAGGCATCGCGCAGTTCCGCTTCGAGCTTCAACGTGAACACGGTGGCTTTGGTCATGGCCAAGGCTCCAGAAAGGTACTAACGTCGTATGCACAATAACATGACGGGGCGGCCGTGAGTACCGGCCGCCCCCCGTCCGGCGGCGCGTTCGCGCTGCACGCCGATCTCGACGGCCTGCTGGCCGCCTCCCGCAACCTGAGCGCGCTGGCCTCGCACCTGCCGACCCTGCACACGCGCGCCATCGGCACCTTGGCGCGGCGTCTGCCCGTGCAGGCCCGCCGCGACATCCAGGCCGAGTACCAGATCGGCGCGCGCCGTCTGACACAAGACCTGTCATCGCGCACCACCGACGAGGGCGTGCGCCTGGTGGGGCGCTTCCGCGGCATCGGCCTGCGGAATTTCGCGGCACGCCAGACGGCGCGCGGTGTCACCGCCGCCATTCTTCGCGGCAAACGCAGCCTGCGCGAACACGCCTTCCTCGGCGTGGGCGTGAATCGCAACGCGCAGGTGTTCCGCCGCGAAGGCCCCAGACGCCCGATGCAGCAGGGCCGATATGCCGGCAAACAGCGCCAGCCCCTGGTCGCCGAGTACGGCGCCACCGCCGCGCAAATGCTCGCCAAGGGCCGTCGCCCCGAGCGCCTCGTCGACTACGCCCGCGGCGTGCTCGCCGCCGAATCCGAACGTCTCCTGCGGCTCGCCGCTGGGGCGTCCGTCCCGTCTTCCCCCAACGCACCACGCACATGAAAACCATCCGCCTGTACCACCCGCACACCCACGAAGGCATCGCGTACGACCCGCCGTCCGAAGGCATCGAACTCAGTGTCAACGACGCCGATGCCGCCGTGCTCGAGGCGTGGGGCCTGACCACGCCGCCACCCGCGCTCACGGACGCACCGACCGCGTCCGACGCCGACGCCCCCGTTTCCGTCGCCGATGCCGCGGGAAGCGAAGCATCGGCGACCGAGGCGGTCTCGCCACGCCATGACCGCCGCGCGCGTGTCGCGGTCGATCTTTCCTCCACCGAACCGGCCGCCGACACGACGGCCAGGAGCGTGTAATGCAGGACTTTTCGTTCCAGGGAAAACTCTATCTGGGTAACCGCCTGCCCGGCGGTCGGCCCGGCGCGCTGCGCTGGGTCGGCGATGCACCCAAGTGCGACCTGACCCTCAAGACCGAGACCGAGACTCGCAAGGAATCGTACTCGGGCAACCGCCTGACCTCGGCCGTGCTGCAGAAGGGCAAGGAGGCCGAACTCACCGTCGCGATCAACTGGGCCGATATCGACAACCTGCTGCTCGGTCTGTACGCCAGCAAGGCGTCGATCGCCGCCGGCACGGTGACAGGCGAAGCGTTTCCGGCGGGACTCGCCGCGAACGATGTGATCGCGCTCGACCACACCACGATCAGCCAGTTCGTGCTGACCGACGGCAACGCGGCGCCCGCGACGCTGGTGGCGAACACCCACTACCGGATCGAGAGCGTGCGCGCGGGCCTGATCAAGCTGCTGAACCTCGCGGCGTTCACCCAGCCGCTGCGTGCGGCCTACCGCTATGGCGCGCGCACCAGCGTGGCGATGCTCACCACCTCGGCGCCCGAACGATTCCTGTATCTGGACGGCACCAACTCGATCGACAACGCGCCGGTGCAGGTGCGCCTGTACCGGGTGCAGTTCAATCCGGTGAGCAACCTCGGCCTGATCCACGAATCGTTCGGCCAGTTCGAGCTGACCGCCTCGGTGCTGTTCGACGCCGAAGCGGCGGCCGACCCGCTGCTCGGCGGCTTCGGCCGGCTCGATCTGCCGGAGGCGGTCTGATGGCCACGAAACTGCCCGACGCGCCTGCGCCCGAGACCGCCGCCGCGGACGATCTCGCGATCCTGCATCCGGATCGCACGCTCGTGCTCGGCGGTCGCACGATCACCCTGCGCGAGTACGGCTTCTTCGAGGGTCTGGACGTCGCCGATCGCGCCGCCGCCTTCATCGCCGATCTGATCGCTGCGAGCGACGACGGCGCGCTGCGGTACGCGCAGGTGCGCCGTCTGTTCGGTCGCCACCGTGCGGTGATCCCGACGATCGCGGCGCAGGCCGGCGATGTCGAGGTCGCCTGGCTCGAAGCACTGCCGCCGGACGAACTGGAGCTGTACCTCGCGACCTGGTTCGCGGTGAACGCGGCTTTTTTCGTGCGCGAGGTGCTGGCGGAACTTCGCGAGGCACAGCTGCGCGAGGCGCAGCTGCTCGCGGCCGGCGCCTCCGCTGGGGCGATCTCTTCGCCCGACTCGCCGCCGCCGGCTACGGCGACTTCGCCCGACTCGGCCGGATGACCGAGCGCCAGCTCCTCGCGACCTTCGAGGCCGTCGACCGGGGCGAACGCCAGCGGCGCGCGGACTTCATCGAGGACGTGGCCACCGCCGTGTGGGGCGGGGAGGCCGCCGAGGCGCGTGTGAAGTCCCTGCGCGGCCGTCCGTGAGCAGATCTCGATGAACCCGTCTCGATGAATCAGGATTTCGTCCTCAACTTCAAGGTTCGCGGCGACTCGGCGCAGGCCGAGACCAGCCTCGGCCGGCTACAGGCGGCGCTGGCCCAAGTCGACCGTGCCCTCGGCCAGGTGCGCGCCGCCGGCCGGGCGGTGGCCGTCGATGCGCAGTCGGCGCCCGTGCTCGCCGCGCAGCGCGCACTCACCGCCGAGGTCGAGCGACGCACGCGCCTGGAGGCCGACGCCGCGGCCCGCAACGCCGCCGCCTTGCGCCAGCAGGCGGCCGAGCAGGCGCGCATCGCCGAGCGGCGCGCCGCGTCCACCGCCGTGTTCAGCGCGGCGACGCCGGAGCAGTTGCGCACACCGGCCGAGCGCACCGCCGCCCTGGGACAGGCCCAGGCGCTGCGCCGGGACGCCGAACTGCGGATGCTGGAGATCAACCGCCGCGCCGACGCGCTGGAGACGCGCCTGGCGACGACCCGCACCGGGCTTGCCACCGCGACCGTCACAGCGGCGCGCGCGACCGACGTCGGTCGCCGGGCGGTGGACCAGTACGGGATCTCCGTCGGTCAGACCCGGCAGGCGATGCGGCAGCTACCGGCGCAGATCACCGACATCTTCACGTCCCTGGCTGGCGGCCAGAAACCGTGGCTGGTCGCGATCCAGCAGGGCGGTCAGTTGAAGGACTCCTTCGGCGGCATCGTGCCCGCCGCACGCGCCCTGCTGGGGGCGCTCTCGCCGATGGTGATCGGCTTGGGCCTGACCGCCGCCGCGATCGGCGCCGTTGCGGTCGCGGCGGTGTCGGGCTACCGCGAGACGCAGGCCTACGAGCGTGCGCTGATCGCCAGCGGCAACGCCGCCGCGACCACCGCCGACCAACTGCGCGTGGTGAAGGACCGCGTCGGTGGCGCGACCGGCGAGTACGGCGATGCCGAAGCCGCGCTGACCGCGCTGGCCGCCGCCGGCACCGTCGCGGGCGACACGCTCGCACTCGCGGCGAGCGCCGCGGTCAATCTCTCGACCCTCACCGGCGCGTCGATCGAGGACACGACCCAGAAGGTGATCGCGCTGGCGCGCGCGCCGTCCGCGCAACTGCTCGAACTCAACCAGCAGTACCGCTTCCTCTCGGTGGAGGTCTACCAGCACGTCCGTGCGCTCGAAGCGCAGGGCCGTGCGCAGGATGCCGCGCGTCTCGCGATCGAAGCTTTCGCGCGCGTCCACGAGCAGCGCGTGCAGGAAGCGTATGCGCGGGCGGGATCGCTCGAACGCGCGTGGATCGCGCTCGGCAAGGTCATCGGCGGGGTCTGGCAGACGATCCGCAACATCGGCCGCGACGATCTGGCGTTCCGGCTGAAGAAGACCACCGACGAACTCGATCGCATCGGCAACGAGTGGCGCGAACTGGGTGGGATCAACTCGCTCGATGCGGTGCTGGCAAGCACCGAGGTCGATGCGGACACGAAGCAACGCATCCGTGCGCTGCGGCAGGAGCAGGCGACCCTGCAGCGCGAGGCGAACGCCGAACAGGCGAAAGCCGATGCGCAGGCGGCGACGCAGGCGAAGCAAACCAACGCGATCAACGCCCTCGGTCGCGCGCAGGCGGC
>JAIMKJ010000009.1:0-30491 GCA_020692565.1 Thermomonas sp.
CCGCGAAGCTCGATCACGACCGCATCTACAAGCAGACCGACCCGAACGGCGTGCGATGGGAGCGCGAAGCGCATACACCCTACTGGTTCCGCGCGGATTCGGCTTGGGACTTTGAGGGCCAAGTCACCGGCCGCCACATCACCGGCAAAATCGGCGAGACCAATCCGCTTCTGGATTACCAGTCCGCCAACGCCGCTTATGCGCTGGGACTGGCCAGCCCGCAGGCACCGGTCGATCCCTACTCACTGTCCGCAGGAGAGGTGTCCGGTTTCCAGACCAGCCGATGGACCCGCGCCCCGGACGCCGGCACATGGACACGCACGCTGGTGGAGCAGACCTACCATCGCGACATGATGCCCGGCAGCATCCAGACGCAGACCGCCGACGGGAAACAGGCGGCCGCGCTGGACGCGCAGTCGCAGCTGATCGTCGCCCAGAATGCGCTCAACACACCGGCGGCCAGCGCCGCGCGCTACCTGCTGGCCTACGAATATTTCGACTGGTCGCGCTTCGGTCCGGTTCCGGACGCGGTGCGCCATGCCGCGGGGCGGACCGACACGCTGCAGGGGTCCGATGGCGGCACCTACGTCCGCGGCGCCGACGGCGGGTGGCGCGACGGCGACACGCCGGCCGCCGGCAACGTCCGCGCGGAACTAGACGCTACCTGGCAGAGCCAGCAGGCGGGGCTGCGCGACATGGCGGCATCGACGCGGGAGGCGACGGTCAACTCGGCGGCGCTGCGCGACGAGGTCTACCAAGCGTGCTATACGGCGGGCCTCAATCCGGCCGACGAGACCACAGAAGCCATGGCCACGGCGGTCGCGCGCACGCAACTGCGCACCGGGGTCGATCCCGCCCAGACCACCCTGCGGCTGGATGCCGACGGATCTATCGCCACGCTGGCCGGCAGCAACGGCAAAGGAGTGGTCATCGTCCGCACCGGCGCCGACGAGATCGAGGCGTCCCTACACGAGCACGGCCTGCCGCCGGTTGCGCCCGTGCCCGCGCCACCGGCGCCTGCGCCCGAGGCGCCCGCGCCGGGCGGCTTTCGCACCGAATACCGGCTGGACCCATACCCGGACGGCTCGACACGCGCACCGCCGCCGGGCACGGGCAGCGACGGATTGCAGCACGGCTCGGCGCCGCTCACAGACGCACGGGTGGCGCAGGCTACGCCAGTGCGCGCGCCGATGTTGGACGACCCCAGGCACCCCGACCATGTGATGTACGACGCACTATCGCGGGTGGTGGAGGCGCGGGACGCAGCGCTGGGCCGCGAACCGGATCAGACCAGCCGTCAGCTCGCCGCCGGCCTAGTCGCCGACGCCCGCGGCGCAGGGCTGCAGTCCATCGGCTTCGCGCAGTTCAGCCCTGACGGCAGTCGGGTGTACATGACCGACACGCGCGATCCCTCCTCGCCGCTGGCCCGCACCGCCATCGGCGACGTGGCGCAGGCGGTCGAACGCCCACTGGAGGAGAGCCAAGCCCACGTCGAGCGCATTGGGGCCACCGAACGCCAACAAACAGCGCGCCTGCTCGCCCAAGACGTGTCGCAGCACGAGTCGACCCAGTCGGCGCCCACGCAGGCCGCGCCACGGATGTCGTGAGCTCGAATCAGCCGCCGACGCGACATTCACTGCGACTCACAGTTCATGAGCCACAGCGTGCAGCCTAGTCGTGGAGCGTCTTTCGAACTCAGAGGGGGGGGCTATACCCACCCCCGTGCCGCCATGCTCGTGTGGGAAAGGCCGGCGACCACCAGGTGATCCAGGACGCGGATGTCGAGAAGGCCGAGGGCTTCTTTGAGGCGCCTCGTGATGGTGCGGTCGGCTGCACTTGGCTCAGGGTTGCCGCTGGGGTGGTTGTGAAAGAGCACCAAGGCTGCTGCGTTGTGATGCAATGCTCTCTGGGCGACGATCCTGGGATGCACCTCGCAGCCGTCGACTGTGCCCGTGAAGAGATGTTCGGTCGCAATGATCCGGTGCTGGGTGTCCAAGAAGACGACGCCGAAGACTTCGTGCGACAGGGCCGCGCATCGGGCTTGGAGGTAGGCCGCGGCAGCGTTTGGGCTGACGAGGTTGCCTTCCCGCAGGAGCCGGCGTTCCAAGATGTTCGCTGCCGCAAGCAAGATGCCCTCTTCATCCATCGCGAGTTGGTATTGGGCCCGGGTGTCGGTCGTGCGCTTCATCTCTTGGCTTCCACCGGCGCGGGATGCGCCTCGTGGGGCCCGGCAGGCGGAGCGGTCAGGCGGGGGTGCACCCGAAAGCGAGCACCGCTTCAGCGGCGCACAGTGCGGGCCGAAACAAAGAGGAGGAGGCAAAGCCTTGTGGCCCTGCCGAGCGAAGCGAAGGTCCCCCTTTGAGAGGCGTTAGAGGCGGTGGATGCGGTGTTGCGCACTGACGGACTTTAAGAAACCGGCGCCGCTCTGGCGCGTAAGTTAAGGACAGTCTCACCAGCTGAGACGCAAGCGATGTATCTACGGCGGTTCCACCGGAGCCGATCATGCACGCAGTCTCGCCCTACACCTCACCGATCGACTCACCTGAAAGCAACGAAATCGCGTCCGCCGGTGGTGGCACCCTTGCGTTGAAGTTGCAGCACAAATATCCAGATCGGGTCACCGGCGCGTTTACGCTGCCTGCGCGAGAAGGACGCTATGCGCCCTTCCCTGCCGACCTGCCGCTGCCATTGGCCGAGGCGCTGCGCGCACGAGGTCTAAGCCGGCTTTACAGTCATCAGGCCGCAGCCTGGGACGCGACCCAACGCAACGAGGACATCGTTGTGGTAACGCCCACGGCGTCGGGCAAGACGCTCTGCTACACGCTGCCGGTGATTGCGGCGGCGATCACCGACCGATCCAAGGCGCTCTACTTGTTTCCGACCAAAGCGCTGGCGCAGGACCAGGTCGCCGAACTACTGGAACTCAACAAGGCCGGCAACCTCGGCCTTCGCGCTGCGACCTTCGACGGCGACACGCCTGGCGACCAGCGCCAAGCGATCCGGCTCAACGGCGATGTCGTCGTGACCAATCCCGACATGCTGCACCAGGGCATCTTGCCGCATCACACCAAGTGGGCGCAGTTGTTCGAAAACCTGCGCTACATCGTCATCGACGAGATCCACACCTACCGCGGCGTGTTCGGTTCGCATCTCGCTAATGTGCTGCGGCGCTTGGAGCGCGTCTGCGCGTTCTACGGCGCGACGCCTCAATTCATATTGTGCTCGGCCACCATTGGCAATCCGAAAGAGCATGCCGAGGCATTGATCGGGCGCGCGGTCACTGCGATCACCGAGTCCGGCGCGCCCACCGGCGAGAAGCACGTGCTGCTGTGGAACCCGCCGGTGACCAATCCCGACCTCGGCCTGCGCGCCTCCGCGCGCTCACAGAGCATGCGCATCGCGCGATTGGCGATCAAGGCCGGGCTCAAAACCCTGATCTTCGCGCAGTCGCGGACGATGGTCGAAGTGCTGACCAAATATCTCAAAGACGTCTTCGATCACGACCCGCGCAAGCCGCCGCGCATCCGCGCGTATCGCGGCGGCTATCTGCCCACCGAGCGGCGCGACGCCGAACGCGCGATGCGCGCGGGTCGGATCGACGGCATCGTCACCACCTCGGCGCTGGAGCTGGGCGTGGATATCGGCAGTCTCGACGTGGCCGTGCTCAACGGTTATCCCGGCACCATCGCCTCGACGTGGCAGCGCTTCGGCCGCGCCGGCCGCCGGCAACAGGCGTCGATCGGCGTGTTGATCGCCAGCTCCGATCCGCTGGACCAATACATTGTCCGCCACCCCGAGTTCTTCACCAGCGCGCCGCCCGAACACGCGCGGATCGCGCCCGATCAGCCGGTGATCCTGCTCGATCACATCCGCTGCGCCGCGTTCGAGCTGCCGTTCCGCGACGGTGACTACTTTGGGCCGGTCGAGCCGCAGCCCTATCTCGATCTGCTCACCGAAGACGGCGTGCTGCATGCCGAAGGCGCGGTGTGGGAGTGGATCGCCGACAGTTATCCGGCGAATGCGGTGAGCCTGCGCTCGGTCGCCGACGGCAATTTCGTGGTGGTGGACCGCACCGACGGCCGCCAGGTCATCATCGCCGAAGTCGATTACAGCGCCGCGCCGTTGACGCTCTACGAAGGCGCGATCCACATGATCCAGTCCACGCCGTATCAGGTCGAACGGCTCGACTGGGACGGCCGCAAGGCCTTCGTCACCCGTACCCACGTCGATTACTATACCGATGCGATCGACTACACCAAGCTGAAAGTGCTGGAGCAGTTCGACGGCGCGGTCGCTGGCACCGGCGCCAGCCATCACGGCGAAGTGCACGTGGTGCGCCGCGTGTCCGGCTACAAGAAGATCCGCTACTACACCCACGAGAACATCGGCTACGGCCCGGTGAACCTGCCCGACGCCGAATTGCACACCACCGCGGTGTGGTGGCAACTGTCGCAGCCGGTGCTGGACAGCCTGTTCGCATCGAAGCAGGACGCGCTGGATGGTTTCCTCGGCGCCGCCTATGCGCTGCACGTGGTCGCGCGCATCGCGGTGATGGCCGACGGCTCCGACCTGCAGAAAGCGGTGGGCAGCGGCGATGGCGCGTGGTTCGCGGTCGCGGATGCGAAAGGTCGCGGGCAGTTGCGACGCGGCGAAGGCGCGCCGGCCACGCCCGAGGATCTGGCCGCGTTCACACCCACCATTTATCTCTACGACAACTTCCCCGGCGGCGTGGGCCTGGCCGAGCCGTTGTGGACGCGGCAATTCGAACTCGTCGCCCGCGCGACCGGCCTGATCGATGGCTGCGACTGCGCCAGCGGCTGCCCGGCATGCGTCGGGCCGATCCTCAATATCGAAGGCGCCGCGCGCGATGCCACCGCGAAAGCGCATGCACGACGCGTGTTGATCGCGCTGTCCGCCGCAGAATCGACATGAGCGAAACGCTGGAACGCCTGCGGACGCTGCGCGCGCAGGCCGGCAAGCCATCCGGTTTGCCGGCGAAACCTGCACAGGCGCACTCGATGCCTGCGCGCACATCGCGACCGGACACAGCGCAAACGGTCGCCGATCTGCGCCGGCTGTTGCGCGTGCGCGCGCCGGGGGGTGTCGCGCTCACGATGACCGATGTCGACCGCGCGCTGCCCGGCGACGAGATCGCGCCGGGCCTGCGCTTGATCGACACCACGCTGCCCTGCGATCCGGTGGCGCAGCGGTTGTGCGGCGCGTTCGACCGCCGCGAGACGATGATCCCGACCAGCGACGTACTGTTCTTCGACACCGAGACCACAGGCTTGGCCGGCGGCACCGGCACGCGTGCCTTCATGATCGGCACCGCGCAGTGGCGCAGCGACGGTCTGCGGGTCCGCCAGTGGCTGATCACCACGCTTTCCGCCGAACGCGATCTGCTGGTCGCGTTCGCGGACACCCTGCACGCCGACATCATGCTCGCCAGCTACAACGGCAAGAGCTACGACGCCCCGTTGCTCGCGACACGTTTCCGCCTGGCGCGCTTGCGCAACCCGCTCGCGGGACTGGCACACATCGACCTGCTCTACCCCACCCGCCGTCGCTATCGCGGCCGATGGGAGAACTGCCGGCTCGCCACCATCGAACGCCAAGTGCTGGGTGTCGTGCGCGAAGACGACTTGCCCGGCAGCGAAGCGCCCGCCGCATGGCTCAGCTATCTGCGTGGTGGGTCAGCCCGGAACCTGCGGCGCGTGGCGGATCACAATTGCCAGGATTTGAAGTCATTGGCGGGGCTTCTGCCGCATCTTGCCAAAGCAAGCGCCTAAATCTGTCTAAAGGGACCACTTAGAAGACGGCTTGGGACGCGGGCGCTTAGTCTACCAGCGCTGCCATTTGAGCGGAACCGATAGGGCGCTTCTTCGTGGCGAACGACTGCGTTTTGCTCCGAATGGAGAACAAATTGCTAACAAAGTCGGCGTGAGCAGCACGATCAATTAAGGCAGGCTCTCCCGCCTCTTGAGAAAATTTCGCGCGGAATTTTGAGTTGCCACACACTGGCATTGAAACCTTTACGCCAATCTTGGTTGTGCGAACGAGCCTAGTCATCGAGGATCCTGATAGTGGGTTAAATCCATTTAACGAATGCTTATCCCAAAGATAATAACTGCCCGCGAGCATTTTTGTCAAGAACAACTTGACTTTTGCCTCATCAGGTGATCTAGGGCTACCAAGCATCCGCCGACGATGCATCAACCGAACTAATGCCCCTGCTGTGATGAATTGCTTGCATCTCCATTTGCAGCTTCTTTAGCCCCCGCTGCATCAGCAGCGGCGGCATCAGCAGCGGCGGCATCAGCGGCAGCGGCGGCATCAGCGGCAGCGGCGGCATCAGCGGCATCAGCGGCAGCGGCGGCAACAGCGGCAGCGGCGCCTGCGGCCTCGTTTGCCTCTGCACGCTCCGCTTCCAGCTCGGCCAGCCGACTCGCTTGTCCCTTGATGTAAGAAAGAAGCTGCATATGATTGAAGAGACTATCGGCGACCGATGCAAAAAATTCGATGCACACGCCCTGAGAAAGACCTCCACGCTTATTGTCCGCACACAAAAAACCGATAACGGAGTAATCGATAGTCCCCGTGTAGGCGTCAGGGATCATTTGCATTCCAATGGGAACGACGAGCGTCGCGTTGTAACTTGAATTCCATGACTTATTCGAGTTTACATAGGTCTTCTCGGAAGAAAGATCATCTGAGCAGTAATAACGTTGGTTGCTCCCCGAAAGCAATTCGTTGAACGCAGTATTCTCGTAATATGGATACTCAGGGTATAGCGTGTCGACAAATTTTCTACTGCGATACGACCCGGCGTCCCGCATGAATGGTTTTACTGTGAGTATTCCGTTCTCTCCCTCTACCATCATTTTCATGGTAACAGAGCATTTGTCGCCAGTCAGGGCATCCATCATCGATTTGGCGTTATCGAGCAAAAACAAATAGAACATCTCATTGGTTCGCGAAATGTCAATGATTTCATCGTTGGGTATGGTTCCGCCACTATCAAGAAGCTCTTTTGCTCCAAGGAGTTCATGCATACGATCGCGCATCTGATCCTGAATATTGTGGATTATGTAAGCCACCTCATCCGAGAGTCTTTTGGATGCCGAAATTTCTTCTTGTAGCACTGAAATTCTTTTCTCACTGAACGCAAGGGATGGCGCAGCTTTATCAAGGTCGGATTGAAGCCTTTCAATTTTCTGGAATGACCGAAGTGTGAGAAAGCCCAAAAGCACAGTGATAACCATTAATGCAACAACAATACCACGTGAATTCGCAGACGGTGGATTGTCAGATAAAAAAGGAATGGCCAAAACGATCGTCAGCACAACGCCCACGAAACTGCATAGACCGAAGAAAATTTCAAGTGCTCTATTCATATGGATATAAGTCCATCGCAACTAGGTCAAGTGAGATAGCGAAATTTTCAGGAATGCAAAAATCCCAGAACGAATGCTCAGAGCTTCGCATCAGCATAGGTAGAAAAACTTGCGGCATTCAAGCGAAGGAAGACAGCCACTCATTGCGAAAGGCTTGCCCGAAAGGCGGCTTTAACTGACCTAGGTTGTCCTTGAATTCGACTGCCCCTCTAAGATCGGTTGAAAATCTCGTGTCCATTCAAAGTCCCCTATGCTCTGCTCACCGAACCATGTGGAGTCAGTTTTCTACACATGCCGCTGAATGAAATTGCTAATAGATCCACATGGGAAGAAGGGAGAGCTAACGTGCCATCACGACTGTCAGCACGTTTACAAGCTCATGCTCTTTGCTCGAACCAAACTTACCGCCGACAATCGAAAGCGGAGATATTGACCACTCAAACCCTCCACCTTTCTTGGCTACATAGGTTATCTGCATAGAATACGTTGCAGATTTGAGAGCAAGTTGCGGCACCTTGCTGCTATCGCATGCTTTACTCTTTTGAGAGAAGCATGCTGGATACGCAGCGTTGAGTGATGCATTAATAGCATCCGTTAGCGACTGGTAATCTGAAGAAACCTGAGCCCTAGCCAATAGCGGCTTGCTGTTATCAGGAGAGGATGCAGCAAATTTGTCCAACGCGGCACTTAGCTCAACGTAAGCTTGATCTCTTGGAGCCTCTTTCATAACGATTGCCAGAGATTCCCTAGGAATTTTCGGCACGGGAATAAGTTCAATCTCGTATGAATTTCCACGACCGGACTTACGCGCCATCTCTGCAGACAATAGCTTCAACGAAGCGCCGACGGACACCTCTCGACTGGTCATAGCCGAGAACTGCAATTTTGCAGATTTGATTTTTGGCGGCGCCATCAGACCAACATACTTGCAGGCGGGCGTATCCGGAGGGACAGCGCACGCTTCTGCCGCTAACCTCAGGAGGTCAGAACATAGAGCACCCGCCCCGGCACCTGTTTCATTCCTACAATCTGCATATGCTTTTCGTTGAACGTCTGGGCACGCCGTCTCGACGGCCAAAGACTCGTTTTTGCATTTTTTAGCCGCATCCTTGAAATCTTGCGATCCGCTCCAATTCTCATTATCCGAAGTGCCGTCAATTGCCACCTGGACTGCTCGTATCACTTCTCGAACTTCTGGCAAGTTCTCGCTGATATCAAGCGGCAAATCTTTCTGAGGGAACCATGCACATCCAGAGAGTGTGAGGGCAGTCGCGCAAGCCAGCAGCGCTTTTCGGGAGTTAACCATGACGACGGATCCTTGTCGGTTTCGAAACGCGGATGATGGGAGCTACCAACATTGATGACGTTAGATACATAGTGATTAGGCGCTGCAGCGCAGCCGCTGCGTACAGCAAGACCACAGCCGATCATCCGCCTTTTTTTGACGCTCGTCATGTATCCCAGGATTTCATTGACGGCATCTATCAAAGCGAAATTTATGATCTTTGCAATCAATTATTCATCCTAGGATGCCATCTGGAAGCGTTCTCGCTGACCAGGATGGACGCTAATTCGGCCGCGGGCCTATCCGGGCATCACCTGCCCTGGCCTCCTCTTGCGATGCCTTCCGGAACAGTTGGGCCGACACGAGCCACATCGCGACGAAGACCCGGATCAGCGTGGCTCCTCGACCTTCGCCGCCGGCAAAGACGATGGCCGATGTCGCCGGCTGCGCAATCGCCGTCGCCGACACGGCTTGTGCCGTGCCCAAGGATCTGAGCCGCGCCAGCGCGGCCCCGATCTGCGAGTAGTGGCCGATCTGCACCGTCCGTTTCACACGTGGATCAACATGGCTTATCCATACCATCCCGCGAAAGACAAAATGCCGCCCAGATCCGCGGCGGCGTTTTGCGTCTTCTCGCAGTCAACAACCAGCTACATCAGAACGTCAGGCTCCAACTGTCGAGATAACCGGTATCCGCGCTGGCGTTGTCGTTCGCCCGCAGCTTCCAAGTGCCGTTGATCGTTTCAGTCGATAGATTGACCGCGTAGGTCCGGAAGATGTTGTCCACACCGCCGCCGCTGCGGTTGTGCAGCACATAGACGCTTCCATCCGGAGCAATCAGATCCACTTTCAGGTCGCCCGTGAAAGTGTGGACGATCCTCACCTCAACCAGTGTTGCGTTCGGGGCGTTGCCCGCGCGGCCCGAAACAATGATGGAACTGGTGACGGTGGCATTGTCGACAATGGTGACATCGGTCGTGTTGCTGTAAGTCTGGGCCGTGTTGCTGCCCACGTTGACCGATTGCGTTTTCGCATTCGTAAGCCCAGTGTTGTCGGTCGCGGTCAGAACAACGGAGTAAGTGCCGGCAGTCGCATAGGTGTGGCTTGGGTTAGTGGCGGCGGAGCTCGTACCGTCGCCGAAATTCCATGCGCGCGATGCGATCGTGCCGTCCGCGTCGAACGACCCATCGGTGAAGTTCGCGGTCAGGCCCGACACGCTCGTGGTGAAGTTGGCTACGGGCGCGACGTTGTTGACGCTGAAATCGACTTCGGCTGACGTGGCATTGTTGCCCGCGGCATCGAAGGCCCGCGCCGCCAGCGTGTGGAACCCGTTGCCCAGGGGGATCGAGTTGTAGGCAATCGAATACGGCGCAGTGTTGTCGCTGCCGCGCAGCACACCGTCGACGTAGAACTCCACGTTGCTGACACCTACATCGTCGGTCGCCATGGCCGAAAGCGTAAGCGTCCCGCTGGTGCCCGACACGCTGGCAGCGACGGTCGGCGGCGTGGTGTCCGGACCGCCCGCGGTCTGGTCGACCCAGATCGGCGCCGACCACAGGCGCAGCCCATTGGCCTGAGTGATCAGCGCGTAGTAGAAATGCGACCCTGCGCTGGGCGTAAAGGCATGGGTGCCGTTGCCCTCTGCCAGCTGCGTTACCGTGCCGTTGCGCCCGGGCACGCCCTCGTAGAACTGCACGCGCTGCACGGTCTGGCCGCTGGTGCTGGCGTAGTTGGCCGACAGCGTGAGCACACCGCTGTTGTTGAACGTCTCGCCCATCACCCGGCCGTTGGCAGTGAGCACGAGCTGACCCGTTTTGTCCTCGGTGGCGAACGTGCGACGCGCACGCAGCGCGGCCACGAAGTTCGCCTGGTTGAGCGTGGTGCCGGTCGGCAACAGCACACCGGTCCTATTGGTGAAGCTCAGGCCCCAGTTCGCACAATGGTTATCCTGATTGCTGGCCGGCGCGACCTTGTAGCCGCGCTCCAACAACCGGTTCCAAGCGCCGGGGTAGCTGCTGCGGCTGGTTTCGGTCTGCGTGGTGTTCACCGAGAACGCGGAGCTGTTGAGGATCTCCGTCAGCACCATCACTTCTGCACCATCGACGTTGTAGGCCATGCCGGTTCCGCCGATCGCGAACTGCGAGGTCGACGGGTGGTTGAACTGCCCAATCCAGCCACGCTGGCGCATCGCGGCATACAGCGCGGCGTAGTCGCTCTTGGGGACGTTGACGGTGCCCAGCAGCTGGCCGCTGCCGTTGACCTCCCAAGCCGCCAGCGCATCGGGATTGACGATGTTGAGGTGGCCGCCGTTGCTGATGACGCCCCACTCCATGCCATAGAGCGCCAGGAAGGTGGGATTGGCGGCGTTGTAGTTGTTCGCCGCGGCAATGCCGCTGTTGAACAGGCCATTGGCGGCGGCGGGCGTGGCGGACGAATTGGTGCCCGTGGACCCGTCGTACATGTGGTTGTGTTCGGAGGCCAGCAGGAAATCGCCGCCCGCCTGGGTCCGCATCATCGCGTAGGCCTCGGCGGGGCCGAAGTCGCCTGCCTGCGGCGACTCTGACCCGTTGCAACTGGCGAGCGCAGTGCCGCCATCGCTGTGGTTCGTCTGGCTGTGCATGTTGCCATAGTAGATCGTGTAAGGCAGGCCGCCCGTGGCCGGGACCGACTTGCCGCCCGTCGCGCGGCGAGCAGCCTTATCCTGTGCGACACCCACCGGCAGCGGCTTGATCTTGGACACCTTGGCCGGGGTTACGCGGCCCACCATGACGTCGACGCTCTGCTCGTGGACTTCATCGGTGAACGCGGAGAAGGCCTGGGCGATGCGCCGGGCAATCGGTGCGCGCGCGTCCGCGCCCATCTGGACCGTCGGTGCCGCGCGCAGGCGCAGCGTGTAGTAGCCGGCCTGCAGCGCCCGCCCCTGCTCATCGCGCCCGTCCCAGCCCATGCGCAGCGACGCGCGGTGCTGGGGCAGCGTTTGGATCCCCTGCCAGCGACGAACGACGCGGCCGTTCGGGGCGACAGCTTCCAGGGTCCATGCGGCAGCAGTGGCCGTTCCCGAGGCCGGGTAGTCAAAGAACAGAGTGATGGGGTAGCGGCCAGCGGCTGGCGACAGCGGCGCATTCAGCGTGGCATCGAACTCGTAGTGGTCCGGATGGGCGATGTTACCCGCCGACGCTGCGCCGGCGACCGCCAAGGAAAGCGAAAAAGCCAACACTGAAACGCGAAACTGGTAAGACGTCATGCTGGTGGATCCCCTGGGAGTAAATGCGGTGCCGTAGGACAATCGTAGTCCATAAGCTTCCTGATGGATCGCGTCAAAATGACGACACGGGCGGCATGCGCGGCATGCGCGGGACCGCGAGCTTGAGCCAGCGGTTCCGCTGGCCGGCCAGGTAGCCATGTGCATCCTAGCGCCCCCGCCTTAAGGCAAGACCAGCTTCGCGGCTGCGGTCGTGCTGCTCATGCACGCTTCGGTGGATCGGCAGTTGAACCGGCCCGCTGCCGCCTGACCACACACCTTCGTCGGCGCCGGCAGTCGAGGTATTGAATGGCAACAGGAAGTGACGCAAGGAGCGCGGTTGAGATCAAGTCCATCAGGACCTCAATCAGCGGCGACAGTTGGCTCGCCAGTAACCCTACGCTTCCCAGATCGAGCGACCGGCGTTCCCCAGCAAGTTTAACTCCTGGGGCCGGGCTTCAATTTTTCGGCCAGATACGCATCGGTTGCCTGCACGAGTTCGCGAAGAAAGTGCAGGTGCCGCCGCAGTGCATCGATGGTCACCACATGAGCCTCGGCATCGCCGATGCGTGGGCGTCGGGTCTGGTGGGCGATAAGACCGCGTTTCTCATTGATGCGGCGCAGTTGCGACCTCGCATCGTCGGGCGTCATCTGTGGCCACGACCAGCCCTCAGTGACATCGATCTGAAAATACTTGAGAAACAACTCTTTGATGCGATCCGGGCTGGGCGAATGGAATCGTTTGAGATCGCTTTCCAAAGAAGCGCGAAAAAAGTCAGGCAACCGGCCACCGTGCGGGTCGGTCCCAGCGACCCAAGTCGCGGCCTCCCTTGCGCGATCCTCAACATAGGTCTCGAGCGCGGCCAAGGCCATGACGAGACTTCCCCGTTTGATGACTTCCGCAACCGGCGGCGGCCGGCTCTCAGCGTTTAACTCTTTGTAGTGGTCGTACAGATCCTGAGCGTCTTGGATTGCATGCTCGAAGTTGACATAGGCGCTCGACTTGACTCGTTCCTTCACAGGTTAGCTCCAAAAATGGCCGCGCACGGCCGGTGGTGGGTCGAATAATATCCCGGGGGTGCGGCCACGTGGACGCGTGATCCGTCGTCGCAAGGCTCATCCCCCTCTGACTACTGTCGATCGCAAGCCTGTGAGTGTCCCTCCCCGTGGCATCTAAAGAGAGCGCGAACTTGCCTCTTCCCATCTGCAAGCGGTCTCATATCCGGTGCATGAGGCACCCGTAGAGCTACGCGCCGGGTCTGGCGTGCATAAGAACCGGCGCATGACTCTGGTGATGGGGGAGCTGACGTTGGGGATCACGTTTAACTATTCAAAGGGAACCACGTATCTTGGCCGGAGCTGGAAGCCAAGCTGCGGAGCCCGTACAAGCCGTGTCAGCCCGAAATTTCAAACTGAGGCACTACCGACGCTGGCATTTGGCCGTCAGCCTGTTGACTTCGAATGGCATGGGGCATAGCGTAACGGCTGCGCTGGCAGGCGCATGACACCGTCATTCGAAGCTCCTAGAGCACTGCTTGGAACGATGTTCGGCCCGACCATGCCCTTAGTCTGGCCTCAGCGGTGGCGACGGTGACATTGCGCAGTAGGCCTGAGGACTTTGAGCATGCTAATCGCCAGCATCCGTCCGTCCACCGTGGACGGCATCAAGCAACTCGCCACCAAGCTCAAGCGCAAGACGCTTATCTCCCACACCACTGCCCTCGACTTAGCAAGCCGCCAAGCAGGGTTTGAAAATTTCGTGCACGCCCGCCGGCAGCTCGCCGGGGAAAAGCCCCGCTACGGCGTATATCTGAGTGGCCATTGGTATGCGTCCGCCCGTCGACATCCGGACGTTACGCGCCGCTCTGGCCGCGAGTTGTTGCTGGTCGAACTTCAAAAGCCGCTGCCTGAAGTGATCGCTAAACACCGTGTCGGTTATGCGCGTGGGTTGGTGGGTTTTCGCATGGAATACGAAGATCACCTCGAGCACCAGACGAATTTCGACAGCCAAGAATCTGCCCGAAACGGGTTACTTGAAGCGGCCCGAAGCCTTCGCTTCATGGAAGCAACTGGGCTGCAGCCCGTCACCACTCAGCCCCTTCGCCACGCCACGCGTGAGCTGGATAATTTGCCCAGCAAAGATCATATGTCGACGTGGTTCGACCCGACAACCAATTACTGGGTCGTTCTTGACGAGCCATACAGCCAAGCCATCGAACGCGAGGAGGAGCAGCGCGAGTTGTGGGTCTCCGCGCAGGGCTTACACATGTTGAAGCCCGCGTGGGAAGGACTCTACTATCCCGGTGAATGTGTCCCTCACTTCGTGGGACCCGACGCGGCGTTTTTGGAGAGACTCGGCGCCGCTGTCGAAACCCTGCCGCCGATGCGTATGCCCGATCCCTGGCCGTTTGAAAGTGGCTTCAACGGCGATGATTTCGTCAGCCCGAAGCGGCGCACGGTGGGGAAGGCACGGAAGCCACGACCGAGCCGCTCGTACCGCGACCACAATGGTGCGCGTCCGTATGGTGGCGGGCCCGGCGTTCCGTCGCGCTGGCGGCCGGTACAGTCGCTCCCGCTTGAACAACACCAAGCGCTTGGGAAGTTGTTCGCCGCGTTTTCTCTAGCAAAATTCAGCTGGCGAGCTCATTTGAAACTTCAGAGCTTCCGTTCGCAGCTTGAGGATTGGGCATTTACCGAACACGGCAACAATGCGCCAAACGATCTCTACTACGGCCGAATGGAGCGGCCCGCGCTGAGTGACAGAGCCGCCGTGTTAGCTGCTCTGGGCTCGGCAAAAGAGATCGTCGAGAGCGGTTACAACGACTGCAAACCGCGCCGCGAACTCATAGCTGCGTTGGATTCTGCGCGAGCCGATGCGGAACAGAAGATGGCCTGAAGCTAACCTTTGGTGCAGCCGGCCTTGGTGCCGGCTGCACCGCTGCGAGCATGAATCTGTCGATGAACAGCTGTGACGCACGCTCCGGCACCATCGTCTTGATCGCAAACGAAGTTCTCAAGTTCGATCGACAACAAAATCAGTCAGGAGCACGCACACGGCTGAAATATCACCCCGGAAACTTCGGGTATTTCTCGTCAGGATGCTTGGCTTTCCATTCGCGGTGCGACGCCGAGCCTTCCCAGATTTTGAACGACCGTGGCGGGCGACCCCGCCCGCTCCACGTTTCTTGGGTATGCGGCAGCCAATACTTCGGCGGCAACTCCTCTTTCGCACCCTTTTTCTTCTTGGGCGCGCCCGGCTCCGAAACTACTTGGGCAGCGATGTCAGCCTTCTGCTTGGCGTTGAAATGCTGAGCAAACGAATTCAACAGCCCGACCACCTTTGTAAACGCTTCGCTGGTCTGATCCTTTCGAAGCGCATCTTCCTGCTGCTCCAACTTACGTAGCTCTTCCGTCAGTTGCGCTTTCTTGGTTGCGATAGAGTCGAGTGTGGAGTTGGTCATTCATTCTTCCAAAGTTGATGTCAATGCCGGACGCTGCAAAATTGTGCAAAGGCCGGCCGCCGTTAGTCACACAATATGGACGCAGCGCTGGCCGCGACCGATCAGGCCTCGAATAAATACTACATCACCGCGCGCCGGATATGCATAAAGCACGCGCGCGTCCCGAAATTCGTGCGAGACACCACGCGCGGTGAAAATTCACGACTTCAAATGCTAAGCAAACATCTCGGCGAGCTAAGTAGACGCATGAAGGCAACCGTATCAATCTGCCACCTTCTGACGCAGCCCTAAGGTAATGAGTAACTGAGAGCATCTATTGATGAATCAAATTCAAAGGTGGCAGGCGTTGAAACGTGTGACTTTTGCTAATACAAACCTCACCCTTCTTCAACCGACCCGGCCTTAATCGCTTCGAGTCACGCGCGTCTGCGAAATCATCGGGTCCGTCTCGGGCGGACGCATGGCGCCTAGCATCGTCACGTCAAGTTGAACCGGCCCGCTTTTTTCGCGGCTTTCGCGTGGAGGCGGTCCGCGGATCGGAAACATCGAATACGACGACTTCGGTGCGTTCCCGAAAATGCGGCGACAGATCATCGCGCAGCATGGCTTCGAGTTCGACCGCGGCTTTCGGGCCGTCACAACCATCTGGCCGCGATGGCGTAGGCGTCGCACCGTTTCCGAACCAGAATACAAGGTACACGCCGAATCCTTCCGAGCGCGCATCCGCGGCATATCCCTGCAGTTGGGTAGAGGCCGCGCGCCAAATCTCCGGATGGAAGTGTCGCTTGGCTTCTACGGGCAGCTGTTTCCCAACGGCGCTGAGCACCAAAATGTCCGCCCTAGTGTTCTCGCCCCGGCGGATCTCCGGAAGGGCCGCAGCGATGCCGTACGGCTTCAGCCTATCCCGCAGTCGATCCAGCAGCCGGTTACGGCAGTCGTTCTCCGCTAGAGGTCCAGTCGGCGCGCCATTGGCGTCCAGATTCCAGAAGAGTTTCCAAGGGGTATTGTCGCCGGTGTGCATCTCTGCGGCGAGACGACGCAGCTCTTCCGTCACGACCGCCTGTAGGTCGCGCGCATTGACTGGGGGGCCGCCGTTAAGTGCGGCCAACAATGCAGACAAGGATGGATATGCAAACTCGGCATCGCGCCGGAGCCGCGCTTGGTTTGCGCTGGCGTGACGTAGCTCGGCTCGCCACGGACCCAAGCTTTCGTCCTGGATCAAATGCGCTATTGCGACCGACGCGGCCGGTGCCGACTGACGGGACAGCCAGTTGATAGCACCGTGGACTCGATGCGCCCGCGCCACGTCACGCGTCCATTCACCAGAGCCTCGATCGACATCAGGGACCGACAGTCTGCCCAGCAGACGGACCGTCATCTGTCTGAACAGGATGCGGTCGGTTCCGGCCATTTCTTCAAGCGAGTGCGCGAAGCCGTCGCTTATTTCATCGAACATCTCCGGCAAGTCCTCATCTACATACTCTGCGAAGAATCGGTCGCCGAACTCGGCCGGATGCAAGGCGAACAGGAGTAGCTTCCAAAGCCGCCTGTGCGCGCCAAGAACGTTCTTGTCAGCGAGAGCACGCTCGGCCAATGCCGTCAAACGTGAGCGTTCGAAGGAGCGGGCAGCTATCGAAATCGCGGCTTTCAACACCTCTTCGTGCATCTCGGGATGTCGGACGAGCAGTCCGTCAATCGCCAGTCTGACGAATTCAAACACTTGATCTTTGCCCGCCGTCCAGCTCCTTAATGCGAGCCGCGAGGCGCCCTCGCCAATGCCTGCGATCCAAAAGGCGAGAAGTTCGGCGGCGCCCGCGCTGGGATCGCGTTCGAGCCTGCCCAGCGCCCATTGCTGGATGCTGTCGCGTTGTGTCTTATCCCGAACATGCCAGCCCGCTTTGAGCGCGGCCAGCGCCACCGGCAAGGGCGCGTTGCTTAATACTTCGGGTCGGCCCGCCGCCAGCAGCATATCCAAGCCGGCGAGCGCGCTGAGTTCGACGGCAAAAGTCTCGCCTCGCGCGTCAGCCTCCCCGAGCTCAGAAGACGTCATGCCGAGATTGACCGTTGCCGTGTAGACCCACCCCTCTGAGATGGCCTTCGCGATCGACTCGTCGGTCAATGTAATGACCTTTTGCATTCCTACGCACACCTCAGGATTGCGAGTGTTCGGCGCGACGAAATACTGTTGAGCCGCCTTCCCGAGAACCGTAGGTTCCTTGCCGGAGGATATCCACGCGATTTTCGCCGTCAAGTCGGCGATGTTCTCTAAACGCTGTTTTGCATGCTCGTCCAACTTCACATCGTGTATCGATGCGTCCTTTTGACGCCATTCCGGGATGACGGTAGCACTGAGCCGCGAAAGGAGTGCCACACCATCATCGAGCCGGGAAACGACGTCGTGGACGGCCCAATATGCGTGGATATCCGCGTCCTTGCGCAAGACAGCTTCCACCGCGATCGCCAGAAGACGACGCGATTCCGCAGGCGCCTGCTGGGCCACCGCCCTGTCGAGCAAGTGCTGAACGACCGCAACCGAAGGCGGGCGCCGAGCGACGGCGGCGTGCTCGTTGATAACCACCCAGGGTCCATTGTCCCGATTGTCACCTTCCACAAAGGCGTCAAACAACTCAATCTCTCTCGCTGGAGACTCGTCGATCCATGCCCTGACGGCCTCACCGATCTCATCACCCGTTCCACTCCAGAAATCCCCAAAGACATTGGATATCCATCCCAACAATCGCTTCGCCGTAAGATCGTTGTGCGCCGCGATTACCGATGCTAATGCATGATGCAAAAGGCTATCGATGTCCAGTTCGTGTTTGCGTTGCTCCTTTGGCGCAAGCCACGCCGTCACCGGTTGCTCAAACAACTCCGGCATCGGCTCGACTTCGAGGCGACACTGCATTGGATACAACCGCGCAATTGTGTTGTCTTCGGGACAGTCCTGGTAATCGCAAATAACGGACCGGACATCTGCGGCGGTCATCGCCGTGCGCGGCAACGCAGCCAGAAGTTTGATACGCAGCATTTCCCGTGCGGACGAAATCGGTTCCGGCGACAGTGCATCGAACAGCAAGCGTCGATCGACGACGGGATCGGCCGAGCCGTTCAACCATGCGTCGGCGGCCCGCCAGCGTTGCCATTCCGGGCGCGCTGGGTCCATTGCGATCCCATGCAGCCGCGGTCGCAGTGAGTGCACTGGCGATCCTTTCGTTAACGCTTCGAACACGGTGTATAGGCGATGGGAATCGTCCGGCGGCGCGTCCAATATCTCGGCGAATTCAGAGCTCAGATCCTCCCCAGCTAGCCCGCCGATGGCGGTAACGCCGACTTCCGAGGCACGGAAATAGGGGTCTTCCCGTCCCAGTTCCTGCAGCAGCACCCGTCTCATCGCAGTGCCAAACACCGCTGCATCGCCATAGGCCAGCACGGTAAAGGCATCACCCTCAATGATGCGCCGCGCGCCCGCCTCATCCCCAAGCTTCGCAAGATGCGCGGCGAACCAACCGTACAGCCCGCGGAGTTCGCTGGGAACCTTTCCGTCAGCACCGGCGATGAGGCCAATCGCGCGAGTGAGCGGAAGTGCCGCCCCGTTCGCGACGCCGACCACCGCCTGCGCCAGCGTCCGGCCGGCCAAGTATTCGGCCACAGTGCGGTGCAGCGGTTCGAACGCTTCGCCTTCGCCACGGAACAGAGCCGTATCCAGCACTTCTGCCATCAGGACCGCGTCGATACCTAGGGACAATGCCGTGAGGTACGAGCGCACGCCGCCTTTCTCGACAGGCGGTTCCGCGGCCGACCGCCAGATTGAACGCGCGCCCGTCGCCAGTAGGGCGAAGCAGCAGCGCCCTGCCGCGGCGACAATGGCTTCAGCAGACGAGTGCCTGGCGAATCTGTATTC
Organism: Thermomonas sp.; assembly: GCA_020692565.1. Taxonomy (GTDB): domain Bacteria; phylum Pseudomonadota; class Gammaproteobacteria; order Xanthomonadales; family Xanthomonadaceae; genus Lysobacter_I. The sequence continues at coordinate 19,283 of JAIMKJ010000009.1, forward strand.
CGGGTTTTGGTCGTGCGCGAGCCTATAAATCGCAGCGTCAAAGAGCGCGTAGCGTGTGTCCGGCCACGCGGCGCCGCCGGCGACGGCGCCGTGCAGCAACTTCAGGCTCAACGGATTTTCGACGAACGCCGTGGCGCCAAATGCGTGAGCTCTCGCGACGAACGCCTGTGGATCCAGTTCTCCCATCGCCGCCAGCATCGCGACTGCTTCGTCGTCGTCGAGCGGCAAAAGCTGAACGACAAGGATGGGCGATCCTGCGGTCGTACGCTGGATCGCGGCGATATCGGCCTTCTTGCGCCAGTCCTCCGATCTGCATGCCAGCCACCAGCGCGAGGCCTTTGCGGCCCGGATTGATTGGGCTAGGCCGTGGATTTTGTCGGCCGGCGAGCCCTCGGCCCGGTACTCGTCCAGCCCGTCCAAAAAGATGCACTCGCCGCGAGCGATGTCGTCATCAGTCATCAGATCGCGAACTTTGATGACGGGGGCGCCCGCCGATGCCGCTTCCGATGCGAAGACCGTCGACTTGCCGATGCCCGGCTCGCCGAGCACGACGACAAAAGGCCAACCTCGAAGGTCGCTGACCCGGTGCACGGGAGCGCTAGAGGTGTCGGTCGATCCCGTGGCCCGAACGCGGCGGTCGATGCTGGCGATGTCGCTCATCGGCTTCTGTGCTCCTATCAGTATTGAGCATGCGGCGCCCTAGTTCCCACACGCCGCGCTTGGAGACGTCGGCCATCAGACCGAAAGGACACCACCGGATGACTGGCAGCAAGCGGAACCGCATGACCGCGCATTCCGGATCAGCGTGGAGAGCTTGCATCGTTTTTCACCCACATGGTGTCCCAGTAGGGCTATTTGCTCACAAACGACGTGACCTCCTCCCCGCATTAGGTCCGAGCGCTCGAGCATGGCCGCCTTCGGTCCAGTCTTCCCGTTCTTAGCCATGACACCACTCTTGCAAGCCACCGTCTTGATGGCAAAGCAAATGCTGTGCTCATTTCTTCCAAACGACAAGTAGTCACGGATGTTCAGGGAGTCGCCTGTCATTGCGCTTGATATTTAAGATCCTCCGACTTGACTAAAAACATTCGTACAGCTGGCGTTTGGCTAAAAAATCATGCCTAAGGCATGTTGCCAACAGTACGCTTTTGACTCGTATCAGCACGCAGTAATCTGAAGCAAGTCACTGATCTTCCAAACAATAGTAGTGATAACACTTTCCGAAGAATCGGGAATAAAGGCCTCCGTGCTTGTGCCATTTCGTCGACTCCTAAGGAGACAATCTTTCGTCGAAATTTTTGTATCAACTGCATTGACGGATGTTTGCTCTCCTATATCCCTACTTCCATTGAAACAATGGAAGTATGAAATGAATCAGCCACCCTCAACCGACCTGTCTAACTACACTGCCGTTCCACTCGGCACCCTCCAACTGGAGGACGTGAAGATTGGACGTTTCCGCATTGCCAAAGCCATCGTCTATGGACGCGAAGCAGCCATCAATCTTCAGGAATACATCCTTTCAGCCTTGGACCTCACGGGACGGAACAAGGCAACCAAGAGTGGAACTCGACATCCAGAAGCGTTGCCGATGGGCACACCAGCCAGGTCTTTGTCTTGCGAGCTTGAAGACCACCTGGGTGACATGGCGCGTCGCAATCTCGACCCTCGAACGATTGATGCGACAAGGCGCACACTCAAGCTACTTTTGCTTGCCTGCGGCAACATCTCTGTTGCTCGCATCGAATACAAACACATCCATAAGCTTTGGCATCTGCTTCGGTGGGCACCGAAGAACCTTGTTTCCGATCCTTCTTTGAGCGCGCTCACTTACGAGGAGGCAATCGCATTCGGCATGGAAGAAGAAGTGCCGCCATTGGCTCCCGCAACCGAGGAACGCCATCGACGATTCCTTGTGGCGTTCTTCAACCATCTAGTGCGCGCCCGGGCAATCCCGTCCTCTCCAATGGACGCCTTCAAGAAGCCAAAGAAGGACTTCACCATTGACCCTGAGAAAGCGATTCGGTTGTTCGAAGATGAAGATTTACAGGCGATCTTCCATAAGGACAACTTCATTCCTTGGGCCAGGAAACCGCATTACTGGTGGGCACCCATGATTGGCTTGTATACCGGCGCTCGGGTGAACGAGGTTTGCCAGCTTAAGGTCATGGACATCCTACAAGAGCGTGGCACTTGGTGCTTCGCTTTCCGCAAGACCGTAGACGAAGATTTGGCCAGTGACCCGAAGCTTCGACGTCATAGTCGACAGGGCATGAAAGGCGCGGGCTGTATGCGCGTAGTGCCGATTGCCAAGCCTCTGCTGGATGCTGGCTTCCTTGACTACCTTGAGGACATCAGGGCCTGCGGCCATCCTCGTCTATTCCCCCACCTTTCCGCCGGCGTCAATCGCAAAACCGGAGAAACCAACGCGCGCTACAGCCAGCAGCTCGTTGTGGACTTCGGCCGATACCTTAAGCGCCTCGGGTTCGCGAAGGGCGTCGGTTTCCATGCCTTTCGCCACACGCTGGCTACGGATTTGGACGTCAACAACGTGCCAGAGAAAGAGATCGCCCTACTTACCGGGCATGCTACCGACAGGCGCGACCATGTTGAGGTTCTACGCGGACATTACCTGCATAAGCGGCCATCCGTGACTCGGGCTAAGCAGGCAAAAGCTTTGGCCCTCTATCAACCTAAGGTAGAGCTGCCGACATATCAAAGAGGGCAGTTTCGAAAGCTGCTGGCTGATCCATCAAAGTTCCATCCTTAGGAATTTGGGGTCTACCAATCGTCTACTGGTTCTCACATCGGCGCTGCGGTATGGAGAAGACTGCAGCTACTACTTTTTGCCTAGCTTCTTTGCGAGCTTGCTCCGCTCAGCCGGAGACATTTCTGCCAGCAATAGAATGATCTCTGCCGTCGCCTCGTCCTGAGCCACTAAGAACGCCGTGGGAACGCCCAACGTTTCCGCCAGCTTGCCCAGACCATCCAGGTCAATGCCGCTGGTTTCGTTCTCGTACCGGTTCACACGGCTGCTGGCCAGCTTCTTATTTAGCCCCATCAGCACCCCCAACGCCCGTTGGCTTGGGATGCCCCTCAGCTCGCGCGCCTGTTTGAGGCGGGCGGCAAACAGGCTGCGGGCGGAGGGTGGAGCTTTGGCCTTGGGCACGTGAACGTTTGCGATCGGCGGTCAGCAAGAGCATGACTGCGGTTCCCTCGATATGGCAGACTCTTCGTGAAATGTAGCACCCCGCTACGTCACAAGGGGCTTCCCATGAATAAAGTCGTTGCCGTCGGCACCTTGCTCTTCTCGATTGCCGCCTCAGGTTGCGCCAACAGCGCTCCTGGGAAGGAGGACGTTCGAAAGGTAGTCCAGGCCGAGCTGGACCGTCAGGCCGGCGCTACGCCAGGCGGGAGGATGGAACTTAAGGACATGAAGGGCTTCACGGCCGACTGTGTCCAGGGCGCCACCCCCGAAACCTCTGAGGTCTACAACTGCACCCTGGGCGGCACCCTTGTCGTCCGCGGATACGTCAACGACGCTCCGACGACTCCTGACGACAAGGAAGCGCCTTTGAAGGGTGTGATGAGCTTCCGTAAGAACACCGCCGGGGACTGGGCGATCGTGAACTGGGAAGGGGCCTGACATGAAACGATTTGTCGTCGGTTTCGCCGTCAGCCTCATCGTCATGCTCGCCATGGGCTGGCTGTTCAAGCAATCGGTCCTCGGCGGCTGGGGACCTTCGGAGCCGGCACCCGCATGGCTCCAGTCGGTCGGGCTGCTGGCTTGGCTACTCTTTGGTAGCGGCGCCGCCTACGTCCTGATGCCGGTCATTGGTGGCGGGCTGTGGGCTTGGCTGGGTCAGTCCAAGAGCGGCCGCTTCTCTGGAATGGTCCGTTGGAAAGGCGATCCCACTGACGGGCGCGGTTGCCAGATCTTCCCGAACGTCACCATCGGAGGCGTCGCAGTGGGCACCGCCGTGGTGCCCGACGCGCTGCTTGAGCAGTGGCGCTATCCGAGCCCGACCGTGACGGGTCAGGGCACATTGGATGCGCTCAAGATTGGGCGATGCGTCGTCGCGCTCAACAGCGCGCGGGGCTGCCGGAGTGCGTGGGGAGTCGGTGTCATCCACAAGGCCTACCCGTTCCTGGCGATGGCCTTCTTTGCCATTACCGTGGTGTCGATGGGCGCGGGGTTCTTGGTGACTTATCTGCCGGTCTTTCTGTGGGGCTCGGTAAAAGTTGCTGCATTCCGGGGCCTTACCCAAGGCGCGCAGCGAGTGGCGACGTAAGCGCGGCCCTGAGAAGCTCGCCGCCATGCGCTTGAGAACGTCACCGGGTCTGTTATCAAGAGGCCCTCTTTGGATGTGAGGCGGCCGCTGGGCATGGATTGCCCGGCGGCCGTACCCCCTCGCCTTATAGGGACTCAAGCGCGGAGGTTTCTGGAAAGGGGTGGAGGTGTCTTGGATCCCGGTCGCCGCGGCGCATGTCGCGGCATACGTCGCCGCGTTCCAGCCGTGGCTGCCGATCGATCTGCAGACGCCGGTCCTGTCGTTGGCGTATGGGGTGCCGCCGCTGTGCCACTTGGTGGTGCCGTTGGTAGGGGCTTGCTCTATGGCGGATGGGTGGGCTCGTCGACGCCAAATCCCTGTTGGGATAGGAGCAGTTCCTTCCATGCCAGCTCCGACGCCAAGACAAAATGTGATCATTTTCAAAATCTTGCGCGCCTATTCTTTACATATTTACATTTTTTCTATCAATCTGTTTGACATGGAAACAGCGCAGGTTTTATCCTGCGCCCATGGCCGAGAACGAAATCATCGATTTGGGGCACAAGTCCCGTTGGGTTCGCACCCGCAAGGCACTGCAGGACCGTGAGTGCCCTGTGGAGGACGTTGTGGCGGCTATCACGGCCGACTTGGAGGGGATGTGCGCGGGTTTGAACACTGCGCTGCGCAACGGTCCGCCGCTGTCCGGCCTGCTCCGTCTTGCGCTGGGATCGTCCTTGCAGGTCCAGACGGTGATCGCGCAGTTCACGGAAAAGAGCGTCGCCATCCTGGTTGACGCAGCGCGAAATCGTTGCCGGAGCAACGATCCTGCCGAGGTCGCGGAGGTGGCGTCTCAATTGCTGACGCAGCGTTTGATCGATCAGGCGGAGTGCCGGGCTGGACGCGAGGAACGATTCCGCGATCCGAAGATACGGCGCGAACTGGTGGATCAGGCGACCCGAACCTTCAAGGCCTATGAAGGCGATCTCCGGGCCATGCTGGAAGCCGCATTGCGTGATGGTGCACCGGTGAGCTTCAAACGGCGCGTTACCGGAAAGCGCCGCATGAGCCCGCGCCAGCTGATGAATGTGTCGCTGATTCCCGCCAGAACCCACCCCCCTTCGGAGCCGAAGCGTGCTCGTTGAACTCCCCCCTCAGTTGCATGTGCGCTATGCCAATGGGCATCTCGAAGTGCAAGGCGAGACCACGCGTCGCATGAGCATTAGTGCACAAGCAATGCTTCAGGATTTGTTGGCTTGCGTTGATGATCGCGCCGTCGACTTCATCTGCATCGCGTCGGGCGCTTACGCTATTGATCGGCTACATCGGCGCCGCTCGGACATCAAGAACGAAGCCGGGATGCGAACCATCTCCGTCTGCTTTCATGTCGCGGATCCTCACTACTGGTCGCAAACGTGGGTTGTCGATCAACTGGCCGGGATCCTGAACTTTTTGTCAGGCGACTTGTGGCTGATTTCGTTCGCTCACCACCAGCGACTCGCACCGGAGTTCCGTCAGGAAATCTTTGATTTTCGTTCGAGTTGGCGTCCAGACCGTGTGGCACTTTATAGCGGCGGGCTGGATTCCGCCGCCGGTCTTGCCTGTGCGCTGATGGATGGCCAGCGTGATCTCTTGCTGCTCACCGCCGGGCATCAGTCCGCAATACGCCGGCGGGCGCTCAACCAAGTCAGCGCCCTGAAGCATCTGTTGCCCGGAGCCGGTTCAATTTGCCACGCATCATTCGTATTGGGTCTGGAGAGCGCGGGCCGTATCCGTGACCAGGAGACGACGCAGCGATCCCGGGGCTTTCTGTTCTGCGCGTCAGGGGCAGTGCTTGCAGCAGCTTGCGGAATTGAGACCATTCACATCTATGAGAATGGCCACGGCGCGATCAACCTTCCTTTGATCGGTGGTGGCCTATCCCACGGCTTCTCCACGCGTGGGGCGCACCCTGCCTTCTTAGACATGATGGCGCTATTGGCCAGTGACGTCCTCGGTCGCACTGTGAGATTTGAGCTCCCTTACATTGGTGCCACCAAGGCACGCATGCTGGCTCGGCTGTCGCCCAACTCCGCCCTATCCGATTGGGCGCAGCATTCTCGCTCATGTGTGCACACTTCCTGGCGCGAACTGGGCATCACCCATTGCGGCTATTGCCCCGCGTGTATCGAGCGGCACCAAGCCATCGAAGGCGCAGGAGTTGTCGACCGGACGACTTACAGCAAGCCGCTGTGGGAGCGAGCGAACGCCCTTGACGATGACTACTTCCGTAGCTACCTCTGGCAGGCCCAGCGCTGGGCCTCCCGAGACCTTGGCATCATCGAGCGGCTCGTGGATCATTGCGCCCTGTCCCGCTTGCCGGCGCCTACCGAGGATCTGATCTTGCTACACCAACAGCACGCCACCGAGGTCTTGTCCGTTTACGCCAGGCATGCTGACGCGCCATCGGGGCCAACGCCCCCATTGTTGAAGGTTGCATGAGCGCGCTATCTGAACGGCTGACTGCCGCGCGGAAAGCAGCTGGCGTGTCTCAACTCGACGCGGGCAAGCACATCAGTGTCAGTCGCCCGACCTATATTGCGATCGAAAAGGGAGAGAGAGACGTCAAACCGGGGGAATTGGCCGCGCTCGCCTCATTGTTTCGGACGCAGGTTAGCCGCCTGATTCGGCAAGAGACCGCGCTTCCGATGATCGCGCCCCATCTGCGTGGAGAAATTCCGGAGGCGGCACAAGAAGTCGGCGTGGGCGAAGCGATCGACAAGCTCGCTGAATTTGTCGACGACTACCAGTTCCTTCTGGAAAAGAATAACGCTCGCCTTGTTCCGGTGATGGAGCCTCCGCGCATCGATCGCTCCGCGATGGGACTGGACGCACTGGCTGCCCGTGTTGCTCAATACGAGCGAAGCAGGCTTGGATTTGGTGAACGAGAGCCCATTGGAGACCTGAGAAAGACCTTGGACGAAGTTGGCGTCCACGTCTTCGTGGATGTCATGAATTCCAAACTGGCGGGTCTCTACTCCTTTGTCCCCGGCTTTGGATACTGCATCCTGGTTAATCGTCTTCATCCGCGGGAGCGCATGCGTTGGACGATTGCGCATGAATACGGTCATTTCGTCTTTGACCGCGACAAGCCGGGCGTTGACTACCTCAATCCCGGAGCTCGGAAGCCCTTTAGTGAGCGGTTCGCTGATGCGTTCGCAGCCAACTTCCTGATGCCTGCCGAAGGTGTTCGCAGGCAATTCGAGGATGCCAAAGCACGTAGCGGCGACGTCAATGTTGGCGATGTGTGCCGTATGGCGAACTTCTACAGCGTTTCCATGATGGCGATGACGCTGCGTATGGAGAGCCTGAAGCTTATCCGCTCCGGGACTTGGGAGTTCCTGAAAGAGTCTGGCGTGCGTGTGAGTGATATCAAGCGGGAGGCAGGGATCTCGGAGCCAGACCAGAAGCCGGTGATCGATACTTTCCCCGAGCGCTATCTCTTGCTTGCCATCCAAGCGTGGAACAACGAAGAGATTACGACGAGCCAATTCGCAAAGCTGGTCAGACGGCCGCCCATTCAAGCTCGAGAGCTCGCCGAGAACCGATCCACTCTGGACGAAGAGGGCCTCTTTCAGGTTAAGCTCAGTGCCTCGGTCTTGGACAGGAACAGTCCTTCAGAATGACTGGATATGTGCTGGATGCCTGCACGCTGATCAATCTCTACTGCGCTTGGGGCAGCGTCGCCAACTTGAAGGCATTCCCAGCTCCGTTCCACGTGGGAACGGCGGTCGCGGCTGAAATTCACTATGTCCGTGAGCTTGATAGCAAGGGACATATCTTTAGCAAGAAATTGAGCACAGCTGAGCTTTCTCGGCATTATGCGCTTCAGGAGCTTGTGCCGAGCTCTCAGGAAGTTGATCTCATGGTGAAGTTGGCAAAATGGCTAGGCGATAGTGAGGCCGAGGGCCTAGCGATTGCCGCCTCACGGGGTATGGTCTTCTGCACTGACGATGGCGCTGTCCGCAAGGTGGTCGAAGCCCAAGGGATGCCGGTCAGCTTGGCATCCACCCCAACGTTGCTGCAGGTCTGGGCAGGGCAAGATCCGCATCACCTCAACACGCTGCCTGACTTGGTTAAGCGGGTCTCAGATCTCGGCAAGTTCCGCCCTCACCGCTCTGACGCGCACCTATCCTGGTGGATGCGAAATCTTGATGCTTAGCCATTTCCACAAAGCATCAGAACCGCCAGCCTGAGGCCGCCACAACGCTTTCAGCAGGTCGTTGGAAAAGTCAGCGTCCACTTCATTGGCCAATATGAAAGCTAAATCCGCGAGCTTATCCACTCCCAAACGGTCTGGCTCAGCCAGCCTGCGTGCGCACCTTGATTGATCCTTGACACGAAAATTCGATCGTTATTGTCTAGTTTGGTTCGTAAATCGTCAGAAATAGCTTGCGCTGAAGCATTTGATTCAATCCAGCGCACAGTCTCTAAGGCGGGATCCGCAACGTTTGGATATCTTTCTAAGTGCTTGATGAATTCGGCACGTGCACTTGCGTAGTTCGCACGCTCTTTATTGAGATTCCAAGTCACGACAAAGACACCCATATGAGGCTCTCTTTAGTTTCGTAATGCGACAAATTTACTCCAAACTTTCGCAATGCGCTGATAGAAATTAAAACTAGAAGCGCCACTACTCATAGAGAACGCATATAGGCGGCGTCGCCGGCACGGGCGATCCCCGCTACGACTGCCGGGCAGCTAGACCCTCAGCACCCAGCGCGCCGGAGAGCTCTGGTTGCTCGACTCGCCCGAGATCGCACACGCGTCCAGGTGCGCCAAGCACCGTGGCGCGTCAGCCGGCAGGTTGCGGCCATCGGCGTGATCGCCGCTCTGGTTGGGCCGCACCTCGCGTCGTTCTTTGTGCTCTTCTGGACAGAAGGCGACGGGGACGCGCGGAATTTGGCGCAGAGCCTGTACTTCGACTTCCTACCGATAGCGCATTTGGTGGTGCCCATCGTGGGTAGATTCCTGTATAGCTTGATAGTTTCGAGCACGACTCCCAAACGTTGAACACAGTAGTAAACCTTGAAGGATCCATTGCGCTGTCGGTCGACCGACACTTCGGGTGACCGTTTGAGGCGGGGTTACACGCAGGTATTCGCCCTGCTAGTTATCCATAGCCTGCTCTCCTGGCTACTCGGCACAAGCGACGCCGTGTTAACAGTCGGCCCGCCAGCTGATTTGCTCGAGCACTACAGCTTTGCGTGCACTTCCCCACACCTTAGGTATGGTCGCAGGCATCGAGGTAGCCGTTGAGCGCAACGGAAACCCACTCTTTCTGTCTACATTCGGTCCGCAGCGCGCTAGAGAGGAGCCGAACCGCGCTGCCGCCGCATGTCGCGGTGCGCAGCTTCGATAGGAGGCCCAGCGACGAGCGGGGTACGGGCACGAAAGCGACATTCGAGTCCCAGCATGTTGAAGCGCGCGTTCGCGGTCTGTGCGCCGCTGGCGGTCGCGTACATGCCGCGCACTTTTGGCTAGCTTGTACAGATCGCCGACCTACGGCGTAGACTGAATGCTAGTCGGAACGCGACAGGGAGGCAGCGGGATGGTTCGGGAATCGATCACGAAAGATCAGGCGCTGTGGGAAGCGTTCAATGAACTGCAGGCTGCAATGGAAGAGTTGTCCAATGCGGTCAGGCGTAGGCCCACTGACGAAAGCGAGAGGTGCCTCTTGCAATTCAGGGAGGCATTCCTGAGGGTGCGTGACGCAAGTCGATATAGGCGCGTCGACGGGAGACGCCGCGATAGGCAACACGACGAGGTGCGGGACCGGCTCGCGAAGATCGAGGCGGCACTTGACGAAATGAGTCAGCGAGCATCTGCCAGAATCAGCTTTATAAACAAACCTGTGCTGAAATTGACCGGCGACAAACCCACTGACGAAACTTTGTAAGGCATCGAATGGCGAGTGAAACCGTCACGACGGAAGTTTTCAAAAGAATTTTTCATTATCGATTCCATCGGTCGGGTGATGTCTCTACGCGCGGCTATCTGCTGGGCGCGGGGGCCGTTCGGGGTTTCTCGGCTTTTCTTTGACTCATCAACATCCAAGCCAACGCGCGCCGGGCCTAGATGGCTCGGCAGCCCTTCCCCCATCTTGCCGAGAAGGGCGTAAGGCGCGGCGGGTTCTGGACGGGGGCGGTCGCCGGGGCGCACGCGGCGGCCTACTTCGCCGTGTTCCAGCAGTCGCTGCCAGAGGATCTCCGGACGCCCATGGTGTCGCTCGCCCACGGCATCCTGACGCTGTGCCACTTGGTGGTGCCGATGTTGGGCGGATCGCTTTGTAGCACTCAGGTGAGCTCGTCGACACCGGGAGTAGCACGCTAGCGCGTCCTTCCATCTTTCCGATTCGCAGAAAGAAGCCTCGCAGCCGCGGGGCTTTTTTTGCGTTCGATACCGAAGAAATTTTTTCGCCCATTTGACCACAACTCCGAAAGCACGACTTCGTGCCGCAACCGTTCTTTTTCGGTACGGTGGGCCACCCTCAAGGAGGAAATGCCATGAATACGGAAGACGACGAGACGACTGAGTCCACGCATTGGACCGTGCGATGGATGCTACGGTGGAATGGGAAGCCAGCCGTGACGCGCTTGTATTTGGCGGGCCTCACGTTCGGCATCCCCGCAGCGATTGCCTGGTCCATTGATCCGAACCGGCTTGCAACGGAGGTAACCATCTACGTGACCTTTGCACTCCTAATGGTGGGCCTCTTTCATGAAATCTACGTCTGGACGCTTCCACAGATTGAGCGTCCGCTGGTCAAACTCGCAATTGCGGCGCTGGGCTTGACCGTTGGCGCGGCGGCAACCGGATTGAGTCGGACCATTGTCGGCTCGGCCACCGGTCAGGATCCCGCGACCTTCTCGACCACTGGCGCTTTGCTCGTCCCCATTTCA
>JAIMKJ010000009.1:30538-30820 GCA_020692565.1 Thermomonas sp.
GTTAGTTGCGACCATGATTGCCGCATCCGTTCTTTTGCCCATCCAACTGTTCGTCAAGAAAAAACTTTTGAAATTCAGCAGACCGGTGGCACTTGCGCGTTTGTTGGCCGTGATTGGTGTGGTGGGGAGTTGCTATTACCTCATGCAGCCTTCGTCGATTGTTTATCAGAGCGCGCGCTGGATCGCGGGCGTCAGCGCGTATGAATTCGACCTTCAGCCGAACCCAAGTTGTTCGCCGACTATTGGCGATCGCGTTGGTCGAATGAATGACGATGTGGTTGT
>JAIMKJ010000009.1:30843-35441 GCA_020692565.1 Thermomonas sp.
GAATGCAGTTCGTTAGGAAAGGATGCGAGATCGCTGCAGAGGCCACCGAACTACGGGCGCCCAAGAGTCAGCGAGCAGAATCTGACCGATTACCGGACCATAGCCCGTAGTTGGTCTAGGTCAATCTGCAACTTTCCTGCTGCGGCACCATCGAGGCCTTATGCCCCTGCCCCTCATCCGCTGTGTGTTGCTCTTTTCCCTGTTCCTGCTTGCCGGCTGCGAGCGCCAAACTTCCACCGAGCCTTCCCCTCCTGCCGCCCAGGCGCCCGGGTCCGCTGTCACTCCTGTGCCACCGCCGGCCCCAAAGGAACTGCCCGCCTCCTGGCCCACCGGCGACGCAATCACCCTCGCCCTCACGCCCGCGGCCGGCGCGACGTCGCTGACCAAGGCACTCTACGAGAGGGGCGACATCGTTCTTGAGCAAACGTGGCCAGACGGCACGCGGGAACGCTGGTGGCACGAGGCGGACGGCTCTACGCGGTATGTCGGCAGAGACGGCACCGAACGCCCGGAGGTGGCCCCGTGAGGCGCATCGCAGCTGCGCTGATCATCGCCGCCTCGTCGTTTCCAGCCGCCGCGCAGGTGGACTGCGGCGCGCCGCTCACCGGCAGCGATGCGACCTACGCCGCCGACTACGCCCGCAACGTCACCGTGCCCCTGATCGACCACAACGCCGGCGGCCTGGGACCCGTGCTGTGGGCATACATCGCGGGTCAGGCTCGTGCCGAGAGCTTGGCGAACATGAAGGACGCGGACGGCGGGTTTGTGTCCAAGCCGAACAACAATCTGTGGAACGTGCAAACCAACGCGACGAAGGAGTGCTCCCACAGGACCATCGTCGGCTGCTTGGCCAACAACCGGCATCCGCCTTACGCGTCCAACAAGGACACTGCGCAGGAGCGGCAATGCTGGGACGAGGCGAATCCCATGCAGTGGGTCAAGGTCTGCTTCCCCAGCTACCCCACGCTGGAGACCGCCGCGGACGACTACCTCACACGGCGCCCGAACTACACGAAGACGCTCAAGCAACTGGGGAAGGGAGACCAGAGTCGCGAAGACTTCTTCAACGCGCTGAAGGGAGCCTTCTGGTCCGACCAGGCCGCGAAGGCGGCCTACAAGACCGACACGCTGGACGCGATCGATCAGGTCCTCCGCGGTTTGGCCACCCTGCGTCAATCCGACACCGCGGCCCTGGCGGCCACTTCAAGCGAAATTGGTGCCTGGTGCGCCCAACGGGGCGTCGGCGATCCATCCGAGCGCGCTGCGCTGAGCGCCAAACAGGCCGCCCTCCTGAAGTCACTGGGGAGCGTCAGCAAGGTATGCGCGATGCCACCGGGCGCCGCGGCCCCGGCGCCGAACTCAGCCATCGACACGTGCCGCATGGAGCCGGATCCTCCGCCTTCCCCTCAGCCCGCTGGGCCAGCGGGCGACCAGAAGCCCACCGGGCAGGCGACCGGCACCGGCGAGCCGCATTACCGGCTTCCCGGTGGCCAGACGCTCTCCACGCAGCGCGCCGGAGAGTTCTGGCTGCTGGACGCCGCTGACGGCACGCGCATCCAAGTGCGCCAGGTGCCGTGGCGTGGCAGCCGGCAGGTTACGGCCATCGGCGCGATCACCGCCCAGGTTGGGCCTCACCGTGTCGGCGTCTACGTGGACGGCCGGGTGCTCGTCGATGGGAAGCCCTTGGCGTGGAGCGGACGGTTCCACCAACAATCGCTGGGGAATGACGCCGTGGTCGGGATCTGGGGACCGCGGGAGCGGCCGTCCCAAGTGGCCGTCATGTGGCGCAACGGGCGGACTATGCGAGTGCACGTGCGCGGCAGTTGGCTGGATGTGGAGACGTCCTGGACACGTGGAACCACCGCGGCGAGCGATCAGGGCCTAATCGGCCAAGCATCCAGCACTTCGGGTGGCGCGCTCATCGGCCGGGATGGTCGGCGCGGACAACTCGCGAATCCTGAGCAGGCGGACGCGTTCGTCGCCAGCTGGCGCATCCAAGCCAAGGAGAGCCTGTTCGACTACCGGCCGGGCGAGTCGCCGGCGACGTTCGACCTGCGCGGCTTTCCGGAAAAGCCAGCCAAGCCGACCCGCGAGGCCCTGGAAACGGCGCGTGCGACGTGCGCCGCCGCAGGCGTGCCGGCCGACCGCCTGGAGGCGTGTGCGTTCGATCTGGCTGTGACCGGATCCAAGGAATTCCTGGTGTCGCACCTGACCGTCGTATCCGCCTCCCCAAAGCCATCTACAGAGCCCAAGGTGGCACCGTTGGGCAACTACCCTGCCCTGTTCACGCCCGACATCGCGAACCCGCTGCAGACGTTGCCGAACGGGAAGCGCTTCGACGTGAGCATCGGCGCGGGCGAGCAGCGCACCTACCGAATCGATGCGAACCGCGGCGACCCGCCTGTGTTCTTGAACGTCATCTCCAACAACCTCTCGTGCGTCGCGGAAGAAGTCGACGGGTCAAAGCCTGCTTACCAGTTGTTCGACGCCAAGGGGCGAGCTATTTCAAAGGTCAAGCCGATGTGCGCGGACCTTTTCACTGCTGACGTCGAGGAAGGCGACTATTACTTGATCATCAAGGGGGCGAACGAGGGTGGCCAAGTGGAAGCAAGCCTAGAAGCTTGGGCCAACTGACGGGATCCTCTTCGAAGAGCACTTGCACAGTCTTCAAAACCGGACTTCCATGGTCTCGGTATCGAAATGGAGCATCGAGCGTAAGGTTCATAATTAGAGTAGGACTAGACTTGGGTTCAAAATCCGGAAACGGCGGGGTAACCGCAGCGATTCGCTACGTCCTTTTCATTGCTAGGAAGCCGTATGAATGCAGCGATTGGCGCAGTAGAAGCGAGCTTCGATAATGTCGACGATCTGCTTTGGCAGGAACGTCATGGCTCCCTTGCTTCGCGAGGACCAATCCGCCTTACCCGATCCGGGAGAATCGCTCCGTTGATTGAGCTTGCCATTGCTCATGCGGCACTGCCAGTTGCCTACAGAGAGGTCTCAGTTGAAGCACCATTTGCAAAGCTAATTTCTCGTGCTAGGAGCGGAGAGATTTCGGGTAACAGATACGCGGACAAAATGGGCGTATTCCCTCTGAGCCAGCATCGGCCTGGCTCCAGCTCTCACGAAAGATGGGAGCAGTGGGCTCACCGCGCACAGAATGCCGCGGTGGAAAGCAACTTCCCGCGTCGTCTTGTTGCTGGACTGATGGGCGCTCTTGGTGAGCTTCAAGATAACGTTTATGAGCACAGTGGAAAGCCAGATTCCGGCTTGGTTGCCTATGCGGTATCAGCAAACGCCTTCGAGTTCATCGTTGCCGATGGAGGGATGGGAGCTCTGGCCAGTCTTCGCATGAACCCCGCCTACACGCATCTGAAGAGCGCTGCGGAGGCGTTGGAGCTCGCCATGTCTGATCGTGCATCCCGTTTTGGGTCGAACACCGGTCGTGGCTACGGCATCGGCACGCTTTTCAAGGCGCTTGCCAGGGATGCGGGAGAGCTACGGTTTCGTAGCGGCGACTACGCGATCTCGATTGACGGGGATGGCCCGGCCCTCACCGGAAGAAAGCACGTGGTCCAGAAGGCCTGGCTGGATGGATTTGCCGTCTCCGTTCGCTGCACGCCGCCGAACGGGCCGAACAATGACAGGGCGTGAGGCCCGCCGGGTGCGACCGGCGTGTTCCAGTGCCGCGCGAACCGTCTCCACGTTGTGAGCGAATAGGTCGTCCAAAGGAGCATCTTTCAAGGTAGCTTGTCCCTCCCACCTCAACCGCCCCTCGGGTGTCAGTCTCGCGCGCCGTCTACGCAGCGTTTTTGAGAACGACTCGGTTTCGAGCAAAGTGACTGAATCGTAGCTCGCTCTAAGCATGTCAAGCCGGTGGCTTCCGCCTCGAATGATCAGGCGCAGTGGACGAGCAGCCTTCGATGCAAGTTCGCAAAGCTTTTTGACGTGCCAGTCGATGCGGTCCGGCCTCCCACATCCCGTCGCAAATTCAAAAGAGAGAGCAGTAACTTCGCTACGATCTTGGATGAACTTGGCCCACCTATCGTAGTCGTGATCTGTTCGCGCGTTGGTGTGCAAGGCGGCAGGAATACCCGCGGCCACTATCTCGGACCACACTCGCGCGATTCGCTTCATGGCATGAAAATTGTCGGTTCTAGGCACATCGCTCAGCACGCTGAAATTGGGCGAGGTGATCAGCTCGATACCCAAGCTCTTGAGGCCGGCTAGAAGCTCACTTCTGTTTGGAAAGTTCCACCAAGCCTCAACATAACGATCCCTGTCCACCCCACTCAAGATGACTCGAGCATCTTTGGCCACTTTGAACCGATCCGAGAGCTCAGATCGAGACGAGACATGAAGACGGCCTTTCGCCATGTCAACAATGCGATACAACGGTAGTGCGACAATCGGGGCTATGAAGCAACTGTGCCTGGAATACTTGTGATCAATTACCGGCACCGCAGTAGGGATGCTTGTTGTTTCTAGACAAGAGACCCGAGGAATGTTGTCGAGGGCGAACCCTCCCACCTCAGCAATTCGCGCAACAAAATGGTCAGGTCGACATCTGCAAACCACATCGCACTTTGCGCCCTGCC
>JAIMKJ010000009.1:35454-60949 GCA_020692565.1 Thermomonas sp.
ATCCTTGCAGCTGTAGACGTTCGCTTCCACATGCATACCACCGCAAATCGCATAGTCTGGGCAGTTGAAGCATCCTAGCGATGTAGAGTGCTGACTCGCGTCGTCCCAGAGCTCGTTTGTTTCGAATGCTGGAACGGAAGACCGAATGCTCATCGCAGTTGCACCTCCGCAGTATCGCCGAACAAGCCGACCCTGACCACTTTCGCCATCGCGCAGCCTCCGCACGCCTCGATTTTGGCTAGGATCGCTTCCGGTGCATGATCCACGCGGGCCACCTCGCACCATTCTTCGCAGAGTTTTATGGCCTCGCCGTCGCGCTGTGCGACATAGTCTTTACCCAGCCCGAGGACAATGTTTGGCGAAGCGCGGGCAGTCATCAATTGCTGTTCTTCGCCGAACTCCATGTCGAACAGTGTTGGAAGCTTCAGCCGATCCAAGCCGCTTTCCCAACGCTTAATCCAAGGTTTTCCGGATTCCTTTCGAATGTAGTCCAGGCCCATCAGATCCCCCTTTTAGGAGTGACTTGAACACCCTAACAGTGATTTGTATACCTTAAGTTTGCCTCGACGCTCTTCAATCAGCAGACCTTTTGCAACCAGCGCCGACAGGCGGTTGTTCCAAGCTGTCGTTCCAATCTTCTCGTCAGGCGAGCCTGCGGCCAGTTCCGGAGCCGATGTGGATCCCAAACTTGCCACCAAGTCGAAAGTCTTCTTCTGGACAGGATCGAGTTGGCCGAGTATCTGATGGCTAACCGTGTCGCCGTGCTCATTTACCCGGCAAGACCACATTGCCTCGTTGCGTGCCTCCAGGAAGAACTCAAGTTCTTCAAGCACTGCCGGAGATGCATTAGCGATCACCGGACAAGTGCCTTGGCGCGATGCACTGACAAAATCCCTGTAGGCGACCACGCCTTCCCTCAAGAAGGAGACGGTAGCCACTTCAATTCCCGTGAAATCCAGGAACACCACTTGGGGAGAGCTGACGGGGGTTGCCGCAACCAACGTCGCGAGCAGCCGGCGTCCGTCTGCCGATCCTGAAAGGATTTGCTGCCCTGCCATCAGGAATTGAATGCCAAGCCTCAAATCACTATCCTCACTTAATTAAAGTGAGGATAGTGACATCATTCGGACATGTCAACCCCTTCCTGCAGCATGTTTAAGTTCGAGGAACGGGTAGGAATTGTGGCCGCCAAATGGTGGGAACGTAGACCTATTGTTCGGCCCAGCTGTCTGAATGAAACTGAACACTTTAGTGTCTATAGATGTTGAGCAATTAGACGCAAGGACGCTCTGCTATGGCCCATGATGCGCTTTACCGGAATGCACTCAACGCGCTCCAAGTCGGGATTGAAGATTTCAATAGTGGCAAGGAGGACCGACAGTCGTCCGCAGTGTGCAACGTAACAGTTAGGATTCTGCTTCTATGCAAGGAAAAGCTCCGCAGGTTATAGCCAGACGATGAGGGCCTTGTATGGAAGCGGCTACAACCAGCGATTGACAAAGACGGCAAGATGAGCTGGAAACGGATTGGGCGGAACACTGTCAACGTGCAAGATATTCAAGAGCGCATGCAAGCATGTGTTTCGACCAAACAACACCCGACAGAGGATGAGGAATGGACTCACTAACGAATTTTTGGGAGCGCTTATTAGCTGCCATACCTATAGTTAAGAGGTGGCGTCGCTCTTCATTCTACCGTTCACACCTTAGATCGCTTGAGCAGACTCTCGAAGCGCATCCATTTAGAAAAAAGCATTTTTCTATTCAATCATTGACACTGGACCAACACCAGGTGCATCCGGACACTGAAATTTCTGTAGGTGGCACAGTCCTCGATGCAACCACTTTTGTTTATCTGTTTTCGGTATTTAATGGCAGCGACTGTTTCTCAGAGGAAACAAATTCAACAGGTGTAGATGGCGCCCCCCCAGGATCGTATGTTTGCATTTCAAACACTGCGATTATAGGCGCAGGACATGAAAACCGCGTTGGTCTTTACCGACACAGGAAACACACAGACCTAACAATAAATGCATTACACATCGATCACATTTTTCTTGCCCCGCAGATGCGCGGAAAAGGATTGGGCGGCATCATGTTTGGCCTTTGTGCTCTTGCAGCCTTCTCGATTGGCGTGGATCGAATCACTCTACTAGCTGCAGGAGGCCAAGGCTTTAATCAGATTTACTATGGATACAAAATCTGGCCGCGCTATGGTTTTGACGCGCCTTTACATACAAACGAGCGATCTCTTGCACAATTTTCTACCTGCCTCACGGTCCAAGACTTGATAGCGATTGATTCCAATTGGTGGGAAGTTCATGGCAGCCAACGCGAAATGGACTTCGACCTTACACCCCATAGCAGATCTTGGAAAATTTTGCTAGACTATATCCGTGCTATCCCGTGAGAACGTTCCCAATGCTCTTCAAGAAACCAATCAAAACGTTGCGCAGTGCTGCTATTGCCAAGTCCGCAGGTGGTCGTTTGGTCATCTTTCCGAAAGGCATTCAGCTCTTGAAAGCTGCGCAGAAAGAGGCAATGAAGACTGCGGCGTTGACCGTAAACCTTAGCCGGGGTTTTGCGGAAACACACGCATCTGATGAAGCGCGTTCAAATCTTTTTGTCCGGAAGCGCTAGATCTCTACCCATTGTCATAGTTACAGTGCTCGGACACAAAGCAGGACACATTCCTGATTTGCGTTCTTTAGGAGAATCAAGGGCTTAGGATCGAAGTCAATCCGACCCCCTCTCTCCGCTTAGCCAGAAAGGGCCGCTTCAATTTGTCTTAACTAGAGCCGCTCTGGCTCACCGCTTTCCGCGTTCGCGCCCGGCCAAACCCCATCCAATCGCTCGGCATCGAACCGCGCCAACACCGCCGGCCAGAAGGCCAACGCACGGGCCTGCTGAGCTTTGAGCCGATCCGGAACGCGGCCCCGACGAGGTCGGTCAACGACGGGATTACCACTGACGACGGTGTGCCGTGTCGGCAACGACTTGGGGATTGCGCGGCCCAAAGTATCCACATCCACCAGGCTGTCGAGAGCATTCGCTAACGCGGCGATCGGCACGAGCCATTGCCCGCCAATCTTTCTCAAGCCCGGCACAATGACGCCGTTCGCAAGCTGCTCGCGCGTCTGCTCATAGCCTCCTGCCCCAGTGCGCCCCAGCACGCGCGCAACATCGTCTACGGTCAGCATCAGCTTGCCGGGGAACATTTCGCGCAACAGGGGCAACATGCCGCTCACGTGGGCGGGAAAACCTTGGGAAAAGCCATCCTTGGAAACCCCTGTTTTTAGTTGCTCTGAACGGCAAAGGGTTGGAGCGGCTTCCCGTCCAACCCTTTGTTTTGACTAAAAAACTGTGGTGCCGGAAATAGGAATCGAACCTACGACCTACGCATTACGAATGCGCCGCTCTACCAACTGAGCTATTCCGGCGTTTGAAGCTTCCGTCCCGGGCCATCGGTCCGGGGCGGGAGGTGAATTCTAGGTTTCGCGGGGTTTGCGGTCAATCGATCCGTCAATCGACCAGTTGCAGGCGCAGTTCCTTGGGCAGCGCGAAGATCATGTCTTCGGGCTTGCCGTCCAGTTCGCGCAGCTCGCCGGCGCCCAGTTCGCGCAGGCGGGTGATGACGCCCTGGACCAGCACGTCGGGGGCCGATGCGCCGGCGGTGACGCCGATGTGGCGGCGGCCTTCGACCCAGCGCGGGTCGATCTCGTCGGCACCGTCGATCAGGTAGGCCTCCACCCCTTCGCGCTCGGCCAGTTCGCGCAGGCGGTTGGAATTGGAGCTGTTCGGCGACCCCACCACCAGCAGCAGGTCGCACTGCTCGGACAGCTCGCGCACGGCGTCCTGGCGGTTCTGGGTGGCGTAGCAGATGTCGTCGTTGCGCGGCCCCAGCATCTCCGGGTACCGCTCGCGCAGGGCCTGGATGATGCCGCGGGTGTCGTCCACCGACAGCGTGGTCTGGGTGGTGTAGGCCAGATTGGCGGGCTGGGCGACGTCCAGCCGGGCCACATCATCGATGTCCTCGACCAGATAGATACGCCCGGCGCCGGCTTCGGCCAGCCACTGGCCCATGGTGCCCTCGACCTCGGGATGCCCGGCATGGCCGATCAGCACCACGTCGCGGCCGGCGCGGCAGTGGCGGGCCACTTCCAGATGCACCTTGGTCACCAGCGGGCAAGTCGCGTCGAACACCTTCAGGCCGCGGCGGTTGGCCTCGGCGCGCACCGCCTGCGAGACACCGTGGGCGCTGAAGATGACGGTGGCGTTGTCCGGCACCTCGTCCAGTTCTTCCACGAACACCGCGCCGCGCTGGCGCAGGTCTTCGACCACGAAGCGGTTGTGGACCACCTCGTGGCGCACGTAGATCGGGGCGCCGAGGGTCTCGATGGCGCGTTTGACGATTTCGATGGCGCGGTCGACGCCGGCGCAGAAGCCGCGGGGATTGGCGAGGATGATTTCCATGCCGGGATTATCCCCCTTCCACAGGCGTCTTGCTGCGCCCGCTGAACACCCCGAACACCACCAGGGCGATGGCGCCGCCGACGATGGCCGAATCGGCGATGTTGAACGACGGGTAGTAGTAGACCTCTTTCCAGTGCCACTGGATGAAATCGACGACGTGGCCGTGCAGCAGCCGGTCGATCAGATTGCCCAGCGCCCCGCCGATCACCAGCGAGAACGGCAGCGCCTCGCGCCAGTGCCCGCGCGCGGTGCGCGAAAGCCAGTAGGTCAGCAGGCCGCTGATGCCGATCGCCAGCACGGCGAAGAAATATTTCTGCCAGCCGCCGGCATCGGCGAGGAAGCTGAACGCGGCGCCGGGGTTGTAGGTGCGGTACCAGTTCCAGTAGCCCTCGATCACGGGCACCGGCTGGAACTCGGGCAGGCTGGTCAGCACCCAGTGCTTGGACCACTGGTCGAGGCCGATGACCACCGCCGAGAGCAGCAGCCAGATCAGGGCGTTGGGTTTGGGGGCTTGGGTCATATCGATGCGAAATCTTCGTTGTTGTGTTGTGGGAGCGGCGGAAGCCGCGAATCATCGGCCGACGGGCCCGCCATCGCGGCTTCCGCCGCTCCCACAAAGAGCATCAGAACCACTTCCGGTCTTCACCCGGGCCGTCGACGTTGCTGACGCAGCGGCCGCAGATCTCGGGATGATCGGGATGGGAGCCGACATCTTCGCGGTGATGCCAGCAGCGGATGCACTTCGGCTTGGTACTGACAGCCGCGATCACGGATGTGTGCGCACTCTCGCCTTTCACGACTGTCACGTCGCCGCTGATGAAGTAGAACCGCAGCTCATCGGCGAGCGGCGACAGCCACGCAAACTCTTCCGCGCCGCACTGGACGGTGATCTCGGCATCGAGCGCAGCGCCGATCTCGCCGCTGGCGCGCATCGGTTCAAGCGTCTTCGCAACCTGTTCGCGCAGCGCGAGCAGGCGGTCGAAGCGTTCGCCATCGAGTGCGAGATCGTCCGGCAAGACATTCTTCGGCAATGGCGCCAAACCGTCGTACCACGTCGCGAACAGCACGTTCTCCTCGTGCTCGCCCGGCAGGTGCTGCCACATCTCGTCGGCGGTGAAGCTGAGGATCGGCGCGATCCAGCGCACGAAGGCTTCGCTGATACGGTACATCGCGCTCTGCGCGCTGCGGCGGCCGCGCGAGTCCTCGCGCATCGTGTACAGGCGGTCCTTGGTCACGTCGAGATACAGCGAGCCCAGGTCGACGCTGCAGAAGTTGATCAGCGCCTGCACGATCTCGGCGAAGTTGTAGCGCGTGTAGGCGTTGGCGATCTGGTGCTGCAGCGCGTCGGCGCGGTGCACGATCCAGCGGTCCAGCGCCAGCATGTCCTCGTGCGCCAGCAGATGCGCGGCCGGGTCGAAGCCGTGCAGGTTGCCGAGCAGGAAGCGCGCGGTGTTGCGCAGGCGGCGGTAGGCGTCGGCGTTGCGCTTGAGGATCTCCTGCGACAGCGACATCTCGTTGGTGTAGTCGGCGGACGCGATCCACAGGCGCAGGATGTCGGCGCCGAGCGTCTTCATGATGTCCTGCGGTTCGATGCCGTTGCCCAGCGACTTCGACATCTTGCGGCCGTGCTCGTCGACCGTGAATCCGTGGGTGAGGCACTGCCGGTACGGCGCGGCCTTGTCGATCGCAACGCCGGTCAGCAGCGCGCTCTGGAACCAGCCGCGGTGCTGGTCAGACCCCTCCAGATACAGGTCCGCCGGCTTGCGGAGCCCGTCCTCCGGCCGCTGCGCGAGCACGCAGTCGTGGGTGACGCCGGAGTCGAACCACACATCAAGGATGTCGGTGACCTTGTCGTAGTCGCCTGCAAGTTCGCCGAGCAGCTCGGCGGCGTCCAGCGCGTACCACGCATCGACGCCTTCGCGTTCGACGCGCTCGGCGACCTGGCGCATCAGCGACGGCGAATTGGGATGCGGCTCGCCGGTTTCGCGATGCACGAACAGCGCGATCGGCACGCCCCAGGTGCGCTGGCGCGAGATCGTCCAGTCCGGGCGGCCTTCGATCATGCCGGCGATGCGCGCTTCGCCCCAGCCGGGGAACCATTCGACCTGTTTGATCGCGTCCAGCGCGTCGGCGCACAGATTCGCCTGGGTCATCGAGATGAACCACTGCGGCGTGGCGCGGAACGCCACCGGCTTGTGATGCCGCCAGCAGTGCGGATAGCTGTGGTTGATGTCGTGATGCGCCAACAGCGCGCCGATGCCGCGCAGGGCTTCGACGATGACCTCGTTGGCCTTCCAGATGTGCAGGCCGGCCAGCACGATATCGCCGAGCGGCGGCGTCGACGGCAGGTACACGCCGCGGCCGTCGACCGGATTGAGCTGCGCGGCGGTGTACTGCTCGATCAGCCCGTATTTCAGGCCGACCGCGAAGTCTTCCTGGCCGTGGCCGGGCGCGGTGTGGACCGCGCCGGTGCCGTCTTCGGCGGACACGTGGTCGCCGAGGATCAGCGGGATGTCGCGTTCGGCATAGAAGGGATGCGCGAGGACGATGCCTTCCAGCGCGGCGCCCTGCGCGCGGCCCAGCAGCGTCGCTTCTTCGATGCCGTAACGTTTGGTCGCTTTTTCAACCAGCGCTTCGGCCAGCACCAGCAGTTGACGCTTGCCGTTGCGCGCCGGGCCTTCGACCAGCGCGTATTCCAGATCCGGGCCCAGCGACACCGCCAGCGAGGCCGGCAGCGTCCACGGCGTGGTGGTCCAGATCGGCACCGCGACCGAGGTGTCGCCGTCGATGCCGACGCCGAACTTCGCCGCCAGCGCATGCGGGTCGCGCGCGGCGTAGGCCACGTCCACGGCCGGCGACTGTTTGTTCTCGTATTCGATCTCGGCCTCGGCCAGCGCCGAGCCGCAGTCGAAGCACCAGTACACCGGCTTCACGCCGCGCAGCAGGTGGCCGTTCTCAATCACTTTCGCCAGCGCGCGCATTTCGTTGGCTTCGAAGCTGAAATCGAGCGTGCGGTACGGGTTTTCCCAGTCACCGAGCACGCCCAGGCGCTTGAAGTCGCGACGCTGGATGTCGATCTGCTCGTTGGCGAATTCGCGGCACTTGGCGCGGAACTGCGCAGCGTCGAGTTTCACCCCGACCTTGCCGTGTTTCTTTTCGACCGCCAGTTCGATCGGCAGGCCGTGGCAATCCCAGCCCGGCACGTACGGCGCGTCGAAGCCGGCCATCGTCTTCGACTTGACGATGATGTCCTTGAGGATCTTGTTGACCGCGTGGCCGAGATGGATCGAGCCGTTGGCGTACGGCGGGCCGTCGTGCAGCACGAACGTCGGCCGGCCCTTGGCCTTCGCGCGGATGCGCGCGTACAGGCCATCGGCTTCCCAGCGCGCCAGGGTGTCCGGCTCGCGCTTGGGCAGATCGCCGCGCATCGGGAACTCCGTCGCGGGCAGATGGATGGTGGATTTGTAGCGCTGGTTGTCCAACTTGCTGTCCAGCTTGCTGTCCGGCTTGCTGTCCGGCTTGCCGTCTTGTCGCTTGTCTTGGTCGCTCACGCGGGGGCTCGTTCTGTCGTCTGTGTCGATTGCGATGATCCCAACAGGCGGCGCGCCTGTTCGGCATCGCGGTCCATCTGCACGACCAGGGTCGGCAGGTCGGGGAATTTTTCCTCGTCGCGCAGGTGGGCGACGAATTCGACTTCGATATGGCGGCCGTAGAGGTCGCCGTCGAAATCGAACAGATGCGCTTCCAGCAGCGGCTCCTTGCCATCCACGGTGGGACGGGTGCCGAAGCTGGACACCGACGGCCACGGCGCGTCGGCGATGCCGTGCACGCGGGTGGCGTAGATGCCGCGCAGCGCCGGTGTCTTGCCGCCGAAGCGCAGATTGGCGGTTGGGTAGCCGAGGGTGCGGCCCAGTTGCTTGCCGCGCACCACCCGTCCGGCGATGGCATAGGGTTGGCCGAGCAGGCGCGTGGCGGTCGCGAAATCGCCGCTCTGCAATGCGGCGCGGATGCGGGTGCTGGAGACCGGCTGGCCGCCCAGTTCGACCGGCGCGATGGTCTCCGCCGCGAAATCCAGCCCGGCGCCCATCTGCTGCAACAGGGCGAGATTACCGGCGCGGGCGCGGCCGAAGCGGAAATCCGGGCCGACCCAGACTTCGCGCGCCTGCAGCCGCGCGACCAGCAGGCGCTGGACGAAATCCTCCGGCGACAGACTGGCGAGCGCGGCGTTGAAGCGCAGCAGGCCGACGCGATCGACGCCCAGCGACGCGAACCCGCGCAGTTTCATCCGCGGCAGTTGCAGCCGTGGCGGCGGCGAACCGCCGGCGAAGAATTCGCGCGGCAGCGGCTCGAAACTCAGCGCGACCGCAGGCACGCCGAGTTCGCGCGCGCGCGCGACCGCATGGCCCACCAGCGCCCGATGGCCGATGTGCAGGCCGTCGAAGGCACCGATGCAGACCACGCTGCCGTCCGGGCACAGCGGCCCGCCGTCGAGGTCGCGGAACAATTCAGTCATTCGGGTCCGGGCTGTCCGGCCATGTCGCCCGGACAAGCTAAAGTTCAATGAATTCCGAAGTATAGCGAGCGCGGCCGGTTCTGGCCCGATGACGCAGGCTTGGATCAGGGCCGCATCAGTGACGCAGGTCGCGCGGTCGCAATCCCAGCGCGATCAGGGCCACGCCGTAGGTCCCCGCCCCGGCCGCCACCGTCGCCAGCAGCCAGCCGACGCGATGCCACGGGCTGGCGATCGCGGTCCAGTCGCCGACCCATTGCGAAATCGCCAGCACCACGGCCGCCATCGCCGCACAGCTCAGCGCGATCCGCAGCAGATGCTTGCCCCAGCTTGGCTGCGGGCGCAGCAGGCCGTCGCGGCGCAGGTAGCGCCACAGCAGCCAGGCGTTGAAGATGCCGGCCAGCCCCGTCGCCAGCGCGATGCCGCCGTGGGCGCCGTCGATATCGTTCAGCCACAGCGGCAGAGTGAACGCGATGGTCATCAGCACGTTGGCGACGACCGTGTAGATCGCCGCCCGCATCGGGGTTCTGGTGTCCTGGCGGGCGTAGAACGCCGGCGACAGCACCTTGCTGAGCATGAACGCGGGAATGCCGATGCTCATCGCGCTGAGGCTGATCGCCGCCATCCGGGTGTCGTGCGGTGTGAATTTGCCGCCCTGGTAGACGACCGAAGTCAGAGGTTCGGCCAGCAACAGCAGCCCCAGCGCCGCCGGCACGCCCGCCAGCAGCGCCAGCCGCAGGCCCCAGTCCAGCGCCGCCGAGTAGCCGTCGGCATCGGCCGCGGCGTGGCGACGCGACAGATGCGGCAGGATCACGGTGCCGATCGCGACCCCGAACAACCCCAGCGGGAATTCGACCAGCCGGTCGGACAGATACAGCCAGGTCTGGCTGCCGGTGACCAGCACCGAGGCGAACATCGTGCCCACCAGCAGGTTGAGCTGGGCCACGGAGGACGAGAACAGCGTCGGCACCATCAGTTTGGCGACCCGGCGCACGTCCGGATGGCCGAAACCGGGCTTGAAGGTCGGCCGGATGCCCAATCGCCCCAGCGCCGGCCACAGCACCAGCAACTGCAGGATCCCCGCGATCAGCACGCCCCAGGCCAGCGCCTTGGCGGGCTCGTCGAAGCGTGGTGCCAGCCACAGCATCGCCGCGATCATCACCAGGTTGTGCAGCACCGGCGTGACGGCCGGCAGCGCGAACTTGCCGAAGCTGTTCAGCACGGAGGCCACCAGCGCCATCATCGAGATGAACAGCAGATACGGGAAGGTGATCCGCAGCATCTCCACGATCAGGCCGAATTTCTCGGGTTCATCGACCGAACCGGGCGCGAACAGACCTGCGATGACCGGCGCGGCCAGCATGCCGATGCCCGAGACTACGAACACCACCGAGAAGAGCGCGCCGGCCATGCGGTCGACAAATTCCTTCAGCGCCGCGTCGTCGCCGCGCTCGCGGATCTCGTTCAGCACCGGCACGAAGGCCATCTGCATCGAGCCCTCGGCGAAGATCCGCCGCAGATAGTTCGGGATGCGGTAGGCGATGACGAAGGCATCCATCGCCGCCGAACTGCCGAAGATCCGCGACTGCAGGGCATCGCGGGCGAAGCCGGCGATCCGCGACAGCAGGGTCATGGCGCTGAAGATGGAGGTGGAGCGCAGCAGCCCGCCGCGCCGCGCCGGCTTGGGGGCGGCACCGCTCATGCCGCTGTCCTTCGTGCGGCCCGGTTGACCCAACCCTCTGAATCCCCCATAATTTTCTGTCTAGCTGTCCGCATAGCGGCGGCCTGCCCTCTCAATGTATGCGATCGGGCAGTGAAAGAACCGCTCGGTTCCACACCTCCCGACCCAACCGATAACCCCAGGATTCCATCGTGGCCAACATCAAGTCCGCCAAGAAGCGCGCCAAGCAGACCGTCGTGCGTAATGCGCGCAACACCGCCCAGCGCTCCATGCTCCGCACCGCCGTCAAGAAAGTGTTGAAGGCGCTCGACGCCAACGACGCCGCCGGCGCCGAAGCCGCTTTCGCCGTCGCTCAGCCGATTCTCGACCGTTTCAGCGCGCGCGGCCTGATCCACAAGAACAAGGCTGCCCGCCACAAGAGCCGCCTCACCGCTCGCATCAAGGCCATCAAAGCGGCCGCCTGATCGCTTCGATGAAGGTGTAGCCAAAAACCCGGCCTCGGCCGGGTTTTTAATTGCGTTCTGGAACCCGGCCTCGGCCGGGTTTTTTGTTGCCGGCGAGTCGCTGTTGAAAACCGCGAACGTAGAGCGGCCTTCAGGCCGCTGCCTCATCGCCCGGCGGCCTGAAGGCCGCTCTACCGCTCTTACCCGCTCAGCCCGCATCGGTTGCGTTGCCCGTCGCCGCCGCAGCGGCTTCGGCCTCGGCCTCGGCTTCCAACTGATCTTCGCGCAGGCGGTCGAAGAAATGCTGGATCTCCAGCATGATCGGCCAGGTGCCCTCGCGCGACAGCGCCGACACCAGGAACCACGGCTGGGCCCAGCCCAGTTCGGCCACGATCTCT
This sequence comes from Thermomonas sp., assembly GCA_020692565.1. GTDB lineage: Bacteria > Pseudomonadota > Gammaproteobacteria > Xanthomonadales > Xanthomonadaceae > Lysobacter_I. The sequence goes on from JAIMKJ010000009.1 coordinate 46,959, forward strand.
TCGGCCAACGCGCGCGCCTCGTCCTCGAACATCAGGTCGGCCTTGTTCAAGACCAGCCAGCGCGGCTTTTCCAGCATCGCCGGGTCGTACTTCCGCAGTTCGTGTTCGATCGCACGGACTTGCTCGGCGGGCGTCGCTTCCACCCCGCCCTCCATCGGCACCATGTCGACCAGATGCAGCAGCAATCGCGTGCGCTGCACGTGGCGCAGGAACAGGCTGCCGAGGCCGGCGCCGTCGGCGGCACCTTCGATCAGGCCCGGAATGTCGGCAATCACGAAACTGCGGTGCGCCTCGACGCTGACCACACCCAGATTCGGATACAGCGTGGTGAACGGATAATCCGCGACCTTCGGCGTCGCCGCCGACACCGCGCGAATGAACGTGCTTTTGCCGGCGTTCGGGAAACCGAGCAGGCCGACATCGGCCAGCAGCTTCAGTTCGAACTTCAGCGTGCGCTCTTCGCCCGGCAGGCCCGGCAGCGCCTTGCGCGGCGAACGGTTTACCGAACTCTTGAAATGCATGTTGCCCAGACCGCCCTTGCCGCCCTTCGCCACCAGCAGGCGTTCGCCGTGACGGGTCAGGTCGCCGATGATCTCGTCGGTTTCGACATTGATGATCACCGTCCCGACCGGCACGGTGATGGTGAGATCTTCGCCGCCCTTGCCGTAGCGCTGGCTGCCCATGCCGTTCTCTCCGCGCTGGGCGCGGAACGAGCGCTGGTGGCGGAAATCGACCAGGGTATTGAGGTTTTCGTCGGCTTCGACCCAGACGCTGCCGCCGTCGCCGCCGTCGCCGCCGTCCGGGCCGCCCAGCGGGATGAATTTCTCGCGCCGGAATCCGACGCAACCGTTGCCGCCGTTGCCGGCGCTGACGTTGATTTCGGCTTCGTCGACGAGTTTCATGGGATGAGCAGCTTTTTCGTAGGAGCGGCTTCAGCCGCGAACCGGGTGAGCGGAAAGAGGATAAACCAGCCGGGGTGCGATCGCTGGCCGATGACGCAGCGACCGATGGCGTCGCCGTGGAAGATGTCGCTATCGATGGCGTCCGGGCGACTCACGCCATAAACGAAAAGCCCCGCCGAAGCGGGGCCTCTCGCGGATGCGCGACAGCGGATCAGACGACGCTGACCGTACGACGCTTCTTCAAGCCCTTGACCGAGAATTCGACCTTGCCGTCGACCAGCGCGAACAAGGTGTGATCGCGGCCGAGGCCGACGCCCGGACCCGGATGGAACTGGGTGCCGCGCTGACGGACGATGATGTTGCCGGCATCGACGGCCTGACCGCCGAACAGCTTCACGCCGAGATATTTCGGGTTGGAGTCGCGGCCGTTGCGCGAGGAACCTACGCCCTTTTTATGTGCCATGGCGGCTTCTCCTTACTTGTTGCCACCGGCAATGCCGGTGATCTGGATTTCGGTGTAGTGCTGACGATGGCCCATCTGCTTGCGATGGTGCTTACGACGGCGGAATTTGACGATGCGGATCTTGTCGGCGCGGCCGTGGCCGATCACCGTCGCGGTCACGCTGGCGCCTTTGAGCGCGTCGCCGAGGGTCACGCCCTCGCCGTCGCCCAGCATCAGGACATTGTCGAATTTGATCTCGCTGCCGGCTTCGGCTTCGAGCAGCTCGACGCGGAGCGTCTCGCCTTGCATCACGCGGTATTGCTTACCGCCGGTGACCAGAACTGCGTACATGAACGGGATTCCTCTGTAGTTATTTGATGGCGCTTGTTTCGATGAAGCGTGTTGCACCCGTCCAAGCGGACGGAAAGAGGCGGGATTTTAATGACTTGCGGCGCCCATCGCAAGCGGCGGCCCAATGGCGCCGGGGCGCCGCCCGGGCGACTCTGTCCTGCCGACCCCGGGCACGCCCGTCGCATCGGGTGGGAACAGCCCCCCCCCGGCATACGTACGAGAGATCGGAATCCCTACCCGCGGTTCCGATCAACCTGGGCACTTGCCATGCGCGAACTGTGAAGCTAGCCTCGGTTCAGGTTGTAAAGAAATGCGAGGCGGCACACGGGGAGCCGCCGCAGTCGACGACGATCCATGCCAATGGGTCGCGATGGCTGTTCAGTCACTCGCACCAGTCAGGAGCCGCGCCTAGATGTCCCAGCGTCACCCGGAAGCCCACAGTGCTCTCACTCGATGGTTCCGCTGCCTGACATCCGCAGCGCGCGCAGCAGGCGGCACACAACCGCTGCGACATCCCGGGGCCGACAGGCGAACGCCCCGCGCCCCACCCCCGATCTGAATCGAACGGCTTCGTCGGCGCACGCTGGCGAAGCTCCTCTCTGTCCCACGGTTGGCCGTTCGCGCCCACCGGGGGACGGCGTCCCCCACCGTCAGAACACCGTCGGTGTAATCAAGAAAGTCAGTTTCAACATCAGTCCGCGCATCAAACGCAGACAAACACGCATGAAGGAGCTATGCAACATGATTCGACCCCAGAAAAACAACGTCCTCAAACTGAGCGCGCTCGCGCTCGCCGCCGCCGCCATCGTCGCGCCGGCCGCCTGGTCGGGAGGCCGCGTTCCGCTCGTCGACCGCAGCCAGATCAACACCACGCGCGCGGCCGCGCAGGAAGAACTGCAAGATCGTTTCATCATCAGCTACTACGACAACAGCCGCTCCGCCAAGCTGGCGACCCTGGGCAAGCTGCCGGACGCATCGAGCCGGCTCAGCACGGGCATCAACGCCATGCGCACCCTGTCGACCGGCGCTGACGTGATCCGCACCGACCGCAAGCTCGGCAAGGCCGAAAGCAAGCAGCTGATGGTCGAGCTGATGAAGGATCCGAACGTGCTCGCGGTCGAGCCCGACATCCGCCTGAAGCCGAAGTTCGTGCCGAACGACCCGCTGTACGCCCAGCAGTGGCATTACAAGAACGGCGCCGGCGGCATCAATCTCGAACCGGCATGGGATATCACCCGCGGCGCTGGCGTGGTCGTCGGCGTGATCGATACCGGCATCACCCCGCACAGCGAATTCGCCGGCCAGCTGGTACCGGGCTACGACTTCATCGCCGATCTCGACACCGCCGTGGACGGCGATGGCCGCGACGCGGATCCGAACGATCCGGGCGACTGGCACGACGGCGAATGCGACTTCTTCGGCATCCCCGCAGACAGCAGCTGGCACGGCACCCACGTCGCCGGCACCATTGCGGCGCTGACCGACAACGGCGCAGGCGTGGCCGGTGTCGCACCGAACGCCAAGATCCTGCCGCTGCGCGCGCTGGGCAAGTGCGGCGGCTTCCTGTCCGACATCGCCGATGCGATCACATGGGGCTCCGGCGGCACCGTCACCGGCGTGCCGGCCAACGCCAATCCGGCCGAAGTGCTGAACCTGAGCCTCGGCGGCAGCGGTGCGTGCAGCGTGGCCTTCCAGACCGCGATCGATGGGGCCGTCTCGCGCGGCACGACCGTCGTCGTGGCTGCCGGCAACTCCGGCGGCGATGCCGCTGCCGAACAGCCCGCGAGCTGCAACAACGTCATCAGCGTCTCCGCGGTCGGTCCGAGCGGCACGCTCGCCGATTACTCCAACTTCGGCGCAGTGGTCGATGTGGCCGCTCCGGGCGGCACCGGCGTCACGCCGGCGGCGGACAACGTGCTGTCCACGCTCAACCTCGGCCTGACCACTCAGGGTACGGAAGGCTACGCCTGGTCCGCCGGCACCTCGATGGCGGCGCCGCACGTCGCCGGCGTGGTCGCGCTGATCCAGTCCGCGTCGACCACCCCGCAGACGCCCGCGCAGGTGAAGAAGATCATCGAGAACACCGCCTACGCCAACGGCGGCTTCCCGGGTGGCTGCGGCTACGACAGTCCCTGCGGCACCGGCATCGTCGATGCCACCGCTGCGGTCCGCGTCGCCAACGGCACCGATCCGCTGCCGTCCGATCCGCCGCCGCCGCCGCCGCCGCCGCCGGCCACCGAACTGGTGAACGGCGTCACCGTGACCAACATCTCCGTCGGCGCCAACGGCGAGATCAAGTACCAGCTCACGGTGCCGAACGGTGCGACCAACCTGCTGTTCGCGATGTACGGCGGTACCGGCGATGCCGATATCTACGTCAAGCGCGGCACGCCGCCGACCAACACCTCGTACGACTGCCGTCCGTTCTCGTTCGGCAACAACGAGACCTGCTTCTTCCCGGCACCGGCTTCTGGCGTGTGGTACGTGACCGTCAAGGGCTTCTCGGCCGCCACCGGCGTGTCGCTGTACCCGAGCTTCGTCGACGCCAACTATCCGTACAAGGAACAGGCGACCGTCGAACAGCTGACCAACCATCGCACCCGCGTCGCGCTGACCTGGGAGCATGGCAAGAAGCAGGTGGATATCTACCGCAACGGCCTGATCTACAACAGCCGTCGCAATACCTACACGTTCACCGACAACTTCCGCATCGTCGGCAGCGGCACCATGACGTACAAGATCTGCAACCAGGGCACCACCGAGTGCTCGAACGACGTGACGATCAACTACACGTCGGCCAAAGCGGCCATGACGGCCCGGACGCGGTAATCCCGCAAGGCAAGCGCTCCACCCTCCCCCTGCGCAATGCAGGGGGAGGTTTTTTCGCGAAACGAACGTTCACGGGATCCCCCACCGATGTCCAATACCCCCTATTTCGGCAGCGGCCGCGCGCTTGCGCTGTCGCTGATCGTCGCGGCGGCCGCCGCTTCCGGCGCCTGCCAGCGCACGCCTTCGCCCGACGCCAACACCGATGCCGCCGCGCCCACCGCCGCGCGCGTCCAGTTCGACGCCATGCTGAGCGTGGTCAACAACAGCGGTGCGATCCGCTTCGACGGCACGATCGGCGACGACGCCACCAAGTCGCGGATCGAACAGTCCCTGCTCGCGGCCTATGGCCCAGGCCGCGCCACCGGCGATATCGTCGTGGACAGCGCCGCCCGTCCGCCGGAGTGGATCGAAGGCCTCGCCGGTTTCCTCAAAGTATTCGAGCCCTCGGTCGGCGCCGCGGTGCGCTTCGAGGGCGACAGCATCGTGCTCAGCGGCCAGGTCGAACTCGACCAGCGGCGCGCATTGCGCAGCGCCGCCGAAAGCGCCTTTCCCGGTGCGCGCCTGCAGGGCTTGTTCGACATTCCGGCCGAGGCGCCGGTCGTCGGCGCCATCGCACCCGAAACGCTGGCGAAGAACCTGAACCAGATGCCGGTGAAATTCGACAACGGCGGCGGCAACGTCAGCGTCGACAGCCTGGATCTGGTCGCGCAGGCCGCCGACTCGATCCGCGCCGCGCCGCCGGGCACCAAGCTGTTGATCGTCGGCCCCGTCGTGGCCACCGCGGACGCCGGCAACGACATGTTCCTGTCGAAACAGCGCGCGGAGGCACTGAAGGTGCAGTTGATCCTGAACGGCGTCAGCCCGGCGTCGATCGAGACCCGCGGCTGGGGCCAGAACCCCGACGGCACGCAGGTGGAAGGCGCGATGCCGCCGCCCGAAGGCGCGGCGATGCGCTTCGAACTGGTGAAATAAACGGCATCCGACGTTCGGGCTGCCATCGAACCGGTCGCTCATCCGATCGGTTCCCCGAACGCTTCGATCGGGCGAGCGACAGCGTTCCAGCAGCGGATTTGCTCTGCGCATGGGCGCTCGGTAGGCTTGCGGGTTGCTTCTCGCCGTGCCCGGCACCATCTCCGGGCGTGCGACGGCTTCCCCCTCAAGCCTGGACCCCCTTTCGATGGCCATGGACACCATCCGCATCCGCGGAGCGCGTACCCACAACCTCAAGAACATCGATCTCGATCTGCCGCGCGACAAACTGATCGTGATCACCGGCCTGTCCGGATCCGGCAAGTCGTCGCTGGCGTTCGACACCATCTACGCCGAGGGCCAACGTCGTTACGTCGAGTCGCTGTCGGCTTACGCGCGTCAGTTCCTGAGCGTGATGGAGAAGCCCGATGTCGACCACATCGAAGGCCTGAGCCCGGCGATCTCCATCGAACAGAAATCGACGTCGCACAACCCCCGTTCGACCGTCGGCACCATCACCGAAATCTACGATTACCTGCGTCTGCTGTATGCGCGCGTCGGTACGCCGCGCTGCCCGGACCATCATTTCCCGCTGGAAGCGCAGACCGTCAGCCAGATGGTCGACCAGGTGCTGGCGCTGGAACAGGATCCGAAGACCGCCGAGCAGCGCTACATGCTGCTGGCGCCGGTGATCCGCGAACGCAAGGGCGAACACGCGCAGGTGTTCGAGCAACTGCGCGCGCAGGGCTACGTGCGCGTGCGCGTGGACGGCGTGCTGCACGAGATCGACGCGGTCCCGGCGCTGACCCTGCGCCAGAAACACACCATCGAAGCGGTGATCGACCGCTTCAAGCCGCGCGGGGACATCAAGCAGCGGCTCGCCGAATCGTTCGAGACCGCGTTGAAGCTCGGCGACGGCATGGCGCTGGTGCAGTCGCTGGACGACGCCAACGCCGCGCCGCTGCTGTTCTCGTCCAAATACAGCTGTCCGGTCTGCGACTACTCGCTGCCGGAGTTGGAGCCGCGGCTGTTCTCGTTCAACTCCCCGGTCGGCGCCTGCCCGAGCTGCGATGGCCTGGGCGTGAGCCAGTTCTTCGACCCGGTGCGCGTGGTCGTGCATCCCGAGCTGTCGATGGCGGCCGGCGCGGTACGCGGCTGGGACCGCCGCAACGTCTATTATTTCCAGCTGATCCAATCGCTGGCCAAGCACTACGGTTTCAGCGTCGACACGCACTGGAACGAACTGGACGCGGCCACCCAGCACGCCGTGCTCTACGGCAGCGGCAGCGAAGTGATCGCCTTCACCTATCTCACCGACACCGGCGGACGCAGCCAGCGCAAGCACAAGTTCGAAGGCATCATCCCGAACCTGGAGCGCCGCTACCGCGAAACCGAATCGGCGGCGGTGCGCGAAGAACTGGCGAAATACATCAGCGAACGTCCCTGCCCGGACTGCGGCGGCGCGCGTCTGAACCGCGCGGCGCGCAACGTATTCGTGGCCGACCGCGCGCTGCCGTCGATCGTGGTGCTGCCGATCGACGAAGCGCTGGATTTCTTCGGCAGACTCACGCTCAGCGGCTGGCGCGGCGAGATCGCCACCAAGATCGTCAAGGAAATCCGCGAGCGTCTGAACTTCCTGGTCGATGTCGGCCTCGATTACCTCACCCTCGAACGCAAGGCCGACACCCTGTCCGGCGGCGAAGCGCAGCGCATCCGCCTGGCGTCGCAGATCGGCGCCGGCCTGGTGGGCGTGATGTACGTGCTGGACGAGCCGTCCATCGGCCTGCACCAGCGCGACAACGAACGCCTGCTCGGCACGCTCACCCGCCTGCGCGACCTCGGCAACACCGTGATCGTGGTCGAGCACGACGAAGACGCGATCCGTCTCGCCGATCACGTCGTCGACATCGGCCCGGGCGCGGGCGTGCACGGCGGCGAAGTCGTGGCCCAGGGCAGCTTCGACGATCTGCTGAAGGCGCCGCGCTCGCTCACCGGTCAATATCTCAGCGGCAAGCGGCGCATCGAGATTCCCGTGCACCGCCACAAACCCAATCCGAAGATGAAGCTCACGCTGCGCGGCGCGACGGGCAACAACCTGAAGAACGTCGACCTGACCCTGCATGCGGGCCTGTTCACTGCAGTGACCGGCGTGTCCGGCTCGGGCAAGTCGACGCTGATCAACGACACCCTCTACGCACTGGCCGCGAACGAGATCAACGGCGCCTCGCACAAGCCGGCACCGTACAAGGACGTGAAGGGTCTGGATCTGTTCGACAAGGTCGTCGATATCGACCAGTCGCCGATCGGACGCACGCCGCGCAGCAACCCGGCGACCTACACCGGCCTGTTCACACCGCTTCGCGAGCTGTACGCGCAGGTGCCGGAAGCGCGCGCGCGCGGCTATTCGCCCGGTCGTTTCAGCTTCAACGTGCGCGGTGGCCGCTGCGAAGCCTGCCAGGGCGACGGCCTGATCAAGGTCGAGATGCACTTCCTGCCCGACGTGTACGTGCCCTGCGATGTCTGCCACGGCAAGCGCTACAACCGCGAGACGCTGGAAATCCTCTACAAGGGCTACAGCATCCACGACGTGCTGGACATGACCGTCGAGGACGCGCTGAAACTGTTCGAGCCGGTGCCCAGCATCGCGCGCAAGCTCGAAACGCTGATCGATGTCGGCCTCAGCTACATCCGCCTCGGTCAACCGGCGACCACGCTGTCCGGCGGCGAGGCGCAGCGCGTGAAGCTGTCGAAGGAACTGTCCCGCCGCGACACCGGCCGCACGCTCTACATCCTCGACGAACCGACCACCGGCCTGCATTTCCACGACATCGAACATCTGCTCGCGGTGCTGCACAAACTGCGCGACGACGGCAATACGATCGTGGTGATCGAACACAATCTCGACGTGATCAAGACCGCCGACTGGGTGATCGACCTCGGCCCCGAGGGCGGCCATCGCGGCGGCGGCATCATCGCCGAGGGCACGCCCGAGGAACTGGTCGCGGTCGCGGAATCGCACACCGGCCGCTTCCTCGCACACGTGCTGGATCCGTCGCTCGCCGCGCGCAAGTCGACATCCTCGAAAGCATCGATGACATCGAAGGCGGAGCGCGCGCTGCCGCCGAGGTCGGACAAAGCCGCCAAGGCCGCTGCAAAAAAGGCAGCCGGCAAACCCGTCGGCAAGTCCCCGGCCAAAACCGCCATCAAAACCAAACCCAAGAAGACCCCGGCATGAGCGAACGCAGCTCCGAACCGAACCAGCCCGCGCCTGCGATGCTGTTCCGCATGCCCATCGACCTGCGCTGGCGCGATCTCGATGCGTTCAACCACGTCAACAACGCCAACTTCATGACCTACGTGGAAGAGGCGCGCATCCGCTGGTTCGAGAGTGCGGGCAACGATTGGCTGTCCAACGGACGGATTCCGCTATTGGCCGCGGTGCAGATGAACTACCGGCTGCCGATTCCCTACCCGGCCCGCGTCTTCGTCGAATTACTGACCGAACGCGTCGGCAACTCCAGTCTGACCCTGGGTCATCGCATCGTCGGCGAAGACGACCGCCTCTACGCCGACGGTCACTCGGTGCTGGTCTGGATCGACATGGCCAGCGGCCGACCGGTGCCGCTGCCGGATGCGGTGCGCGCGGCAGCGGAGATGGGTTGAAGACGATTCCCGATAGTTCGCTGTAGAGCGTGCTTCAGCGCGCTGCTTTCTCTATCGCGCCGACAATTCGGTGATCCCGGCGTCTTGTGTTGCCTGTGTTGAACGATGTCGCTCGGGCATTCGGAGCAGCGCGCTGAAGCACGCTCTACGCGGCAACAGAGCCGCGTTCTCAAAGCTCCGGCCTGCGCAACTCGAACTCGCCCAGCAGCGTGCCGCCGCCGGCAAGCACGAATTCGACCACGATTCTGCTGCCGGGCTTCAGCGTCGCGCCCGGCCTCATCAGCATCAGGTGCATGCCGCCGGGCTTGAGGACCGCCGCGCCATCGGGCGCAAGGCGCAGCCGGGGTACCGGACGCATCCTGCTGATACCGTCGACGATACGGGTCTCGTGCAGTTCGACGCTGCCGAACGACGGGCTGCCCGCCGAGACGATGGTCGCCGGCGTCGCGCAGCGATTCACGATCCGACCGAAGCCGGCCATCATCGGCGGCACTTTTTTCGCCATGCCACCCGGAGGCATCCGCACCCAGCCTTCGATGACCTGCGGACGGCATTCCTTCGCGCCGACCGGTGCGGACAGAACGAAAACGAACGCGAAAACAGCGGCGAAACGGTAGGCGATGGCGTGCATGCGGATATGATAGCCCCTCACCCCAAGGAAGCATCGACGCGATGACCGCACCCCTCGAAACGCCGCTGGTCCGTTCCCGGGATTTCGGCGTGATCCGCTGTCTCGAACTGGCGCGCCCGCCGGTGAACGCCCTCGACCCCGACCTCTGCCGCGCCCTGATCGCTGCATTGGAAAACGCCTATAGCGACGGCGTGCTGGGCGTGGTGCTGACCGGCAGCCCGAAGATCTTCTCCGCCGGCCTCGACGTGCCGTATCTGCTTTCGCTGGGCGACGACCGCCGCGGCGTTCTGGAATGCTGGCAGGCCTTTTTCGGCGTCGCCCGCCTGCTTGCGGAATCGCGGGTGCCGGTGGTCGCGGCGATGACCGGCCACGCGCCGGCCGGTGGCTGCGTCCTGGCGCTGTGCTGCGACTACCGGGTGATGGCGCGCAGCGTCGAAGGCGAACGGCCGTTCGCGATCGGACTGAACGAAACCCAGGTCGGCCTGGTCGTGCCCGACGGCATCCAGCGTCTCCTGCGCCGGGTGGTCGGCGAGTACCGCGCCGAACGTCTGGTGGTCGCCGGCGAAATGGTGACCGCCGAACGCGCGCTGGACCTGGGCCTGGTGGACGAACTGGCCGAGGTCGATCAGGTCGTGCCGCGCGCGGTGGCCTGGCTGGAAGCCCTGTTGAAACTGCCGCACCAGCCGATGCTGCAGACCCGCGCCCTCGCCCGCCGCGCGGTGGTCGAAGCCCTGTCGCCGGACGTCATCCATCTGGAAGCGTTCGTCGAACAGTGGTGGGAACCGGAAACGCAGGCGGCGCTGAATGCGCTGGTGGCGAAGCTCAAGAAATGAGCCGGCAAACATCGTTTCTGTAGGAGGGCCTTCAGGCCGGCCCAGACGACACTCGACAGGCGACACCAGTGAGGCCGTGCCAACGGCTGATCATATTGAGGGATTTCATCGAGACTGACAGCCCCCTACAAAAATCAACGCACCCGAACGCCGTACGCATCGATCACGACATCGCCGTTCTCTTTCGCGAACGGCCGGTGGCACGGCGGCAGCAGATCCAGCACGCGTTCCGGCGGCCGGCACAGACGCGTGCCCATCGGCGTGATCACGAACGGGCGATTGATCAGGACCGGATGCGCGACCATCGCATCGAGCAGCGCCTCATCGGACACGCCGGGCGCAGCCAGCCCCAGTTCGACGAACAGTGCGTCTTTTTCCCGAATCGCCTCGCGCGCGCTCAAACCCGCAGCCGCGATCACCTCGGCGAGTCTTGATTTGGACAGGGATGCCGTGACGTATTCCACCACCCGCGGCTCGATGCCGACGTGCCGGATCATCGCCAGTGCGTTACGCGACTGGCTGCACTGGGGGTTGTGCCAGATCTCGACCAGCCGGGTCTCAACGGACATATGCAGCCCGGCGCGGTCGTCAGACCGTCGCGACCGGACGCGCCGGATCTTCGATCCACCCGCTCCACGAGCCGGTGAACAGGCGCGCACCCGGCAGGCCGGCATGCGTCATCGCCAGCAGATGGTGGCAAGCGGTCACGCCCGAACCGCACATTGCGATGACCTGCTGCGGCGCGTGGTCCGCGATCAGCGCGGCGAATTCCGCCGCAAGCGTTGCCGGGGGCTTGAACCGGCCGGCATCGAGATTCGACGCATAGGGACGATTGATCGCACCCGGCACGTGGCCGGCAACGCGGTCGATGGGTTCGACTTCGCCGCGATAGCGCTCGCCGGCGCGCGCATCGACCAGGACATCGCCGGCCTCCAGCCGCGCGGCGATCCCGTCGGCATCGAACAGCAGGCTACGGTCGAAGGCGCCGGAATACGTCGTGGTCGTAAACGCCGGCACCGCGGCATCGGTCGGCAGTCCGAGCGCCGTCCAGCGCACCCAACCGCCATCGAGCACCGCGACGCGGCGATGTCCGAACGCGCGCAGCAAAAACCACAGGCGCGCGGCATAGGCGCCGTCGCCGCCGTCGTAAGCGACGACCTGGCTGGCGGGCGTCACGCCGCAGCGGCCGAGCCATGCGCCGAACGTCGCGGCATCGGGCCAGGGGTGACGCCCGGCGCCGTGGGCATGCGGGCCGGACAGATCGCGATCCAGGTGCGCGTACTGCGCACCCGGCAGATGCGACGCGCGCCATGCGGCTTCACCGACTGCGGTGTCGTTCAGCGCGAAGCGGCAATCGAGCAAACGCAGATCCGCGGCGCCAAGCCGCGCGGCCAACGCCTCCGCATCGACCAGCGTGGTCCAATCATTCACTCCAGAATCGTCGGTCATGCCAGCTCCGATCGCGCGAGACGTTCGCGCAGATTGAACAGGATGGAGGCGGTGACGCCCCAGATGCGCTGCTCCGGCGCCTGCGGCGGGCTGCGGAACTGCAGCACGTGGCGCGCGCGGCCACGATATTCGATATCGACGTGTTCGAGATTCTCCGGATGCATCAGAAAATCGAGATCGACCTCGAACACCTCGGCGACTTCGCCCGGGTCGGGCACAGCGACGAAGCGCGGATCGATCCGCGCCACCACCGGCAGCACGCGGAAACCGGTGATCGTGATCAGCGGATCGAGAAAGCCCAGCGGCGTCGCGAGATCCAGGCCCAGGCCGATTTCCTCCTGCGCCTCGCGCAGCGCCGCGGACACGACATCGGAATCGTCCGCTTCGATCCGTCCGCCGGGGAAACTCACCTGCCCGGCGTGATGGCGAAGACTGTCGGTGCGCCGGGTGAGCAATACCCGCACTCCGGTGTCGCGCGGCACCAGCCCGACCAGCACCGCGGCATCCACCGCCGGCGCATCGCCGAGCAGATCGGCCAACTCGTCGTAATTCCACGGCGCGCCGGAGGGCATCGCCGCGAGTGGATGCAGGGCATCACGCAGCGCCGGCAACGCGGCGATCATGCGCGGAAGTCCTGCTTGGATGTGGCTTCGACCTGGCGAAGCTCGCGCGCCGGCAGCACCACATCCATCATGTGCAGGCGCTGTTCGTCGCTCATCGACAGCCAGCCGGCGATCTCATTGCCGGTGCGCAGGCATCCGTCGCAATACCCGGCAGGGTCGAGCGTGCAGACACCGATGCAGGGCGTGAGAACGGGGGAGGCTGTGGTCATGCGTCAGGTCTGAAAACATCACGCCGGCAGAGCGCCGGCGTGAGGGTGGATCATGCGAAGGAGCCAATCGGTGCGAACGACACCGGAATGGATCAGTTGCGCGGCGGCTGTTGCGGCTGCGCCGCCGGTGCGGCAACCACCGGACCGACATTGGTCAGCTTGATGTTGAAGATGACCACCTGATTGGCCATTTCGCCGGCGCGATCGACCGTGGTGCCGTGGGCGGCAGTGCCCGGCAGGACCACTTCCCAGCGCGCGCCGGTGGGCATCAGCTGCAGCGCTTCGCGCAGGCCCGGCAACGGAATCTCGCTCAGACGCACGGTGACCGGACCGGCCGGCTGGCCTTCGCTCGGCACGCTGGTGTCGGCGATCACGGTGCCGTCGGGCAGCGTGCTCTTGAATTCGACCGAGATCTGGTTGGCCTGGGTCGGCTTGGCGCCGTTGCCGGATTCGATCACGCGGTACTGCACGCCGCTGGCGAGCACTTTCACGCCGGACTTGCCCTTGTTCTGGGCCAGATACGCATCGCCTTTGGTCTTGTTCTCGACGGCGCGCTTTTCCAGTTCGGCCTTGGCCTTGGCGACCATGCGCCCCTGCAACGCCTGCATCGCAGGACCCAGCACTTCGGGAGATACGGCCGGATCCTTGCGGCCGGTGGCATCCTGGAAGGCCTTCATGACGGTGGCCATGTCCAGTTGTTCGCCACTGCCGATGACGCGAGCGATATCGAGGCCGGCGCGATAGCCGAGGGCATAGCTGACTTTGCCCTTCTCGGACGTGGTGTCCTGGGCCGAGGCCGCACCCGCGGTCAGAGCCAGGGCCGCGAAGGTGGCGGCGGCGAGCAGACGCAACTTCATTCAGTAACTCTCCAAGAGTGAACTTGCCGGGAGCTCCGGCATGGAATGGGGCGGCCAGGCCGCCCCGGTATGGACTGTTCAAACGACAGGCTAGGATACTGTCCGCAGCACTTAACCGCCACTGAGGACAGGCCTCCGACCCGTTCCGGTGCGCGCAAGTTCCCGCCCCGCCTGCCGCGGCAACCCTTTCCGCAGCCCGGTTCCGCATGAATTCCCCCCAACCGATGCCTTCC
>JAIMKJ010000009.1:60955-79717 GCA_020692565.1 Thermomonas sp.
CCCGACATGACCCAAGACTCCGCACCGCCCCCGTCCGCACCCATGCTGCTCGTCGAAGACCGCCCCATCGAGGGCCACGGCACGATCCGGCGCATCGCCATCGACCGTCCCGAGCGCCTGAACGCACTGAACGCAGCCACGCTCGACGCCCTGCACGCGGCTTTCGACGCCGCCGCCGCCGACCCCGCAGTGCGGGTGATCGTTCTGACCGGCAGTGGCCCCAAGGCTTTCGTCGCAGGCGCCGATATCGCCGAAATGAGCGCGCTGAGCCCGGTCGAAGGCCGCGATTTCTCGCTGCGCGGCACCCGGATGATGCGGCGGATGGAAACCATGCCCAAGCCGGTGATCGCGATGATCAACGGGTTCGCCCTGGGCGGCGGCCTGGAACTGGCGATGGCCTGTCATCTGCGCATCGCCGCCGACACCGCCAAGGTCGGACAGCCCGAGATCAACCTCGGCCTGATCCCGGGTTTCGGCGGCACCCAGCGCCTGCTGCGCCTCGCCGGCCGCGCCGCGACCCTGGAACTGTGCCTGCTGGGCGCGCCGATCGACGCCGCCCGCGCGCATGCCCTGGGCATCGTCAACCGGGTGGTGCCGGCCGCCGACCTGGAAGCCGACACCATGAAGATCGCGGAACAGCTGGCCGCCTCCGCCCCGCTGGCGCTGCGCGGCATGCTGGACTGCGTGAACGTCGGCGGCGAATGCGGTATCGAGGAAGGTCTGGAATACGAAAGCGCACAGTTCGGCCTGATCTTCTCGACCGAAGACATGCGCGAAGGCACCAAAGCCTTTCTGGAACGGCGCAAACCGGTGTTCAGCGGCCGATGAGCGCAGCGGCCTGCCCCGCCTGCGCGGACGCCGCGCTGCGCACGATTGCCGATGCGCTGGCGGTGGGCGATCTGGACAGGGCGATGACGCTCGGCCTGCTCGACGCGCGACCGGAGGACATCGCCGGTCGCTGCGACGCCTGCATCGCATGCGCGGACATCGTGATCGCCGCACGCGATGACCGCCTGCGCGCGCTCGCGGCGCGCGAGCGCCATCGCGCGCGGCAGGAGAGACTCGCGGAACGCGCAGCGGCGCGCGTACGCAAACGCGAAGCCGCTGCGCCAAGAACCGCCATCGCCGCGCCGTCGCTGCCGGCGGCAGCCGCTGCTGCGCTGGCGCGCGCGAAGGCCCGCGTCGCCGTGAAACGACTGCCGGAATAGATCGAATGGCAACGAAGAAGAAAGCCGCACGCGCGCCCCGCGGCGGCATGCCAGCGGCCGACATCGAAACGATGTTCGATCGCCTGCGCGAACTCAATCCGCACCCGACCACCGAACTCGAATACTCGACGCCGTTCGAGCTTCTGGTCGCGGTGATCCTGTCGGCGCAGGCGACCGATGTCGGCGTCAACAAGGCCATGCGCAGGCTGTTTCCGGTCGCGAACACCCCGCAGGCGATCGCCGCGCTGGACGTCGATGGCCTGAAGCCGTACATCGCCACCATCGGACTGTTCAATACCAAAGCCGCGAACGTGGTCGCCATGTGCCGGCAACTGCTCGAAAAGCACGGCGGCGAAGTGCCGCACGACCGCGCATCGCTCGAAGCCCTGCCCGGCGTCGGCCGCAAGACCGCGAACGTGGTGATGAATACCGCGTTCGGCGAGGCGACGATGGCGGTGGATACGCATATCTTCCGCGTCTCCAACCGCACCGGACTGGCGCCGGGCAAGACCGTGCTGGCGGTGGAACAGGCGTTGCTGAAGCGTGTACCTGAAGAATTTCTCAAGGATGCGCATCATTGGCTGATCCTGCACGGCCGTTATACCTGCAAGGCACGCAGACCCGAGTGCTGGCGCTGCCCGATCCGCGATGTCTGCCGCTTCAAGGACAAGACCACCGACGGCGAGCGGTAAGCACGCACTGCAGAGCGACCTTCAGGCTGCTGCTCTTCGACGTCGATCGCGCTTCGACTGATGCACAGCGGCCTGAAGGCCACTCTGCGAGAAAGAAAAAAGCCCCGGCGAACCGGGGCTGAAGGTGCATTCGACTGGGAGAGAGTCGTATCTGGATCGTACTGGCTTGAAATGTATCGACTTGGAACGTATCGACTTGGAACGAATCAAATTGAAACGGGAATTCCCGGATCAGAACGCGAACTGGGTGCGCAGCGCGTATTGGCCGGTTTCGTCGCCGTTGACTTCGTTTTCGCCCTTCGTGTAGTTGAACATGAAGCGCAGGTTCGGATTGACGTAGTAATTGATGCCGAACAGGGTGCTGTTGACCTCGCGGTTGGCGATGTCCTTGTTCTCGATGGTGTCGTAGCGCGCGGTGAGTTCCCAGACGCCCTTGTCGCCGACCTTCGGCGAACCGAACACGCCGGTGGCCGACTTGTACGCCTTGTGGCCGCCGTTGAGGATCCAGCTGCCCTGCAGATACCACGTGGTCAGATCCTGATCGCCGCCGAGCGGACGCTCGAAGGTCGAATTCACGTATTCGCCCTGGAAGAAGGCCGGGCCGAACGAACCGGCGACTTCCAGACCGTAGGCGGTGATCGTGTCGCCGCTGGCGCCGGTGACGGTGCCGATGCTCTGCGACGGGCCGCGACGTCCGGCATAGTTGGCGACCGCGGAGACGTCGGCCGAGCCCTTGTTCAGGTTCTCGATGCTGGCCCAGCCGCCGAAGTGCAGCGTGCTGCTTTCGTTGTTGATCGGCGCATAGGTGACGCGACCCGACGCGCCGACGCCCTCGGCGCGGGCGCTGGCGGCGCTGCGCAGGTTGAACGCGCTCACGCCGACCGTGTAATTGCTGCCGGAACGCTGGTAGCCCACGCCCTGCTGGAACTGGCGGCCGTTGAACAGTCCGGTGGCCGAGGCGTACGGGCGCTCCATCATCAGGATTTCGTTGGAACTGGTCAGTTCTTCCATCGAGCGATACGGCTTGAAGTGACCGATCGTGACCTTGCCGCCCCAGACGCTCTTGGCGATATAAAGATCGCGCAGACCGTCGAGATTGGTGCCGGCGCCGAAATCCTGCTCCATCTTGTAGTCCCAGCCCAGCGCCTTGCCCGACAGGGTCAGACGCGCGCGGCGGAACTCGCTGGTGCCGGTCGTGTTGGCGATATCGCGATCGAAGGCATAGGCGTCGAAGTGGATGCGCCCGCCGACGACGGCCTCGAATTTGCCGTCGGCCGACGTCACCTTGATGCCGCCCTTGGTGTCGACCTTGACCGACTTGTTGGCGATGTTGTCGAGCTGGGTCGCGGTGTCGATATTGACGTCGGACTGCGCGTCGGTGCGCTCTTCGAGCGACTCGACCTTCTGCATCAGCTCGGCGATCTGCGCCTTGAGCGTCTGGATCTCGCTGTCTCTGGACTGTGCGGAAGCGGAAGCGCTGGTGCCGGCAAGGGCGGCGCCGATGGCGATGGCGAGAATGGCGTGACGCATGGTGGTGTCCCCGGAGGTTGGATGCTGCAAATGGTGGCTGGAGCCGGATTCCCGCATCGGCGCGCGCAGCGACGCGCAGCGGCAGAACCCGTTAAGACGCTGTAAACGGCCGCTAGAGTGCGACCCCAATCTGACAACGGGATGTTCCGAACGTGACGGGATTGTGACAACGACACCAAGGCGACTGCAGTCAGATTGTCTTATTCGGCCACCAGACTTCCCACCGACCAGCCAGAAAATCGGACGATCGGGCTCGCTTTCGAGAACGGCATCGCCCTGAAATTACCGATCGAATCGCAAATTCGCCAAGCAGGACCTCTGTAGTCGCGGGGCTGTCACATTTTTGTCATCTGTCACACATGCCGCTGTCATCCGACTCCGCTCCAATGTGTCGCATTCGGGACACCCCGAACCGCAACCCACATGAGGAGCACCTCCGTGTTCAAGTCGCTCAAATCGCAAGCCGCCGTACTCGTCATCGCCGGCAGCGCCATCTTCAACGCCCAAGCCGCAGACATCACCGGCGCCGGCGCCACCTTCATCTACCCGCTGCTGTCGAAGTGGTCGGCCGATTACTCGCAGGCCACCGGCAACAAGATCAACTACCAGTCGATCGGTTCCGGCGGCGGCATCGCCCAGATCAAGGCCAAGACGGTCGATTTCGGCTCCTCCGACAAACCGCTGCCGCCGGAAGAACTCAAGGCCTCGGGCCTGGTGCAGTTCCCGTCGGCGATCGGCGGCGTGGTGCCGGTGGTCAACATCGTCGGCGTGAAGGCCGGCGCGATGAAGTTCGACGGCCCGCTGCTGGCCGACATCTTCCTCGGCAAGATCACCATGTGGAACGATCCGCGCATCGTCGCCCTGAACGGCGGCGTGACCCTGCCGGCACAGAAGATCACCGTGGTGCATCGCTCGGATGGCTCTGGCACCACCTTCAACTGGGCCAACTACCTGTCCAAGGTCAGCCCGGAGTGGAAATCGAAAGTCGGCGAAGGCACCTCGGTCAAGTGGCCGACCGGCGTGGGCGGCAAGGGCAACGAAGGCGTCGCTGCGTACGTGAAGCAGATCAAGGGCGGCATCGGTTATGTCGAACTGTCCTACGCGCTGCAGAACAAGATGGCCTTCACCCGCGTGAAGAACGCCGCCGGCAACTTCGTGCTGCCCAGCGACGAAACCTTCCAGGCCGCGGCCGCCAGCGCCGAGTGGACGAAGTCGAAGGACTTCTTCCTGATCATGACCGACGCGCCGGGCCAGAACTCCTGGCCGATCGCCGCCACCAACTTCATCCTGATGCAGCGCAACCCGAAGGATGTCGGCCGCTCGAAGGAAGCGCTCGCCTTCTTCCGCTGGGCCTACGCCAACGGCGACGCCCAGGCCAAGTCGCTCGACTACGTGCCGCTGCCGGACGCGCTGGTGGAGCAGGTGCAGGCCTACTGGGCCAAGGAACTGAAGTTCTGAGCATGATGCCGGCCGACGGCGGATCGTACGCCGCGGCCCGGCTGGCTCCCGGAAGACCACGCGCCCCCGGTGCGTGGTCTTCTTCGCGAACGGCTTCCGCAGCATCGGCCACCGCAATCCCGGCCTTTTCGAACTCGACAGAACGAACGCAGCTTCCGACATGAGCACAACCGCTTCCAACCCGCTTCCCAGAACGAGTCGCGACGTTCTCGACTCGCGCGCCGACAGCGGCTTCCGCTGGCTGGTCACCAGCGCCGGCATCGTGGGGCTGATCTCGCTGGCCGCCGCCGCGTTGTCGATGCTGTGGGGCGGTATCGCCGCCTTCGAAAAATTCGGCATCGCCTTCCTCTGGCGCGACGCCTGGGACCCGGTGCTGCAGGATTTCGGCGCACGCGTGCCGATCTTCGGCACCCTCGTCACCGCCTTCATCGCCCTGTTGATCGCCGTGCCGATCAGCTTCGGCATCGCGATGTTCCTGACCGAAATTTCGCCGCGCTGGCTGCGTACGCCGGTCGGCACCGCGATCGAACTGCTCGCGGGCATTCCCTCGATCATCTACGGCATGTGGGGCCTGTTCGTGCTGGTGCCCTTCCTGTCGCTGCACGTCTATCCGTGGGTCGACGACAACCTCGGCCAGATACCCTTCATCGGCACGCTGTTCTCGGGCCCACCGCTCGGCCTGGGCATGGGCACCGCCGGCCTGGTGCTGGCGATCATGGTGATCCCGTTCATCAGTTCGGTCATGCGCGAAGTGTTCCTGACCGTTCCCGGCCGGCTGAAGGAATCCGCCTATGCGCTGGGTTCGACGCGCTGGGAAGTGATCTGGGACATCGTGCTGCCCTACACCCGCTCCGCGGTGATCGGCGGCATCTTCCTGGGCCTGGGCCGCGCGCTCGGCGAAACGATGGCGGTGACCTTCGTGCTGGGCAACGCGCACCGCCTGAGCTTCTCGCTGCTGGAACCCGGCAACTCCATCGCCGCCAGCATCGCCAACGAATTCGCTGAAGCCGATTCGCCGATGTATCTGTCGTCGCTGATCGCGCTGGGCTTCGTGCTGTTCCTCGTCACCTTCGTGGTGCTGACCATCGCGCGGCTGATGCTGCGCCAACTGAAAAAGCGCGAGGGCAACTGATGTCCGCTGCTCCCAACACGCCTGCCGCAACCGCCTACACCGTTTCCAGAGCGCAGAATTCGCTGTATCTGCAGCGCAGGATCAAGAATCTCGCGGCCCAGGCGCTCGCGATCCTGGCCACCCTGTTCGGCCTGTTCTGGCTGGGCTGGATCATGTGGACGACGCTGAGCAAAGGCATCAGCTCGCTCAATCTGGCGCTGTTCACCGAAATGACGCCGCCGCCCGGCGACAGCGGCGGCATGGCCAACGCGTTCATGGGCAGCGTCATCATGAGTCTGCTCGGCATCGTCATCGGCGCGCCCATCGGTGTGTTGGCGGGCACCTTCCTCGCCGAATACTCGCGCAGCACCTGGGCGTCGCGGCTGGGCGAAACCGTCCGCTTCGTCAACGACATCCTGCTGTCGGCGCCGTCGATCGTGCTCGGCCTGTTCGTCTACACCCTGGTGGTCGCGCAGATGGGCCACTTCTCCGCGCTGGCCGGCGCGATCGCGCTCGCGTTCATCGTGCTGCCGGTCGTGGTCCGCACCACCGACGAAATGCTGCGCCTGGTGCCGGCGCAGATGCGCGAAGCCGCGCTGTCGCTGGGCGTGCCGCAGTGGAAGGTCACGGTGCAGGTGCTGTATCGCAGCGCATCGGCCGGCATCGTCACCGGCATCCTGCTGGCACTGGCGCGCATCTCCGGCGAGACCGCGCCGCTGCTGTTCACGGCGCTCAACAACCAGTACTGGAGCACCGATCTGATGTCGCCGATGGCCAACGTGCCGGTGGTGATCTTCCAGTTCGCGATGAGCCCGTTCGAGAACTGGCACACGCTGGCATGGGCGGGCGCGTTCATCCTGACCATGTTCGTACTCGCGATCAGCCTCACCGCGCGCGCCATCCTGCTCCGCAACAAGATTTCCCATGACTGACTTCACCCGGGACACGCTCATGACCACCGCTACCAACGCCGACGGCACCCACGCGGACAGCGTCCAGATGGACAACCGCACCTCAGTCGCCCAGCACAACAATGCGCACCGCATCGTGGCCGCGCATCGCGACGCCGCACCCGCCGCGCCGGTGAAACTCTGTGCACGTGGCCTGGATTTCTACTACGACAAGTTCCTCGCACTGAAGAAGATCGACCTGGAGATTCCGGAAAAGCGCGTCACCGCGCTGATCGGCCCGTCCGGCTGCGGAAAATCCACGCTGCTGCGCATCTTCAACCGCATCTACGCGCTGTATCCGAAGATGACCGCCGTCGGTGAGGTACTGCTGGATGGCGAGAACATCCTCGACCCGAAGTATCCGATGAACCGGCTGCGCAGCAAGGTCGGCATGGTGTTCCAGAAGCCGGTGCCGTTCCCGATGACGATCTTCGAGAACGTCGCTTACGGCATCCGCCACCACGAACGGCTGTCGAAGGCCGACATGGCCGTGCGCGTCGAGGAAGCGCTGCGCCAGGCGGCGCTGTGGGAAGAGGTGAAAGACAAGCTGGGGCAGAGCGCGCTGGGCCTCTCCGGCGGTCAGCAGCAAAGGTTGTGCATCGCGCGCGCGGTCGCGCTGCGCCCGGACGTCCTGCTGCTGGACGAGCCGACCTCGGCGCTGGACCCGATCTCGACCAGCCGCATCGAGCAGTTGATCGAAGAACTGAAGCAGAACTACACCATCGCGATCGTCACCCACAACATGCAGCAGGCCGCGCGCGTCTCCGACTACACCGCGTTCATGTACCTGGGCGACCTGATCGAACACGACGTCACCGAAAAGATCTTCTCCAAGCCCTCGAAACAGCAGACCGAGGACTACATCACCGGTCGGTTCGGGTGAGTATCGAAGTCCTGTAGAGCGGCCTTCAGGCCGCTGAACCATCTCCGGAAAAACGGCAGCGGGCTGAAGCCCGCTCTACGACCCGCCGGACCAGAAGAAGCCTCGTAGCGACACACCCACCTTCACTCAGAGCCAGCCCATGAACACCCAACCGCACAACCACATCGTCAAGAGCCACGACGAAGAACGCCGGATCCTGCTGGACGAGATCCTGCGGATGGGCGAAATGGCGGCCGCACAGCTGGAAGCCGCGCTGGACGTGATCGACCGCCGCGACGGCAAGGCCGCCGAGCGCATCGTCGCCAACGACGAAGCGATCGACGCGCTGGAACTGCAGGTCAGCCACGACGCGATGAAGCTCGCCCTGCGCGGCCCGCTCGCGCGCGACCTGCGCGAGATCCTGGCGGCGCTGCGGATCGCGTCGGACATCGAACGCATCGGCGACTACGCCTCCAACATCGCCAAACGCTCGATGGCCCTGAATCTCTCGCCGCCGCTGCCGCATACCCGCGGCCTGGGCAGCCTCGGCCGTCTGGTGGTGAGCCAGGTCCGCAAGGTGCTGGCCGCCTACCGCGACGGCGATATCGAAGCCGCCCAGCAGGTCCGGGCCGGGGACGCCGAGATCGATGCCCAGTACACCGGCCTGTTCCGCGAACTGCTGACCTACATGATGGAAGACCCGCGGGTGATCACCCCCTGCACCCACCTGCTGTTCATGGCCAAGAATCTGGAGCGCGTGGGCGACCACGCCACCAACATCGCCGAGAACATCTGGTTCCAGGAATACGGCGAAGGCCCGATGCCGCCGCGCGAGAAGCGCGACGAAACCAGCTCGACCGGCTGAACGCGGGTCGCGCCGCCACCGGATGCCCGCTCCGGCGCATCCGGCGGATGCGCCCTGGCCGGCACGCCTCAGGCTGTCGGCGGCGCAAAATTCCTAAACGAAACCTGAACCCAAGCGCAGACGAGCCGAATCTGCGCACCTTTCCCCCTGCGTCGTAACTCTTTGTGCACAAACGCAAACGCCATGCCGCGTAGATTGCGACCACTCAAGGAGACAGCGGTGCAGGATCCAACGTTCCAGGTTGTATTGATTGAAGCGCGCCGGGGCGACCTGGCGGCGCTCGAACGGGTACTCGTACGTTCCCGCCAGGATCTGCGTCGCTACGCCGAATACCACTGCGCCGTGAACGATGTCGAAGACGCCGTTCAGGAAAGCCTGCTACTGGTGTCGCGCAAACTCTCGACCCTGCGCGAACTCGATGCCTACGCCTCGTGGCTGTTCCGTATCGTCAAGCGCGAATGCACGCGCATGAAGCGCGCCACCCGCTTCCTGTTGATGCAGCCGTCCGATCTGGAAGAGCTCGACGGCCCCCACTACCCCGCCCCCACCGGACTGGTCCGCGACGTCGCCAACGCGGTCGCTTCGCTGCCGCAGCATTACCGCGACATCATCCTGATGCGCGATCTGGAAGGCCGGTCCATCGTCGAAATCGCTTCCGGACTGCGCCTCCATCCGGAAGCCGCCAAAGCCCGCCTGCACCGCGCCCGGAGCCTGGCGCGACAATACCTTTCGCAGGAATCCACATCGCCGCTGCCCTTGGCCGCTGCGGGTTAACATCCCTCCCACCACCCCGACCCCCCCTCTCAAGAGAGAACACTTATGTCCAGCACCAAGAAACCCGTCGCGATCGCCGTCTCCGCTGCCCTGGCCGGCGGCCTGCTGTTGTCCGGCTCGGCGTTCGCATCGACCCACCTCGCCCAGGGCTACCTGCTCGGCGCCGATGCCGCTACCGGCGAAAAGGCCGCTGAAGGCAAATGTGGTGAAGGCAAATGCGGCGGCGACAAGGCCGCTGAAGGCAAGTGCGGCGAAGGCAAATGCGGTCTGGCCCACATGGATACCGACAAGGACGGCAAAGTCTCCCGCGCCGAGTTCGCAGCCGCCCACGGCGGCAAGGACGACAAGTTCGCCGCGAAGGACACCAACAAGGACGGCTTCATCAGCGCCGACGAAATGAAGGCCGCGCACGAGGGCAAGTGCGGCGCCGACAAGAAAGCCACCGAAGGCAAGTGCGGCGGCGACGCCAAGCCGGCTGCTGCCCCGGCCGAAAAGAAGGCCTCCGAAGGCAAGTGCGGCGAGGGCAAGTGCGGCGGCGCGATGTAATGCGCCCCCTGTCGACGTTTCCCCCGGAACGTCGATAACCTCTTCCGGGCGGTCGCATTGCGGCCGCCCGGTTCGTTTCGGCGATGCCCATCGCGATCCGACGCCCATCCCTCGCCCATGACCACCTTTTCCACCCTCCCGCCGCACGCAGCAGGCCTGGGGCTGCGCCGCCCGCTGATGGCCGAGATGCGCAAGGCCGTCGCCGGCAGTTTCGATTTCCTGGAAACCGCGCCGGAGAACTGGATCGGCGTCGGCGGCGCGCTGGGCGATGGCTTCGCCGATCTCGCGTCGCGCTATCCGGTGGTCTGCCACGGCCTGTCGCTGTCGGTCGGCGGCCCCGCACCGCTGGACGAGACCTTCCTGGTCAAGGTGCGCAGATTCATGGAAACGCACCACTGCCCGCTCTACAGCGAACACCTCAGCGCCTGCGGCGACAGCCACGGCCAGCTCTACGACCTGCTGCCGCTACCGTTCAGCGAAGAATCGGTACGTCACGTCGCCGCGCGCATCCGCCGCACCCAGGACATCCTCGGCCAGCGGATCGCGATCGAGAACATTTCCTACTACGCCGCACCGTTCCAGAAAATCCCCGAAATCGACTTCATCAACGCGGTGCTCGCCGAAGCGGACTGCCTGATGCTGCTCGACGTGAACAACATCGTCGTCAACGCCACCAACCACCGTTACGACCCGTCCGCTTTCCTCGCCGCCCTGCCCGGCGCACGCGTGGCCTACATCCATGTCGCCGGCCATTACGACGAAGCCGAGGATCTCAAGATCGATACCCACGGCAGCGCGGTCAACGCGCAGGTCTGGGCGCTGCTGGAAGAGGCCTACCGGCGGTTCGGCCCGCGCCCGACCCTGCTGGAGCGCGACTTCAACCTGCCGCCGTTCGAGGACCTGCTGGACGAACTCGGCCAAGTCCGCCGCCGCATCGCCGGAGCGCCCGCGCATGACCAGCGCCGCGCCGCCTGAGATGGACGACACCCTCGCCGCGCAGCAGGACGCATTGGCCGCGTACATCCGCGACCCCGAGCGCGTGTCGCCGCCGGCCGGGGTCGAAGAGCGCCGGCTCAAGATCTACCGCGACCTGTTCTTCAACAATGTCGAAGGCATGCTCGCCGGCAATTTCCCGGTACTGCGCCGGCTCTACGGCGACGACGGCTGGCGCATGCTGATCCGCGCCTTCTATCGCGACCACGGCTGCCAGACGCCGCTGTTCACCGAATTGGCGCGCGAATTCCTGCGCTACCTGGAAGCCCGCGCACGCGGCGACGACAGCCACGACGATCCGCCGTGGCTCCAGGAACTGGCGCATTACGAATGGGTCGAACTGGCGCTGCAGATCAGCGAAGCGCGCAACGACGAGATCCCGCACGACCCCAACGGCCATCTGCTCGACGGTCGTCCGCTGGTATCGCCGCTGGCATGGCCGCTGGCCTATGGTTGGCCGGTGCATCGGATCGGGCCGGACTACCGGCCGGACACGCCGCCCGAAGCCCCGACCCTGCTGATGCTGCGCCGCGAAACCGACGGCAACGTGAGCTTCCATGCGCTGACCCCGCTGTCGTTCCGCCTGCTGCAGCGGCTGGATGCGGAGCCGGGCCTCAGCGGCCTCGAACAGCTGCGGGCGCTGGCTGAGGAAGCCGGCGCCACCGATGCCGAGGCATTCACCCGCGAGGGCGCGGCCATGCTCGCGCGCATGCACGCGGAAGGCACCCTTCTCGGCACCCGGCAAGACTGACGGGCTCCGCCACGGGACTCGCTTGGGCCATCTGGTACGCTTTCGCGCATGAGCGATGTCACTGCAGCCCCCGTGCACTACAAGAAGATGTCGGAACGTTTCCGCGGTTACCTGCCGGTCGTGGTCGACGTGGAGACCGGCGGATTCGACTGGAACCGCCACGCCCTGCTCGAAATCGCCGTGCAGCCGGTCGACCTCGACGAAAACGGCCTGCTGGTGCCCGGCGAAACCGCCAGCGCACACCTGATCCCGGCCCCGGGTACGGAAATCGATCCGAAATCGCTGCAGATCACCGGCATCGTCCTCGATCACCCGTTCCGCCTCGCCAAGGAAGAGCGCGACGCGCTGGAACACGTGTTCGTCGCCGTCCGCGCCGCCGTGCGCAAACACGACTGCCAGCGCGCGATCCTGGTCGGCCACAACGCGCATTTCGACCTGAATTTCCTCAATGCCGCGGTCGCGCGCACCCAGCACAAGCGCAATCCGTTCCACCCCTTCAGCGTGTTCGATACCGTGAGCCTGGCCGGCGTGGCCTACGGCCAGACCGTGCTCGCCCGCGCGGTGCATGCCGCCGGGCTGTCGTGGAACGGCGAAGAAGCCCACTCGGCGGTGTACGACACCGAACGCACCGCGGAGTTGTTCTGCAAGATCGTGAATGCCTGGCCGCGGATGAAGTGAGTCATCCTCGTAGGAGGGCCTTCAGGCCCGATCTTGGATTATTCGGGTGTGCGAAAGATCGGGCCTGAAGGCCCTCCTACAGCGTACGCTGCCGCACCGCCTCGAACAACACCACGCCGCTGGCGACCGAGACGTTGAGGCTTTCCACGCCCGGCGATGATGCGAGACCCGGCATCGGGATATTGACCAACTGGTCGCAGTGTTCGCGGGTGAGCCGGCGCAGGCCATCGGCTTCGCCGCCGAGCGCCAGCGCGACGTTGCCGCGCAGGTCGAGTTTGTAGAGCGACGCCGTCGCTTCGCCGGCCAGACCGTAGATCCAGACGCCGAGCTGTTGGATATCGCGCATCGTCCGCGCGAGGTTGGTCACCCGCACCACCGGAATACTGTCGGCGGCGCCGGCCGAGGTCTTGCGCACGGTGGCATTGACCTGCACCGCCTTGTCCTTCGGGATCACCACCGCGGTGACACCCGCCGCCGCCGCGCTGCGCAGGCAGGCGCCGAGGTTGTGCGGGTCCTGCACGCCGTCGAGGATCAGCAGCAGCGCCTTGCCGGCGGCGGCTTCGATCAGCTCGGGCAGGTCGTCCTCGTTGTAGGTCTTGGCCGCGGCGTAGCGCGCGACCACGCCCTGATGGCGCACACCACCGGCGACGCCCTCCAGCGCATTGGTCGCCACCCGGCGCACATCGATATCCTTGCGGCGCGCGTTTTCCTCGATTTCGGTGAGGCGCGGGTTCTTGGCGCCGGCTTCGATCAGGACTTCGCGGACATGCTCGGCGTCGTGTTCGACCGCGGAGGCCACCGCATTGATGCCGACGATCCAGGGAGATGATTGGTTGCTCATGGCGCTATTGTGCCGGGAACAGCGGGTTTTTGCTTCCATCGTTCCGCCTGCGTCGCGCTATCATCCGCCGCCCTGCCCGCCGCACACACTAGGTCCTCGTCGATGTCGCATGCCGTTCCCGCCACCACGCAGATCGCCATCATCGGCGGCGGCCCCGCCGGGCTGATGGCGGCCGAGATCGCGAACGCGGCCGGACTTGCGGTGGATCTGTTCGAAGCGAAAAGCTCGGTGGGGCGCAAATTCCTGATCGCCGGCAAAGGCGGCCTGAATCTCACCCACAGCGAGCCGCGGCCCGGCTTCGACGCGCGCTATCGCGAGCGTTCAAGGGAAGTGGTGCGCTGGCTCGACGCCTTCGACGGCGAAGCGCTGCGCGCGTGGGCGCGGGAACACGGCGTGGAGACCTACGTCGGCAGCTCCGGCCGAGTGTTCCCGATGGATCGCAAGGCCGCGCCGCTGCTGCGCGGCTGGGTGCGACGACTGCGCGAGCGCGGCGTGCGTTTCCACGTGCAGCACCGCTGGCTGGGCTGGGACGACGACGAGCGACTGCGCTTCGACACGCCCGACGGCGCACGCCGCATCCGCGCACGGGCGAGCGTGCTCGCGCTGGGCGGCGCGAGCTGGCCGCAGCTCGGCTCCGACGGCGCGTGGGTGGATGCTTTGGGCGAACGCGGCATCGAGATCGCGCCGCTGCGCCCGTCGAACTGCGGTTTCGACATCGACTGGAGCGCGCACCTCACCGACAGACACGCCGGTGCGCCCCTGAAACCGGTGATCGCGCACTGGCGGAATCTCGACGGCGCGATGCACGCGCTGCAGGGCGAGTGCGTGCTCACCGCGACCGGCATCGAAGGCAGCGTGATCTATGCGATGTCGGCCGATCTGCGCGACGGCATCCTGCGCGACGGCGAAACGACGCTGTGGCTGGATCTGGCGCCGGGTCGCGACGTCGAACGGCTGCGTCATGACGTGGAGAAGCCTCGCGGCAAACGCAGCCTGGGCGAACATCTGCGCCGGCAGACCGGCCTGGATGCCGTGAAGGTCGCACTGCTGCATGAAGTGCTGCCGCGCGAGGCGATGAACGACGCCGGGCGCATCGCTGCGACGATCAAACGCCTGCCGCTGACGCTGCGCAGCGCGCGACCGGTGGCCGAAGCCATCAGCACGGCAGGCGGCGTGCGTCTGGAAGCGTTGGACGACGCCCTGCAATCGAAGACCCTGCCCGGTGTTTTCTTCGCAGGCGAAATGCTGGACTGGGAAGCGCCGACCGGCGGCTATCTGCTCACCGCGTGCTTCGCCAGCGGCCTGATCGCCGGCCTCGGAGCGGTGCGATTCGCCACCCCGTAGAGCGGAGCAAAGCTCCGCTGCCCCGAGCATCGTAGAGCGGAGCAAAGCTCCGCTACGCCATCTCCATAATCAGACGCATCCTTCAATCACCACAGTTCGTTCCGGCGTTGGAACCAAGCGCACCACCAATACGGATATTCCTCGATACTCGACACGATGCCTGCCCGCAGCGGGTTCTCGATCATGTAGCGCGCTTGGCGATGAAGCGATTCCTCGCTGTCCACTCTCCGATCATAGAACCCCGCCTGCCACAGGCTTCCGTGACGATTGCGCGCACGATTGATCGAATTGGCGCTCCTGCATTTCATTTTCTGCACGACTGCACTCAGACCGCCGGAACGCAGGCAGAACACAACCAATGCAAATGGTCGGGCATCAGCACGCAGGCCAGCGATTCGATATCACCGCATTGCTGGGAACGATGAATTTCTGCAATGACCGCATTCGCGGACGAAGGATCGCGGAACACCGCCCTTCGGCCTTGTGCATTCGTAGTGACCGCATAGTAGTGGCCGACCTGGGATCGGCGGCCCTTGAGAAGAAGGGGACTGGACATGCGTCAGCATCGAACAGCCGCAGTGATGGGGCTATCGGAGAATCGTGCTTTCCGATGTAGGAAAAAGCCGCGTTTGGCGCGGCGTCTGCTCCGGAAAGGTAGCAACGGAGCTTTGCTCCGCTCTACGGGGATGCCTGGCTGCGGACAGGTGGTAGCGGAGCTTTGCTCCGCTCTACGACGGGTTCGTCAATACTTCCGCTTCGGGCGTTTTGCGGGTTGTCCGCGCGGCGGTAGCGGCGCCACACCGCGTTCTTCGGCCAGGCGGAAATCGATCTTGCGTTCTTCCAGACTGGCCTTGAGCACGATGATCGTCACCCGGTCGCCGAGCCGGAACACCCGACCGGCACGTTCGCCGCTGAGCGTCTTGCGGATCGGATCGAAGTGATAGAAATCGTTGGGCAACTGGGTGACGTGGATCAGGCCGTTGACCTTGGAGTCGTCCAGTTCCACGAACAGTCCGAAGCTGGTGACGCCGCTGATGATGCCGTCGAACTTGCCGCCGATGTGCTTTTCCATCCACGCCGCGCGGTAACGCTCGTCGACTTCGCGCTCGGCCTCGTCGGCGCGGCGCTCGCGTTCCGAGCACTGCAGCGCCAGCGCCGCCATGCCGTTCTGCGAATACGTGAACGTCGCCGGTTTCGCGTCGGTCAGCGCATGCTTGATCGCGCGATGCACCAGCAGATCCGGATAGCGCCGGATCGGCGAGGTGAAATGCGCGTACGACGCCAGCGCAAGACCGAAGTGGCCGATGTTCTGGGGCGCGTACACCGCCAGCGACTGGCTGCGCAGCAAGACCGACTCCAACAGCGCCGCGTCGGGCCGTTCGCGGATCTTGGTCAACAGCGCGGTGAAATCGCGCGGTTCGACCGTGGCCCACGGCGGCATCCGCAATTTGAATTCCTTGAGGAATTCCAGAAGATCCGTGTACTTCGATTCCGGCGGCTTGTCGTGGATGCGGTACGGCGCCGGCACCTGCTTCTTCAACAGGAACCGCGCGGCCTCGACGTTCGCGGCGATCATGCATTCTTCGATCAGCTTGTGCGCGTCGTTGCGCTGGAGCATGCCGGCCTGCACCACTTCACCCTGCGGACCCAACACGAAACGCACTTCGGAGGATTCGAATTCGATCGCACCGCGCGCCTTACGCGCCTTCGCCAACACCTGATACAGCTGATGCAGGCGCTGCACCTGCGGCAACAGCGATCCGATCTTCGCGATGGCGTCCGCATCGTTCTCGCCCACCGCCTGCCAGACCTGGGTATAGGTCAGGCGGGCGTGCGAATGCATCACCGCTTCGTAGAATTTCGACTTGCCCACTTCGCCATCGAAACCGACCTGCATATCGCAGACGAAACACAGGCGGTCGAGCTTCGGATTCAACGAGCAGATGCCATTCGACAGCGTTTCCGGCAGCATCGGCACCACGAAACCCGGGAAATACACCGAGGTCGCGCGCTTCTGCGCTTCGTCGTCGAGCGGCGCACCCGGGCGCACGTAATGCGAGACATCGGCGATCGCGACAATCAGGCGGAAACCGTTGCGATTCGGTTCGCACCACACCGCATCGTCGAAATCCTTGGCGTCCTCGCCGTCGATGGTCACCAGCGGCAGTTGGCGCAGATCGACGCGGCCGGCGATGTCGCGTTCGGTCACCTGCAACGGCACCGCGGTGGCTTCGGCGATCACCTCCGACGGGAATTCATGCGGCAGGTCGTGGCCGTGGATCGCGGCCTCGACCACCAGCGAGGGCGTGAGCTTGTCGCCCAGCACCGCGAGCACCCGGCCGATCGGCGGACGATAGGCGTCGGGCGCATGCACGATCTCGCACACCACCAACTGGCCGTTCCGGGCATCCAGACGGGCGTCGGCGGGGATCTGCACGTTGCGCTGGATACGGGCGTCGTCGGGCTGCACGTAACTGATCCCGGCTTCCAGCGTGAACCGGCCGATCAGCCGGCTCAGGCGGCGCTCCAGCACTTCGACGATGACGCCTTCGCGGCGGCCTCGGCGGTCGACACCGGTGACGCTGGCCATCACCCGGTCGCCGTGCAGCACCTTGCGCATTTCCAGGGGCGGCAGGAACAGGTCGTCGCTCTTGCCGGTGCCGCTCTCGGGGCGCAGGAAGCCGAATCCGTCGGGATTGGCGATCACGGTCCCGGCGATCAGGTCCATGCGCGCCGCCGGCAGATAGCCGCCGCGGCGGTTCTGCAGCAGTTGGCCATCGCGCAGCATCGCACCGAGACGTTTGCCCAGCGCGTCGCGGCGCTCGGGCGTATCCAGACCGAGGTGTTCGGCCACGTTCTCGGCCATCATCGGGCCATCGGCTTCGCCGAGCAGCTTCAGGATGGCTTCGCGGCTGGGGATGGGATCGGCGTAGCGCGAGGCTTCGCGGGCCGCATGCGGGTCGCTGACGACCATCGACGGGCCTGCGCCCGCTTGAGCGGTGTGCCGACGCGCCGACGGTTTCGGGGCGCCCGGCGTCGCGAACGGATCGGGCAGCCAGGGCGCAGCTTTGCCCTGCTTGCCGGAAGGCGGGCCTGCGTTACGGGAATTTCGGGATCCAGGCGCCCCGCCGGGCTTCGCTGGTCTGGTCGAAGGCTGCGGCGCCTTCGCTTTCGGTGCCTTGCCCGGCTTGGCCGCCGCGGCATTGCGCGGTTCGGAGCGGGAGACGGATTTCGGGGAAGCGCCATCAGGGGCGCGCGTGGCGCGGGGGCCGGTATTCTTCTTTGGGGTTTTTGGCATCGGCCGCAAGTATACGCCCGCATCACCGGCAGGGGAGATCGGCCGGACCGCTTCGTGAATCCCGCCATCGCCCCTGCCGCAACCGCGCCGCCTCGTTAGGAAGGACGAAAAAATCGCCCCGCAGACCGTTGACATCGTGCGCGCCGCAACGCACCATACGCGCCCACCTGCCCAGGTGGCGGAATTGGTAGACGCACTAGTTTCAGGTACTAGCGGGTAAAACCGTGGAGGTTCGAGTCCTCTCCTGGGCACCAGACAGAAAGTCGGCGGACATCGCTACACGTCTGCAGACGAATACGAAAACCCCGCGAAAGCGGGGTTTTTTGTTGCCCGACTCTCCGCTGAACAGCGATGAGACCGAACGATACGGCCAGCCAGGCGCTGCCAGGCGCCACGCTTTCGATGCCGAGATGCGCATCGAAAGCTCCAGGTGGAATGGCGTGCCCGGAAGAACGCCGCTTCACTTGCGCAGAGCAGCATCCCCCGATTAGCCCATCGCCCTGCCGGCAATGACGCAAGACTTCAGAAGCGGTACGTCAGCGAGGCATTGAACTCGCGCCCGGGCGCGGCGAATCCGATGTATTTGCCCAAGCCCGCGTGATAACCATACGTGCCGTGGTCGTAGTACTCGTCATCGAACAGATTGGTCACCGAGGCGCCCAGCGTGAGCCGGTCGTCGGCCCACCACTGCCATTGGCCGAGCAGGTCCGGCACCTGGTATCCCGGTTTGTCGGGCGCATCCGGGGCGATCGCGTTGCGCTCGGATTCCACCGCGCGGGCGCGCAGGCCGTAGCGCGAACGCCCGCTGTCCGAGGCCCAATCGCCGCGCAGGGTCCAAAATGCCCCCCTCTGTCCGGTCCA
>JAIMKJ010000009.1:79735-88092 GCA_020692565.1 Thermomonas sp.
AGGGTCCAAGTACGGCCGATGGAGGTGCCGAGGCCGAGGTCGGCGTCGTTCAACGGCCGGTCGTCGAACGTGTTGTCCGAGTTCCACACACCGCCGGCGACGCTGAAATGCTTCCATCGCTTGCCGACTTCCGCCTCGTAGCCTTCGACTTCGGCGGTGCCGATGTTGTCCCAGTAACCCCAGTCGGTGCTACTGCCGACATGGACCGCGGAGATGTAGTTTTCGATGGTCTGCTTGAACACCGTCGCCCGCGCGAAAAAGCCGTCGCGCTCCCAAGCGATGCCGAATTCCAGATTGTCGGCGCGTTCTCCGTCGAGGCCGCCCGGATAGCGGTACAGCGCGCTGAAGAACGCTTCGCGGATGGTGATGCCGCGAAACGCCTGCGAATACGCCGCGCACAGGGTCAATGCGTCGGTCGGCTGCCACGACACCGACAGATTCGGACTGAGGCAGGAGCGGTATGCAGTCCGGCAAAGGTTTTTTTGAGGCAGGCATTCCACAACGGGTCCTTGCGCCTCGCCGACGATTGTAAACGATAATGATTCTCGTCTACCATGCGCGCCGTCATCCGCACCGCCTTCCACGGCCTGCGATGACGACCCGGTCGATGCTTTCGTCCGGGCAGGAGTTGGTCCGCATGGAGCAAGCCGGCGTCACGCCTGCCAGCCGATCGATCGTCACCGCGCTCGCAGGAGTTCCCATGTCCATGACGCCGCACACGGCAGCGCAGCCGCGCCCGCCCGTTGCCGTGCCTACGTTGCCGCAATCCGGTGACGCCCTCGCCACCACAGGAACCGAGCCGCTGCTGCCCGCGTTTCGCGACGGCGATTCGCTGTTCGCCTCCCCGGGCGCGTACCTGCATGCACGCGGTGTCCGCCAAGCCCTGCGCCAGTCCGTGAGCGAAGGTCTGATCGAAGCCGGGCGACAGGCGCTGACCGACAGCGGCGGCGAACGCCGGTTCCTGCCGCTGATCGGCGCCGTGCCGTTCTCGCCAGAAGATCCAGCGTGTCTGTGGATACCGGAACAGATCGTCCTCGCCCCCGGCCGCTCGCAGAGCCCGCCGCCCATCGACAGCCAACGCGGAATGGCGGTGGCGCTGGCACCGCGCATGCAGCCGGTGCCGGAACCGCAGCGCTACCGGCGCAACGTCGCCGACGCACTGGCGCGGATCGCGGACGGCACGCTGGAAAAAGTCGTGATGTCGCGCTCGCTGCAGATCTCGTCGGAGGTGTCGATCCCGGCGCTCCTCGGTGCGCTGCGGTCGCGCAATCCGAACGGATACTCGTTCGCGATGGATCTGGCCTGCGCCGGCACGCAAGGGCGCAGCCTGGTCGGCAGCAGTCCGGAGCTGCTGTTGTCCAAACGCGGCGGTCGCATCGTCTCCAACCCACTGGCCGGCTCGATTCCGCGCGCCGCCGATCCGATGGAAGACCAGCATCGCGCGCAGGCGCTGCTGGTCTCCGCGAAGGACCGCCACGAGCATGCGTATGTCGTGGACGCCGTGGCGCGCGCGCTGCGTCCGTGGTGCAGCGGACTCGATGTTCCCGTCGCGCCGTCGCTGCTCGCCACGCCGACGATGTGGCATCTGTCGACCGAAATCGGCGGACGCCTGCACGATGCGAATGCGAGCGCGCTGGCGATCGCGCTGGCCCTGCACCCGACCCCTGCTGTGTGCGGCCATCCCTGCGCCGAAGCGCGGGCGCTGATCGAGCGCATCGAAGGCTTCCCGCGCGGCCTGTTCACCGGCCTGGTCGGCTGGTGCGATGCGCAGGGCGACGGCGAATGGGCGATGAGCATCCGCTGCGCCGAAGTCGGTCGCGACGGCGCGACGATCTACGCCGGTGCGGGCATCGTCGCGGGCTCGGACCCGGATGCGGAACTCGCGGAAACCACCGCGAAAATGGCGACGATGCTGCAGGCCATCGGTCTGGCGCCGACGCTGGAGGGCGCGTGATGGCGAATATGCCGTCCCTGCCGGTAGTGCCGTGGCCGGAACCCTTCCCCCAACGTTATCGCGAACGCGGTTATTGGCTGGGCGTGTCGCTGTACGCCGCGCTCGCGGACGCGGCGCGCTTACACGCCGCGCGCATCGCCATCGTCTGCGGCGAACGGCGTTGGACCTATGCCGAATTCGATCTGCGCGTGCGCCGGTTCGCCGCGGGGCTGCGCCGCATCGGCATCGTCGAAGGCGACCGGGTGCTGTTGCAGTTGCCGAACGTGGCCGAGTTCCATGTCGCCAGCTTCGCGCTGTTCCGGATCGGCGCCATCCCGGTCTTCGCGCAGTGCGCGCACCGGCGTTCGGAGATCGCGCAGTTCGTCGCGCAAAGCCAGGCCCGGGCCTGCATCGTCATCGACCGCGAAGCCGGCTTCGATCATCGCGGACTGATGCGCGAGATCCGCGACACGCATCCCGGTCTGCGCCACGTCGTCGTGGTCGGCGACGCTGCGGAATTCATCGCCTTCGATGCGCTGTACGACACGGCGCATGACGCATCGGGCCCTGATGCGTCGTCGGTCGCGCTGTTGCAACTCTCGGGCGGCAGCACCGGCGTGCCCAAACTCATCCCGCGCACCCACGACGATTACCTCTACAGCATCTGCGCCAGCGTGGAAATCTGCGGCGTCAGCGAAAACACCGTTTTCCTGTGCGTGCTGCCGGCCGCGCACAATTTCCCGATGAGTTCGCCCGGCGCGTTCGGCGTGCTGCTGGCGGGCGGTTGCGTAGTGCTGGCCCGCAGCGGCGACCCCGCCACTGCATTCGCGCTGATCGAACGCGAGCGCGCGACGCTGGTCGCGCTGGTGCCGGCGTTGGCGCAGGCATGGCTGGAGTCGTCGCTGCGCGCGCGCCACGACCTGGACAGCCTTGCGGTGATGCAGATCGGCGGCGCGTATCTGGCCGAAAGCATCGCGATGCGGATCGCACCGGCGTTCGGATGCACGCTGCAGCAGGTGTTCGGCATGGCCGAAGGGCTGGTGAACTACACCCGGCTGGACGATCCGCCAGCGCGCGCCGTCGCCTGCCAGGGACGACCGATCAGCGCCGACGACGAAATCCGTATCGTCGACGATGACGATCAGGAGGTCGCGCCCGGCGAAGTCGGCCATCTGCTGACCCGCGGGCCGTACACCATCCGCGGCTACTGGGCCGCGCCGGAACACAACGTCGTCGCCTTCACCGCCGACGGGTTCTATCGCACCGGCGACCGTGTGCGCCTGCTGCCGAGCGGCGACCTGGTGGTGGTCGGACGCGCGAAGGACCAGATCAACCGCGGCGGCGAAAAGATCGCGGCCGAGGAAGTCGAAGCGCATCTGCTGGCGCATCCCGCGGTTGCGGACGCGGCCTTGATCGCGATCGCCGATCGCATGCTCGGCGAAAAGGCCTGCGCCTGCATCGTCGCGCGTCCCGGCACCGCACCGCAGCCGCGCGAATTGCAGGCCTTCCTGCGCGAACGCGGCATCGCCGCCTACAAGATTCCCGACCGCTTCGCATTCATCGCACGCATGCCGCGCACACCGATCGGGAAGATCGACAAACCCGCGCTCCGCCACTGCATCGACAGCGGCAAGCCACTTTCGACCGCGCCGCGCGCGCAGACGCGATCCACACCGCCCCTCCCCTGCCCCGAGTCCGCGCCATGACCATCCCCAGAATCGCTGCCTACCCGATGCCCGACGCCGCAACCCTGCCGGACAACCGCGTCGACTGGATGCCGGATCCCGCACGCGCGGCGCTGCTGCTGCACGATCTGCAGGATTACTTCCTCGATTTCTTCGCGCGCGACGCCGCGCCGCTCCCGGAACTGGCGCGTAACCTGCTGGCACTGCGCGACGCTTGCGACGCCGCCGGCATTCCCACGATCTACACCCGCCAGCCCGGCGCGCAAACGCTGCAGCAGCGCGGCCTGCTGCAGGACTGGTGGGGACCGGGCGTCACCGCGCAGCCGCAGCGCGCCGACATCGCCGCTGAACTGGCGCCGCGCAGCCACGACATCGTGCTGGACAAATGGCGCTACAGCGCCTTCGTCTCCACCGATCTGCGCGAACGCATGCGCGACACCGGCCGCGACCAGTTGATCGTCTGCGGCGTCTACGCGCACATCGGCGTGATGATGACCGCGGCCGACGCGTTCATGCACGACATTCAGCCGTTCGTGATCGGCGATGCGGTCGCCGATTTTTCCGCCGACGAACACCGCATGGCGCTGGACTGGATCGCACGCCGCTGCGGCGTGGTCATCGATCACCGGCGCTGCATCGACGCCGTGCGCGGGCCGGCCGGTCTGCCGGACAGTCTCGACGCGCTGCGCCTCGCGCTGGCGCAGAGCATCGGCGTGCCGGTGGACGAGGTCGGCGAGCACGATCATCCGCTGCACATCGGCCTGGATTCGATCCGACTGATGGCGCTGGTGGAACGCTGGACCCGCGACGGCGCGGCGCTGACCTTCGTCGAGCTTGCCGAGCGCGAGACGGTCGCCGACTGGTGGCGGCTGATCGAACCGCGCAAGGCGGCGGCATGAACGCGGCACTGCGGGCAGCCATCGCTTCAACGCCCGTCGATCTGCCGCTGTCCGCGCCGCAATATGGAATGTGGGCTGCGCAGCAGCTCGATCCCCGCAGTCCCGCCTTCTGGACCGCAGAGGCAATCGAATTCGAAGGCGCCTTGGACCGGTCGGCGCTGGTGCGCGCGATCGTCGAGACGCTCGCTGCCTGCGACGCGCTGCACATGCGCTACCGCCTGCTGGACGGCGATGTGGTGCAGCGCCGGGAACCGCCCCACGACGATCCACTGGCGTACGTGGACTTCGCGTCCACACCGGATCCGCGCGCCGCGGCGTGGGCAAGCATGCGCGACGATCTGGATACGCCGGTGGATCTCGAGACCGGCCCGTTGTTCGCGACCGCGCTGATCAGGATCGGCACCGACCGCCATCTCTGGTATCTGCGCGGTCATCACATCGCGCTCGACGGTTTCGGTTATCTGCTGCTGATCCATCGCGTCGCCGAGGCGTACTCCGCCTACCGTCGCGGCGCGGAACCGCAGCCCTGCCGCGACTGGTCGCTGCTGCCGCTGCTCGCCGAGGAACAGCGCTACCGCAACGGCGCGGCCTATGCCGAAGACCGCGCGTTCTGGCGCAGATCGCTGGCCGGGGCGCCAGCGCCCGCGCGGCTTGCGCCCGCGATGGCGGTGGACGATCGCCCTCGTTCGGCCAGCGCGCGATTGGCGCCTGCGATCCATCCGCAGTGGCAGGCCGCCGCGCGCAGCTGCAGCGTCGACTGGGCCGCCTGGCTGATCGCCGCCATCGCCGCGTGGATGCACGCGCGCGGCGGCTTCGATGAGGTTTCGATCGGTCTGCTGGTGATGAACCGTCTCGGTTCGGCCGCTTTGACTGTCCCATGCATGGGCATGAACGTGGTTCCGCTGCGCGTACGCACACCGGCGCAGATGTCGTTCCGCGACCTCGCGCGGTCGGTCGCGGACGACCTGCGCACGGTCCGCCGCCACCAGCGCTACAACTATGAATGGATGCGGATCGACGCCGGTCTGGAAGGCAGCCATCGCCAGCTGTACGGGCCGGTGCTGAACCTGATGCCGTTCGACCGCGGATTTCTGTTCGACGGCCTGCGCAGTTGCGCGCATCCGGTGTCGGTGGGGCCGGTGGACGACCTCGACATCACCGTCTCACCGCTGGCGGACGGCATGCGTTTCGACATCGATGCCAATCCGCTGGCCTACGACGAAGCGACGCTGCAGGCGCATCACGCGGCGCTGCTGGCGCTGATCGCGACCGTCGCGCGCAAACCGGCATCGTCGCTGGCCGCGCTGCGCGACGATCTCGGGGACGCGGGGGCATGAGCGATGTCGCGGCGCAGTCCCGGATCGGGTCGCGACCATTGGCGTTCGCCGGACGCGTCGCGGTGGTCACCGGCGCCGCGGGCGGCATCGGTACGGCCATCGCACGGCGCCTCGCCGCCGACGGCGCCCGCCTCGCACTGCTCGACCAGCGCGCCGAACCGCTGGACGCTCTGGCCTGCGCGCTGCGCGCCACGGGCGCGGAAGCGATCGCGCTGCCGGTGGCGCTGAGCCGCACGGCGGAAGTCGAAGCCGCCGTCGCGTCGATCGAGAACGACCTCGGCCCGATCGCGCATCTGGCGCATGCGGCCGGGATTCTCAGGACGGGCGCGGCGCTGACGCACAGCGACGCCGACTGGGATGCATGCATGGAGGCCAATGCGCGTGGGCAGTTCGTGGTCACCCGCGCGGTGGCGCGGCGGATGGCCGCACGCGCTGACGGCAGCATCGTGGCGGTCGGCTCGAACGCCGCGGCGGTGCCGCGCGCCGGCATGGCCGCCTACGGCGCGTCGAAAGCCGCCGCCCACTACCAGTTGCAGTGCCTGGGCCTGGAACTGGCGCCGCTGGGCATCCGCTGCAATGTGGTCTCGCCGGGATCGACCGATACCCCGATGCAACAGGCCTTCGCCCCCACCGATACGCACCGGCAGCGGATCGTGCAGGGCGACCCGGGCCGTTTCCGGCTTGGTATCCCGCTGGGGCGGATCGCCGCTCCCGACGACATCGCCGATGCCGTGGTGTTCCTGCTGTCGGACTGTGCGCGCCACATCACCCTGCACGACCTGCGCGTGGACGGCGGCGCGACCCTCGACGCATGAGAGCCAGGCAGAGCGCGGTTTTCATGGCGCACGGGCATGCCAAACAAGAATGAGAGCAAGTTGTATTCAATAATGATTATCATTTAATATGCACAGGTTACGGCCGCCAAATACAGCTCGCCGCCATTCGTCAGCATCCGAAAAGCCCACCGAACCCCCATGAATCCTTCCAATCCCTCCCTCAAGCCGCTCGTCGTAGCGCTTTCGCTCGTCCTCTGCGCCAATGCCCGGGCCGAAACGCCCGCCGACGCCGGTGCCGGCGCCCAGGAACTCGACAAAGTCGAAGTGGTCGGTCAAAGCCAGCAGAAGCCGAGCTCCGTGAAATATACCGAGCCGCTGCTCGACACCCCGCAGACGATCACGGTGGTCACCAAGAAAGTGATCGACCAGCAGAACCTGCTCGGCCTGCGCGACGTGCTCAGCACCCTGCCCGGCATTACCTTCGGCGCCGGCGAAGGGGGCGGCGGCTACGGCGACAGCATCAACCTGCGCGGCTTCACCGCCAGCAGCGACATCACCACCGACGGCATCCGCGACAGCGCCCAGTACACGCGCAGCGACACCTTCAATCTGGAATCGATCGAACTGATCAACGGCGCGAACTCGGCCGTTTCCGGCGCCGGCTCGGTCGGCGGCAACATCAATCTGGTCAACAAGACCGCCCGCGAAGGCGATGCGCATGCCTTCACCCTGGGCCTCGGCAGCGACCGTTACGGTCGCGTCACCGCCGACAGCAACTTCGATTTCGAGAACGGCACCGCATTGCGCCTCAACGCGATGGCGCACCAGAACGACGTGCCGGGCCGCGATCACGAGAACTTCCAGCGCTGGGGCTTCGCCCCGTCGCTGGCGATCGGCCTGGGCTCGGATACGCGGGTCACGCTGTCCTACCTGCACCAGAGCGACGAGAATCTGCCGCAGTACGGCGTGCCGTTCGCGCTGAACAGCTACAACGACGGCCCGCTGCCGGGCATCGATCCCGAGACTTATTTCGGCTACCGCAACGTCTCCGAACAGCAGATCGACGTGGACATGATCACGGCGGTGTTCGAGCACGATTTCAACGACCAGGTGTCGGTGCGCACCCTCGGACGCGTGCAGCGCGTGGACCAGTTCGTGAACGTCACCGCGCTGCAGGGCAACTGGTGTCTGGATGACGGCACCAGTCCGTACAGCGGCCAGCCCTGCGCCAATGGTCAGCCCGCAGGCACCTGGTCGCCGGTGGGCGGGCCGCGTGGCCTGGTCCGCGACACCCGCAACAGCATCGCGATCAGCCAGACCGACCTCACTGCGAACTTCTCGACCGGCCGCGTCGAACACGCGCTGGTGGCCGGCGTGTCGTTCAGCACCGAATCCTTCGAACTGGAATCCGGCGGCGTGTTCTTCAACGCCGACGGCAGCGCGGTACCCAGCACCAACGCCGGCTATCCCTACCAGACGTTCCGCACCCCCTACAACATCTGGACCGGGCCGCAGCACTATTTCCGCAGCGGCAAGAGCGAGGGCGAACTCGACTCGCGCTCGTTCTACGTCTTCGACACGATCAAGTTCGGCGATCGCTGGCTGCTGAATCTCGGCGCACGCCAGGACCACAACGAAGGTTCGACCAAGACCTGGACCGTCGATACGGTCAACAACGCCACCCGCGGCCAGCTGACCGGCGTGAATCCGATCGCCCGCAACGAGGA
>JAIMKJ010000009.1:88126-88815 GCA_020692565.1 Thermomonas sp.
TCAAGCCGACCACGAACAGCAGCCTCTATCTGTCCTACGCCAACAGCAAGACGCCGTCGAAAGCCTCGGTCAACGGCAGTTGCACCCCGACCAGCACCACCGGCACCGCCAACTGCAACGTCGATGCCGAAACCGCGGTCAACATCGAACTGGGCGGCAAGTGGGACGTGATCGAGAACCGCCTCGCGCTGACCGCCGCGCTGTTCCGCAACGAGCGCGAAAACTACCGCGTCAACGATCCGGACCCGACCAACATCAGCGGCGAACAGTCGCTCGATGGTCGCGCGCGCGTCGACGGCGTCGCGCTGGGCGCGGCCGGCAACATCACCCGCGAATGGGCGGTGTACGCCAACTACACCTATCTCGACAGCGAAGTCGTGCGCGGCGTGTCGCAGAACTGCTTCGACAACCCGAGTACGGCCTGCGGCAATTCCGTCACCGACCGCGACCCGTTCGACGGCAATCCGCTGACCAATACGCCGAAGCATTCCGGCAGCGTCTGGACTACCTACGACCTGGACGATTGGACTTTCGGCTACGGCGCGACCTACCAGGGCGAGTTCGTGGTCCAGAACAACAGTCTCAACGGCCAGCCGCTGTTCTACACCGACGATTACTGGGTGCACCGCGCGATGGTCGGCTATCGGGTCAACGACAAGCTCAGCCTGCAGCTCAACGTCAACAACCTG
>JAIMKJ010000009.1:88855-128327 GCA_020692565.1 Thermomonas sp.
GACGTACTACACCCGGATCCGCAACAACGTCACCTTCACCGGTGGCGTCGTGACCGCCGGCAACGGCTGGGCCACCCCAGGCGAAGGCCGCTCGGCCGTGCTCACCGCGACGTATCGTTTCTGAAGCAGAATGTCGTGACGCCGACGCACTGACGCGAACGCTTCGCATTGCCCCGCCCGCTCCGGGCGGGGCAACGACCCGGAAACCCGCATGCTCCTGCCTATTCCCGATGTGCTCGATGCCGACCAGATCGCCAGGTTCCGGGCGGCGCTGGATGCGGCGGACTGGGCGGACGGACGGGTCACCGCCGGCCACCAATCCGCGAAGGCGAAAGACAACGCGCAGTTGCCGGAAACCTCTCCGGTGGCGCGCGAGCTGGGCGCGCTGATCCTCGACGCGCTGTCGCGCAACAGCACTTTCTTCTCGGCGGCGCTGCCCAGGCGCATCTACCCGCCGCTGTTCAATCGCTACGGCAACGGGCAGTCGTTCGGTTTCCACGTCGACAATGCGGTGCGCTACGACCGCAGCCGCGGCGGCGCCGAACCGGTGCGCACCGATCTCTCCGCGACCCTGTTCCTCAGTTCGCCCGATGAATACGACGGCGGCGAACTGGAGATCGAGGACACCTACGGCACGCAGCGGGTGAAGTTGCCTGCCGGCCACATGGTGCTGTATCCCGGCACAAGTCTGCATCGCGTGCTGCCGGTGACCCGCGGCACGCGCGTGGCCTCGTTCTTCTGGATGCAGAGCATGATCCGCGACGACGGCCATCGCCGCCTGTTGTTCGAACTCGACGTCTCGATCCGCCGGCTCACGCTGGACGTGGCCGATCATCCGGCGCTGGTACAGCTGACCGGCGTCTATCACAACCTGCTGCGGCAATGGGCCGAAGTCTGATTCGGGTCTGATTCGGGATCGTCGCGCCGCTGCAATCGTACGCAGCGCCATTCGCGTCAACCCTCCATGCCTTGCCGCGTTCTAAATCCTTTTTGGAGGTCATTCGTTTGTCGCGCAGCACCACCGAGACCGATATCGCCCACGGCCAGCAACGACGCGGCTTCTGGCTGCGCACGCTGCACAACTGGCACTGGATCAGTTCGGCGGTGTCGCTGATCGGCATGCTGCTGTTCGCACTGAGCGGGATCACCCTGAACCACGCCGCGCGGATCGAAGCCGAACCGAAGACGGTGCAGCGCACCGCCACGCTGCCGACACCGCTGCTGAAAGCGCTCGGCACCCGCGCGGAGGGCGAAGCGCCATTGCCGCAAGCCGCTGCCGATTGGCTCGACGCGCAGCTCGGCATCGCGCTGCGCGGTCGCAAGGCCGAATGGTCCGAGGAAGAACTGTATCTCTCGCTGCCCTCGCCCGGTGCCGACGCATGGCTGAGCATCGATCGCGGCACCGGCGCGGTGGAATACGAGCGCACCGACCGCGGCTGGATCGCGTACTTCAACGATCTGCACAAAGGCCGGAACTCCGGCCCGGCGTGGAGCTGGTTCATCGACATCTTCGCGGTCGCCTGCGTGGTGTTCTGCGTCACCGGCCTGTTCCTGCTGCAGATGCACGCCCGCCAGCGACGCATGACCTGGCCGTACGTCGGCCTCGGCCTGGTCGTGCCGGTGCTGATCGCACTGCTGTTCATCCACTAGATGTCATCCCCGATTCCTTACCTTTCGCCGTAACCGGACACGACGCCATCACGCCATGAACAAGACCCGACTTCCCGTCACCGTCACCGTCACCCTCGCCGTCGGCGCGCTGTTCGCGCTGCCCGCCTACACCGCCGAATTGCAGATCAGCGTGGAAATCCCGCAGCTGAAGGTCGCCGAATACCATCGCCCCTACGTCGCGGTGTGGATCGAAGGCGCGGACCAGAAAGTCGCGGCGAATCTCTCGGTCTGGTATCAGCAGCGCGCCAACAGCGAAGGCCACGGCACCAAATGGCTGCCCGATCTGCGCCAGTGGTGGCGCAAGAGTGGCCGCTCGCTGAAAGTGCCGGTGGACGGCGTGACCGGGCCGACCAAGCCGGCCGGCAAGCACCTGCTTGCGTTCAACGACCGCCAGCCGCAGCTCGCCGGGCTTGCCCCGGGCGAATACACCCTGGT
Organism: Thermomonas sp.; assembly: GCA_020692565.1. GTDB lineage: Bacteria > Pseudomonadota > Gammaproteobacteria > Xanthomonadales > Xanthomonadaceae > Lysobacter_I. The sequence continues at coordinate 90,962 of JAIMKJ010000009.1, forward strand.
GGTGGAAGCCGCGCGCGAGGTGGGCGGCCGCGAACTGTTGAAGATCCCCTTCCGCTGGGCCGCGAAACCCGCGGCGCAGACGGGTACCGCACAGGGCAGCAGCGAGCTCGGCGCGATCGCCTTGACCGTCAAGCCCTGAGCGTCGAGCCCTGACGTTTCCTCCTCCTTCCATTTGCCGCAGGAATTCCCGATGAAATCCAGACGCATGCTTGCGTTGGCGCTCGCCGCCGCCATCCCCTTCACCGCTTCCGCCCACAAGGCCTGGCTGCTGCCCTCGCAGACCGTTTTCGCCGGCGACAACGCCTGGGTGACGGTGGACGCCGCAGTCTCCAACGACCTGTTCTACTTCAATCACGTACCGATCCCGCTGGAACGCCTGGCGATCACTGCACCGGACGGCAGCCGCGCCGAAAGCGCCAACGGCGCCACCGGCAAATACCGCAGCGTGTTCGATGTCGAACTGAAGCAGTCGGGCACCTATCGCATCGCGATGGTCAACAGCGGCCTGTTCGCCAATTGGGAAGACGCGGACGGCAAGCCCAAACGCTGGCGCGGCACCGTCGCCACGTTCGCGACCGAAGTCCCGAAGGACGCGAAGAACCTGCAGGTCTCGCAGTCGCTCGGCCGGGTCGAAACCTTCGTGACCCGCGGCGCGCCCAACGACACCGCGCTGAAGCCGTCCGGCGAAGGCCTGGAGCTGGTGGCGGTCACCCATCCGAACGATCTGTTCGCCGGCGAAGCCGCGACCTTCACCCTGCAGATCGACGGCAAGCCCGCGGCCGATCTCGACATCGAGATCGTGAGCGGCGGCACCCGCTACCGCAACGCGCAGAACGAAATCAAGGTCAAGACCGGCGCCGACGGCAAGTTCAACGTCACCTGGCCCGACGCCGGGATGTACTGGCTGGAAGTCGCCACCGAAGACGACAAGACCAGCGTCGCGCAGGCAAAAAAGCGTCGTCTGAGCTACGTCGCCACCTTCGAGGTACTGCCGCAGTAATCGGCGACGGCGGATCGGATCACCATGCAAGCGGCATTGAACGTCGCCACCCTCGGCGGGGCGACGATGGGCACCACATGGTCGGTGAAGGCGGCGTGTGCGCCGCGCACCGACCTGCATGCGCTGCACGACATCGTGCAGTCGGCGCTGGACACCGTGGTCGCGCAGATGAGCACCTGGCGCGACGACAGCGACATCAGCCGCTACAACCGCAGCGCGGCGGGCCATGTTCACCCGCTGCCTGCCGAGTTCCACACCGTGCTGCGCTGTGCGCTGGACATCGCCGAAGCCAGCGACGGCGCCTACGACCCGACCCTCGGCGCGCTGGTCGATGCCTGGGGATTCGGGCCGGCGCAGCGACCGCGCCGGGTGCCGGATGCGTCGACGCTCGATGTCATCTCCGCGGGCGGCGCCTGGCGTCGGCTCATCCTTGAACACGACCCGCCCCGATTGTCGCAGCCGGGCGGCATCGTGCTGGATCTGTCCGCCATCGCCAAAGGCTATGGCGCCGACCTCGCCGCCGCGCGATTGCGCGCGCACGGCATCGAAAGCGCATTGGTCGAAGTCGGCGGCGAGCTCTACGGCTACGGCCGCAAACCCGACGGCGCACCGTGGCGGGTGCTGGTGGAAGCCGCTGCCGAAGACGGCGACGCCGCAACCGCCAACGACGCCGAAGATCGCGCGCGGGTGCACGTGGTCGCGCTCGAAGCGCTTGCGGTCGCGACGTCCGGCGACCGCTGGCACGCCTTCGAGGAGGACGACGAACGGCATTCCCACACCTTCGATCCGCGCACCGGTCGCCCGGTGCGCCACGCGCCCGCCGGCGTGACCGTGATCGCCGACAGCGCGATGCGCGCGGACGCCTGGGCCACGGCGCTGACGGTGATGGGCGCGAATGCGGGACATGCGTTCGCGGTACGGCACGGCCTCGCCGCGCGCTTTCTGCTGCGCGGCGACGATGGCCTGCGCGAGCGACTGACGCCGCGTTTCGTCGAATTGAGTACGGTGGCCGACGCATGACGATGCGACGCATACCGTTCCTGAGCCGGCCGGAAACCCGGCAACGGCTGGGCAATGCATCGGTGCTGCTGACGCTGGCCGTGTCGGCATGGCTGTTGTTCGGCCTGCACGACAACGGTTGGCCGGCAGGCCTGCCGCCTCGCGACCGCGGTCTGTGGGCGCTGGCCGTCGCCTTCGTCTACATCGGCGCTTGCGCAGCCCTGCTGTGGCGCCCGCATTCTCGCAACGAAGACCTGCCCCAGGATGGCGAAGACGCATCGACGCTGTTGGTCGTGCATGCCAGCCAGACCGGCTTCGCCCAGCGCCTCGCCGCCATGAGCGCCGACAGCCTGCGCGCCAGCGATGTCGCAGTGCGGCTGTGCGCGATCGACCGCCTCGACGCCGCGACGCTGGCTCGCACCCGGCGCGCGCTGTTCGTGGTCAGCACCACCGGCGAAGGCGATCCGCCCGATCCGGCGCTGCGCTTCGTCCGCGATGTGATGAGTGCGGCTTCGATCAATGCAGCGTCGATCAGTGCGGCTTCCACGCGGCTCGATCATCTGCAGTACGCGGTGCTGGCGCTGGGCGATCGCGAATACAAACACTTCTGCGCTTTCGGCCACGCACTGGACGAATGGCTGCGCGGTCGCGGCGCGCAGCCGATCTTCGATCTGGTCGAAGTGGACAACGCCGACGACAGCGCGCTGCGCCACTGGCAGCACGGCCTCGGGCAGCTCGCGGGCGTCACCGACCTGCCCGACTGGACGCCGCCGCATTACGACGCATGGCGCCTCGACGAACGCACGCTGCTGAACCCCGGCAGCCTCGGCGGACCGGCGTTCCATCTCGCCCTGCACCCCATCGGCGCCGCGCTGCCGGATTGGAAGGCCGGCGACATCGCCGAGATCGGACCGTGCCATGCCGCATCGGCAGTGGAGGTCTGGCTTCAGGAACACGGGCTGGATGGCGATCTACCCGTCGCTGACGATGCAGGGGCGGAGCCGCAGACACTGGCCGCACGGTTGGCGCGCTCGCAGTGGCCCGCGACAGCAGACATCGCCGGCCTGGGCGCGGCCGAGATCGCCGATCGACTGAAACCCCTGCCGCACCGCGAATATTCGATCGCCTCGATTCCCGCCGATGGCCGGCTGCAATTACTGGTCCGGCGCATGTCGCGCCCCGACGGCACGCCCGGGCTGGGCAGCGGCTGGCTGTGCGAGTCCGCCGCGCTTGGCGACCGCATCCGGTTGCGGATCCGCAGCAACCCCGGCTTCCATCCGCCCGCCGCCGAACGCCCGCTGATCCTGATCGGCAACGGCACCGGCATCGCCGGGCTGCGCGCACATCTGCGCGCACGCGTGGAAGCCGGCGCGCGCCGCAACTGGCTGCTGTTCGGCGAGCGCCAGCCGGCGCACGACTTCTTCTATGAAAGCGAACTGCGCGAATGGCTGCGCGACGGCCGGCTGGCGCGCATGGATCTGGCCTTCTCTCGCGACCCGTCGAAACCGCAGTACGTGCAGCAGCTGCTGGACGCCGCCGCGAACGAGTTGCGCGTCTGGACCGACGAAGGCGCATGCGTGCTGGTCTGCGGCAGCCTCGCCGGCATGGCGCCGGGCGTGGACGCCGCGCTGCGCGACATCCTCGGCGATGCGCAGGTCGAGCGCATGCGCGTCGAAGGACGTTATCGCCGGGATATTTACTGACGAAGCGCGGACCTGAATTCGCTCGCGCACTGCGCCCGCTGAATCTGCCGTCGCGCCCGCACTTCACATAAGGTGCGCCCGCGGCACACCGATCCCACAGGGCTGCCGGAAAGAACGGCGCGCCGCAGGCGCACCCCATGAAGCAGTCCACCTCGTGCCGGTTCCGTCGCCGAGTCGAAAGCGTTGGTCTCCGGATATGAAGCGGTCAACCCTCTGCGCCCCTCCCTGCGCGCAGCGCAGCGGGAGGTCCAGATGTCCTGATCGCGGCGTTGACCGAACCCCACGCGCCGCGGCCGGAACGCCTTGAACCCCGAACCCCGGAAACACGGCCAAGACGCTTACAATGCCGCTTTGCCGTTTTCTGCAGACCCCATGAGCGACACCGCACGCCCCGCTTTCCACGGTTTCGAACAGATCCCGCTGCGCGAATACGCCGAACGCGCGTATCTCGACTACTCGATGTACGTGGTCCTGGACCGCGCCCTGCCCTTCCTCGGCGACGGCCTGAAGCCGGTGCAGCGCCGGATCGTCTTCGCGATGAGCGAGCTGGGCCTGAACGCCGGCGCCAAACCCAAGAAATCCGCGCGCACCGTCGGCGATGTCATCGGCAAATACCATCCCCACGGCGACAGCGCCTGCTACGAAGCGCTGGTGCTGATGGCGCAGCCGTTCTCGTACCGCTATCCGCTGATCGACGGCCAGGGCAACTTCGGTTCCAGCGACGACCCGAAATCGTTCGCGGCGATGCGCTACACCGAATCCAAACTCACGCCCATCGCCGAAGTGCTGCTGGGCGAAATCGGCCACGGCACGGTCGACTGGGATCCGAACTTCGACGGCACCCTCGAAGAACCGACCTGGCTGCCGGCGCGGCTGCCGCACCTGCTGCTCAACGGCACCACCGGCATCGCGGTGGGCATGGCCACCGACGTCCCGCCGCACAATCTCAACGAAGTCGTCAGCGCCTGCGTGCGCCTGCTCGACGATCCCGACGCCACCGTGCGCGATCTCTGCGAACACGTGCGCGGCCCGGACTACCCGACCACCGCCGAAATCATCACCCCCATCGCCGACCTGCAGGCGATGTACGAGACCGGCCACGGCAGCGTGCGCGCCCGCGCGACCTACCTCCGCGAGCAGAACAACATCGTCATCACCGCGCTGCCGTACCAGGTCAGCCCCAGCAAGGTGATCGAACAGATCGCGCAGCAGATGCGCGCCAAGAAACTGCCGTGGCTGGAAGATCTGCGCGACGAGTCCGACCACGCCAATCCGACCCGGATCGTGATGATCCCGCGCAGCAATCGCGTCGATGTCGAACAGCTGATGGGTCATCTGTTCGTCACCACCGATCTGGAAAAAAGCTACCGGGTCAATATGAACGTGATCGGCCTGGACGGCCGTCCGCAGGTCAAGAACCTGAAAATGCTGCTGAGCGAGTGGCTGGTGTTCCGCAGCGACACCGTGACCCGGCGCCTGAAGCATCGCCTGGAAAAAGTGGAACGCAGGCTGCACCTGCTGGAAGGCCTGCTGGTCGCGTTCCTCAATCTCGATGAGGTCATCCGCATCATCCGTACCGAGGACGAACCGAAACCCGCCTTGATTGCCCGCTTCGGGCTGAGCGACGACCAGGCCGACTACATCCTCGACACCCGGCTGAAGCAGCTGGCGCGGCTGGAAGAGATGAAGATCCGCGGCGAACAGGACGAACTCGCCGCCGAACGCGACAAGCTGATGTCGATCCTCGACAGCAAGCCGAAGCTGAAGAAGCTGGTGAAGGACGAGCTGCTGGCGGACGCGAAGAAATTCGGCGACGCGCGCATGTCGCCGCTGGTGTCGCGCGAAGCCGCGCAGGCGATCGACGAAACCGAACTGGTCCCCAGCGAGCCGATGACGATCGTGCTGAGCGAAAAAGGCTGGATCCGTGCGGCCAAGGGTCACGACATCGACGCGGCGGGCCTGAGCTATCGCGACGGCGACGGCCTGCTGTGCGCGGTACGCGGGCGCAGCACCCAGCAGGTCGCGTTCCTCGACAGTACCGGCCGCAGCTATTCGGCGCTGGCGCATTCGCTGCCCTCGGCGCGCGGCAACGGCGAACCGCTGAGCGGACGCTTCTCGCTGCCGGCGGGCGCCGCCTTCCAGACCATGACCAGCGGCGCCGACGACGCGCGCTTCGTGCTGGCGTCGTCGCACGGTTATGGCTTCGTCACCCGGTTCGAGAATCTCACCGGCCGCAACAAGGCCGGCAAAGCGATGCTGTCGCTCACCCCGGAATCGACGGTGCTGCAGCCGGCAGGCGTCGGCAATCTCGAGACCGACCGGATCGTCGCGGTCACCAGCGCCGGGCATCTGCTGGCGTTCCCGATCGCCGAACTGCCGGAACTCGACAAGGGCAAAGGCAACAAGATCATCGAGATCCCGAAAGCCAAGCGCAGCACCGAGCGCGTGATCGCGATTGCCGTCGTGCCGCCCGGCGGCACGCTGTCGGTGAAGTCCGGCGCGCGCACGATGTCGCTGTCGTTCAAGGAACTCGAACCCTACATCGGCGCACGCGGCAGCCGCGGCGGCCTGCTGTCGCGCGGCTGGCAGAAAGTCGACGCGCTGGCGGTGGAATGATGGACGCGGACTTCTGGCACCAGCGCTGGCAGGACAACCGGATCGGTTTCCATCAGGATCAGCCGACGCCGCTGATGCTGAAGCACTGGCCGGCGGTGGGCGCAGTACCCGGCTGCCGGGTCTTCGTGCCCTTGGCCGGTAAATCGCGGGACATGGTGTGGCTTGCGGCGCAGGGCCATCGCGTGCTCGGCGTGGAACTGTCGCAGCTCGCGGTCGAGCAGTTCTTCGCCGAACACGGGCTGCAGCCGGAGACCCACGAAAGCGCGTACGGCCGGCATTACCGCGCTGGCGGCCCTCAAGCAGGCGACATCGAGCTGATCTGCGGCGATGCATTCGCCTTGGATGCCGCTGCGCTGGCCGACTGCGCCGCGGTGTTCGACCGCGCCGCGTTGATCGCGCTGCCGCCGGCGCTGCGCCTGCGTTACGTCGACGAACTCCATGCGCGTCTGCCCGCCGAAACCCGCGGGCTGCTGATCACCCTGGAATATCCGCAGGACGAGAAAGCTGGCCCACCGTTCTCGGTAGGCGAATCCGAAGTCCGCGCGCGTTTCGGCTCGCGCTGGCACGTGGAACTGCTGGAACGCCGCGACATCCTGGCGAGCCAACAGAATTTCATCGATGAAGGCGTGACCGCGCTGGATACCTGCGTCTATCGGCTTCAGCGGCACGCGGGTTGACCTGCAGCCGAGCACGGCGCGGTGTAGGTTCATCGGGACTGAAAATCTCCTACATGTTCCGGCGCGATCCGATTTTCCTGTAGGAGGGCCTTCAGGCCCGAGCTCTGCCACACAGACCGGTTAACATCCCTCGACCGCGACAGCCCGCAGGACGCCATGAGACCGGTTGCACCGCTGCCCCCCGTGGATCTTTCACCGCCACCCGCATGCGGCATCTGCGGCGGCGCGCAACCGCCGCCTATCGGCCGCAAGGAATTCTCGCGTTCCGGCAACGATCATTTCGCGGGCGAACGCCAGTTCGCCGATACCGGCATCCACATCCCCTATCACCGCTGCCGCGACTGCGGCGTGGTCTTCACCGCCGCGCTCGACGACTGGTCTCCGCTGGATTTCGCACGCCACATCTACAACGACGACTACACGTTTTCCGACCCGCCGTTCGACAGCGAACGTCCCGCGCGCAATGCCGCCATCGTCGCCGGCATCTGGCATTACGAACAGGACAGCCGCAGCGTGCTCGACTACGGCGGCGGCAACGGTCGGTTGGCTGCCGAACTGCGCATGCGCGGATTCGATGCGGCGAGCCACGACGCTTTCTACGACCCACAGCCGCTGCCCGACCGGCGTTTCGGCCTGGTCTGCAGCTTCGAGGTCATCGAACACGTCCCGCATCGCGATCAGGCCGGATGGGTCGCCGGCTTCGCGGCGATGATGGCGCCGGCAGCGGTCGGCCTGCTGGGCACCGAGCTGGTGACCGAACCCGTGGACATCGAACACTGGTATTTTTCCCCACGCAACGGCCACATCACCGTGCATACGGCGGACAGCCTCCAGCGGCTGCTCGCCCCGCATCGGCTGGAAGCCGTGACCATCGCCAATGGACTGCATCTCGTGCGCCGCACCGGCTGACGGCAATCCAGGCGCGCTGACCAGGCTCGCCGACAACCCCAGGACATCCCATGTTGAAGTGGCTCAAACGCATCTCGATCCTCGTTCTGATACTGATCGTCGCCGGTGCGGGTACCGGCTGGTGGCTGATGCGCGGCAGCATGCCGACGCTCGATGGCGAACTCGCGCTCGATGGCCTGACCGCACCGGTCACGGTGCAGCGCGACGCGCTGGGCGTGGCGACCATCGATGCGGCGAACGAGATCGACGCGCTTCGCGCGCTCGGCTACGTGCATGCGCAGGAGCGTTATTTCGAGATGGATCTGATGCGCCGCGTGTCAGCGGGCGAGCTTTCGGAGCTGTTCGGACCGATCGCGATCGAGAAGGACAAGGCGCAGCGGGTGCATCGCATCCGCGCGCGGGTGGAAGCCGATCTCGCGGTCATGGCCGCCGACAAACGCCCGCAGCTCGAAGCGTATACCGCGGGCGTCAATGCGGGCCTCGCCGCGCTGCGCGTGCGTCCGTGGCCCTATCTGCTGCTGCGGCAGGAGCCGAAGCCCTGGGAACTGGGCGACGCCGCACTCACCGGCTTCGCGATGTACTTCGATCTGCAGGACGCCGGCAATCATCGCGAACTGGCGATGTGGAAGATCAAGCCGCACCTGCCGCCCGCGCTCTACGAGCTGCTCGCGCACGACGGCAGCCGCTGGGACGCGCCGCTGTACGGTACCGCGCGAGGCGACGCGCCACTGCCGGGCGCGGATGAAGTGGACCTGCGCAAACTTTCGGCGCCACCGGGCGAGCGGCACGACGTGGCCGACGACGACAGGGTCCCCGGCAGCAACAACTTCGCAGTCGCGGGCGCATTGACCGAGGACGGCCGCGCCATCGTCGCCGACGACATGCATCTGGGTCTGCGGGCGCCCAGCATCTGGTTCCGCGCGCGCCTGCGCTACGCCGACGCGCGCGCGCCGGGCGGCAAAGTCGACATCACCGGCTTCACCCTGCCCGGCCTGCCCACCGTCGTTGTGGGCAGCAACACCCACGTCGCCTGGGCGTTCACCAACAGCTACGTCGACACCGCCGACTGGAAGATCGAAACCGCCTGCGGCAACGATAAAACCACCGCGAACGGCTGCATCAAGCCGACAACGCATCGCGAAATCATCCGCATCGCAGGCGGCGCACCGGTGGATTTCGACGTGCAGGAAACCGCATGGGGCCCGGTGCTGCACCGCGACGGCGACAGGCTCTTCGCGCTGCGCTGGAACGCGCATCTCAAGGGCGCGCTGGGATTCGGCCTGACCGACTTTGCGATCGCGCGCGATCTGGATCACGCGATGGCGATCACCGACCGCAGCGCGATGCCGACCCAGAATCTGCTGATCGGCGACTCGAAAGGACGTATCGCATGGCGCCTGATCGGTCCACTGGCGGCGCGCAGCCCAGGCTGCGACGGCGCATTGCCGATCATCGCAACGCCGTCGCCGAACGGCTGCCCGGGTTGGGAGATCGCCAGCGATCGTTCGCCGACGATGATCGATCCCGCCTACCACCGGCTGTGGAGCGCGAACCACCGCACGACCGACGGCGCGGTGCTGGCGCAGCTCGGCGACGGCGGCTACGCCTTCGGCGCGCGCGCACGTCAGATCCGCAACGATCTGTTCGCCCGCGAAAGATTTTCCGAACGCGATCTGCTCGCGATCCAGCTCGACGATCGCGCGGTGTTCCAGGCCTCATGGCATGGCCTGTTGCGCGACACCGCCGCACGCGCGAAAACGCCGGCGCTGAGCGAACTGGCCGAAGCGTCGAAACGCTGGGAAGGCCGCGCCAGCGTCGATTCGGTCAGCTATCGGATCGTGCGCGCGTGGCGGCTGGCCGTGCATGCGCGCGTGGCGGAGGGCCTGACCGCGCCGGCGCATGCGAAGCTCGGCAAGGATTTCAGGATGCCCGCCTTCCAGCAACTGGAAGGCGTGGTGTGGCCGCTGCTCGCGCAGCGCCCGCCGCATCTGTTGTCGCGCAAATTCGCCAGTTGGGACGCGCTGCTGGAAGACGCCGCGAAGGAAGTGCGCGACGCGCTGAAAGCGCAAGGCCCGCTCGCGGAACGCACCTGGGGCGAGCGCAATACCGCCGCGATCTGCCACCCGCTGGCGAAGGCGATCCCCCTGGTCGGCAAGCGCTTGCTGTGCATGCCGCCGGACCGCTTGTCCGGCGACGGCGGCATGCCGCGCGTGGCCGGCCCGGATTTCGGCGCATCCGAACGCATGGTGGTGTCGCCGGGCCACGAAGCCGACGGCATCACCCACATGCCCGGCGGCCAGAGCGGCCACCCGATGTCGCCGTTCTGGGGTGCCGGCCACGACGACTGGGTGCACGGCCGACCGACGCCGTTCCTGCCGGGCAAAACCGCGTACACCCTGCAGCTCGCGCCCGCGCAATAGCAGCAACCGCAGGAGGGCCTTCAGGCCCGAGCTTTTGTCGTTGCCACCATGCCGGGAAAAGCTCGGGCCTGAAGGCCCTCCTACGAACGGATTCGGATCACGCGCTTTCCAGCGCGGCCTGATGCACACCCGCCACCGCGCGTCCCGAAGGATCCGCGGCATTCGCGAAGGAAGCGTCCCATGCGATCGCGGCCGGCGACGAGCACGCGATCGATTTTCCACCGGGGACGGTGTTCGCGCAGCCGTCGCCCGGAAACGCCTCATCGAAGATCCGCCGATAGAAATAGGCTTCCTTGGTCTGTGGCGTGTTGATCGGAAAGCGCTGTTCGGCCTGTGCGAAATCGGCATCGCCGACCTGCGCTTCGGCGTGCGCCTTCAAACCGTCGATCCAGCCGTAACCCACGCCGTCGCTGAATTGTTCTTTCTGGCGCCACAGGATTTCGTCGGGCAGATAACCTTCGAAGGCTTCGCGCAGCACCGCTTTTTCCATCCGACGGCTCGCCGACGATCGATCGACCATCTTGGCCTGCGCGTCCATCCGCATCGCCACGTCGAGGAATTCGGTATCGAGGAAGGGCACCCGCGCTTCCACGCCCCAGGCCATCATCGATTTGTTCGCGCGCAGGCAGTCGTAGTTGTAGAGCGCATCCAGCTTGCGGATGGTTTCGGCGTGGAATTCGCGCGCGTTGGGCGCCTTGTGGAAATACAGATAGCCGCCGAACACTTCGTCGCTGCCCTCGCCCGACAGCACCATCTTCACGCCCATCGCCTTGATCCGGCGCGCGAGGAGGAACATCGGCGTGGAGGCGCGGATCGTGGTCACGTCGTAGGTTTCGACGTGTTTGATGACTTCCGGCAGCGCGTCGAGACCTTCCTCGAAACTGTAGGTGAAGCCGTGATGCACGGTGCCCAGCGCCTTGGCCGCCACTTCGGCGGCGGCAAGGTCGGGCGAGCCCTTCAGGCCGATCGCGAAGGAATGCAGCCGCGGCCACCAGGCCTCGCTCTCGTCGCCGTCTTCGATGCGGCGACGGGCGAAACGCGCGGCGCAGGCCGCGACCAACGAAGAATCGAGCCCGCCGGACAGCAGCACGCCGTACGGCACATCGCTCATCAGCTGACGATGCACCGCGGCTTCGAAGGCCTCGCGAAGTTCGCGCGCCTGGACCTGCACGCCGGCAGTCGCGTCGTAATCGCGCCACGCGCGTTCGTAATAGCGATGCAGTTGTCCATCGGCGCTGTCGAAATAATGCCCCGGCGGAAACTGGGCCACGTCGTCGCAGACCCGCACCAGCGCCTTCATTTCCGACGCCACCCACACGCGGCCGTCGGCATCGTGGCCCCAGTACAGCGGACACACGCCGATGGGATCGCGCGCGATGATGAAACGGGCCGCGGCGCGATCCCACAGCACGAAGGCGAAAATACCGTTGAGGCGATCGAGCCACGTGCCGATGTCGCTGCCCTCGCGAGTCTTGCTTTCCGCATACAGCGCATTGATGACTTCGCAGTCGGAGCCCGACTGGAACGCGTACGGCTTGCGCAATGCGCCTTCCAGCGCGCGATGGTTGTAGATCTCGCCGTTCACCGCGAGAGTGAGATCGCCGTCCTCGGAATGCAGCGGCTGCGCGCCGCCGGAGGGATCGACGATCGCAAGCCGCTCATGCACCAGCAGCGCGTTCGGTTCCACGTGCACGCCGGACCAGTCGGGGCCGCGATGTCGCTGCCGTGCGGAGAGCGACAGCGCGAGCGGTCGCAGCGGGCCGAGATCGGCGCCGGGACGAAGATCGAAAACGCCGAGAATCGAACACATCGGTATATCTCCTTGAGGATTGTCTGGCGCCGAAAGCAAGAAACCCGCGCTTCCGGCGCGGGTTTCTGGGAACTGGGCCTGTTTCGATCCGCTATGCCTGTTCGCCGACCCGCATCGTGCGCGCACGATTATTCACACGGTTATTCGCGCAGTGATCATTGCTGCGATTCAGGGTGCGGGCGGCGGCGGAACGCGAGGTCATGGATCAACCCTAACCCGGATTCGGCGGCGTTTGCAAGCGCGATGAGCGTTCGCCTGTAAAGCGGACTTCAGTCCGCTTATGACAAAAACGATCGCTTCATCCCCGCCGGCCGTGGGCACGGCCCATATATCGTTACCGGTCGGGTTCTACCTGGGCCGGCCTGAAGGCCGCTCTGCAAGATCGCTTACCGGGCGATCAGCATCTTTTCGATCAGAGCCAGATACAGATCCGGCAGGCGCTCGAGATCGGCCATCGACACATGCTCATCGACCTTGTGGATGCTGGCATTGACCGGGCCGATCTCGACGCAGTGTGCGCCCAACGGCGCGATGAAGCGCGCGTCGGACGTGCCGCCTGCGGTGTTCTCTTCCGGCGCCACGCCAGAAAACGCGGTCAACACCTCGCGCGCGCGCGCGCGCAGCGGCCCTTCCGGCGTGTAGAACGGCTCGCCGCCGCGATGCCAGCGGACCGCGTACTCCAATCCGTGCGCCGCAAGCATCGACTCGCATTCGCGCTCCAACTGTTCGGCACGCCAGGTCGGGTTGTAGCGCAGATTGAACAGCACCTGCAGTTCGCCCGGAATCACATTGTTGGCGCCGGTGCCTGCGTGCACATTGCTGATCTGGAAACTGGTCGGCGGAAAATTCTCGTAACCCTCGTCCCAGCGCCGCGCCGCGAGTTCGGCCAACGCCGGCAGCGCCTGATGGATCGGATTGCGCGCCTTTTCCGGATAGGCGACATGGCCTTGCACACCATTGATCGTCAAGGTCGCCGACAGAGTGCCGCGACGACCCACACGGAGCAGATCGCCGAGCGCCGCTTTCGACGACGGTTCGCCGGTGATGCACCAGTCGATGCGCTGCCCGCGTTCGCGAAACAACTGCGCGACCTTCGGCACGCCGTCGATGGCATCGCCTTCTTCATCGGAGGTCAGCAACATGCCCACCGTGCCCGGGTGATCGGGATACGCGGCGACGAAGCGCTCCAACGCGATCGCGAACGCGGCCACGCTTGCCTTCATGTCGGCGGCGCCGCGGCCATACAACAGGCCGTCGCGGATCACCGGCTCGAACGGATCGCTGGTCCACGCCTCGCGCGGTCCCGGCGGCACCACATCGGTGTGACCGAGCAGTATCAGCACCGGACCACCATCGCCGTGCGTGGCCCACAGATTGTCGGTCTGGCCGTAACGCAGATGTTCGCAGCGAAAACCGGCGCGCTCCAGTCGTGCCGCGAGCATCGCCTGACAGCCCGCGTCCTCGGTCGTGATCGAGCGGCGCGCGATCAGGTCGCAGGTGAGATCGAGCACGTCCGACATCATCCGACTCCGAACCGCTTCTTGAAACCATTGTCGCTGAACGTCTGGGTCACGACGCCATCGTCGGTGACCACCACCGGCCGCCGGATCAGCTGCGGATATTCCTTCAGCAGCAGCTTCCACTCGGCGTCGGATGCGGGCGATTTGCGGTTCTCGGGCAATGTGCGCCACGTCGTCGAGGACTTGTTGATCATCGCCTCCCAGCCGCCCAGCGCCTCTTTCCATACCATCAGCGTCTCCGGCGCCTGGCGGTTGTCGCGATAATCGACGAAATCGTGCGCGACCTCGAAGCGCTTCAGCCAGTTGCGGGCTTTCCTGCAGGTGTCGCAGTTGTTCAAACCGTAGAGCGTGGTCATCTCGTAAAACACCTTCATGTAGAGCGGAGCGAAGCTCCGCTGTTACCTATCCGCGAGCGGGATAGTCCGTAGCGGAGCTTCGCTCCGCTCTACGACAATCGATCAATCCGCCAGCCCACGCAGCAGCTCGTTGATCGAGGTCTTGCTGCGGGTCTTCTCATCCACCTGCTTCACGATCACCGCGCAGTACAGCGAGTGCGTACCATCGGCGGCCGGCAATTGACCGGATACCACGACGCTGCCCGGCGGCACCGAGCCGTAGGAGACTTCGCCGGTGGCGCGGTTGTAGACCCGGGTGCTCTGGCCGAGGAACACGCCCATGCCGATCACGCTGTGATGGCCGACGACGAAGCCTTCCACCACTTCCGAACGCGCGCCGATGAAGCAGTGGTCTTCGATGATGGTCGGCGACGCCTGCAGCGGTTCCAGCACGCCGCCGATGCCGGCGCCGCCGGACAGATGGCAGTGCTTGCCGATCTGCGCGCAGCTGCCGACCGTGGCCCAGGTATCGACCATCGTGCCTTCGCCGACGTAGGCGCCGATGTTGACGAAGCTCGGCATCAGCACCACGTCTTTCGCGATGTGCGCGCCGCGACGCGCGATCGCGCCCGGCACCACGCGCACGCCGAGCTCGCGGAACCGCGCTTCGTCGAAGCCTTCGAAGCGCGACGGTACCTTGTCCCAGAACGGCGCCGGCTGCGCGTTGATCAGCGCCATATCCTGGGTGCGGAAGAACAGCAGCACCGCTTTCTTCAGCCATTCGTTGACGGCCCAACCGCCCCCGTCCTTCGGCGCAGCGACGCGGAACTCGCCGGCTTCGAGACCGGTGATGACGCGATCGACGGCAGGACGGACGCTGGCGGCGATTTCGTCGGCGCCGAGTTCGGCGCGACGATCCCAGGCACTGTCGATGAGGGACTGCAGTTCGGTGGCGGAAGCGATATTCATGCGATGGGGGAATCTTCGTCGTCGGAGGGGGATGAGCCGGCGCAAACCGGAAGTGTGCAGATGCGGGTCATGCGGGCGCCGTGGCATCGAGCGCAGCGCGCAGCGCCTTGCGCAGATCTTCGCACTGCACTTCGTCCAGCGGGCGATCGTCTGCGTCTGCGATGAGGAACAGATCCTCCGCACGCTCACCGAAGGTGGCGATCCGCGCATCGTGCACGCGCACATGCTGCTGGCGCAGCACGTGGGTCACGTCGGCGAGCAGCCCCGGGCGATCGGTGCAGATCAGGCTCATCCGGGTACGCGCGCCATCGAACGAAGGCTCCAGGCCGATCCGCGGCGCGATCCGGAAATGCTTGAGATGCCGCGGCTGGGTGCGACGCGAAGGCAGCAGGCGGTCGAGGTCGCCGCCCAGCACGCGCTGCAGCGCCGCCTCGATGTCATCGACCGACAGCGCGTGCTGCGGGTCGCTCGGCAGGACGTGGAAGGTATCGAAAATGCTGCTCTGCGGACCGTCCAGCGCGCGCGCCTGCTGGATCGCCAGACCCAGGCGGTCGAGCATGATCACGATCGCCGCGAACAGGCCGTCGCGATCGCGCGCGTGCACGAACACTTCGTAGCCACCGGCATCGCCGCGCAGCAATCGCGCGCGCACCACGGCTGCGCCGGCCGTCGCGCCGTGCAGCGCAGCGGCCTGCCACGCGATCTGGTCCGGGCGACTGCGCAGGAAATTCTCGCGCGGCATCCGCGCGAACAGCGCCTCGATCGCCACCGCATCGAACCCACCGTCGACCAGCAGCGCGCGCGCAGCGAGCTGGTTTTCG
This sequence comes from Thermomonas sp., assembly GCA_020692565.1. Classification (GTDB taxonomy): domain Bacteria; phylum Pseudomonadota; class Gammaproteobacteria; order Xanthomonadales; family Xanthomonadaceae; genus Lysobacter_I. The sequence goes on from JAIMKJ010000009.1 coordinate 106,741, forward strand.
ACGATCCGCTCATCGGCGGCGACCGGATGCTCCAGGCCGCGACGCAGCGCGAACCGGGTGGCCGTGTGCAGATCGGCGAGCAGCCGGTCCTTCCATGCATTCCACAGCTTCGGCGAAGTCCCGGCGATATCGGCGCAGGTCAGCAGATAGAGAGAGTCCAGACGCTGGCGGTCGGCGACTTCGCCCGCGAAACGATGGATCACGTCGGGATCGGTGATGTCCTGTTTCTGCGCGGTCACCGACATCAGCAGATGCTTGCGCACCAGCCATTCGATCAGCGCGGTGTCGGCTTCGGACACACCGTGCGCGAGGCAGAATTCGCGCGCGTCGACCGCGCCGAGTTCGGAATGATCGCCGCCGCGACCCTTGCCGATATCGTGGAACAGACCCGCAAGCAGCAGCAGTTCCGGTTTGCGCAGCGACGGCCAGACAGCGTGCGCTGTGGAGAAACGCTCGTCGGGCGTCGCGTTGGCGAAGATCGCGAGATTGCGCAGCACCGCCAGGGTGTGCTGATCCACGGTGTAGACGTGGAACAGATCGAACTGCATGCGCCCGGACACCTGCGCGAAGGCCGGAATCCAGCGACCGAGCACACCCAGCCGCGCCATGCGTTCCAGCACTTTCACCGGCTGCGGCCCGCGCAGCAGTTCCAGGAATCGTTCGCGCAGCTCGACGGGTGCGTCCTGGTACGCGGGAATCTTCGCCAGCGTTTCGGCCAGTGCCCACGCGGTCATCGAATGCAGGCCGCGGCTTTGCGGATGCGCGGCCCACGCGGCGAACAGTTCGAACGCCTGCGCGGCGCCCTGCTGCAGCCAGGCACGGTCGCGGGCGGCCAGATAACCGCGCCGCAGCTCGAAATGTTCGTCCAGCGCTTCGACTTCACCCTCGCCTTCGAGTTGTTCCTCGAAGCGCTGCAGCAGGCGATCGTTGATCCGCAACACCCGGCCGGCGCTGCGGTAGAAGCCCTGCATCATCTGTTCGACAGCGAGGTTGTCGGCGTCGTCGGTGTGGCCCAGACGCGCGGCGAGCAGTTTCTGATAATCGAAACGCAGCCGCTCCTCGCGCCGCTTCGCGACCAGATGCAGGCCGAAGCGCAGCCGGGTCAGTGCCTTGCGCTCGCGTTCGAGGGTATCGAATTCGACCGCGCCGATCTGGCCGAACGCCAGCATCGATTCGAGATTGCCGCTGCCCAGCAGCCGCTGCGCCATCCAACGCAGGGTCTGGATGTCGCGCAGGCCGCCGGGGCCGTCCTTCAGATTCGGTTCGAGATTGTCGGCGGTGTCGCCGAATCGCGCGTGACGCTGCGCCTGCTCCGCGCGCTTGGCTTGGAAATAGTCGCGCGCCGGCCAGACTTTTTCGGGTGCGACCGCGGCGCGCAGCGCGTCGGAAGCGGCAGCATCCGCCACCAGTGCGCGTGATTCGATCATCGCCGTGAGCGCAGTCTGATCGGCCGCGGCTTCGGTGCATTGCGCGGGCGAACGCACCGCCTGGCTCGCCTGCAGGCCCGCGTCCCAGAGTAGCGCGAGGAATCGCGCCAGCGCATCGCAATGCGCCTGCTGCAACGCATCGTCGGCCAGCACCAGCACATCGATATCGGACTGCGGAAACAATTCGCCGCGGCCATAGCCGCCGATGGCGAACAGCGCGAGCCCGGCGTCATCGGGCAGGCAGCGCGCCCACGCGGCGCGGATCAGCGCATCGACCGCAGACGCGCGCGCGGAAACCAGCGCATCCACAGCGTCGCCACGATCGAAACGCACCGCGAGATCGGCGTCGGTCTGCGCCAGTGCGGCCCGCGTCGCCGCCGCCCAGGCGGCATCGCCATCCGGGCCACCGGGCATCGAAGGAGCGGAACCGCCCGCCAGGCTTGTGGGGGCGGCAACAGGCACGGACTCAGAGCTCGTTGTCGTCGCCGGGCAGGCGGGTCAGGATTTCGACGCCGGTCTCGGTCACCGTCACCGTATGCTCCCACTGCGCCGAGAGCTTGCGGTCCTTGGTGACCACCGTCCAACCGTCGGGCATCAGCCGGGTGTGGCGGGCGCCTTCGTTGATCATCGGTTCGATGGTGAAGGTCATGCCCGGCTTCAGCACCAGACCCTCGCCCGGGCGGCCGTAATGCAGCACCTGCGGGTCTTCGTGATAGATCCTTCCGATGCCGTGGCCGCAGTATTCGCGCACCACCGAGAAGCGTTCGCCCTCGGCGTAGGTCTGGATGGCGTGACCGATGTCGCCCAGGGTCGCGCCCGGCCTGACGGTGCGGATACCGCGGAACATGGCCTCGCGCGTGGCTTCGACCAGCCGTTTCGCCATGACCGACGGCGTGCCGACGTAATACATGCGGCTGGTGTCGCCGTGCCAGCCGTCCTTGATCACGGTGACGTCGATATTGATGATGTCGCCATCCTTCAGCACCTTGGTCGGCCCGGGGATGCCGTGGCAGATGACGTTGTTGACCGAGGTACAGATGGTCGCCGGGAAGCCGCGGTAGCCGACGTTGGCGGGAATCGCCTGCTGCACGCCCACGATGTGATCGTGGCAGATGCGGTCCAATTCGGCCGTGGTCACGCCGGGCTGGACGTGGGGGGCGACGATTTGCAGCACTTCGGCGGCCAGGCGGCCGGCGACGCGCATGCGCTCGATGTCTTCAGGGGTTTTGATGGTCATGGCCATGCCGGCATTATTGCCCATCCGGCCCGGCTTTGCCTCAATGGCTTGCCGCCGCGACTTGCCTGCAAGTGCCTGTTCCGGCTAGAATCCCGCGGCTCGGCACCGGGTTCGCCCGATGAAGACCGCCCACGACGGGCGCAGCGCCCTCCGGCATTCCCGCCGGGGTGCAGTCGAATCCACACCCGCCGCAATCCCCCGTCCCGGGGTGTCCCCGAAAGCCGTTCGCGGCCCGCCTTCACCGGCACGAGGATCTGGAGACGGCGCAGCGGGGAGGCCCAACCCCGGAACCACGCGACCCGCTGTCACGGCGGGCGCACCGCTCCTTACCAGATCCCACAGGATCGATCCCACAGGATCACGGCGGCCGGTTCCACCACTCGGAGTTTCGCAATGCCTCAGATCACCATGCGTCAGATGCTGGAAGCCGGCGTCCATTTCGGCCACCAGACCCGTTACTGGAACCCGAAGATGGGTCCGTACATCTTCGGCGCCCGCGGCAAGATCCACATCATCAACCTCGAGAAGACGGTTCCGCTGTTCAACGACGCGATGAACTTCATCTCGGGTATCGCCCAGAAGCGCGGCGTCATCCTGTTCCTCGGCACCAAGCGCAGCGCGCGCGATTCGGTGAAGGAAGAAGCCGAGCGTTGCGGCATGCCGTACATGACCCAGCGCTGGCTGGGCGGCACGCTCACCAACTTCCGCACCGTGAAGCAGTCGGTCGCTCGCCTGAAGGAACTGGAAGCCGCGGAAACCGACGGTACGTTCCAGAAGATCGTCAAGCACGAAGTGCTGAGTCTGCGTCGCGAACGCGAAAAGCTGCTGGCCTCGCTCGGCGGCATCAAGGAAATGAACCGCCTGCCCGACGCCCTGTTCGTGATCGATATCGGCCACGAAGACATCGCGATCAAGGAAGCCAAGAAGCTCGGCATCCCGGTCATCGCCGTCGTCGACACCAACTACGACCCCAACCTGGTCGATTACGCCATCCCGGGCAACGACGACGCCATCCGCGCGGTGCAGCTCTACGCCCGCGCCGCCGCCGACGCGGTGCTGGAAGGCAAGGCCGCCGCGCCGCAGGCCGCGACCGTCCGCGAGGAGGAGTTCGCCGAAGGCGACAACGCCGGCAAGCGTGGCCCGCGCGGCGCCGGCAAGAAGCCGGAAAGCAGGAAGTCTGAAGCCGCCGCCGCACCGAGCGAAGCGACTGCGCCCAGCGAAGCCGCCGCTGCTGCCAGCGAAGCGCCGGCCGCCGAGTAATCGGCCCCGCGTCATCGACAGGTCATGCGGTCGCGCGACACTGCGCGCCCGCAGTCCCACATCTCGCCGCGCCCGACGTGCACCGCATGTCCGGACGACCGGCCTCTCTTACGGCGGGTCGAGACCCGCCCTACATTGATCCATATCGAGGTTTGCAATGGCTGAAATCACCGCCACCCTGGTCAAGGAACTGCGCGAGCGCACCGGCGCCGGCATGATGGAGTGCAAGAAAGCGCTCACCGAAAACAACGGCGACCTTGAACTGTCCGCCGAATGGCTGCGCAAGCAGGGCATCATCAAGGTGGGCAAGAAGGCCGACCGCGTCACCGCCGAAGGCCGCATCGCGGTCGCTCAGGACGGCGGCAAGGCCGTGCTGGTCGAAATCAACTCCGAGACCGACTTCGTGGCCAAGGACGAGAACTTCCTGGCCTTCATCGACACCGTCGCCAAGGCCGCTCTGGCCTCCGGCGCCGCCGATATCGAAGCGCTGAAGTCGGCGAAGGTCGCCTCCGGCGAAACCGTCGAAGAGGCCCGCGCCGCCATCGTCGCCAAGGTCGGCGAGAACGTGCAGGTCCGCCGCATGGCCCGTGTCGACAGCGCCGAGAACGTCGCCGCCTACGTCCACAGCGGCAAGATCGGCGTGCTGGTCGAGCTCAAGGGCGGCAATGCCGACCTCGCCCGCGGCATCGCCATGCACGTGGCCGCGATGAACCCGCCGCACAACAAGGCCAGCGACGTCCCGGCCGACTTCATCGCCAAGGAAAAGGAAATCGAACTGGCGAAGATGACCGACAAGGACAAGAACAAGCCGGCCGACATCCTCGAAAAGATCATCGGCGGCAAGATCGCCAAGATCGTCAACGAGAACACCCTGTACGGCCAGGCCTACGTGCTGAACACCGAGCAGACGGTCGAAGCCGCGGTCAAGGCCGCCGGCGCCGATGTCGTCGGTTTCCAGCGCCTCGCGGTCGGCGAAGGCATCGAAAAAGTGGTGGAAGACTACGCCGCCGAAGTGATGAAGCAGGCCGGTCTGGCGTAAGCCCGATACGACGCCTCGGAACGCAGAAAACCCGCGGACATCCGCGGGTTTTTTGTTGCCTGCGTATCGCCGGCGAATCGCACCGGCATCACGTTCCGACGGGGGCTTCCGCACCGCTGTCGCGGATGCTATTCATAAGCCTTGAGCATGTCGTCCACGGATCGGAGCGAAGGATCGCGGACGACCAGAACCGGAATCTATCCATGAACAGGGGAAAGCGATGACGCACCATGCGCGAAGAGGGGCCCATGCCTTGGTTTCGATGGCGATGCTGATGGCGATCCTGCCCGGCTGCGCGGCACTGAAATCCACGCGTCACAGCGATGACTCGCTCGCACCGGGATTGGGTTACTACCTACCGAACGGCGACCTCAAGATCACCATGACCGTCTCGAACGACGGCGGCGGCCCCATGCGGGTATTCAAGGTCGAAACCCTGTATTACCCAGATGTCACCGAACGTTTCAGCGTGACGGTACCGAAAAACATCCTTGGCGCGACCGAAGCGGACATCCAGGTCTCCGAAGCGGGGCTTCTGGAATCGGTCACCTATACCTACGAGCCGAAAATCTTGCAGGCGATCGACGCGATCGCGCCGGTCGCGACCGCACAGGCGCTCATCGGCCGCGACGCCGAAGGGCCCTGCAGCCTGCCCGGCGATTATGTCGCCATCATCGCGCCCGCCGACGGCAAGGGCGGACTGTGCGGCTACACCATCAGGATCACGTCGCTCGGCACCACCGCTCGCACCACCGCGGCGAACGCGCAGCCGAAGGCATCCTACGGGCGCGCCGTCGCCGGCCCCCGCATGCCGAACAATGGCCTGTATTTCCGCATGAACCTGCCCTATCGCGTCGACATCCTCGACGGCGGCGGCGATGCGCTGCTGTATTCCGATATCGCACTCAGCCCGACCGGCGCATCGACGCTGTTCGTGCAGACCCACCGCAGCCTGTTCGCGACCATCAGCGGCTCGATCACCTTCGACAACGGCGTCCTCACCGCGTTCGCGCCGAAGAGCAGCAGCGAAGTCGAAACCGCGCTCAAACTGCCGGCGGCGATCATCAAGGCGTATTTCAACTCGGTCAACGCACTGTTCGTGCTGCGCAAAGGCACCGCCGACAGCGAAACCGAGTACTTGGGCGCGCTGGAAAACATGCGCAAGGCGAAAGCGGATCTGGAGGCTTGCCAGGCAGCCTATGCATCGGGGAATCAGGCCAGCATCGACAGCGCCTGCGGATCACAGCCGTGACCGGCTGGCCGGAAGCCACCTGCCCTCAGAACAGGAAACCCGCGATGATTCGCGGGTTTCCTGTCGTACGGAGTCGCGACGATCAGAGATCCGGCGGCGCGTAATCCAGAGGAATGCACACCTCTTCAGGCTCGCCTCTGTCGTTGGTCTTCCAGGTGCAGTCCCACCACTGACCGTTGCCGTCCTGAAACACCACCGCCATCGCCTGGGAGCTCGCGAAGGCGAGCAGACCAGCGGCAGCGATCTTCAACATGCTTTTTTTCATTTGAAACTCCTTGTCTTCCTCGCGATTGGATTCACCTGCGACAGGCAGCAGCTTTCCACTGCCTGCTGCCTGCCGATCGCCCGCGGAAATTCCAGCGGGCGATGAAGGAAGCGTACGACCGGAGCGTCTCACAAACAGCGATTTCGATGACGTTTCCGTATCGAATGCCGAGCTTCGCCGCAGACTCACTGTTGCTGCTGGAATACCACTTCCTCGTAAGGTTGCACCACCACCCAGCCTTCGCCCGCGAAGCGCAGTTGGATGCTTTCTCCGGAGCCGCGGCCGATGAAGGTGCGCAGGCTGATATCGGTGACGATATCCGGCGAGAGACCGCCCGACCACGCAACGGTGGCGTTCGGGTCGGTAAACACCGGGCCGGTGCTTGCATTCACCGGCAGCGTCAGCGGTTCGTAATGCGCAGTGATGGCGATCAGCCCATGACCGCTCAGCTTCACGTTGAACAGGCCGCCGGCCATCATTCCGGCCACTTTGCGCATCATCGTGATATCGCTGGAAATGGTGGATTCGATCGCCAGCACGTCGTTGCCGTTGACGAAGATCGACTCGCCGTCGAGGCGCAGCAGCATGATCTTCTTGCCGCTGTCGGCCAGATAGACCCGGCCCTGGCCCTCGATCTTCATCAGCGACGCGCCTTCGCCGGTGAGCGTCTTCTTCAACAGCCCGCCGAGGCCCTGATCGAGCAGGCCCTGCCGGGTGAACTTGATGTTGCCCTTGCGCGCGATCATCGAACCGGCCTTGGCCCAGATCATGCCGTCGACGCGGGCTTCGAGCATATGCGAGCTTTCCAGCTCGAAAGCCTCGCCGGAAAGGTCTCTCTCCTTCGACGAGGACAGGAATTCCTGCAGGGTCTTGACGGCCATGGCGATGCGCTCCAAAGGAATGTGAATGGTGCCGCCATTGTCGGCGCCAGATGCCTTCGGCACCATCCCCGGATGTCACCCGTACGCGTCACTGCCGCACACCAACCCGCACTTCCGTTCATGGAGCAACCGTCATGCCGTCGATCATCGCCATCCCCCACTCCGCCGCCGACGCGCCGCGCAACCCGGTGGCCGCGGACCGGTTGATCTCCGGCCAGCCAGTCCAGGCGGTCGCCAACGCCTATTCCGACCCCGGCGAAGCCTTCCACTGCGGGGTCTGGGAAGGCGATATCGGCGCTTGGCGCGTGCATTACACCGAGCACGAGTTCTGCCACATGCTCGCGGGACGCGTGCGCATCATCGATGAAGAAGGCGGCGAACGCGTCGTCGCGGCCGGCGACAGTTTCGTGATTCCGGCCGGATTTTCGGGCATCTGGGAGGTATTGGAGCCGGCGCGCAAACTCTATGCGGTGTACGAACCTGGAAGCTGAACCATCGAGCTGAGCACGAACTCCTGCCGGAGCGCGCTAGAATTCACCGGTTTGTCATACCTCCGGAGTCCGCCATGTCCCAGCTTGCCTATCGCCGCGTCCTGCTCAAACTTTCCGGCGAGGCCCTGATGGGCGACGAGGACTACGGCATCGACCCCAAGGTCATCGGCCGCCTCGCCCGTGAGGTGATCGAAGTCCGCGACGCCGGCGCCGAAATCGCGCTGGTCATCGGCGGCGGCAACATCTTCCGCGGCGCGGGCCTGGCCGCCGGCGGCATGGACCGGGTCACCGGCGACCAGATGGGCATGCTCGCCACCGTCATCAACGCCCTGGCGATGCAGGATTCGCTGGAAAAGCTGGGCGCCAAGTGCCGGGTGATGAGCGCGCTGAAGATCAACGACGTGTGCGAGGACTACATCCGCCGCCGCGCCGTGCGCCATCTGGAGAAGGGCCGCATCACCATCTTCGCCGCCGGCACCGGCAACCCCTTCTTCACCACCGACTCCGGCGCTGCGCTGCGCGCGATCGAGATCGGCGCCGACCTGCTGTTGAAGGCGACCAAGGTCGACGGGGTCTACGACAAGGATCCGAACAGGCACGCGGATGCCGTGCGCTACGACACGCTCGGTTACGACGAAGTGATTTCCAGGAACCTGCAGGTGATGGATACCGCGGCGTTCGCGCTGTGCCGCGACAGCCGCCTGCCGCTGCGCATCTTCGACATGAGCCAGCCCGGCGTCCTGCTGCGCATCCTGCGCGGCGAAAGCATCGGCACGCTGGTGACACCGGGACGCTGATCGGCTTTCGCTCGCGCCCGCCGCTTCCAGCGCATGAAAAAAACCGACGCCTCGCAGCGTCGTTTTTTTTCGTCGAAGATTCGCGGTGCGCTTACTTCTTCTTGGCCGGAGGCGCGACCGGTGCACGTCCGCCGATGTGGCGCTCGAAGAACTGGAACAGCTTGGTGTAGTAGGCGATCTGGTTTTCGTCCTTGACGAAGCCGTGGCCTTCGGTCGAGTAGTACATGGTCTCGACCGGCTTGCCCTGCGCCTTCAGCGCTTTGGCCATCGCTTCGGAGTGCGACTGAGGCGCGCGCACGTCGGCACCGCCCGCGGCGAGGAACACCGGCACTTTGATCCGCGATGCGAGTTTGTTCGGCGAAGAGGCATCGAGATTTTCCTTGCCGACATGTTCGGCCAGGAAATCCTTGCCGTACGACGACTGGCTGATGTCGCCGCGCCCCCACAGCATGTTCAGATCGTAGACGCCGACATAACCGACCGCGCACTTGTAGAGGTCCGGTTCCTTGGCGACACCCATCAGCGAGGCATACCCGCCATAGCTGGCGCCATAGATGCAGATGCGGTCCTTGTCGGCGACGCCTTCGCGGATCGCCCATTGCGTGGCGTCGGTCAGATCGTCCTGCATGGTCAGGCCCCACTGTTTCCGGCCGAGTTCGCGGAACTGCTTGCCGTAACCGCCAGAGCCGCGGAAATTCACCTGCAACACCGCATAACCGTGCGCCGCCATCATCTGCACGTCGCGGTCGTAGCCCCACATATCCTGGACACCGAACGGACCACCGTGCGGATGGACGATCAACGGCAGGTTCTTGCCGCTGCTGCCAGCCGGCGTGGTCAACAGCGCATCGATGTCGATCCCGTCGCGGCTCTTGAAATAGACCGGCCGCATGCTGGCGAGACGCTTGGAATCCAGCCATTCTGCGCGACTCATGAAGCGATTGGCCTTCTTCGCCTGCGTGTCGAAAATGAACAATTCGCCGGAGTTGCGATCATCGTAGACATTGAGCATCGCATAGCGCCCGTCGTCGGTGGCCGAACTCACGCTCACCACGGCGCCGTCGAAGTTGCTCTGCAATGCGCGATGCAACTGCGCGTCGGCCGAATCCGGATCGAAGTACACGAACTGCGGGCGGCGACCGCCCCAGAACGCAACACCGATCGGATAACGCTTGCCGACCGCGCGGAACAGGCCGAGCGGATCGACCACGTCGTCGCGCGCCACCTCTTTCATCGTTTCGGTGGCGATGTCGAACGCGCGCAGCGAATCCGGTCCCGTCGCCTCTTCCGCCTGGAGATAAGCAGTCGCATTGTCGGCGCTGAATCCGAGCGCCGACATTTTTCTGCCGGTGACCGATTCGTCGTTGATCAATTTCCACTCGGACTTGTCGTCCTTGCGGTAGTACAGCACTTCCTTGAAATCGCGGTTCAGCCCGGACGCGAATCGCGCCTGACCATTGAAATCGGTAAGAAACGAAGCGCCGCGTGCAGGCGCGCGCGCCAGCGGCTTGCGCGTACCGGTGAACACGTTCATGCGTTCGAGCGAGGTGTAAGGGATCTCGCCCGCCGCGAACGGCGTCACCGCCACCAATACCTCGGTGTCATTGCCGATCAGCGTATCGACCATCTGGATCGATGCGGATTCGGCTCGCGCCCTGCCGCTGGCTGCCGAACCGCTCCGGACGCGGGCACCGGCGATGATGCCCTGCTTGGAGCCATCGGCATTCGTGCCCCAGATCTCGCCGTAGCTCACCGGCTGTTCGAGACCGCCAGCACGCTCGCCGATGGTGAACAGCAGACGGTCGTCGCTCACCCACCAGAACTGGGCGACATGGGTGTTGTGTTCCTTGATCGTCACATGGCCGTAGGGCTCTTTCTGGCCCGGCTTCAGGATCACCATCACCGTCTTGTCGTCGGCGCTCAGCGGGATCGTGGCAGCGACGTAGGTGCCCTTCGGCGAGATCTTCACGTCGACAAAACGATCGTCGCGGATGAAATCGCCGAGATTGTAGGGTGCGAACTCACTCGACACGGCGGCGGTCGGCGCGCCGGCAGTCTGCGCGGACGCGAGTGTCGGCAACGAGAACAGCGCTGAAAACAGGAAAGAACGGTAGTTCATGGCAGTGTCCCGACGGAAATTCACCGGGGCATTCTAGCGCATGGCCGCTGGGCCTAACCGGTCAAGCCGCATAAACGGCCGGCACTTGCAAGCGCCGGCCGGTATGTTCTGCAATGCCCCGAAGCCTTATTTCGTCGATGCAACGACCACCGGCGCGCGCCCGCCGAGATGCTTCTGGAAAAACGACAACAGCTTTCCATAGAACTCGCGCTCGTTCTCCAACTTGTAGAACCCGTGCCCCTCGGTCGGGTAATACACGGCTTCAACGGGAACACCGGCATTACGCAGTGCTTTTTCCATCATTTCGGTATGTTGGATCGGAGCGCGCTCGTCCTCGCCGCCAGCAGCGAGAAACACCGGCACCTTGATGCGACTTGCGAGGCGCGACGGCGATACCGATGCGACATCCTGCTTCGGCCCGATCCATTCATTGATATATGTCCTGCCGGAAGCCCTGTCGCGGATATCGCCATCGGCATGCATGGTCGGCAGATCGTAGACACCGACATAACCTGCGACGCAGCGATACAGCTCCGGCTCCTTGGCGGCCCCCATCAACGAGGCGTAGCCGCCATAACTGGCACCATACAGACAGATGCGCTTCGGATCGGCGATGCCCTGCTGGATCGCCCAGCGCGTGGCGTCGGTGATGTCGTCCTGCATCTTGCCGCCCCATTCGCGCTTTCCAGCCAACACGAAAGCGCGGCCATGATTGCCGGAACCCCGATAATTCACCTGCAGCACCCCATAACCGTGCGCTGCGAGCATCTGCGCGTCCTGATCGAAGCCCCATGCGTCGTATTCGCCGTAAGGACCGCCGTGGATATAGACGATCAGCGGCGCGTTCTTCGCCTCTGCGCCGACCGGCACGGTGAGATAGCCTTGGATGTCGAGTCCATCGCGCGTCTTGAAGCTCACCGGCCTCACTTGGGCCACGTGCTGCGGATCGAGCCACTCCTTCCGACCGAGCAAACGTTCGGCTTTGTTGCTGACCGAATCGAAGATGAAGAAATCGCCGGGATTGCGATCGCCATGCGCGAGCACCAGCGCAAGCTTGCCATCGGCGGTCATCGAAGTGATGTCCACACGTTGGCCAGCAAAGGCCTTTTCCAGCTTGATGTAGAGCTTGGCAACGTCGGATTGCGGGTCGAAGAAATGCGTGCGCGGCAACCCATCCATCAACCGTATGCCATGAAGCTTGCCCTCGACGTAGACGGGAGTCGGGTCGGTATTGTCGTCGCGGAACACCTCGGTTTTTTTGTCGGCGGCGATGTCCCAGGCGACGATCGCATCCGGACCCTGCTCCTGTTCCACCTGCATGTAGACGACCTTGTCGTCGGGTGAGAATCCCAACGGATACTGACCGATTCCATTTTCGCGGGTATCGTTCACGAGCTTCCACTCGTTGCCGTCCGGCCCGCGGTAGTACAGACGCTGCGACAGATCGACATCCTTGCCCAGGGCGAACCGGACGTTACCGGAATTGTCGGTGACGAAGCTTGCATTGCGTACCGGCGCACGCGTGATCGGCATGCGTCGACCCGTGTAAACATCCATCTTTTCGACACGCGTGAACGGATCTGCGCTGAAAGGTGAAACCGAGATGACCACGTCCTTCTCATTACCCGGCAGGTCGTCGACCAGGAATGCCGCGACCTCTTCAACCTTCTTCACCTGGATGCGCGAACCGGTGCCTTCGCCCTGCACGCTCTGTCCTACCAAGAGTTCACCCTTGCCCCCATCGGCATTCACTGCATAGAGCTCGCCCGTGAGTTGGGGGCGTTCAAGCGCACCGATTTTTTCCGAAGGCCTGATCAGCACGCGATTCGCGTTGACCCACCAGAAATCGTCGACATGAGTGCGATCTCCGGGAATCGACAAGGACGCCATCACTTTATTGTCAGTACGCCGCAGGATCGCGAGGGCGGTTTTGCGCTCGACGCGAACCGTCGCCGCGTAGTACTCGCCCGTCGGCGAGATCTTGATGTCTTCGAATTTCTGTTTACGGATGAAGTCTTCGATGTCGTACGGTTTGGCAGCTTGCGCTGCGACAAGGGCTGGGACAATCAGCAACGCAGTAGCAAGCGCGGCGGCGATCAATTTCATGAAATGCTCCTGGTTGATTCGGATCGTATTTCAAAGAAAATAGAGCGGGAACACGGTTGAGCGCGACAAATCAATTCGAACAGCTCATCTGCCAGCTCGAACGCCACGGAAGCATTCGCGAAGGAAGGAGTGCTCCGGATTACATGGCGACAGCGCCTTCCCTCTCCGTCGAACGGCACCGGATCGATCGAACATTCATTGCTTGGCGCCGGCATGACGGGCGAAAAACGCCAGCATTTCCGTATACAGCTTGAGATTATTCTCTTCCTTGTAGAACCCGTGACCTTCGCCGGATTGGATCATGACGCCTTCTGGCGGATTGCCGGCCGCGATCAGCGCTTTCTCCATCGCTTCGGTATTCTCCGGCGGGCATCGCTGATCCGCGGCACCAGCGGCGAGATAGACCGGAATGCCGATTGCGCCTGCATGGTTGACCGGTGAAATCGCATCCCTCTCGGATTTCGTTCCGCCCAGAGCCCGCACCAGATAACGGAGACCGCTCTCCCTTCTACTGGTGTCGCTTTTGGTCATCTGTACCTCCATGTCGTAAGCGCCCACATAGCCGAAAGCGCATCGATACAGACCCTTTGCTTTCGCCGGCGCCATCATCGCCGCATAGCCGCCATAACTGCCTCCGTAGATGCAAATGCGGTCCTTGTCCGCATGACCTCTTTCGATTGCCCAACGGGTCGCATCGACGATGTCATTGATGATCCCGTCCGCCCATTGGCCGTAAGCCATATTTTCGAATGCGGGGCCGAATCCGCCGGAACCGCGATAATTGACCTGAAGGACCAGATAGCCGCGACTGGCCAGCAATTGATTTTCGGAATTGAAGTGCCAATCATCGCGCACGCCCATCGGACCACCATGAACGTTGACGATCATCGGCATATTCCTCGCGCTTGATCCATTCGGAATCGTGAGATAACCGTGAATCTTCAAACCATCGCGAGAGGTGAATTGAACGGGCCTGACCTCTGCCATCCTCCCGGGATCGATCCACTTCATGCTTCGCATCAGGAATCGAGCCTTGTTGGTCTGCCGATCGTAGAGATAAAGCTCTCCTGGGTTGCGATCGCTCCTGACGGAAAAAATGACGAGGCCACCGTCCCGGGTACTACTTGCGAACTCGACGAATTGATCCGGAAACGATGCGGCGAGCGATGCATAGAGATCCACATCGGAATGCGATTCTTCCAACATGGTGATGCGCGGCTTGCCTGCTCGGGTAACGACTCCGAGCACGGTGTCGCCCTGTGCGGATTCGATATAACCGGACGGGTCCGACACGGGATCATTGAATAAACGATGAAATTCGCCGGTCGATACATCTATCGTACCGAAAGCGATCGTGCCCTTCCCGTCGCTCAGATTTGCATAGACACGTCCATCGGCGGCGCCACCGATCACATCGAGGATTTTTCCTGATGCCTTCAGATTGTGGATGAGCTTCCAACCGTCATTGTCGTCGAGCCGGTAAACATCGGCTGGCACGTAGAGGCCGCCGTCCTCCTCTTCTTCGTCAACGCACATCGCGAAACGCGGCAGCTTCAGGCCATCGATCGCAAACCTGCATTTGCCACGAGGTGCACTGGCAAGCACCTTCACGCGGCCATCCCCGGTATTCAACAGTCCGATACGATTGAGTTTCTTGTCAGAAAGAAACGGATTCACGATCCTGATCAATACCCGGTCGTCGTCGTCCGGGAGAGCATCCAGCACCTCGTACAACCCCTCCGTATCCTCCCGCGTCGACCTCGCGGCTCTTTCGGTTGCCGTTCTCGGTTCGTACATCAATCTGCGCGGCTTTGAACCATCGATGTCGATCGCGTAGAGATATCCGAGAGACGGAGGCTGCTGGAGTGCATATCGGCCGGTCTTGATATACGTATTGAACACCAGGCGCTTGGAACTGCCCCAATAGAATCTCCCGACGCTGTTCTTTCCGGGCAACTCGGTGACGGAAACCACGCCCAGATCGCTCGTCCGGAGCACCGCAAGCACATCCTGCTCGCCGCGATCGACGGTCATCGCCAGATGCTCGCCGGTCGGCGAGATCTTGACCCCGCTGTAGCTCGGATAGCGCACGAAATCGGAGATCGGAATTTCACCGGCAAGGCACGGGGAGATCCAAAACACCACCGCCAAAGCCGCCAGTATCATCATTGAACGTGCCATCGCTCCCCCTTGGAAGATGCTAATGCGGATGAGACGAAATCCGTCAGCGCATATTGTCGAGAATACCGCACAACGCCATTGACCAATCCGGCAGATCGACCCCGAAATCCGACCGCAGGCCGGTGGTATCCAGCACCGAATATCCCGGCCGCTTCGCCGGCGTCGGGTATTCCGCGGTCGCGATCGGGACGACGCGCGGCGCGCGCGCGATCAATCCACGGGCATGCGCGGCGTCGAAGATGACTTCAGCGAAGCCGTGCCACGTCGTCTGGTCGGCAGCCGTGAGATGCCAGATGCCACTGCGGGCGAACGGACGCGAGAGCGCCAATGCGGTGACGTCGGCGATCAATGCCGCTGGCGTCGGCGTGCCGGTCTGATCGGCGACCACGCGCAATTCCTCGCGCTCGGCGGCGAGGCGCAGCATCGTGCGCATGAAGTTCTTGCCGTGCGCGGCGTAAACCCAGGCGGTGCGGAAGATCAGGTGCCGGGCGCCGCTGGCCTGGACCGCCTGTTCGCCCGCGAGTTTGCTTTCGCCGTAGACGCCGAGCGGCGCGGTGGCATCGTCTTCGCGGTAGGGACGCGTGCCGGTACCGTCGAACACGTAATCCGTGGAGTAATGCACCAGCAGCGCATCGCGCGCGGCACAGGCTTCGGCGATGCGCTGCGGCGCTTCCGCGTTGGCGCGAAACGCGGCGTCGCGATCGGATTCGGCGCGGTCTACCGCGGTGTAGGCCGCCGCGTTGACGACGACATCGGGCGCGATCCGTTGGATCAACCCCGGCAGCGCATGCGGCGCATCGAAATCGGCTATTTCGCACGTCAGACCGTCTTCCAGCGCGCCGCTGCGCGTGACCGCGACCACGTCGCCCAGCGGCGCGAGACTGCGGCGCAATTCGTGCCCCACCTGTCCGTTGGCGCCGAAGAGCAGAATCCTCATGCGGCGAGCCTCATTGAGCGCATCGTCATGCGGGAACATCCGGCAGCCGCTCCGGCGCCACATCGGCGAGGAACGGCGCCTTTGCATCCTTCTCCGACAACGATGGTTCCGAGATGGGCCAGTCGATCGCCAGGGCGGCATCGTTCCAGCGGATACCGGCATCGGCATCGCGGTCGTAGGTCTCCGTGCAGAGATAACTGAAGACCGCGCGTTCGCTCAAGGTCACGAACCCGTGGGCGAATCCTGCCGGTATCCAGAAATGACGTTTGTTGTCGGCGCTCAGCAAGACCGCGGCCCAGCGGCCGAATGTCGGCGAGCCGCGGCGGATATCGACGGCGACGTCCCAGACTTCGCCTTCGATCACCGACACATACTTACCCTGCGGTTTAGGCCACTGATAGTGCAGCCCGCGCAGCACGCCGCGCGCCGACGACGACACATTGCCCTGGACGAAATCGGGGATATTCAAGCCATGCGCGACGAGCTTGTCGCGATTGAAGGATTCGTAGAAAAAACCGCGACTGTCGCCGAACACCTGCGGTTCGATCACGAGGCAGCCCGGCAGATCGGTTTCGATGACTTTCATGCGTTCGACGCGCTCATGGACATCGCGTTCATTGAGATCATGCTCATGGAACGAAGCCGCGCTCGGCCAGGCCCAGCAGATATTGACCGTAGCCGTTCTTGGCCAGCGGCTTGGCCAGCGTCTCCAATTGCGCCGCGTCGATCCAGCCGTTGTTCCAGGCGATTTCTTCGGGGCAGCACACCCGCAACCCCTGCCGCGCCTCGATGGTCTCGATGTAATTCGAGGCTTCGAGCAACGACTGATGGGTGCCTGTATCCAGCCAGGCATAACCGCGACCGAGCTGCTGCAGATGCAGCGAGCCCTCTTCGAGATAGCGGCGATTGAGGTCGGTGATCTCCAGTTCGCCGCGTGGGGAGGGCTTGAGATCCGCTGCGAAATCGCTGGCGCGGCCGTCGTAGAAATACAACCCGGTGACGGCGTAATTCGATTTCGGCCTGGCGGGCTTTTCCTCGAGCCCGACGACTTTGCCGCCTGCGTCGAATTCGGCCACCCCGTAACGCTCCGGATCGCTTACCCAGTAGCCGAACACGGTCGCACCGTGCTGCAGTCTGTCGGCTTCCTTCAGCATGTTGGTCAGGCCCGGGCCGTGGAAGATGTTGTCGCCCAGCACGAGACAGCTCGGCTGGCCGTCCACGAACTCGCGGCCGATCAGATACGCCTGCGCCAGTCCGTCCGGGCTCGGCTGCGCCGCATATTCGATGCGCATGCCCCACTGCGAACCATCGCCCAGCAGGGTCTTGAACAAGGCCTGCTCGTGCGGCGTGTTGATCACCAGCACTTCGCGGATCCCCGCCAGCATCAGCACGCTGAGCGGGTAATAGATCATCGGCTTGTCGTACACCGGCAGCAGTTGTTTGCTGACCGCCTGGGTGATCGGATACAGCCGCGTGCCGGAACCGCCTGCGAGGATGATGCCCTTGCGCGCGGTCATGCCGCGTCTCCGATACGCTCAAGACGATAGCTGCCGTCGAGCACGCGATTCACCCAGGGCTGGTGATCCAGATACCAGTCGACCGTGCGTGCGATGCCCTGCTCGAACGTCATCGACGGCGCCCAGCCGAGTTCGCCGTGCAGTTTCGAAGCATCGATGGCGTAGCGGCGGTCGTGGCCGGGGCGATCCTTGACGTAGGCGATCAGCGATTCGCGCGCGCGACCGTCGGCGAGCGGGCGGCGCTGGTCGAGCAGCGCGCAGATCGTCTTCACCACGGTGATGTTCTCGCGCTCGGCTTCGCCGCCGACGTTGTAGGTTTCACCGGGACGTCCGCGCTCGAGCACGGCACGGATCGCGCTGCAGTGATCGCCCACATACAGCCAATCGCGCACGTTGCGGCCGTCGCCGTAGACCGGCAGCGGTTCGCCGGCCAGCGCTTTCGCGATGATCAACGGAATGAGTTTTTCCGGGAACTGGTACGGGCCGTAGTTGTTCGAGCAGTTGGTGGTGAGCACCGGCAGCCCGTAAGTGTGGTGGAACGCGCGGACCAGATGGTCCGATGCCGCCTTCGACGCGGAATACGGCGAGTTCGGCGCGTAGGGCGTGGTCTCTGTGAATTTGCCGGTGTCGCCGAGCGAGCCGTAGACCTCGTCGGTGGACACGTGCAGGAAGCGGAAACCGTCGCGGCTCGCGCCTTCGAGGGCCTTCCAATAGTCGCGGACGCACTCCAGCAGGCCAAGGGTGCCGACGACGTTGGTCTGCACGAATGCGGCAGGGCCGTCGATGGAGCGGTCGACATGGCTCTCGGCCGCGAAATTCACCACCGCGTCGGGGCGGTGTTCGGCCAGCAGGGCCGCGACCAGCGCGCGATCGCCGATGTCGCCCTTGGCGAAGAGATGGCCAGGGTTGCCTTCGAGAGAGGCCAGCGTGTCGAGATTGCCGGCGTAGGTCAGCGCATCCAGATTGATGATCCGGACACCGCTTGCGACGGCGTCCAGTACGAAGTTACCCCCGATGAAACCGGCCCCGCCGGTCACAAGCCATGTCGGCACTCGAATGCTCCTGATTAGCGAAATAACCGGCGAATTGTATCGTCATACCCACGACCGAACGGGTTGGCGTCAGCGGCCCCAGCTGAACAGTGCTTCAGGCTCGACCCATCTCCCAGACGCAGCGCCCGGCCTTCTTGCGGATCGCGTCGAGACGGGCGGCATGGGCGGCCAGTTCGTCGTCGGTCGCACGTACCCGCGGGCGCAGCGCGGCATCCACAGGCGTCGCGGTGAACGCCGCGGCGGCCACCTCGGCCGCGCGCTCGCTGTCGGCGACATTGCCGAAGCCGATCTCGCTCTGCCCCGAGGTCAGCGCCAGATAGACTTCGGCCAGCAGCTGCGAGTCGAGCAATGCGCCATGCAACTGGCGATGCGCGTTGTTCACGTCGAGACGCTTGCACAGCGCGTCCAGGGAATTGCGCTGGCCGGGATAGCGCTTGCGGGCCATGTCCAGCGAGTCTTCGATGCCGCTGACGCGATCGCGCAGGCGCCCGTACCTGGGGCCGAGCATCGACAACTCGTTGTCGAGGAAGCCGACGTCGAAGGCGGCGTTGTGGATGATCAGCTCGGCGCCATCGATGAATTCAAGGAAGGCATCGGCGATGTCGGCGAAAGACGGCTTGTCGGCGAGGAACTCCAGGGTCAGGCCGGTGACTTCCTGGGCGCCGGGCTCGAACGCGCAGTCAGGACGGATGTACTGCTGATAGGTGCGGCCGGTCGGCCGGCGTTCCATCAACTCCACGCAGCCGATTTCGACCACGCGATTGCCCTTCTTCCACTCCAGACCGGTGGTTTCGGTATCGAGGACGATCTGTCTCATGCGCGGGCGGCCTCCTGTTGCTTGTAGATGATCGCCTGATCGCGAGCGAGGACGTCGACGCGTTCGTTGTCCGGATCGCCGGAGTGGCCTTTCACCCAACGCCAGTCGATGCGATGGCGCTGGGCCGCGGCATGCAGGCGTTCCCAGAGGTCGCGGTTCTTCACCGGATCGCCGCCGGCGGTCTTCCACTTCCGACGCACCCAGTTCGGCATCCATTCGGTGATGCCCTGGCGCACGTATTGCGAGTCGGTGAACAGGGTGACCACGCAGGCTTCGGTCAGCGTTTCCAGGCCCATGATCGCCGCCATCAGCTCCATCCGGTTGTTGGTGGTCAACGCCTCGCCGCCGGCGATCTCGCGCTCGCGCTGTTTGTAGCGCAGCAGCGCGGCCCAGCCCCCGGGGCCGGGGTTGCCGAGGCACGCGCCGTCGGTGTGGATCTCGATCTGCTTGATCTCTGCATCTTTCAAGCCGCGGGTACTCCGTCGGACAGCGCCAGCGTTTTGCGCAGGCGCATCGGTGTGAGAGGGAAGGCGCGCTTTTCGGCGCGCAACAGGTAGGCCGCGCGCAGCCCCGAGCCGGACTGCAGGCTGGGCGAAGCGGTCGGCGACCACTGCGGACCGATCCCCTGGGCCACCGGTTCGGGCGCAAGGCCCGCCTCGGCCAGCAGACGGCGCCAGGTCGAAGGGTCGTGCCCGGACAATCCGCTGCGGCGCCAGCGCAGGCGATAAGGCGACAGCGGATTCATGCCCAGCAGCGACAATCGCCCGCCCGGCACCAGCACCCGGGCGCATTCCTCGATCAAGGCGGCAGCATCGATCCGCGCGTCGCCGACGTGCTGCAGCACCACCGCGCCCAGCGATTCGGTCGCCAGGGGCAGCGGCAAACCACAGCGGATCGGGCCGCACCAGCCGTCTCTCGCGGGACTGAGACGCAATCCACGCCCCGCGGTCGGCTCGGCGGCGGCGGTCGGCGCCAGCCACAGCCACGGCAAACCCACCACGGGATGCGCCGCCAGCGCATCAGCGACGATGGTGTGCTCGCTGTCGAGAACTGCCAGCCCGGCCGGGAGCAGGAACCACTGCATCGCGGAGTCGGGCTGTGCGGGAGAGGACAAAGCAGGCATCGTGTCATTGTAAGCCGCCGCCCCGTCCCGTCGTCCCACCCGATGCTCTACTCGATGCCCATCATGCGCCTGCACCCCCTGCCCGCTTTCGACGACAACTACATCTGGACGCTGACCGCAGACGATGGCCGTGCGCTGGTGGTCGATCCCGGCGATGCCGCGCCGGTGCTGGCCGCGGCCGACGAGGGCCTGCGGCCGATCGCGGTGCTGGTGACCCACCATCACCCTGACCATATCGGCGGTCTCGCCACCCTGATAGCGCGCTGGCCGGAACTCGAGATCCACGCGCCGCACGATCCCCGCATCGACATCGCGACCCATCGCGTGGGCCAGGGCGACGCCGTGACCGTGGCAGACTGGCGCTTCGATACGCTGGAAGTGCCCGGCCACACCCGTAGCCATATCGCATTCCACTGCCGGGCCAGCGACAAGCAGATCGGCCCCGGTCTGTTGTTCTGCGGCGACACCCTGTTCAGCCTCGGCTGTGGGCGGCTGTTCGAAGGCACGCCGGCGCAGATGCTGACATCGCTCGATGCGTTCGCCGCACTGCCTGGCGACACCCTGGTCTGCTGCACGCACGAATACACGCAAAGCAATGCCGGATTCGCGCTGACCGTCGATCCACACAATCCGGCGCTGCAGGCGCGCGCGGAAGCGGTCCGCGCGCTGCGCGCAGCATCGCAACCGACCTTGCCCAGCACCATCGCGCAGGAGATCGCGACCAATCCCTTCCTCCGCTGCGATGCGCCAGCCGTACGCGATGCCATCGCCGACCGCCTCGGCCACGCACCCGCGGATCGCCTGCAGACCTTCGCCGAACTGCGCCGCTGGAAGGACGCATTCCGGAGCTGAAGACCACGGAAACGACGCGCATCCGGACCATACGGCAGCCCACGGTCGACCGTCCGTGGCACACTGAACGCCCCGACGGAGACACGAGACGATCATGGGTTTTCTGCAAGGCAAACGCGCCCTCATCACCGGCATCGCCAGCGAGCGCTCCATCGCGTCCGGCATCGCCGAAGCCATGCACCGCGAGGGTGCGGAACTGGCGTTCACCTATCAGAACGAAAAACTGAAATCGCG
>JAIMKJ010000009.1:128357-134997 GCA_020692565.1 Thermomonas sp.
CAGCATCGTGCTGCCGCTGGACGTCTCCGACGATGCCCAGATCGCCGCCTGTTTCGCCGAACTCGGCAAACACTGGGACGGCTTCGACATCCTGATCCACGCCATCGCCTTCGCCCCGCGCGAAGCGATCGCCGGCCAGTTCCTCGACGGCCTGACCCGCGAGAACTTCGCCATCGCCCACGACATCTCGGCCTATTCGCTGGCGGCGATGGCCAAAGCCGCGCGACCGATGATGGCTGGCCGCAACGGCTCGGTACTCACGCTCTCGTACCTCGGCGCCGAGCGCGCGCTGGCCGGCTACAACCTGATGGGCGTGGCCAAAGCGAGCCTGGAATCGACCGTACGCTACCTGGCCTACAACCTGGGCCCGGAAGGCACCCGCGTCAATGCGATCTCGGCCGGTCCGATCAAGACCCTCGCTGCCGCCGGCATCGCAGGTTTCCGCAAGATTCTCGGCCACGTCGAACAGAACGCGCCGCTGCGTCGTACCGTCACCATCGAGGACGTCGGCAACGTCGCCGCGTTCCTGTGCTCGGATCTGGCTTCGGGCATGACCGGCGAAATCACCTATGTCGACGCCGGATACAACATCATCGGCATGACCGGGATCGGCAACGAGTAAGCCCGGCGTCAGCCTGACGGCCTCGGCCAAAAAAAAGCCCGGCGATGCCGGGCTTCTTCGTTCGGTCGATACCGGATCCCTTACAACCGGTCTTCGGCGATTTCCACCTTCATCCGCTTGCGCTCGGCCTTGCCGACCGCCAGCACGTCCTGCTCGCCGATCCGCGGCGCGAGCTCGCGCAGGAAGCCCGCGCGCATTTCCGGCGTCACTTCGTCGGCGTTGCCTTGGCCGACCTTCGTCACTTCGAAGACGATCATCTGGCCGTTCTGGCCGCGCACCTTGCCCGGCGATGCCTTGCCCGCGGCTGGAGCCGGCACCAGGAAGTAGGCCTCGGCGGCCACGGCGTCCGGCACCGGCGCATTGCGCGGCACCGCCGGCACATTGGCGACGACCCATTGCTTCGCGGTCGCGATCGCGGCCAGCGACTCGCCCTTCCTGATGCGGGCAAGCGCAGCTTCGGCCTCGGCTTCGGCGGCCTTGCCCGCACGATCCGCGCGCACCGCAGCCACGACCTGCGGGCCAACCTTGTCGAGCGGCTGGACACGTTCCGGCGTATGTTCGACCACCCGGATCAGGACGCTGTGGTTCGGCGCGATCTCGATCGCATCACTGACCATGCGACTCTCGATCAACGCCTCGGAGAAGGCGGCACGCAACACCGCCGGATTCGCGGCGATACCGGTGCCCTGACCGCGCGCGAACGGGCCGAGCTTCTGCACCGCCAGGTTCGCGCTGCGGGCGGCGGGCGCCAGCGAAGCCGGACTCTTCAGCACTTCGTCGACCAGCTTGCCGCTGAGTTCGTTGTAGGCGCGCTCGCGCGCGGTTTCGGCCAACATGCGCTCCAATTCGGGACGGGCCTGCTCGAACGGCATTTCGCGGCCGGCCTTCATCTCGCGCACCTGGATGATGTGCCAGCCGAAATCGGTCTTAATCGGACCGGAGATAGTGCCGGCAGCGGTGCCGAACACGGCGTCCTCGAACGGCTTGACCATCTGCCCGTTCCTGGAAACCCAACCCAGATCACCGCCGCCGTCCTTCGAGCCGCCGTCGTCGGAGTTCTGGCGCGCAAGCGCGGCGAAGTCGGCACCGGCCGCTTTCGCCTGCACCGCCAGTGCGTTCGCCTTGGCCTCGGCCGCTTTCTGCGCCGCGGCATCGGCATCGGCATCGGCATCCACCTTCACCAGAATATGCGAGGTGAGGCGCTGCTCGGGTTCGGTGAAACGTGCCTTGTCCTGCTCGTACTGGCTTCTCAGCATGTTCTCGTCGGCGACGACCGGCGGCGCCAGCGCCGCAGCGTCGACATCGACGTACTCGATCGTCACCATTTCCGGCGAGCGGAAATCGTCGGGATGCGCCTTGTACCAGCTCGCGATCTCGGCCGCCGTCACCGGGGCGGTATCGACGGGCACCGGCAACATCGCATACGACACATCGCGCGTTTCGCTGAGCAGCGCGATCAGACGCTGCCCTTCGGTATTGGTCACGAACGCGGATCCGCGCAGTCTCGACGCGAGCAACTGCTGCTTCAGCGTATCGCGGACCTGCTGATCGAATTCGGCCGGGGTTCTGGGCGGAACGCCCGAAGCGAGCGAGAGGCGGTAGCGCTGCAGGTCGAACTTGCCGTCGATCTGGAATTCGGGAATCGATTCGATGGTCTCGCGCACCTGCGCATCGCCGATGGCGATCCCTTCGCGCTCGGTCGCCATGCGCATCACGCTCTCGTCGACCAGGCTCTCCAGGATGCTGATCTTGTTCTCGACGCTTTCGAACTCGCGCACATCGAAATTCTCGCCGGCAGCCTGGCGTTGCTGCTGGCGCACGCTCTCGAAGCGGCTGCGGAATTGATCGACGCTGATCTCTTCCTTCTGCCAGAACGCCTTGCGCACCAGCCACCAATCCGGGGCGGACGACCACCAGGCGGGCGGCGCCTCGATCTTGGCCACGAACGTGTCGTTGCGCTGGAACAGGTACTGCTCCATGCCGAAGAAGGCGAACGGGATCATCAGCATCCCGAGAATGATGGTGGCGATCCAGCCGGATGATTTATCGCGTAAGGCTTGCAGCATTGGCGAGGCGTGCCGAATGAGGAGCCGCTAAGTGTAGCCGGAGCGACGCGCCGCAGCATGCCCGACGGGTACGAAATCCTGCAAAAAGCGCCCTGCCCCCCGTATTTTCGCGCGGCCCGGAGGGCCCGGAAACGACAAAAGCACCGTTCCCGGTGCTTTTGGAGCCTGCCCGAAAGCAGAAAATCGAATTTGAGGGAATTGGCGGAGTGGACGGGACTCGAACCCGCGACCTCCGGCGTGACAGGCCAGCATTCTAACCGACTGAACTACCACTCCGCATTTGACCCTGCAACACCGCGGATTTTACCGCAGTTCGATGATCGAACGGAATACCTTCCGATCATCTCGCGCCTCTGGTGGGTGCTGAGGGTTTCGAACCCCCGACCCTCTCCGTGTAAAGGAGACGCTCTACCGCTGAGCTAAGCACCCCAACGAGAAGAGCTGATTAGTTTACGGCATCCTTCAGCGCTTTGCCAGCCTTGAACACCGGGTTCTTCGAAGCGGCGATCTTCAGCTCTTCGCCGGTCTTCGGGTTGCGACCGGTACGCGCGGCGCGCTCGCGGACGACGAACGAGCCGAAGCCGATCACGGTCACGGTGTCGCCTTTCTGCAGCGCTTTGGTGATGGCGGCAACGGTCGCATCGAGCGCGCGTCCGGCATCGGCTTTGGACAACTCTGCAGCACCGGCGATCGCGTCGATAAGCTCGGCTTTGTTCATGTTGAGACTCCCATATCGGTTGAGAAGAAGAGGCGTGTCGACAGATCGCGACGAGAACGCGACTCCGCACGTTCGACCCCGGAACGACGCGGACAACGCCGCGCCGACAGGCGACCGTTATACCAGCGGGGTGCCCGCCACGCAACAAAAAGCCCTATAAAATGCGCGAAAACGCGGCGAAAAACGCGGAAGACACCACTATCAGGACAGCATCTTCCGATCAGTGTTCGTTCAGTGTTTCCGTTCTTCGCGCCGATTCGATGCCGCGGGCTTCGCACGCTTGCGCGCAGCCGTTCGTGCGTCCTTCTTCGCATCCTTGTCGACGGCGACCGGCGCGATCGGATGCTCCAGGGCGAGATCCAGCACTTCGTCGATCCAGCGCACCGGCACGATCCTGATCTGATCGGTGACGGTCTTCGGGATGTCGGCGAGATCCTTGCGATTCTCTTCCGGAATCAACACGGTCCGGATACCGCCGCGAAGCGCCGCCAGCAGTTTCTCCTTCAAGCCGCCGATCGCGGTCACCTTTCCGCGCAGCGTGATCTCGCCGGTCATCGCGATGTCCGAACGCACCGGCACCTTCGTCAACGCCGACACCAGTGCAGTGGTCATGGCGGCGCCCGCGCTGGGACCGTCCTTCGGCGTCGCGCCATCCGGCACGTGCAGATGGACATCGATCTTCTGCAGGAAATCGACATCGATCCCCAGCCGCTCCGCGCGCGAGCGCACGACCGAGAGCGCTGCCGATGCGGATTCCTTCATCACGTCGCCGAGCTGACCGGTAAGGATCAATTGCCCCTTGCCGGGCATCAGCGTGGATTCGATCTGCAGCAGATCGCCACCGACTTCCGTCCAGGCCAGACCGGTCACCATGCCGATCTCGTTGTCGCTCTCGGCGCGACCGAAATCGAAGCGTCGAACGCCCAGGTATCTGTCGAGATTCTTCGACGCGACCGCAACAGCCTTGACGCCCTTGCCGGACGTCTGCGCGCCCGCCAGAGCGATTTCCTTCACTACTTTGCGACAGATCTTCGAAATCTCGCGCTCAAGGTTGCGCACGCCGGATTCGCGCGTGTAATAGCGCACGATGTCGCGAATCGCATCCTGGGCGATCTTCAGCTCGCCCGCTTTCAGACCGTTCGCTTTCAACTGCTTCGGCAGCAAATAACGTTCGGCGATATTGAGCTTTTCTTCCTCGGTGTAACCGGGAATACGGATCACTTCCATGCGGTCGAGCAGCGGACCGGGAATGTTCAACGAGTTGGAAGTCGCGACGAACATGACTTCGGAAAGATCGAAATCGACTTCCAGATAATGATCGTTGAACGCGTTGTTTTGCTCCGGATCCAATACTTCCAGCAAAGCGGACGACGGATCGCCACGGAAGTCCATCGACATTTTGTCGATCTCGTCCAGCACGAACAGCGGGTTCTTGCTGCCGGCCTTGTTGAGATTCTGCACGATGCGGCCCGGCATCGAACCCACATAGGTGCGGCGATGGCCGCGGATCTCGGCCTCGTCGCGCACGCCGCCCAGCGACATGCGCACGAACTTGCGGTTCGTCGCTTTGGCGATGCTCTGCCCGAGCGAGGTCTTGCCTACGCCCGGCGGGCCGACCAGGCACAGGATCGCGCCCTTCATGTGCTTCACGCGGGTCTGCACCGCGAGATATTCGAGGATGCGTTCTTTGACTTTATCGAGACCGTAGTGATCGGCGTCGAGCGTTTCCTGCGCAACCTTCAGATCCTTGCGGATCTTGGTGCGCTTCTTCCAGGGTACGCCGAGCAGCCAGTCGAGATAGTTGCGCACCACAGCCGCTTCCGCGGACATGGGCGACATCTGCTTGAGCTTGTTGAGCTCCGCCTTGGCCTTGGTTTCCACCGGTTTGGGCATGCCGGCGGCGGCGATCTTGCGAGTGATGTCCTCGATATCGTTCGGCGCATCGTCCAGTTCGCCCAATTCCTTCTGGATCGCCTTCATCTGCTCGTTGAGGTAATACTCGCGCTGGCTCTTCTCCATCTGCGACTTCACCCGCCCGCGGATGCGTTTTTCCAACTGTTGCACATCGATCTCGCCGTCGACCAGGCCGACCAGCAGTTCCAGCCGCTGGGCGACATCGACCGCTTCGAGCAGTCGCTGCTTTTCGGCAAGACGCACGCTCAGATGCGCGGAGATGGTATCCGCGAGCCGGTTGGGCTCGTCGATGCCCGAGAGGGTCTGCATCAGTTCCGGGGGCAGCTTGCGATTGGTCTTGATGTACTGCTCGAACAGCCCCATCAGCGACCGCACGATGGCTTCAACTTCGCGCGGATCGCGCTGTTCCGCGGTTTCCAGCAACTCCGCCCGCCCCGCCAGCGCGCCGTCGAATTCACGCACCTGTTTCACGCGCACGCGCGAAACGCCCTCGACCAGGACCTTGATGGTACCGTCGGGGAGTTTCAGCAGTTGCAGCACCTGGGCGAGGGTACCGAATTCGTAGAGATCGGCTGCGGCCGGGTCGTCGGTCTCGGGTGATTTCTGCGCGACCAGCAGGATGCGCTTGTCGAGATCCATCGCGATGTCGAGTGCTTTGATCGACTTCTCGCGACCGACGAACAGCGGGATGACCATGCTGGGAAACACCACGACGTCGCGCAGCGGCAGCACGGGCAACTCGGGGAGAATGCTGACGGAAAGATCGGTGGTCATGGGGGCTCCGGTCGATGATTCGCGGCCCCCGCCACGATGGACGAACGACCTTCGGCACCGTTATGGGGTCATGCGCCGCAGGATGCAAGCGCGCGCCGCCGAGCGGACGGATGGGTCCTGATGCGGCTCTGTTCCACGAGACATGTGCGACGGAGTGCCCAATGAAAACGGGCACTCCAACGACGTTGGAATGCCCGCTTGCGCAGCCGATCGATGCCGGGTTATTCCGCGGACGCGACCTTGTTCGGCGGCGTCTCATAGATCAGGTACGGCTCGGACTTGTGTTCGATCACCGATTCGTCCACCACCACCTTGCTGACGCTTTCCAGCGACGGCAGTTCGTACATGGTGTCCAGCAGCACCGATTCGACGATGGTGCGCAGGCCACGGGCGCCGGTCTTGCGCTTGAGCGCCTTGCGCGCGATCGCGGCGAGCGCGTCGGCGCGGAACTCCAGCTCCACGCCTTCCATCTCGAACAGTTTCTTGAACTGCTTGCTGATGGCGTTCTTGGGCTCGGTGAGGATTTTCACGAGCGCGGTTTCGTCG
>JAIMKJ010000039.1:0-2547 GCA_020692565.1 Thermomonas sp.
ACCATCCCGACCGGTCTGACCATCGGCACGCTGCCGGCGGGCTGCACCGCGGCGGGCCAGACCGTGACCTGCACTATTCCGGCCGGTCTGGCGGCGGGTG
The DNA here is from genome assembly GCA_020692565.1 of Thermomonas sp. Classification (GTDB taxonomy): domain Bacteria; phylum Pseudomonadota; class Gammaproteobacteria; order Xanthomonadales; family Xanthomonadaceae; genus Lysobacter_I. The sequence continues at coordinate 101 of JAIMKJ010000039.1, forward strand.
CGGACACGAGCTTCATTATTCCGGTCACGCCGACCGCCAGCACAGCCGCCAGCGTCGCGAATACCGCGACCGTCTCCGGCGGCGGCGATCCGACCTGTCCGGCGGCTGCACGTTGCACCAGTACCGTGACCACGCCGGTGAACCGTCCGCAGTTGACGATGACGAAGACCGCGAGCAGCCCGTCCTTCAGCGTGGGTACGCCAGCGAGTTACACCCTGCAGGTCTCGAATACCGGTACCTCGGCGACGACGGCTGCGAGCACGATCACCGATACCATCCCGACCGGCCTGACCATCGGCGCGCTGCCGGCGGGCTGCACCGCCGCGGGCCAGACCGTGACCTGCACCATCGCGGCGGGTCTGGCTGCGGGCGCCAGCACCAGCTTCATCATTCCGGTCACGCCGACCCTGGCGGCCGGCCCGAGCGTCACCAACACCGCCACGGTGTCCGGCGGCGGCGATCCGACGTGCCCGGCCGACGCGCGCTGCACCAGCAGCGTGACGACGCCGGTGAACAGCGCCAACCTCAATATCGCCAAGACCGCCGGCACCGCGACCGGACCGTCGGTGGGCGGCGTCTACACGGTGACCTACACCGTGACTGTCACCAACAGCGGCACGCTGGCCACCACCTATGGCGGACTCAGCGATTCGCCGATCTTCCCGTCGAACATCACCGAAACCGGCATCACCTGGACGACCAGTGGCCCCGGCGCCCCGCCCAGCGGAACGCAGGCGGGCGCGGGCGCCTACCTGCTCGCACCGGCCAATACGCCGATCGCCGCGGGCGCAACGCATACCTTCAACGTCGCCATCACCTACGGTTTCACTACCAATACGCCGCCCACGGTCTGCTCGGCGACGCCGACACCCGGCAGCGGCCTGTACAACGCGGTCTCGTTGCCGGCGGGCCAGGAAAACGGCGTCGTCACCGATAACGCCACGTGCGTGAACTCTCCGCCGCAGCCGCCGCAGTTGACGATGACGAAGACCGCCAGTGCGGCGACCTTCACCGTTGGCGTCGCTGCGAGCTACACGCTGCAAGTGACGAACAATGGTGGCGTTGCGACCACGGCCGCGACCACCATTTCCGACACCATTCCGACCGGCCTGACCATCGGCACGCTGCCTGCGGGCTGCACCGCCGCCGGCCAGACGGTGACCTGCACCATCGCGGCCGGCCTTGCCGCGGGCGCCAGCACCAGCTTCGTGATTCCGGTGACGCCGACCCTCGCGGCCGGTACCAGCGTGACCAACAGCGCGACGGTCTCCGGCGGCGGGGACCCGACCTGCCCGGCGAATGCGCGCTGCACCAGCACCGTGACCACCCCCATCAACGCGGCGCAGCTGACGATGACGAAGACCGCCAGCGCGGCTTCGTTCACCGTCGGTGTTCCGGCGAGCTACACGCTACAGGTGTCGAACACGGGCACGGCCGCCACCACGGCGGTATCGACCATCACCGACACGATTCCGACTGGTCTGACCATCGGCACGCTGCCGGCCGGCTGCACCGCCGCAGGCCAGACGGTGACCTGCACCATTCCGGCCGGTCTGGCGGCGGGTGCGAACGCCAGCTTCGTCATCCCGGTCACCCCGACCCTCGCGGCGGGCGCGAGCGTCACCAACACCGCCACGGTCTCCGGCGGCGGCGATCCGACCTGTCCGGCCGACGCGCGCTGCACCAGCACCGTGACCACGCCGGTCAACGCACCGCAGCTGACGATGACGAAGACCGCGAGCGCGGGTTCGTTCGCCATCGGCGTCGCCGCGAGCTACACGCTGCAGGTGTCGAACACCGGCACCGCGGCGACGACGGCGGTGAGCACGATCACCGACACCATTCCGACCGGTCTGACCCTCGGCACGCTGCCGGCGGGTTGCACGGCCGCCGGCCAGACGGTGACCTGCACGATCCCGGCCGGTCTGGCCGCGGGCGGCAGCACCAGCTTCATCATTCCGATCACGCCGACAGAAGCGGCACTGCCCGACGCTACCAACATCGCGACGGTGTCCGGCGGCGGCGATCCGACCTGTCCGGCGGCCTCGCGCTGCACGAGCACGGTGACGACTCCGATCACCTTTACTGCTGCGCTGACCATCGACAAGACTGCGGGCACGCCTTCGGGCAACACCGCGGGCAGCACGATCGCGTACACGTTCCTGGTGACGAACACCGGCAACGTGACGCTGACGGGCCTCGTGATCAACGACGCCCAGCTCGACGCCGCGGCGGTGTGCCCGGTGACGACGCTCGCCCCGGGCGCTTCGACGACCTGCACGGGCACGCACACGATCACGCAGGCGGAAGTGAACGCCGGTGTGGTGGACAACACCGCGACCGCGACGGGCACCACGCCCGGTGGCGGCACGACGACGAGCCCGCCGGACACGACGAGCACGCCGATCGCGGCGACGCCTGCGCTGACCATCGACAAGACCGCGGGC
>JAIMKJ010000039.1:2668-42112 GCA_020692565.1 Thermomonas sp.
GACGCCTGCGCTGACCATCGACAAGACCGCGGGCACGCCTTCGGGCAACACCGCGGGCAGCACGATCGCGTACACGTTCCTGGTGACGAACACCGGCAACGTGACGCTGACGGGCCTCGTGATCAACGACGCCCAGCTCGACGCCGCGGCGGTGTGCCCGGTGACGACGCTCGCCCCGGGCGCTTCGACGACCTGCACGGGCACGCACACGATCACGCAGGCGGAAGTGAACGCCGGTGTGGTGGACAACACCGCGACCGCGACGGGCACCACGCCCGGTGGCGGCACGACGACGAGCCCGCCGGACACGACGAGCACGCCGATCGCGGCGACGCCTGCGCTGACCATCGACAAGACCGCGGGCACGCCTTCGGGCAACACCGCGGGCAGCACGATCGCGTACACGTTCCTGGTGACGAACACCGGCAACGTGCCGATGACCGGGATCGTGGTGAACGATGCGCAGTTGGATGCACTGGCGACCTGTCCGGTGACGACGCTGGCCCCCGGTGAGAGCACGACCTGTACCGGCACGCACACGATCACCCAGGCAGAGGTCGATGCCGGCGTGGTGGACAATTCCGCGACCGTCACCGGCACACCGCCGGGCGGCGGCACGACGACGAGCCCGCCGGACACGACGAGCACGCCGATCGTCCAGTCCCCGCTCATTGCCGCGACCAAGACCGCGACCCTCACCACCGATGGCGGCATCATCGGCCTGGCGGACGCGGGCGACGTGATCACCTATGCGGTGAGCGTGCTCAACAGCGGCAACGTGACCCTGAACAACCTGGTGGTGGTGGACAGCTTCGAAGGCGGTGCGCCGACGACGCTGACCTGTGCGCCGACCACGCTGGCGCCGGGTGCGACCGCGACGTGCAACGCCTACACGCATACGGTGACCGCGGCGGAAGCGGCGGCGGGCGGCACGCTCGACAACGTGGTGACCGCGACGGCGACATCGTCCACGTCGACCCAGACGGTGAGTTCCACCAGCACCGCCGTGGTCGCCGTGAACGGCGCGCCGGCCGCGATCCGCATCGTCAAGACCGCCAGCCCGCGCGACGTGAATGTCGGCGATCTGGTCCGCTACACGCTGACGCTGGACAACACCAGCCTGACGCCGATGACCGACGGCACGCTGATCGACACGCCGCCTGCGGGCTTCACTTATGTCGAAGGTTCGCTGGCGGTGGCCGATGCCGACAACGCCGGTCGTCTGGTCGGGACCTACCCGATCCGGGTCGACCAGATCGACATCGCCGCCGAAGGCCGCGCCACCATCACGTATCTGCTGCGCGTCGGCGCGGGCGTCCGTCCGGGCGTCCACACCAACAGCGCGTATGTCGAAGACGACGGCAGCGTGGTCTCGAACGTGGCGACCGCGAACGTGCAGATGGTGTCCGATCCGATGCTCGACGAATCGCTGATCGTCGGTACGGTGTGGAACGACCGCGACGGCGACCAGTGGCAGGATGCGGCCGGTCTCTCCGGTGTCCGCGTCCAGGGCGGTTTCGCAGCGGATGCCTACGTGCCGGCTTCGACCACGGTCGACCGCGGCACCGGGCCGACGCCGGAACCCGACGCCAGTGCGCCGATGCTCCACGGCATCGACGTCGGCACCATCACCGCGCGTCAGTCCGAAGCCGATCCGGTCGCGAAGCACACGGTCGTGATCCGCCAGACGCTGCGCGAGCTGCGCTTCACCGACGATTTCGTGCTGACTTCGGCACAGGGCGTCACGGTGCGCATGGCCGCCGATGGCAGCACCCGCGTCGAGAAGAGCGGCGAAGCGGCCAAGGGCCTCAACGCGGCCGAACCGACGGTGGAACGTCGGGTCAGCCAGGTGGCCGATGGTTATCAGGTGGATTACGTGATCGCCAACGCCGGCATCGACGAACGCGGCATTCCCGGCGTGCGCATCGCCTCGGTGGAAGGTCTGCTGGTCGAGACCGACCAGTACGGTCGCTATCGTCTGGTGGGCATCGACGGCGGTCGCGACCGCGGTCGCAACATCATCCTCAAGGTCGATCCGGCCACGTTGCCGCCGGGCACCACGTTCACCACCGACAACCCGTTGGTGCGGCGCGTGACCCCGGGGCTGCCGGTCCGCTTCGACTTCGGCGTGAAGATGCCGGTGACGGTGCTGGAAGACGGCGAGCGCACGGTCGAGATGGAAATGGGTTCGGTGATGTTCGCGCCGGGCAGCGCCGAGATCCGCGACGAATACGCCGCCGCCATCGACAGGATGGCGGAGACCGCGCAGCGCTACGGGCGCGGCGAGGTGGTGATCAAGGCGGACGCCGAATCGGAGGCGCTGGCGTACAAGCGGGCGGAAGCCTTGCGCAAGGCGCTGGTCGAACGCCTGTCGCCGGACGTGGCGGCCGCCACGCCGGTGAGCCTGCGCACGGTCGTCGGCGATGCCAAGACCACGCTGGTGACGCTGAGCGAGACGCCGGTGCTGGGAACGGTGCTGTTCGATACCGACAGCGCCCGTATCAAGCCGCAATACCTGCCGCTGATCCGTCAGATCGCCGCGTCGCTGCAGGCGCGCGGCGTCACCCAGGTCGCGGTGGTCGGCCACGCCGACAAACGCGGAGCGGAGGATTACAACGTGGCTCTTGGCATGCGCCGTGCTAAGGCCGTGTACGAGGCGATCGCGGAAGCACTGCCGACGGAAATGCGCAGCAAGCTGCGCGTCGATTTCAACGAAGATCCGGCAGCCCCTGCCGGAATGAACGGTCAGTGAGGGGCGCCGTGATGAAAATGAAACTGCTCGATTACACCCTGATCGGCATCCTTGCCGGTGGCTTCGCAGCGAGCGCTTCTGCACAGCAGACGCCGACACCAGCGCCTGCCTCCGCCGACGGTCCCCGGTGCGGCAGCGAAGGCTGCGCCTCCGACGAGGGCGTGCTGTTCAAGATCCGCACCCGCGGCGAAGAACGACCGGTCAGCGGCGCCACCACCGACCAGTCGGATTCCGGCACCCTGCAGCCCGATCGCCGGGTGACGGTGGAAGCCGAACGCGTCGACGCGAAGAACAACGTCGTGCTGCAGCCGGGCCAGGCGCTGGCGATCGGCAAATGGTCGACCGACGTCCCGGGCGGCGGCGTGATCTGGGCCACCGAAGATCCCAACCTCGGCCAGCCGCAGTTCAATCTGTCGGCGCCGTCGCGAGTGGCGTTCGATGGCGGCCGGGTCGTCAAACCGGTCCGCTTCTACGCCTTCAGCAACTACCCGGCCTTCATCCAGCGCGTCGAAGTGCTGATCTACCGCGCCAGCGACACCGATCTGGTGACGCCGTTGGCGAAGGTCGATCTGCCGGTGGGCGCGGTGAGCGATGTCGAATGGGACGGCGCGCTGCCGGCGGGCTTCGAAGCCCGCGCCGGCGACGAACTGCTGTACCTCGCCCGCGCTTACGCCGCCGACGGCAGCATCGACGAGACCTATCCCAAGCGCATGCAGCTGGTCACGCCCGATGAAGTCGAACGCGGCAACCAGATCCTGCGCCAGTCGGTGGAACGCAGCAGCGGCCTTGCGCTCAGCGCCGAGGAAGCCGAGCAGCGCAGCCTGGTCGAAGGCATCTTCGGCGAGAACTCGCTGCGTCAGCAGAACATCCCGATCTACGGTTCGCGGATCCGCATCCAGGGCCGCGATCTTCCGGACGGCTACAGCGTCAGGATCAACGGCCAGAGCCATCCGATCGACCTGCAGCGCAAGCTGGTCGCCGAGTATCTGGTGCCGGTGGGCCGTCACGGCTTCGACATCGAACTGCGTGGCCTCGATCAGGACGCGTTGAACCGGCGCCTGGATATCGACGTCAGCGGCAAGTACATGTTCGCGGTCGCCATCGCCGACCTCACGCTCTCCAGCGGCAACGTCACCGGTTCGATCGAGCCGTTGGCCGGCGACGACCGTTACGACGACAACTTCCTGGTCGAAGGCCGGCTCGCGTTCTATCTCAAGGGCAAGGTCAAGGGCAAATATCTGATCACCGCCCAGGCCGACACCCAGGAACGGGAAGTTTCCGAACTGTTCAAGGGCTTCTGGGACGCCGATCCGCAGGACGTGTTCCGCCGCCTCGATCCGGACGCTTACTACCCGGTCTACGGCGACGACTCCACGACCTATCGCGATGTCGATACCCAGGGCCGGCTGTACGTCCGCGTCGACTGGGACAAGAACCAGGCGCTGTGGGGCAACTACAACACCGGCATCACCGGCACCGAATACGGCCAGTATTCGCGTGCGCTGTACGGCGGCGCGCTGTCGTGGCGCTCGCGCCGCGCGACCGCGCTGGGCGAACCGGGCAGCGAAGTGAAGCTGTTCGGCTCCGAAGCGCAGACCGCGCCCGGTCACAGCGAATTCCTCGGCACCGGCGGCAGCCTGTACTACCTCAAGCACACCGACGTGCTGCCGGGTTCGGACCGCGTCGTGCTGGAAGTGCGCGACGGCACCACCGGCCGCGTGGAACGTCGCGTCGACCTGGCCCGCGGCGCGGACTACGAGATCGACGAGTTCCAGGGCCGCGTGCTGCTGACCCGTCCGCTGTCGCAGATCACCCGCGAGAACATTCCCACGCTCACCCGCGACACGCCGCTCGACGGCTTCGCGCAGGTGCTGCTGATCGATTACGAATACGTGCCCAACGGCTTCGACGCCGACGAGTTCACCGCCGGCTTCCGCGGCAAGCACTGGTTCGGCGATCACGTCGCGCTGGGCGCCACCTGGATCGACGAGAACCGCGCCGGCGACGATTACGGGCTCAAAGGTCTGGATCTGACCCTGCAGGCCGGTCGCGGCACCTATCTGAAACTCGAGCAGAGCCGCACCGAAGCGACCAGCGCGCCGATCTTCTTCTCCGACAACGGTGGCCTGAGCTTCACCGAGACCAATGCCGGACTCGGCGCCCGCAAGGGCGACGCGCGTGCGGTCGAAGCCCGCGCCAACTTCAAGGAGCTGGGCTGGACGAATCTGGACTGGTCGGCGGGCGCCTGGTGGCGGGATGTCGATGCCGGGTTCTCGGTCGGCCGCTTCGACACCGGTGCGGACATCCAGGAACACGGTGCCGAAGTGCTGGGCCAGTTCGCGCCCAACGTCAACGTGCGCGGCCGCTACAGCCGCGCCGAACGCGGCAGCGAAGCCCTGACCCAGACCCAGATCACCGGCGAATGGCGGATCAACGATCACAACAGCCTCGCCGCCGAACTGCGTCGGGTCGATGAAGAGCGCGTCTCCGGCGATGCCGTCGGCACGCTGGCGGCCCTGCAGTACAAGCACCGTTTCGGCAGCAGCCTCGATGTCTACGGCACCGCGCAGGTCACCGTCGACGACGATGGCGGCAATTACGTCGACAACAACGCATTGACCCTCGGCGGCAAGTATCTGTTCGGCGATCTGTCCAGCGTCGGCGCGGAACTCACCACCGGCGACCGCGGCGACTCGGCGCAGGTCAACGGCGAATACCGGATCAGTCCCGAACACACGGTCTACGGCGGCTATACCTATTCGACCGATCGCAGCGATTACGACCCGCTGTTCAACGATCGCCAGAATTCCGGCTGGACGCTGGGCCAGCGCTGGCGCTTGTCCAGCCAGGTCAACGTGTTCAACGAAAGCCAGTTCCTCAAGGCGCCGAACGAATCCGGCCTGGCCCACACCTTCGGCATGGATTTCTATCCGGGCGTGGGTTGGACCCTCGGTTTCACCCTGCAGCAGGCGAATCTCGACCGCGCCATCGGCAACGTCGACCGTAACGCGGTGAGCGTCAGCGCCGGCCGTACCTCCAACGACACCCAGTGGCAGAGCAAGCTGGAGTGGCGCAAGGACACCGGCGCGGAGCAGCGCGACCAGTGGGTGACCACCAACAACTTCACCCACAAGGTCAACGAGAGTTTCCGCATCGCGGCCCGCTTCAACTACTCGAAGACCGAGGACGAACTGCAGGCCACGGCCGGCGCCAAGTTCATCGAAGGCAACGTCGGCTTCGCATGGCGTCCGTTCGATTCCACCAAATGGGCGCTGCTGGGCAAATACACGCATCTGTACGACGTCTCGTCGTTGCCGCAGATCGGCGACAACGTCGCGTTCTACGACCAGCGCAGCCAGGTGCTGTCGCTCGAAGGCGTCTACAAGCCGAACCAGCGCTGGGAATACGCCGCCAAGCTGATGCGCCGCGAAGGCGAAGTGCGCTTCGGCCGTCTCGCCGGGCAGTGGGCCGATTCGGGCGCGACCTTCGCGGCCGGTCAGGTCCGCTACGGATTCGCCGACAAGTGGCATGCGCTGGGCGAGTACCGCTGGCTGGGCGTGGAAGACGGCGGCGACCGCCAGGGCGCGCTGCTCGGCATCGATCGCGATCTGGGCAAGAACCTGCGGATCGGCGCCGGCTACAACTTCACCACCTTCAGCGACGACCTCACCGACTTCGATTACGACCACAAGGGCTGGTTCATCAATCTGGTCGGCTGGTACTGACCGGAAAGGGTGCAGATGCCTCCGACCCGGGGTGGGGCGGAGGCGGCCGGACGTTCCATGTCCAGGCACGCGTGCGACGACCGGGCGCAGTCACCGCGTCCGTGCCGCCGACGGTAATCATCACAAGCGCACGGGCATGCCAGCCGTGCGTTCCGGAAAACGAGAGAGTGGTTCAATGAACAACGTTCTGCATGCGGTCCATCGTGTGTTCCTGCCTTCGGCATGCGCCGCGGCGCTGTTGCTGGTGTCGGGTCACGCTGTCGCGCAACGCGCGATCGAGATGAATTCCGCGGGCGCCAGCACGGCGGCCTCGCCGCCGTTCCAGGGGCCGCTCGCCATCACTTTCCAGAACAACACCGACAATCCGACGGGCAACACCTTCGCCGCGGTGGGCGCCACCACGCCGTCTGCGACCCTCACGATCCTCAACCAGCAATATGCGAACGCGACCAATTTCGCCGCGAACGGCGCGATGATCGGCGGCACGTTCGCGGGCGATCCGCGCTATGCCGCCATGAATTTCCTGGGCGGCGGCCAGAACGCCCATTTCACGTCCCTGCCCACGGTCGCCGCCGGCACCGGCATCGCGGTCGCCACCAACCATGCGGCGCAGTTCGAGTTCCGTACCAATGGCCTGTTGGTGGCCGGGGCCGCGGCGAACGGGCGCTTCCAGTACGCCGATCTGCAGATCGACCTGAATGTCCCGGTCTCCAATCTGGTCCTGCACATCTCGGGCCTGGGCGGCACCGCCGGCGGCAAGGGATTCACCGCCGAATTCGACTTCGTGCCGGGCAGTTCCATCGGCGCGACCGGCATCACCCGGCTGTCGGGCAACGCGGCGTTCGGCGTCGCCGGCAACCAGATCAACCATCTCGTGGCGACGCCCGCCGCCAACTGCGCGGTCGCGAATTCCGCCGCCTGCGGCTCGATCCGCGTGAACGGCAACGCGATCACGCGCGTGTTCCTGCGCATGTACATGCGCGCCAGCGACGGCGTCGCCTGGCCCGCGAACGGCGCCGAAGGCTGGATGCTGGGCGTCTCGGGCGAAGTGTCGGACATGGTGCCGGTCTTTTCCGGCCTGCCGGCGTCGATCGTGCCGGGCACCAATTATGCCGCCACGCTGACCTGCACCAATCAGGGTCCGAACATCGCCTATTCGCCTACCTGCACGCCGACGGCCAGCGCAGGCACGATCTCGGGCCTGAGCTGCGTGCCCGCCCTTCCGGTCCTGCCCGTGGGGCTCGGTCCGATCGCACCGAACAACCAGATCGTCTGCAGCTTCAATTACGTGCTTCCCCCGGGCGGCGGGCAGAACCAGGTGACGTTCACCGGACAGACCGGGGCCATCAATGACCGCAACGGCGGCAGCGTCGGCACGGCCGGCAACAATCAGACCACGGTCAATGTCCCGGTGCCCAACGCCGATCTTTCCATCACCAAGACCAATACTCCCGGCGTGAACGGCAACGTCGATCAGGCCGCAGACATGGTCGTTTCGGGCACGCCGAGCGTCTACACCATCGCGGTCGTCAACAATGGTCCCGACAGCGCCGACGGCGCGGTGGTCACCGACCCGGCGCCGACCAATCTGACCTGCGCCACCGCAAGCTGCACCGCCACCGGCGGCGCGGCCTGCCCGGCGCAGACCGGTGCCGCGCTGGTGACGGTGCTGCAGGGTGCGGGCGCGATCGTGCCGACCCTGCCGGTGGGCGGAACGGTCACCTTCGCCCTGAACTGCCAGGTGCCGTGATCGGAGCGATCGGTCCGATGCGAGGGCGGATGATCCGCGCGTGCGCGGCGGCCGGGCTTCTGGCCGCGCACTGCGCCGTCCTCATCGCACCGGCGCACGCGCAGGTGCAGCGCACCTATCTGAATCAGGGATTCGAGACGCCGGCGCTGACGGCGTCCAACGCGGCGAACGGCTGCTACAAACTGCTGACCGAAACCCTGGTGCCCGGCTGGACCACCACGCATCCGGTCGGCGGGGATGGCGGCGACTGCACCGCGCCGGCCAGCCCCAGCGGGCCGGTGATGGAGCTGTGGCGCACCAATTTCCAGGGGGTTCCCGCGCGCCAGGGCCTCAATTTCGCCGAATTGAATGCATCGGCGTCGTCGCGCCTGTTCCAGAACGTCTGTCTGGTCAACGGCGAGCAGATCTCCTGGCGTTTCAGTCATCGCGGGCGCGGCAGCGCCACGGTGCGCGACGTGATGGATTACAACATCGGCGCTTCGGTCGCGATCGTGCGCGTCGGCACCACCAGCAACGGCGCGTTCGACGCGCCCATCGTCTCGCAGGGCAGCGCGCTCGCGCCGGCGGCGGGCGGCAGCGGCTGGGTCGACTACGCCGGCACGTTCACCTACACCGGCTCCACCGGCGCGACCGGCATGGGCTTCGAGTCCATCAGCACCGGCAGCGGCAGCAATACGGTCGGCAACTTCCTCGACAACATCCAGATCGGCCTGCGTCCGCTGGTCGAATTCATCCAGCCCAGCAGCTCCACCCCCGAAAGCGCGTCCAACAACGTCCCCACGCTGCGCATCAACGGCACGGTATCGAGCGCCTTCACCGTGACCGTCTCCATCACCGGCGGCACCGCGACGCTCGGCACCGACTACACCACGCCCGGCAACAGCGCCACGATCGTCGTGACCATCCCGGCCGGCGTCTACGACGGCAGCAGCGCGGCCAGCCAGTTCGCGCTGCCGATCGTCGTCTCGCAGGACGCGCTGCCTGAAGCCAACGAAACCATCCTGTTGCAGATCCAGCCGCCGTCCGGCACGCCCTTGCCCTTCCTGCTCAGTTCCAGTGCGGTCTGCGGTGCCGCCGCGCAAACCGCGTGGGCGTACACCATCGTGGACGACGATGCCGCGATCACCGTGACCAAGAATGCCGCCATGCCGGTCGCCGTGGCCGGCCAGCCGACCCGCTTCGACGTGGCCTATACCGTGCTGGTCAACAACCCGACCGCGCTGCTGCCGGCCAGTTACAGCCTGGCCGATACCCCGGGGTTCGATTCCGACGTGGGCATCGTCTCCGCCGGCTTCACCCGTAACGGTGGGGCATCGACGCCGCTGGCCGGCAGCGGGCCGTGGGCGCTGCAATCGCAATGGGCGACGCTCGCCCCCGGGGCGACGGATACCTACGTCGTGACCGTGCGCATCGAGATCAATCGCGGCGGCAGTACCGGCAACGACGCCTGCGCTTCGCCCAGCGCTGCTGGCAGCGGATTGCACAACACCGCTACCGCGACCCTGCAGGGCCTGCTCGGCAACACCGCCAGCAATGCCGGCGCCTGCCGCAATACGCCGACGCCGGTGTGGGCGACGCTGCGGAAATCGCTGGTCGAACGGGCTGTCGCGAGCGACCAGGCGCAGATCCGGCTGCTGTCCGGCGGCAATCCGGTGGCGACGGCCGTCACCGTCGGCGCCATCGCGCCGGCGCTCGCCAGCACCGGGCCGGTGGTGCGGCCCGCAGGCAGCACGATGCAGTTCGACGAAGCCATCAAGGCCAACGGTACCGGCCCGGACACCCTGCCGACCGCGTACCAGGCCACCTTGACCTGCACCAACGCCACCGCGGGTTCGACGACCGTCCTGCCGGGCGGTACGGGCACGGCGCTGGGCGCGCGCCGGCAATGGGCGGAGTTCACCCCGGCCGCCGGCGACGACCTCGATTGCGTCATCACCAACGCGCCGCGGCGCGCCGATCTGCGGATCACCAAGACGAACACGCCTGGGGTGAACGGCAACGTCGACCAGATGGCGGATACGCTGGTCTCGGGCACCATCGCCACGTACACCATTGCCGTGACCAACGACGGTCCCGCCACCGCCGACAACGCGGTGATCACCGACACGGCCGGCGCCGGCCTGACGTGTGCCATCGCGAGCTGCACCGCCACCGGTGGCGCGATCTGCCCGGCGCAGACCGGTGCCGCACTGGCGACGGCATTGCAGGGCGCGGGCGCGACCATTCCGACCCTGCCGGTGGGCGGCACGGCCACCTTCGTGCTGAGCTGCCAGGTGCCTTGATCGGGGCCGGACCCGGCGCCGCCGGGCTTTCTGCGCGAATACCGCCCGGCACAGCATCCGATATAGGGGGCGACGATCGATCGACCCGTTTCGATCTGAAAATAGAATCAGAATCGTCGATTTTCCCGGAAAATCGAGACATCCATTGCAACTTTGGGTGTAAAAAGGCCTAGCCTGCTGCATGTGACAGTGTCTGGATGGCGATGCCGCGCTTATCGTGCGAAATGATTCCGAGACGATCCCGTCTTCCGCGTGCAGGGGAGTAACGTGACGGCTTCGTCGGCGAAACGGTAACGAAGACGTTTCGATCGGGGGCGGCAACCAAGGACCGAGTGACGACCAGGGTGGTGGGGATGGACGCGTATTGCCGGCTTTTGCGTCACGTGGCTCTTCACGACGCGCACTCGCGTGCGCTGGCGTACGGACACGCTGCCTTGCGTCGTATCCGATGCACGCTCACCGTGTTGCTGCTCAGCCTCGGCGTCGCTGCCTTCGCGCACGCCGCGCAGGTCACCAACCTCAACACCCAGACCGATACCGCGACCGGGGCCGGCGCCGCCGGCACGCCCACCATCGCCAGTTTCAACATCCCCGCCGGCAAGAACCGGGCGATGTTCGTCTGGGCCACGTTCGAGCGCGATCACTGCTCGCCGGCCGACGCCACCGGTGGCCTGTGCACCAGCGGCAACGTCGCCGGCACCGGGCTGGGCGACAACTGGCCGGAGCCGCGCATCGGTACCCCGCCGGCCACCACCAGCAACAACCAGATCACCGCCCAGGTCGTCGGCCCCGCCGGCACCGTCAACAAGCAGAACGCGCTGGTCATCGGCGGCACGCCCAGCGGCGACACCCGCTTCATCACCATCAGCACCTCGCCCAGCGGGTCGCCGGCCGGCACGGCGTTCTTCAGCGTCAGCAGTTTCCACATCGTGCTGCTGGAAAACGAGATCGACATCCTGCTCGGCGGCGCCGCCTCGGGCACTGTCAGCATTACCTTTCCCGATGTGAGCACACCCTCCAATGCCGGCGACGACGCCCTGCTGATGGCGGCGATCTTCCAGAACGTCGAACAGACCGACACCGGCTTCGTTCGCAATGCGACCGCGACGGCGCAGGTGGTAGCCGGGACACCCGGCAATTACACGCTCGCGCCTGCGGCCTACGATGCCGGTCAGGTGCCGGACGAGGCCGACGACGGCAAACTGGTGATGGTCGCGAATTCCAGCGGTTCCGGCTTCACCCTTCCGGCTGGGCACGTCACCCTGGCCGCTGCGGGCCTGGTCACCGGAAACAGCGGCGGCACCTACGACACCCCGAACGGCGACCTCAACAATGAGCCGAACGGCATGTCCGGCGCCGCCTATTTCCGCAACGGCGGCGGCACGCCCGGCAGTCTCTACACGGTGACCGCGGCCGGCGGGGCGACGCCGCTGGTCTATGGCGGCACCAACGCCTCGTTCCTGCTCGAATCCGACAATGCCGATGTCGGCGACGCGCCGGCGAGTTACGGCAATCCCACGCACACGATTTCCGGGATACGCCTCGGCGCCAGCATCGATGCCGACGGCAGCCTGCTCAACAACGCCACCGCCACCGGCGACGACACCAACAACACCGACGACGAAGACGGGGTGACGCTCACGCCGCTGCTGCCGACCGGCGAAATCACCATCGTGCCGGTCAGCATCCAGAACGGAGGCGGTTTCCTCAATGTCTGGTTCGACTGGAACGCCGACGGCGATTTCACAGATCCCGGCGAGCAGATGGTGACCAACCAGGCAGTCGCGGTGGGTACGACCAATCTCAACATCGCCGTGCCGCTGACCGCGATCATCGGCCCCACCTTCGCCCGCTTCCGGGTCTGCACCAACAACACCGCGCTGGACAATTGTTCGACCCCGCGCGGCACGGTGCAGAGCGGCGAAGTGGAGGACTACCAGTTCACCGTGTCGCGCAAGCTGACCCTGCAGAAGACCACGCTGGGCGGCGTCGGCGGGGCGTTCGGTTTCACCCTGACCAATACCTCGCAGCTCACCGGGTCGGTGACGACCACGGTGGTGAACACGCCGACCCAGGTCGACGGCAACACCACGCTTGCCGGCACGCAGGTCTACACCATCGTTGCGCCGACCACTGCCGTGACCATCAACGAAAGCAGCCTGCCCGCCGGCTGGTCGCTCACCGGCGCGACCTGCGTCAATGCCGCAAGCGCAACGGTCGGCAGCCTCAGCGGTTCCACCTACACCATCACCGGCGCGGAAATCGGCGCGAGCGTCAGCTTCGCCTGCACCTTCACCAACAGCCGGCTGCCGATCCTGCGTCTGCAGAAAGCGCTGCCGAACGGTCGCTTCGTGGCGACCGACCAGTTCGCGCTGACCATCGCCGGCACCGGCGGGCCGGCCACCGTCACCACGGCCGGCGCGGGCAACACCGCCACCGGCATCGCGACACTCAGCCCCGGCGCCATCGGCGCGGTCTACACCCTCGGCGAAACCGGCGCCGCCGGTGCGGTCCTGACCAACTACGCGACCACCTATGCCTGTACCAATGCGCTCGCCGGCGGGCAGACGCCCTCGGGCAGCGGCGTCACGTTCGACATCACCGCGGTGGTGGGGGACGATCTCACCTGCACCCTGACCAATGTGCGCAACAACCAGGCCGACCTGCGCCTCACCAAGACCAATACGCCCGGCGTCAACGGCGAAGTCGATCAGGCCGCGGACACGGTGGTGTCCGGCACCTCGGCCAGCTACAGCATCGTCGTCACCAATCTCGGCCCGGATGCCGCGAACGGTTCGGTCGTGACCGATCCGGCGCCGACCAACCTCACCTGCACCACCGCCAGCTGTACCGCGACGGGTGGGGCGGCGTGCCCGGCACCGACGGGCGCGGCGCTGGTCGCGGCGCTGCAGGGCGCCGGCGCGACCATTCCCACCCTGCCGTTGAACGGCGCGGTCACCCTCACCCTCACCTGCACCGTGGATTGATCCCGCGGTGCCGTATCCGCCCCGCGATGGCGGCGGGCATGTGGCCGTGGCCGCTGTCTACCGGTTTCCGCGTAGCATCAAAAACGCAGCGGCCAAAGACGGCCGCGACCTTTTCGTGCGGACGGGGGGGGCGATGACGGTCAGCGCAGGAAGCCAGCGGCAACTCGAACGCGGCGCCCGCGCGCGGCGGCACAACCATGCGCTGGTGGCCCTCGGCCGGCGGGTCTGGCACGAAGACTGCACGTTCGAAACCGCAGTCGCCGAAATCTGCGAAGTCGCCGCCGAGACGCTCGGCGTGGACCGCGTCAACGTCTGGCGGGTGGATACCGCGATCCATCGCCTGCACTGCGTCCACGCCTACGTCCGCAGCAGCGGCGCGCACAATCCCCCCGGCTTCGACGAAAGCCTGCCGCTCGACTCCGAATACGGCATCCAGCTGGACGAAGTGCGGGTCATCGATATCGTCGATGTCGCCAACGACGCCACCGTCTCCGCTTCGCAGGAAGCACTGGGCGCCTACCTCCGGCGCCACGATATCCACTCGCTGCTCGACGCGCCGATCCGCGCCGAAGGCATGCTGATGGGCGTGGTCTGCCACGAGCATGTCGGCAGCGCGCGCATGTGGTCGCCGGAAGACCATGCCTTCGCCGGCAGCATCGGCGATTACGTGGCTGTCGCCTACGAAATCACCCGCCGTCGCGAGATCGAAAGCCGCCTGCGCTTCCTGGAACGCCACGATCCGCAGACCAATCTTCCCAACCGCGATCACCTGCTGGAAGTCGCGCACACCGCGCTGCGTCCGCTGCACGATAACGACGCCGGCCTGGTGGTCATCCATCTGCAGATCGACCCGCCCGCCGGCAACGAAACCCTCGACGTCGAAGGTTTCCACCGCTTCCTGGTGGACTGCGCCGAACATCTGCGCGAACTCACCGTCGACAACGCGGCGCTGGCGCGCGTGCGCGAGGATGCGTTCGCGATCATCCCGCATCGTCATCTGCGCGAAGTGGAAGCGCTGGAGCTGGCCGAGCGCTGCATCGACTTGGTGCAGACCGATGCCGCCGCGCCCACCGGCTATCCGGCGACGGTGACCGCCGGCATCGCGTTCTCGCGCGATCTCGCCGCGCCTTCCGCCGACGCGCTGCTGCGCAACGCCGAAAACGCCAGCCTGCGCGCGCGCGCCCACGGCCTGGGGCGCTGCAAGGTTTTCAATGCGGTGCGCCATCGCGATCTGCTCGCGCGCATGCGTACCGAACAAGCGCTGCGCGATGCCTTCGCCGACGGCCAGCTGATGTTGTATTACATGCCGGAAGTGGATCTGCGTGACGGTCACTGGCGCTCCGCCGAAGCCCTGCTGCGCTGGCGCAAGGACGATGGCAGCCTCGTCGCCGCAGGCGAGTTCATCGAAGCGGCGGAGAGCTCCGGACTGATCGTGCGGCTGGGCCGCTGGGTGCTGCTGGAGGCCTGCAACGCGGCGATGCGCTGGCCCGCGCGCAACGGCATCGCGCCGATGCTGCGCGTGAACGTCTCGGCGCGGCAGTTCGAGGAAGCCGGACTGGCCGCCGATGTCGACGCCGCGCTGGCCGAGTCCGCGCTGCCGCCGGAGCGGCTGTGTCTGGAACTCACCGAAACCATGCTGCTGCGCGACGCCGATGCCGCCGCCAGGACCCTCGCGCGGGTGCGCGCGCTGGGCGTGCGCGTGGCGCTGGACGATTTCGGCACCGGTTTCTGCTCGCTCGGCTATCTGAAACACCTGCCGATCGACACCATCAAGATCGATCGTGGCTTCACCGCCGGGCTGCCGCAGGATCGCGCCGATCTGGCGATCGTCAAGGCGCTGGTCGGGCTGGCGAACGACCTGGGCATCGACGTGGTCGGCGAGGGCGTGGAAACCGAAGCCCAGGCCGCATGCCTCCGCGGCTGCGGCATCCATGCGGTGCAGGGCTACCTGTACTCGCCGGCGATCGATAACGAGGCGTTGATCGTGGGGTTCGGCGCGAACGCCTGATCGGGGTGGCCTCTGATCGGGGTGGGTCCACGGACTGAGGTCGCTCATTCTTCTGTTGCGTATCGGCACGGCGTGCCAGAGCAAATCCCCCCTGCCCCCCTTTTTCAAAGGGGGGAAAGCAACTGCGCCCTTGCTTCGTCGCCTTTGCTTCGCCCCCTTTGAAAAAGGGGGGCTACGGGGGATTTGCCCTTGTCGCCAACAGACCCGCGGCCCGTCCCCGGATCGGACGCGTTACGCTGTGCATTCCACTCCAGAGGCGGTTTCCATGCGCACCCTGCCGATGACCTTCGCATTCGCGTGCCTGCTGTCCGTCTCGACTTCCCATGCGGAAGCCGCCGACCGCGTCACCGGCAAACCCTTCGCCACCCGCAGCGAGATCTACGCGCCGAAGGCGATGGCCGCCACCTCGCACCCGCTGGCGACCCAGATCGCGCTGCAGACGATGCGCGACGGCGGCAGCGCGGTGGATGCGGCCATCGCCGCCAACGCCGCGCTGGGGCTGATGGAGCCGACCGGCAACGGCATCGGCGGCGACCTGTTCGCGATCGTCTGGGATCCGAAGACGAAGAAGCTCCACGGCTACAACGGTTCCGGCCGTTCCCCCAAAGCCTTGACCCTGGACGAGTTCAAGCGTCGCGGCATCAGCGACATTCCGGCGCATGGCCCGCTGCCGGTGAGCGTGCCGGGCACGGTCGACGGCTGGTTCGCGCTGCACGGCCGCTTCGGCAAACGCACGATGGCGCAGAATCTGGCCCCGACGATCCGCTATGCGCGCGACGGCCATCCGGTGCACGAAGTGATCGCCTACTACTGGGGCCGCAGCGTGCCGGTGCTGTCGAAGTGGCCGGGATTCGCCGAACAGTTCACCGTCGCCGGCGGCATGCCGGATGAGCGCCGCGCGCCGCGCAAGGGCGAAACCTGGCGCAATCCGAATCTCGCCAACACTCTCGAGAAGATCGCCAACGGCGGTCGCGACGCGTTCTACAAGGGCGACATCGCGCGCAGCATCGATGCGTACTTCAAGGCCAACGATGGCTTCCTGCGCTACGAAGACATGGCCGCGCACCGCGGCGAGTGGGTCGAGCCGGTCAGCACGAATTACCGCGGCTACGACGTGTGGGAACTGCCGCCGAACGGGCAGGGCATCGCTGCGCTGCAGATCCTGAACCTGCTGGAGCCCTACGATCTGAAAACCTACGGCTTCGGCAGCCCGGAGCACGTGCATCTGTTCGTCGAAGCCAAGAAGATCGCCTTTGCCGACCGTGCCGCGACGTATGCCGACCCCGCGTTCTACGACGCGCCGGTCGAGCGGCTGATCTCGAAACCCTATGCGAAGGAACGCGGCAGGCTGCTGTCGCTGGAACGCGCCGCGCGCAACGTCGAGCCGGGCATCATTCCCGAACTCAACGAGGGCGACACCATCTACATGACCACCGCCGACGCCGACGGCATGATGGTGTCGCTGATCCAGTCGAACTATCGCGGCATGGGCAGCGGCATGGCGCCGCCGGGGCTGGGCTTCATCTTCCAGGATCGCGGCGAGATGTTCGTGCTCAAGGGCTGCGATGCGAAGCCGGCGCATCCGAACTGCTACGCGCCGGGCAAGCGTCCGTTCCAGACCATCATTCCCGCGTTCGTGACAAAAGACGGCAAGCCGTGGTTGTCGTACGGCGTGATGGGCGGCGCGATGCAGCCGCAGGGCCACGTGCAGATCCTGCTCAACATGATCGATTTCGGCATGAACCTGCAGGAAGCCGGCGATGCGCCGCGCATCCAGCACGACGGCAGCACCGAACCGACCGGCCAGAACGCCGCGATGAGCGACGGCGGCGAAGTGGATCTGGAAAGCGGCTTTCCCATCGAAACCATCCGCGCGCTGATGCGCAAAGGCCACAGCGTGCGCTTCGCCGATGGCCCCTACGGCGGCTATCAGGCGATCATGGTCAATCCCGAGGGCGGCTACGTCGGCGCCAGCGAATCGCGCAAGGACGGGCAGGCGGCGGGGTATTGAAGCCAGCGCAGAGGTTGTCCCGTGGGAGCGATTGTTCTGTGGGAGCGACGGAAGTCGCGATAGGCCCCCGGAGGATTTGCCGTAAGCCATCGCGACTTCCGTCGCTCCCACAGGACACACCAATGCTTGCAGGCGACCCACCGACGTTATGGCTTTCGACGCATTCGCCCTGATCCTCGCGATGCTGGCGCTGGGCTACGCCTTCCAGCGCCTGCGCGTATTGCCGGACAACGCCGCGCAGACCCTGAATCTGGTGGTGCTGTACGTCTGCCTGCCGGCGGCGGTGCTGCGCTATGCGCCGCGGCTGGAACTGGAGCCTGCGCTGTTCGGTGTGGCCGCGGTGCCGTGGCTGTTGCTGGCGGCGACGGTGCTGCTGGTGCACGTGCTTGCGCGGTGGCTGAAATTCCGCGACGACGAACGCGCGGTGCTGCTGCTCACCGTCGCGCTGGGCAATACCAGTTTCCTCGGCTACCCGCTGACCCGCGCGCTGATCGGCGAACACGCGCTGCCTTATGCGGTGATCTACGACCAGTTCGGCGCGTTCCTGATTCTGTCGACCTTCGGGCTGTGGGTGCTGGCGCGCTACGGTGGTGACGCGTCCCCGACGCCGCGCGGGATGCTGCTGCGGGTGCTGAAGTTTCCGCCGCTGTGGGCGCTGATCGTCGGCTTCACGGTGATGCCGGCCGAGCCGCCGCACTGGATCGCCGGTGCGTTGCAGCGATTGTCCGACGCATTGCTGCCGCTGGCGATGTTGACCATCGGTCTGTCGGTGAAGCTCGCGCTGCCGCGCGACGAGCTCAAGCCGCTCGTGACCGGCCTGGTGCTGAAACTCGCGGCGATGCCGGCGCTGGCGCTGCTGCTGGTCCCGCTGCTCGGCCTGCACGGCGACATGGCGCGCACCACGGTGCTGGAATCGGCGATGCCGTCGATGGTCACCGCCGGTGCGCTCGCGATCTCGCACAACCTCGCCCCGCGCCTGGCCGCGGCGATGGTCGGCTACGGGTTGCTGCTGTCGCTGCTCACGCTGCCGTTGTGGGCGGGCGTGGGTTGAGGGCGCTCAGGACGATGAGGCCGTACTCACCGCCAGACCGGAATCTCGACGTAACTGCCGCCCAGCCATTCGACGCGCATCGGCGTGTCGGCATCGGCTGCGGTTTCGGAGGAAACGTCGCCGCCGGTGCCATGGTTGATCTGCATGTCCGGCTGCTTGTTCACGCGCAGCACCACGACGAGGCGGCTGCCGGGTTCCAGCATGCGGCTGGTCAGTCGTTCGCTGCGGAACGCAAGGCGCTGGCGTTCGCCCGGCCGTAACAGTTCGCGACGGCTGCGGTCCCTGGCGTAACTGGCGCGGCCGAGATGATGGCTGAGGGAGAAGTGCCGTCCGTCCGCCATCCGTTCGTGGAGTTCGACGGTCACGTCCAGATCGCGCTTGTCGACGACGAAATCGAGCACGCCCGAGAACAGCCCGCTGATTTCGGTCGGCGCGTCGATCGGATCGCTGACGAACACCAGTCCGCCGTGCGCATCCAGCGTCGGCGCGAGCGACAGCGGCGAAGGCGTCCAGTCGGCGTCGCTGCGGTCGGCGAAATCGATACGCTGTACCAGCGATGCGCTTTTGGGAGGCGCTGTCGCGACGAGCCGATGCGTCGTGGCGTCCCGCTTCTCCGGCTGCAGATACAGCCGCAGCGAACCGTTCGCCATCGCCGCCACCGAGGGCGCGTGTTTCCAGACGTCGGCGCCCATCACCTGATAATTGATGCGGTCGCGCAGCAGTTCCGGTTTCGGTCCGCCTCTCAGCACGTGATCGAACCATGCGTAACGCAGCGCCTGCAGGTCGACCATCGCCGCGGGATCGACATCGTAGCCTTCGATGTTGCGCGCCACGCCGGTCTGCATCGCCAGGTGACCGAACGGTCCGATCACCAGGGTGTGGTCGGCGCGGGGGTTGCGGCGCGTGTGCTCGTCAAAGTAATACTGCACGCCGACACGGCCGCCATCGAAATAACCCGTCGTCGCCAACACCGGAATGTCGATCTCCGCGAACTCATCGCGGTAGGGAATCATCGCCTGCCAGTAGGCGTCGTAGCCGGGATGCTGCAGCCAACGGCGGAACACCGGATTGGGCGTGCCGTCGATGCGGTCCATGTCGCGATAGGCGCCGCCATCGGCATACCACCTGCGGTTCAGCGCGTCCCAGCGCGCCTGGTCGCCGTAGGCGTCGTCGTCCAGGCTGCGGTTGTTGGTGGTGTAGAACGGCCACGAATACATGAAATTCATGAACACGTTGCCCTGCATCGGTACGTCGATGCCCGGCGCGGCGCTGGCCGAGGTCATCAGCGCCTTCAGTGCGGGCGGGCGATGCTTCGCCGCCGCCCACTGGGTGAAGCTGTTGTAGCTGCCGCCGTACATGCCGACGCGGCCATCGCTCCACGGTTGCCGCGCGATCCAGCCGATCGTCGCCGCGGCGTCGGCGCCGTCGTGTTCGAACGGTGCGATCGGTTCGGCCGGGGCAACGCCCGCATCGCCGGCGATCGACTTGCCGCGGGTGACCGCCACCACGCCGACATAGCCGTGCGCGGCCACGGTCTTCGCGTCCGCCAACAGCCAATCCGGGTTCGCGTAGATCGTGAAGCCCAGCAGGGTAGGCAGTGGGTCTTTCGCGGCGGCGGGATGCACCACCATCGCGGAGATCCGTGCCCCGTCGGGCATCGCGATCCACACGTCGCGTTCGATCCGGTAGCGCCGCGCATCGTCTTCGGCGAACAGCGCCGGCGCTCGCGGCGACAGTTCGGAAAACACCTGCACGAATTGGTAGCGCCGCACCAGCGCCAGCGCTTCCGGCAGATCCAGCCGGCCGCGTTCGGCCGCCGGCGCCAGCGCCTTGCGAAGGTCGTCCAGGGCGCGCGGCATGCCCACGTCGAACGACGGTTGCACGCGTAGCGCGGTGCGGTCGTCGAGCGCACCGTACAGCATGCCGAAGGCGTCGCGCAGCGCACTGTCCAGCGGCGTCCCGGCAGTTTCCGCAATTTTCGCCATCGCGAAGATTTCGTACTGCAGGTACAGAGTCGCGGCCGAAGCGTCGCCTGCGTCCATGCGTGTCCGTCGCAGCGCGTGGATGGTTGCGACCGAGCCAGCCATGTCGTCCGCCACCATCTGCAGGCGGAAACGCGTAACGCGATCGCGGTCCGGATCTTCGTCGCGATAGATCCGGGCCACGTCCCGCGCCAGCGCCGGCATCGCCTTCGCCAGCAGTGCATCGTCGCTGGCGGCTTCGCGCGGAAATGCGAAGGCAGGTGTGGCGGGTTCAGCGGGTCGAGCGACGCCGGGCAGCGACAATGCCAGCAGCGCGAGCAACGCCGCGAGCCTGAAAATGGAAGACTTCATGAAAAAGGTTTTCCCGATACGTTCCCGGCAGGATCAACGAAAGGACCGCCAGCGATCGAAGCATGCGTGGATGCCGGTCACTTGCGCACGGTATCAAACAGGATATCGACTGCGGCCATTTTCGTGCGCGCCTTGAACCACTCCAGTGCTCGCGTCCGGTCCGGCTCGGGGACCGGCGAATTCGTCTGCACGATCATCTGCAGCACCGGCGTTTTCCCGGACTCTGCGTCGATGCGATAGCCCTGGCTGAGCGTCACGGTCGCCACATCGGGAACCAGGGTACGCAGCTCGGTGGCGATCGCGTCGGCCTGGTTCATCAGCGCATCGCGCGCGGCGATCTGTTCGCGCAGCGCGGCCAGATCGGCGTCCTTCTTCTGCAGGGCCTGCTGGCTGTCGCGGTAGAGATCGCTCAACAGGCTGGATTTCAACGCGGTCACGTCGATGCGGTCGTTCTCGCTGTTCTGGTGCACCAGCATCTTCGTGTCGGGCAGGCCCGCCACCGCCAATCGTCCTTCGATCCGCTGCAGCGTCGGCTTGTCCAGCGGCAGGCCGATCAGCGACACCTCGATGTTGCGCGCCTTCGGGTCCACGCGGGTGTCGGCCACGTGCGCCTTCTCGAACGCGAATTCGTCGCGGACGAAGGCGGTTGCGCGCGACCGGAACAATTCATGCTGCACCAGCTGGTACGCCAGCCATGCGCTGGGCAGCGACGTCGCCAGCGCCAGCACCAGCAGATACGAACGCAGCCGCCGCTCCACCACCGCGTCCACGTAGGAATGCACCGGGACGCGCACCAGCCGGATGCCCACCACCGTCGCCAGTGCGATAAACACGCAGTTGATCGAATACAGATAGAACGCGCCGCCGAAGTAGTGCCATTGTCCGGTGGCAAGACCATAGCCGGCGGTGCACAGCGGCGGCATCAGCGCGGTGGCGATGGCCACGCCGGGAATCACGTTCGACTTCTCCTCGCGGGTGATGCCGACGATGCCCGCCAGCCCGCCGAACAGCGCGATCAGTACGTCCCACAGCGTCGGCGACGTCCGTGCCAGCAGCTCCGACTGCGCCTCGGACAGCGGCGTGATCGTGAAATACAGCGTCGACACGGCGAGGCTGATCGCCGACGCGATGGCGAGATTCAACAGCGAGGTGCGGATCAGCGCAAAGTCGTACACCGCCGCGCCCAGCCCCACGCCCATGATCGGCCCCATCAGCGGCGAGATCAGCATCGCGCCGATGATCACCGCAGTGGAATTCACGTTCAGTCCGATCGACGCGATCAGGATCGCGAACATCAGGATCCACGGCGTCGCCCCGCGCAGCTCCACGCCCTCGCGGATGCGGCGCTCGATCATCGCATCGTCCGCCTTGTCGGCCAGCAGACTGAAACGCCGCGCCAGCGACCGCCGGATGCGGATGAGGTCCGAGGAGGGCTTCCGGGTGGGCGACGGTGGATTCGGATCGGTGCTCATGCGGCCTCGGGATCGGATGGATCGACCGGCGTATGGTGCAGCGAAAGTGGGTCCGCAGCGAGTGTTGCGCATGGTCGGAATCGCGGACGCTCCGCTTGCCTCCCTTTCCTTCGGGGAGACTGGCTCAGGGAGAGGCTGACGCGGGGATGGTCAGGCGCTGGCGCTCCGCCCAAGGCGGAGGCCGCGGCCGATCCCTTCGCCCGGAAAGCGCAGGCATTCCGGCGCGACACCCACGAGCATCGATATCGGCCCCGGCGCTCGACCTCAATCCGCCGGCACGGTCCGCGGCCCCGCCCACTCGCGCAGCGCTTCGACCTGTTCGCTCATCAGCACCGACAGCGGGCGCGTGCTTTTCAACTCCGAACGCAGCTGGAACTCGCTGAGCGGTTGATTCGCGGCATGCGCGGCGTACAGCGCAGCGACGATGACCTGTTCGATCTCCGCGCCGGAAAAGCCGTCCGAGGTCGCTGCGAGCGCGGGCAGATCGAAACCTTCCGCGTCGACGTTGCGGCGCTGCAGATGCAGCGCGAACAGATCGGCGCGCGACGCGGCGCTGGGCAGGTCGACGAAGAAGATTTCGTCGAAGCGGCCTTTGCGCAACAATTCGGCCGGGAGGTCGTGCACCTGGTTGGCGGTGGCGACCAGGAACACCGGCGACTTGCGTTCGGCCAACCAGGTGAGGAAGGTGCCGAGCACGCGTCGGGAGACGCCGCCGTCTTCGCCGTTGGAACTGGCGAGGCCTTTTTCGACCTCGTCGATCCACAGCACGCACGGCGAGAGCTGTTCGGCCGAGGCCAGCGCATCGCGCAGGTTCTTCTCGGTCTCGCCGTGGAATTTGTTGTAGAGCGCGCCGAAGTCCAGGCGCAGCAGCGGCACGCCGAAACCGGCGGCGATGGCTTTGGCCAGCATCGATTTGCCGCAGCCCTGCACGCCGAGCAGCAGCAGGCCCTTCGGCGGGTCGAGGCCGGGCGGCGCGTTGCCGTCGACGAACGCACTGCGGCGCAGTTCGACCCAGCGTTTCACCCGTTTCGCGCCGATGACGTGATCGAGTTTCACCGGGTCGAATTCGTAGTGCAGATGGCCGCTGCGGTTGATCAGCTCGAACTTCAGCTTCGCCAGTTCGGGCAGATCGTTGGCGTTCAACACGCCATCGCGGAAGATCAGGTGCCGGGTGATGCGGCGGGCGTCGGTTTCGCTCAGGCCGCGCAGGTTGCGGACGATCTGCTTCACCGCTTCGGCGTCCACTTCCACGCGCTTGCCGCCGTGTTCGCGGGCGTACGACGCGGCTTCTTCCTTCACCAGCTTCAGCATCGCGTCGCCGTTGGGCAGGTGCGGGCGGTAGCGCACCGCATGCGCCTCGAGGTCTTCGGGCAGCTCGACCTTGTTGCCGACCAGCACCAGCACGTGCGGCAGGCAGTTGCGACGCTGCAGGATGTCGCGGACCTGGCGCTGGGTGCCGGCGTACTTCAGATAGGGCGCGAAATCGAGCAGCAGGAACACGCTGCGCTGGTCGGATTTGTAGATCGCCTGCAGGGTGGCGCCAGCGTCCGGGGCCACGTCGGCCTCGTCCTCGCGGTCCATGTCGATGCGACGCAGGCCCTCGGTGATGGACCAGCGGAACAGCGCCCGCCAGACGTGCATCAGCGATTGCCGGAACAGTTCGACCACCCGGGGTTCGTCCGGGGTCTCGATCACGATCAAGGGGGTATCGGCGCGGATCAGCGCCACAAGGTCCTGCAAGCCGCTCATGGTGTCCTAAGAAAGGGTGGAAATCCCCCGAAAGCAGCGAAAACGATAGCAAAGGCGGGTCGTCGGCGCGCGCCCTGGATTCTAAGTGCCTGATTCGCATGAGAACGCTGTGAGGCGGCTTGTCCGCGCACGGCAATTCCGGTGCTAAGCTGCGGGCTCTTCACTGCGGAGGTGCCGATGAAAACGGTTCTGGTCGCCAGCTCGAAGGGCGGAGTGGGCAAAACCACCATCGCCACGCATCTCGCCGCACAGTCGGCCCTGGACGGGCACCGCACCGTCCTGATCGACGCCGACCCGCAGGGGTCGTCCACCCGCTGGGCCGAACGCCGGTCCGATCTCGAAACCGCGGTGCTGCCGATCGACGGCACCCGCAAGAACTGGCTGAAGCAGGTTCCCGAGGATACCCAGCGCACCGTCATCGACGCACCCGCCGGCGCCACCGCCGACAGCCTCGAATCTTTCCTCGAACACGCCGACGCGCTGGTGGTGCCGATCCTGCCGTCGACGCTGGACATCGATGCCACCGTGCCGTTCCTCAACGCCATCGCCAAGCACCCGCGCGTGCGTCGCGGCCAGCTGCGCGTGGGCCTGGTCGGCAACCGCCTCAAACCGTGGACCAACGCCTCGCAGCAGGCGGTGGAACTGCTGCAGCAATGGCCCTACCCGGTGGTGGCGCAGCTGCGCGACAGCCAAGCCTACGTGATGCTGGTCGGCCTTGGCCGCAGCCTGTTCGATTACCACTCGCAGCATGTGCGCGACCATCAGGAAGACTGGGTGCCGCTGTTGAAGTGGTTGAGGAAGGGGTGAAGAGATGCATTGAAGCATTTTTCATGAACATTAGAAGGGGAAGCTCATGGAAATTTCTAAAGTTGATTCGAAGAAGATGTCGCGCCTTGCGCAAGAAGGAAAAAAGATCTCCGCGATTCGCAAGGAGGATTTTCCGAAACTCAGCTATTGGGATGTTTATGTTGAAGTTTATGGCGCGGGCAAGCGATCCGCGCTTGGGGTGAAGCGAATGATCACCAAGCGTATTGACGCGGTTGCCTCCAGCAAGTCCAAGAAAGAGCGAATGGAAATCGCTGTGGAGTTGCATGAACTCGTTTGGCATCTGTACGAGGACCACAAAAAGAATCACGCCAAATTATCTAAGATCCGCAAAGCTCTGACGGAATGATGTGTCGGCAAGCAGATTCGCGAAGCAGCACAGTTCTTGACCCACCGTACGGCTGTTGATAGTCCGCAGCCTGTTGCGGCTTCCGCCGCTCCTACAATGATGATGCGGATAGCGCATCGAGACCGCGCAACGCAGCCCGCACGATGGCTTCGCGTTTGGACGCATCGGCGGCGCCGTTCGGCATCTGCATGTTCATTGCGAAGAACACCGCGCCCTGCGGACGTTCGACCCAGCCGACGAACCAGCCGATCTGTGGATCGACATCGAACGCCCAGCCGGTCTTGCCGCGCAGGAGGGTGTCGCGTCCGGCGTCGATCAGCATCAGATCCTTGACCAGTCGCTGGTGTTCGACCTTGAACGGCAGCGCGTTGCGATGGAGTTTCCTCAGCAGCTCGATCTGTTCGACTGCCGATATCCGCAGCCCGCCCTCCAGCCAGAACCGGTCGATGCCGCCGGAGATATCGCGGTTGCCGTAGCCGATCTTCCGCAGGTAACGCCGTTCCTTCTTCTCGCCGAGCCGTCTCGCGACATCCTGGTATACCCAGACCACCGACCCTGAGAGCGACGAACGCAGGGTCTGGTCGCGATTCCAGTGCGGGAAGCGCCGCGATACGCCGTCCCACCGGAAGGTCTGGAATTCGTCTTTCGCGATGCCCGCATCCAGCGCGAACAGCAGATGCGGGATCTTGAACGTCGACGCCGGGATGAATCGTTGCCGCGCGCGGGCCTCATCGTGGACCCAGCGCGCGCCGTCGCGTTCGTCGAACACCACCAGCGTGCCCTCGATGGATTCTGCGCGGAACAGTCGCGACCAGTCCTCGCGTTCCGCCCAGCCCCGCGCGGATGCGGGTCCGGACAGCAGCAGGATGCAGAGCAGTGTGGCCAGGACGATCCGGTCTCCCATGCCACGCTTCGCGGAGGTCATCGCAACGCGCCCGCATCCCGCAGCAACTGTTTGCCCAGCGCGATGCGCTTGGCGCGGTCGTCCATCTTCTTCAATTGCACGCCCAGCACGAAACTCGTCGCAGGCGCTTTGCCGCCTTCCACCCACCCGATCCACCACGCATTGCCGGTCCCGTTGTCGAGATGGGTGCCGGTCTTGCCGTAGAGGCGGCGGCCGTCGGTCTCGCTGTCCAGCATCGCGGCTTTCACGGTCGCGATGGTGTTCGCCGAAAACGGCAGATCGCCGCGACGCAGGCGGTCGATGAAGGCGACCTGCTGCTGTGCGGTGACGGTGAGCACGCCGTCGTGCCAGACGCGCGGCGGGTTGCTGCCGACGCGGCCGTTGCCGTAGCCCACGCGCTTCACCCATTCGGCCAGGCGTTCATGGCCGATGCGCGTCGCCAGCGTGCCGAAGTAATTCTCGCTGGAGGTCTGCATCGCCTCGCGCAGGGCCATGTCTTTCTGCCATTCGGGTTTGCGGGGGTAGGGCTTGCCGTCCCACTTCACCACCTCGTCCGCGCTGCGCAGGGCGCCGGTTTCCAGCGCGATCAGCGACAGCATCACCTTGAATGTGGACGCCGGGCGCAGCGGCGTGGCGGCCCAGGCGTCGTCGTGCAGCGTTTGCGGACGCGCGCCGTCGCGCTGCAGCAGGAAGGTGCCGGCGTGGCCGTAGTCGGCGAAGCGTGCGGCAGCGGTCGATGCG
Source organism: Thermomonas sp. (assembly GCA_020692565.1). GTDB lineage: Bacteria > Pseudomonadota > Gammaproteobacteria > Xanthomonadales > Xanthomonadaceae > Lysobacter_I. Next base: position 29,608 of record JAIMKJ010000039.1, read on the forward strand.
GCAGCGGCTTTCGTCGGCGGGGCCGCGGACAGGGCGGGGGACAGCATCGTCAGTACGACGAGCGCGGTGCAGAGACGGATGAATCGCGACATCGGGCAACTCCAGTGGCGGGGCGTGCGTCGCAGTGTCGTCGCGTCGCGCGGCGACCCCAAGCGATGGTCATGTCGCGCGCGTCACGGCTGTAACGGCTGTCACCGCGCGCGGCCGGGCATGCCAGACTGCGGCATCACGCCCGCACGAACCAGAGCGCATGACACCGAGCCGCACGCCCCCCGGACGCACGACGCCGGACCGCATCGACATCGAATTGGGCACCCCGCCGCGCGTGCAGGGGCGGCCGGTGCGGCACCAGTCGCTGTGGATCCTGCTGCGGCTGTGGCTGGCGGCGCAGTCGGGCGAGGGCTGGCTGCGCGAGACCCAACTGCGCGAACAGTTCGCGAATACCCGCAACCTGCGGATGGTGATCAGCCGCGCCTATGCCGATTTCGCGCGGCTGGGGCTGCGGGTGGGCTGGGGCACCGACCGCGGTCGCGCGCCCGACCTGCTGCCGCTGGCGGGACGCAATCGCGGCCCCTACTGGCTGGCCGACGGCGAAGCCGCGCGGCTGCACATCGTGCTGCACGACGCCCCGGCGGGCGTCGATGCGGTCGTGGCCTGGCTGGGCGCGGCCTCCGCGGCGCGCAGCGTGGCCGGGCCGGAATCGGTCAGCACCGCCAGCCCCGACTACTGGCATGCCTGGGCCGGCGCGCGCCGCGACATGTTGGATGGCCGGCTGATCATGGATCGCGACCACGGCGCGCTGGCCGGCTACCGCCGCGCGCAGACACTGGCGCCGGACCCGTGGCTGCAGGCGCTGGCGCTGCTGCAGCAGGCGATGGTCTGGCGCCGCGCCGGCAACGCCGACGCCGCACGCGCGGTGCTGGCCGAACTCGATCGCCACTGGCACGACGAACAGGCGCCGGAGCACGCCTGGCTGGGGGCGATGGCGGCGATCGTGCAGGCGTGGTGCGCCTACGCCGGCCGCGACCCGCAGGCGGCGCGGCAGATCCTGCGCCAGGCCACCGAAGACCCGCGTTGGACCGGCCTGTTCCAGTACCACCCGCGGGTGCGCTGCGAACACGCCAACCTGCAGGCGCTGATCCATCGCGCGATGGCGCTGGACGAGCGCACCGAGCCGGCCGAACGCACCGAGGCCGCGCGCACCGCGCTGCTGTACTACCGCGCGGCGCTGGCGCTGGCCAACGAGGCCGAGCTGTTCGACGCCGCCGCCTCCACCGCGAGCAATCTGGGCTGGTCGTTGTGGCTGTTCCAGCGCTGCGGGCTGGACGTGTCCGGCGACGACGGTCACCCGCTGAAGTGGATCGGGCTGGCGGCGTGGCTCAGCGAGCGCCACGGCGTGGGCGGCGGCTGCTGGAACACGATCTATCTGCTGCGCATGGCGCGCAGCGGCGGCCCCGACCTCCCGCATCCGCGCGTCGACGCCTTCCGCCGCTGGCCGGTGATTCCGCCGGAGGACTTCCGCGCGAAGATCGCCCCGATCGCGCTGCGGGTGGCGTGGACGAGCTGGCGCGAGCTGGCGACGACGATGCAGGCCGATGTCGATGCAGGCCGGGTCCAGGTGGATGCGCTGCAGCGCGCTAACGTGCTGCTGGAAGTGGCGTGGTACGAAGCCCACGACGGCGACGCGCCGCGCAGCGCCGAAGCCGCCGCGCGGCTGCGGCGGCGCCTGCGCGAACTCACGCCGGCGGATCGCCTGTTCTTCCGCGATGCGCTGCGGCGATTGCCCGAAACCATCGGTTGAGCGGTGCCCGCCCGCTTTTTGTGGGAGCGGTGGATTGTGGATGCGACTTGTGGGAGCGGCGGAAGCCGCGATTGATGACGGAAAGACTTTCAGCGCGCCATCGCGACTTCCGTCGCTCTCACAGGACAGGGCGACGGATTTCCGGAATCCCGATTGCCGACGGTTCGCGTTAAGCTCACCCCATCTCCCGGGCCGAAGACTGAAGCGCACATGCGAACCCTCATCCTGCTCCGCCACGCCCATGCCGAACCCGTCAGCGACGGTCAGGCCGATGTCGATCGCGCGTTGTCCGCGGAGGGCCTGGCCGAGGCGGAGGCCGCCGGCCGCTGGCTGTCCGCGCAGAGCCTCGTCCCCGACCGCGTGCTCTGCTCGCCCGCGCGACGCACCCGCGAGACCCTGGAAGCGGTGCTGGGCAACGGCGTCGGTTTCGTCGAACAGCGCCTGGTCGACGCCATCTACGAAGCCACCGCCGGCGCGCTGGCCGAACTGGTCGACGAGCATCACGACGTCGAGCGCCTGATGCTGGTGGGCCACAACCCGGGCCTGGAGCGCCTCGCCGCACTGATGCACAGCGGCCAGTCCGGCGACTACCGCGGCATGCCGCCCGGCAGCGTGGTGGTCCTGGATTTCCCGACCGATGCCGCGGTGGAGCCGGGCGTCGCCAGCCTCTCCGCGTTCTGGTGGCCGTGAAGTCCGCCACAGTTTCCGCTTCGCTGCTCTGCTGTCTGCTGGTCGCGGCCTGTCCCTCGGCGCAGGCGGCCGAGATCGATCCACAGCACACCCGTATCGGGTTCACCCTGAAAACGCGCTGGGGCCAGGTGTTGCAGGGCCGGTTCCCGCGCTACAGCGGTCGCATCGAGACCCTCGACGATGGTCGCCATCGGGTGCGCCTGCAGATGTCCGCGCGCGAGGTCGAGATCGTCGGCCACCCGAACTACACCGGCATGACCCGGGGCGAAGGCTTCTTCGAGGCCGACCGCTTTCCCGACGTGGAATTCGTGTCCGACCCGTACCCGTCCGCGCTGATCGCCGACGGCGGCAAGCTCACCGGCGAGCTGACCATCCGCGACGTGAAGCGGCGCGAGACCTTCATCATCCTGAAAAGCGAGTGCGCGCAGCCGGCCTACGACTGCGACGTGCTCGCCAGCGGCAGCGTGCGCCGCACCGACTACGGCGTGGACCGCTGGATCCTGGCGGTGTCCGATCACGTCCGTTTCGTGCTGCGGCTGCGCGTGCGCGAGGGCGAGGGCGACGAATGAAGGGCGCGTCATGACGTCGCTGCGCGCGCTGTGCCTGCTTGCGCTGGTCCTGGCCCAGGCCGCCTGCGCCACGCTGTCCCCACCGCAACAACGGCAGGTGGACGCGCTGGTCGTCGCTGCCCGCAGCACCGAGAACACCTGCGGCCGCGCCGATGCCTGCGCGCGGCCGTCGCCGCTGCTCGAACTGGGCCTGCGCGCTGCCGGCGGTACCCCCACACCGGCGCCGGGCGCCGATGCGTCTCCTGCGTCCGAGGCGTCCAGTGCGCCCGCAGCGGCCACGCCGGTCATCGATACGCCGCCGGCCGCGCCCGCGACTGTCGACGCTGCCCGCATCGTGCCGGCACCCGCCGGGGCGCAGCACTACGCGCTGATCCTCGACTACGGCCAGGACGCGCTGCTGGCGCGGCTGGACCTGATCCGCGGCGCCACCCGCAGCATCGATATCCAGACCTACATCTTCGACGAGGACGACGCCGGGCATCTGATCCTCGACGAACTGCTGGTCGCGGCGCGGCGCGGCGTGAAGGTGCGGCTGCTGGTCGACCAGCTCGCCGCGCTGCGTCGCGTCGATACCCTCGCGGCGCTGGCCGGCGCGCACGCGAATTTCGAGATGCGCCTCTACAACCCGGTGCTTGGTCGGGCGCGGATCAGTTACCCGATGTACGCGCTGGCGTCCGCCTGCTGCTGGCGCAGGCTCAACCAGCGTATGCACAACAAGCTGATGATGGTGGATGGACTGGTGGGCATCACCGGCGGTCGCAACTACCAGAACGACTATTTCGACTGGGATGCGTCCTACAACTTCCGCGACCGCGACATCCTGGTCGCCGGCCCGGCGATCGCCAGCATGGACGCGCATTTCGAGTCGTTCTGGGATGCGCCGCTCAGCCGGCCGCTGGCCCGGCTGACGGATGTCGGTCGCCTCGTGCTGCGCCAGGGCGTGCCGGCGGTGGACCATCCGCCGCCGGAGCGGCCGCAGCGGATCGAGGCGATGGGCCGGGACGCCGACGACGCCGCGCTGGTGCGCAGCCGTCTGGTCGATGCGGCGATGCCGGTGCGGTCGCTGCGCTACATCGGCGACTCGCCGCGCAAGCACCAGGCCGAGAAACTGCGCTCTGGGGTGTCGTCGCGGCTGCTGCGCGACCTGATCGTGTCCTCCGAGCACCGGGTGCTGCTGCAGACGCCGTACCTGGTGCTGTCGAAACCGGCGCAACGCATGTTCAGCGAGCTGCAGCTGCGCGAGGCGCCGCCGCGGGTGATCGTGTCCACCAACAGTCTGGCCGCCACCGACGCCTTCATTCCCTACGCGCTGTCGTACAAATACAAGCGTCGTTATCTGCGCGACTTCAAGTTCGAGATCTACGAGTTCAAGCCGTTCCCGCAGGACGCGCCGATCGACGTGGAAGCCACCGGCACCGTCGGCATCGCATGGCAGGACGACGGCACGCCGATCGTGCTGGACAGGTTCGGCGCGATGCCGGCCGAAGCCGAACCGCGTGGATCGGCGCTGACCGGTTCCTCGGGATTGGGATCGTCGGCGGGCGGCTCGTCCGGGGTGGGGGCGTCGAGCGGCATGGCCTCCGGTTCGGACGGGTCCGACATCGGCGGCAGCCGCTCGCCCGACCGGCCGACGCCGCTGGCGCGCGAATACTCCGCGCTGCGTTATTCCAAGCGCGGCGCCAACGAGCAGGTGCCGCTCAAGCGCGGCGGCGTGCGCTTCGGCCTGCACGCGAAGTCGCTGGTGATCGACGAACGCGTCGGCGTGATCGGCACCCACAACTTCGATCCGCGCGGCGACACCTACAACACCGAATCGGTGGTGGTGATCGAAGACCCTGCGTTCGCGCGCGCGCTGGCCGCCAGCATCGAACGCGACATGCTGCCGGCCAACGCATGGATGATCGCGCGCCGCGACAAGCCGCCGGTGTTTTCGGGGCTGGAGTATTCGCTGTCGAAAATGTCCGAGCTGCTGCCGCTGTTCGATTTCTGGCCGGTGCGCTACGCCACCAGCTACGAGTTCAAGCCGGGCCCGGACTGCCCCCAGCCGATCTCCCCGCGCGACCCCGAATTCCGGCGCTGCTATGAGCCGGTGGGCGACTTCCCGGAAGTAGCGCCGGTGATCCGGCCGCTGACGCGGATCTTCACCGCGTTCGGCGCGGGATTGGCACCCATCCTGTAAAGCCTGCCCCGGCGTTGGTCCGGAGGCGCGCTCAAGGCCGCATGGCGGCCTGTCAGATCGCTTCGCAGATCGGCAAAAGCCGCACGAGGCATGCCCGATCCGGCCTGAATCTGCGCAATCGGTCTTCCTGGCCCCGCCTCACCAGGGCTTCAGGCCGGGCTCACTGCGACCGTTCGTCGGCTCGAAAAATATTGAAAGTCAATAAAAACAATGGCTTGAGCCTATGGCGAGAGTGGGGTGACTTCTGGCATGTGTGTTTCGGTAGATAGGTGTTGTAGATTACCAACACACCAAATCACAAGCACACACGGAACCCGCCATGAACGTCTCGAACACCACCCCCCGCACCCCGGCCGACACCACCCGCAACGTCGTTGCCATCGCCAGCAAAAGCCGCCGCAGCTATGGCGCGCGCAGCTTCGGCGTCGGCTACGGCAGCAGCAGCGGCTATGCCGCGGACAAGCGCTACACCACCGACTGGGGCCAGATCCGCTTCCGCTGCGCCTGATCCGTCTCGGCCAGTGTCCGGATCGGTCTTCCCCACGCAACGCCCGCAAGTCACTCCCCCGCACACCTTCCCAGGATCAACATGAACGCCTCGCACACCCACGCCTCACTCGCCCCGCGCACGCCGGTCGCCGTGCAGACGCAGGTCGAGCCCACTCTGTCTTCCGCCCGCTATCGCGAACGCGATTACGGCATCGGTTACGGCGCCAGCAGCGGCTACGCCCAGGACAAGCGTTACACCAGCGATTGGGGCCAGGCCCGCTTCCGCTGCCTCTGAACTGTCCACGCGACCCTGTCCGCGCAGGCGCCCGAACCGCGTCGACGCGTTCCGACCGCAGCGCATGACCGCTCTCCCATGCGCATGCGGCCGGGCCGCCGCCGGCAGGCTCGGTTATCCTGATGCCATGAGTACGTCACCGCCCCCTGCTTCCAGCCTCTTCCGCCGCACCACCACCCTCGAACAGCTCAACGCGATGTCCACCGACACCGCAATGGCGCCGCTGGGAATCGTGTTCACTGAGATCGGTCCCGACTACCTGCGCGCCACCATGCCGGTGGACGCCCGCACCCGCCAACCGTACGGCCTGCTGCATGGCGGCGCTTCGGTGCTGCTGGCGGAGACCCTGGGCAGCAGCGCCGGCATGCTGTGCTGTGCCCCCGACCACCTCTGCGTGGGGATCGAGATCAACGCCAATCACGTCAACGGCATCCGCGAAGGCGTGGTGACCGGCACCGCGCGTCCGCTGCACGTGGGCGGCCGCACCCAGGTCTGGGAAATCCGCATCGAGGACACCCTGGGTCGCTTGATCTGCGTCTCGCGGCTGACCCTCGCCGTCATCGCGCAGCGCGCCTGATCTCCCGTCCTGATCCCTCGCGTACAGCCCCGCATCCGACATGGTTCAAAGCTCTAATCCGCTTCGGTATGGTGGCGCCATGACCGATGCCCCCCCCGCTGCGCGCGCCGCCAGGCTGCTGCGTTATCTCCTGCGTACGCCGATGCTGGCGTGGCATGCGCTGGTGCATCTGCCGATCACATTGATCCTGATGTCGCCGCCGTTCGGCGGCATTCGTGTCGGTGATGACCGCCTCGGCCACCGCATGGTCCGCTGGTGGCAGGGCGGACTGATGTGGGTCTTCGGTTTCCGCATGCGCCGCATCGGCACGCCGCTGCCAGGCGCGGTGATGTTCGTCGCCAACCATGTCAGCTGGATCGATATCTCTGCCCTGCACGGCTACCGGATGATGGGCTTCGTCGCCAAGCGCGAAATCGCCGGCTGGCCGGTGGTCGGCTGGCTCGCGACCATGGGCGAAACCATCTACCACCAGCGCGGCAGCCAGGAATCCCTGGGCGGCGTGCTCCACGAAATGCTGGCGCGGCTGCGCGAAGGCCGCGCCATCGGGGTATTCCCCGAAGGCCGCACCCGCGGCGGCGACGCCATCGGCCCGTTCCACGCCCGCATCTTCCTGGCCGCGGTGGAAGCCGAAGTGCCGGTGCAGCCGGTCGCGCTGCGCTACGGCGACGGCGCCTCGCGGCAGACCGTGGTCGCGTTCGGCCCGACCGAAAGTTTCGCCGCCAACGTGCTGCGTCTGCTCGGCGAACCGGGCTGCAATGCGGAAGTGGTGTTCCTGGAACCGATCCTTCCCGGCGACGCCGAAGGCCGCAGGCGACTCGCCGACACCGCCAGGACGCGGATCGTGGAGGCGATGGGCCAGCCTCACGAGTCCCTTGCAGAGCGGCCGACAGAGCCGCGCGGCGCATGAAACCACTGCGGCCCTGGAAAGACGTGCTGACCGATTGGGCGCAGGAATTGTCGGAACGGCTGGGAAGGCCCCGTGACGAGATCCTTGCGCAAGGTTTGTCGGCGGACGATTTTTCGCCATGTGATGCTGTCGAAGTGCGCCAGCCCAGCGGCATGACGATCCGCTTCGGTTACGCCTTCGCGGTGGTCAGGCCAGCGACGAAAGAAGCGGCGGTGTTTACCGAACACGACGGGTATGTCGAATTCGATCTTTTCGAAGACAGTGTCGTTGCGGAAATCAGTGAAAACATCTATCGCCAGGAATGATCGCAGTCCGCTGTTCGCCGGGCCGTACCGTTTCCAGTGCGGGCGAGTGCGATCAATGTGCCGCATCGTGAAGCGCAGACTCTCCCCGACATGATCTCCTCCTCCCCCTACAACCCGCCGCTCTGGCTGCGCAGCCCGCATCTGCAGTCGCTGTTCGCGACCAGCCCGCTGCGGCGCGCGCGCGGCGCGGTGCTGCTGCGGCGCAGCGGTGCGGTGAGCAAGCCCTACATCGTCGACGGCGGCGACGGCGTGCGCCTGGAGGGCGTGCACAGCCGCCTGCCCGGCGCGGAGCCGCGCGGGTTGGCGCTGCTGCTGCACGGTTGGGAAGGCAGCGCCGAATCCAGCTACATGCGGCTGACCGCGGCGCATCTGCTGGGTGCCGGATTCGAGGTGTTCCGGCTGAATTTCCGCGATCACGGCGACACCCACCACCTCAATCAGGCGCTGTTCCACTCCAACCGCATCGACGAAGTGATGCACGCGGCGACCGATGTCGCCAACCGGTTCCTGGACGGCTCGTTCCCGGACGGTTCGCCGCGGCCGATGGTGGTCGCCGGTTATTCCCTCGGCGGCAATTTCGCGCTGCGGGTGGCGATGCGCGCGCGCGCGGCCGGGCTGCCGCTGGTGCACGCGGTGGCGGTGTGTCCCTTGCTGGACCCTGGGCTGACCATGACCCGGATGGAGCAGGGGCTGCCGTTCTACATCCGCTATTTCGAGCAGAGCTGGCGCGCGTCGCTGCGCCGCAAGCGCGACAACTTTCCTCAGTTCTACGACTTCGACGACCGCGTGCTGAAACTCGGGATGCGCGAGCTGACCCGCTGGATGGTGGAGCGGCACACCGATTTCGACACCCTCGACGATTATTTCAACGGTTACTCGATCGCCGGCGACCGCCTGGCCGCGCTGGACGTGCCGGCCGATCTGTTGACCGCTGCGGACGATCCGGTGATTCCGGTCGCCGAATTCCACGCCCTGCGCCTGCCTGACACCGCGAAGATCGAGATCGCCCGGTGGGGCGGGCATTGCGGCTTCCTGGAAACCAACCGTCTCGACGGCTATGCCGAGCGCTGGGTCGCGGCGCGCCTGTCGGCGGCGCTGGATGCGCGACCGCCGGCCTGATGCGGTGCCCGGTGCCGCGGCCCCGGGCGGTACACTTGGCGGTTCCGGGCCCAAGCCCCGCAGTCCCAGAACATCCCATGCAAGAACGAATTCTCGCTGCCCTGCAGCGCGGCGCCAACGCCGAAGCCCTGTCGCTGGCCCGCGTGGCCGTGGCCGGTGCCCCGCACGACGCCCGCGCCCACGCGTTGCTGGCCCACGCCGAGCGCGCCAACGGCGACAATGCCGCCGCCCAGCATGCGATCAGCCGCGCCGTGCTGCTGGCGCCGGAAGACGCCGAGCTGCACTTCCAGCGCGCCGGCTTCCTGCTGAAGGAACACAAGCTCGACGAAGCCCAGGCTGCGCTGACCCGCGCCATCGACCTCAACCCGAACCAGTTCGAGGCCTACATCCTGCAGGCGCAGATGGCCGTGGGTCGCGGCGCCATCGACGAGGCCGAGCGCCTCCAGCGTTCCGCCGCACGTCTCCAGCCGGATCATCCCTGGGTCAAGACGCTGGAGGGCATGGTCGCCCTGCGTCGCGGCGACGGCGCGCGCGCGCAGACGCTGCTGACCCGCGCTGCCGCGCGCATGCCGGACGATCTGCAGGTGCTGTACGCGCTGGGCTTCGCCCATCTCAGCCAACAGCAGTTCGCGTTCGCCGAACAGGCGTTCGCCAAGATCATCGAACTCGCGCCGCAGATGCAGGAACTGCGCGGCCTGCTCGCCGATGTGCTGTTGCAGCAGCAGCGCCCCGACGAAGCCCGCGACGTGCTGCAGCCGCTGCTGGACAACCCCGAGACCGCGACCCCGGCGCTGAAGCGCATGACCGCAGAGCTTGAGCTGGTGCTGGGCCGCCATGAACAGGCGCTCGCGCTGCTGCACGAATCCGTGGCCGAAGATCCGCGCGACCCGCGCGCGTGGGCGATCCTCACCGATGTCTGGCGTCGCACCGGCGATTTCGCCGATGCCCGCGCCACCCTGGAGGCCTCGCTGGCGCAGCATCCCGAGGCCACTTCGCTGTGGCAGCTGCGCCTGGCGTTCGAGCCGGAAGCCAGCGACGACGCCAAGGCGGTGATGGAGCGCTGGCTCGCGGCGACGCCGGACAACACCGATGCGCTGGATGCGGCGATGCACTTGCACGAAGCCCGCGGCGACGCCGAAGCAGTCGACGCGCTCGCGCAGCGCATCGTCGAACTGGAACCCGGCCGCAGCAGCGCCGAAATGCGCCTGCTCGACCGCATGATCCGCGACCAGCCCGACGTTGCGGTCGCGCATGTGCAGGGACTCATCGCCAAGGCGGCCGACGACGCGGCCAAGCGCGGCCTGATGCTGTGGCTGGGCTATGCCCAGGACCGCGCCGGCCGTCACGGCGAAGCGACGATGACCTGGCACGCGGTCAACAGCGCCGAAGCCGCACTGCGCTGGCCGTTGACCGTCCCCGGTCATGCCGGTGGCCCGTGGCCCGACGCCGCGACGCCGGTTCCGGGTACCCCGCCGGTCGCCTATCTCTGGGGCCTGCCGGGCTCGGGCGTCGAGAAGGTCGCCGCGGTGATCGCGCATGCCGGTTACCCGCTGCGCGGCGACCGCTTCTCGCAGCGTCCGCCGCAGGACCCGTTGCAGAATCCAGACACCATCGCCGCACTCAACGACGGCTCGCTGTCGCCGGAACGCCTGCTCGCCGAATGGCGCGCGGCGCTGCCGTCGCGCGGCGTCAACGACGGCATCGTCATCGACTGGCTGCCGTACTGGGACAACGCACTGCTGAAGATGCTGCGCCCGCTGCAGCCCGAAGCGATCGTGATGATCCCGCTGCGCGACCCGCGCGACATGCTGCTGGAATGGATCGCCTTCGGCAGCCCGATGCCCTTCGGCATCGTCACGCCGACCGAGGCCGCGCTATGGATGGCGCGCCAGTTGCAGCACGTGGTCGCGCTGCACCAGAACGATCTGCAGCCGCACAAACTCGTCCGCACCGATCATGCCCTGGCCGATGTCGAAGCCTTCGCCGCGGACATCGGCGGCGGCCTGGGCCTGGAAGAAATCCGCGTCCCGCCCGCATCCGCGCTCGGCATCCAGCGCTTCCCGTTCGGCCACTGGCGCCAGTATTCCAAAGCCTTGGCCGAACCGTTCGCGCTGCTGTCGGAAGTGGCGCAGACGTTGGGGTATCCGGGGGAGTAGGGGTTTCAGTTTTTGTTGATATCAGGTATTGGGCCTCACAAGAACGTATGACGGATCTTCCAGATCAAGCCGAGATGTCCGCCTTGCTGCAGCGCGAGTTGGAGCAATGTGAGCCAGCCATGCGAAAGGCGGCTACTGCCCTCTTGATTGACCTTGTTCCAAAAACACTCAAGTGGGAGTACGGCGCTCTAGAGCAATTTTCGGCTTGGGTCTTTGCAGACTTCGGAGAAAGGAATGTCTTTGCGGCATACTGCCTGGGTGGTCACGGCGCCCTAGGCTCGCCATGGGGTCTTGTGTTTATGCACGACGAGCACTTTGGGCAAGACAGTGGCTGGTACCGTTCGCTCAGAGATTTGCTGTCAGATTGGGGCGTCGGCAGTGAGGCCTAATAATTCATTCAAGCCGAAGCCGCTTCGCGGCGCGGCTTAATTTAGGCGTTAGGCCGCATGTCAAGCCTTGTGGCGATCTTGTGATGAAAAGAACTGAATCTGAGCAGCTCTTCGAGACATTCTGCACACAGCACGCGTTGGAATTTCATCGTATCCCTGAGGGATCGGCCAAGACGCCTGACTATCATCTGAGGTTCGACCAAGCCACAGTTGCAGTAGAGATCGAGCAGATTGAGAGTACGCGCGGATTCAACCCAGGCAGTGTCAGTTCTAGAACCGTGGGGTGGCACGTGCGCCACAAGATTTCTGAAGCTCGTGCCCAAATTCAGGCGGCCGTACGCACTGGCACTCCCACTATCCTCCTGATTCACAACACGGTAGATCCGTTTCAGCTATTTGGCACGGAACAGCATGACTTTCTTAGCGCAATGTACGGTGAGTTGACCGTTCGTATTGATAAGTCAAATCTCAGAGCCGGTCAACCCTTCCACGGTCGCAATGCGCGCTTGAGAGAGGAAGCAAACACTTCCTTTAGCGGTGTGGGCCATCTTCAAAGGATTCGGTCAGGGGCTGCTGTTACCGTCTACGAGAATGTTTTTGCATCTCATCCCTTGCCATTCGACGTATTCCCTAGCTGCGTTGACTTGGTTCGTGTAGAGATAGTGACGTAGCCCGGGTAAAGCCGAAGGCCGCACCCGGGTTTTCGGAGAGTGATGCCTCTCTTCGCCCCGGGTGTGCACGATGCGCACACCCGGGCTACAAGGTCACTCGACTCACGTGTCGAGTGTCACGGCAGTCTTGAACGCGTATCTGCAGGTGGGACTTCAAGTCGAATACATCATGCAGATAGTCGTCCCATCGAAATATCAGTCATTGTGCCGCTGATCTGCATTTGTAGACCCAAAGGGCGGCGCACAGGATGTGCGCCGTTTTTCGACGCGGCAGGATGCCGCATCGAAAAATCCCGGGCAACTTCCCGACGGCAGATTTGCCTAGGTACTGAGAGTTTTCTTTGGTTACTTTCTTTGA
>JAIMKJ010000040.1 GCA_020692565.1 Thermomonas sp.
AACAGCATCTCGCCGGGATCCACCGAAAAGCTCACGTCCGCGAGCGCGACGTGGCCGCCGGGATACTGCTTGCTGACGTTGTCGAAGCGGAGGACGGTCATCGCGGAAGTATTGCAGAAGACGCCGCTTCGATGCGCCGCAGGTGTCGGCGCGCGTGGTCCGCTGCGGTGGTGCATGCCCCGGCCACAACGACCGGGGCATGCGTTCGCGATGACGTGCGGCCCCCATGTATCGGGCCGCGATGACTTACAGCAGCCCGGCGTAGACGCTGTTGGTGGAGCAGACGAACTGGCCGTTGCGATAGATCGTGGCGTAGCGGATGTAGTTGCCGGCGATGCCGCCCGGGTTGTACGACATGATCGTTTCTTCGTAGTTGCCGGCGACGTTGGCGAGGTGCTGGCCGCTGCCGGTATCCCACACGCCGTTGCGCGTGCCGTGGAAATGCACTTCGAACGGTTTGACGGTGATCGGCGGATACGGGCCGAAGTCGAGGAACGAAACGAGTACGGAGAAGCCGAACTGTTGGCCGACGTGGACCGGATTGGTGCCGCTGGGGCTGACGAAACCCAGGGTGCAGGTGTAGTTCGCGGATGCCTGGCCCGAGGCCAGTGCGCCGAGTGCCAGGACCGCGGCGAACAGAGGTTTCAGTGTCATGTATCACTCCATGTCATGGGATGCGGAAGAACCCTCTGGATCGGCATTCCGCCCGGGAACGGGTGGGCAGCATGCCAGCCCGCCCGGGACGAGGGGGAAGCCCCGGGTCGGGCTCGATCCGGCGGACCGGGATCGAGCGATGCGGGTGCGACGGCGCCCGCATTGATCACTAGCGCAGTCCGGCGCCGGAGAGGATCACCGCAGTGGTCGTCGGGACAGGATGTCCGCAAGGACAGGAACCCCTGGGCCTCGCAGGCTTCGGAGGCTGCCGACGCGGGTATCGGGCGTGCATCGAGGATGGAGGGTGCGCCGCTGCGGACGCATCGTTTGCGGATGCAGTGTTCCGGCGATCCGGGGCGTGAAAGGACAGCGTCTCACGAGGAAGACCGTGCCCGCCATGCGGATGGCGTCATGGCAGGGCGATTTGCCGAGGATGTATAGGGACGGTGAAACGCCTTCCGCCCGGGGCGGGGCGGACAGCGGTCATCCCTGCCGGGGCGTTGTCCCGACAGGGGCGGGACGTCAGTGCTGCGAGCGCGGGGGCTTGGTCACCAGCGATTTGAGCTTGTTGCCCAGGCGCGCGAACAGCGAGGGCTTCGATTCACCGGCCGGCCTGGCGGATTGCGTGCTGCTTGCCGAAGCACTGCCGACCGAGACCGGTGCCGGGGTTTCCAGCGCACGGACCGCCTGGTTGACAGGATTCGTGCCTTCGCCGCCGTCGATGCGCTTGCCGCCGCGACGCCGGCGGGGCTTGCGCGGTCCGCGCTCGCCGTCGCCAGCATTCGGAACGCCGGCAGCCGCGGCCTGCGTGGCAACGGGTTTGGCGACGGCAGGCTTCGGCGCGGCATTGGGGTCGCGCGGCGGGCGCGGGGTGCGCTCGCGACGTTCGCCGCTGCCAGAACCACCGCCTGAGCCGCTGCCGGAAGAGCCCGAACGCGGCCCGCCGGAGCGGCCACCGGGGCCGCCGCTGCTGCGGCCACCGCTGCCGCTGCGACCGCCGCCGCGCTTGGCGTCGTCGGCCGCGCGGGCTTCGCGCGCTTCGCGGAAGATCGTGGTGAGGCTGTCGTCGCTGTCGCCTTCTTCGCCTTCGACCACCGCCGGGCGCTCGCGCTCCGGGCGCGGCAGCGCGGTCATCAGCTCGCGGGTGACCGGCTCGGACGGAATCTTCTGTTCGATGTAAGCCTCGATGTCGGGCAGCGACATCGCGTAGCGCTCGCAGGCGAAGCTGATCGCGTCGCCCTCCGCGCCCAGGCGCGCGGTGCGGCCGATGCGGTGGACGTAGTCCTCTGCATCGAACGGCAGGTCGTAGTTGTAGACGTGGCTCACGCCGTCGATGTGCAGGCCGCGCGCGGCCACGTCGGTGGCCACCAGCAGTTCGAGCTGGCCGGCCTGGAACTTCTTCAGCAGGCTTTCGCGCTTCTTCTGCGGCACATCGCCCGACAGCACGCCGACGCGATAGCCGGCGCGGTCCAGCGCGCGGGCGACGCGTTCGACGAAGGCCTTGGTGTTCACGAACACCATCGTCCGCGCGCCTTCGCTGCGCGACAGCAGGCCCAGCAGCAGCGGGATCTTCTCGTCGTCCGCCGGGTAGTACATCAGCTGCCGGACCTTCGAATTGGTGATGTACTCGCTCTCGACGACGATCTTTTCCGGATCGTTCATGTGCTCGTAGGCCAGCTCCAGCACGCGATGGCTGAGGGTGGCCGAGAACAGCAGGGTCTGGCGCTCGGTGCAGGCCGGCATGCGCCGCAGCAGGAAGCGGATGTCCTTGATGAAGCCGAGGTCGAACATGCGGTCGGCCTCGTCCAGCACGCAGACTTCGCAGGCGTGCAGACTGACGACCTTGTGCTGTTTGACGTAATCGATCAGCCGGCCGGGGGTGGCGATGATCACATCGGCGCCGGCCTGCAGCAGGGCGCGCTGCTTGTCGTAGTCCACGCCGCCGTAGACCAGGGCGAACTTCAGGCCGAGGTCGGCGCCGAACTTCACGGCATCTTTATGGATCTGGATCGCCAACTCGCGGGTCGGCGCCAGGATCAGCGCGCGCGGATCTTCGGGCTTGCGTTCGGCCAGGGCCGGGCGCGACAGCAGGCGGTTGATCACCGTCACCAGAAAGGCGAGGGTCTTGCCGGTACCGGTCTGGGCCTGACCGGCGACATCGCGGCCGGGCAGGGTCACCGGTAGCGTCAGTGCCTGAATGGGGGTGCAGCGGGTGAAGCCCGCGGCTTCGAGCCCGGCCAACAGCGCCGGATGCAGCTCGAAGGAGGAAAAAGTGATGTCGGTTAGGGGTTTATCGCTCATGCTCTGGCATTGGATGCGGGCCGGCGCGACGGCGGGAAGCCGGTGCTCGCGCTTGCGTGGGAAGTCGCGGGGCAGCAGACTGCCGGCCTCTGCGATGGGGTGCTCGGCTTCGGGAGTGCTCCTCAGAGAGCGGGCCCCTTGAAGCCGGCGATGCAAGCCCGCAGTGTAACAGCCTATCGCCAGACCGCCCCGGTCGGGCCAGACCCGTCCACCCCGACGCGCCATTCCCGGCCCGTCCGTACTCTCCGGAGACTCCCGTGAGCGACAAGATTTCCCATGCCACCGATGCCGATTTCGACGCGCTCGTCCTGCAGTCCGACGTGCCGGTGCTGGTCGATTTCTGGGCCCCCTGGTGCGGCCCCTGCAAGATGATCGCGCCGGTGCTCGACCAGCTCGCCGACGAATACGACGGTCGCGCCAGAATCGTGAAGGTCGACGTGCAGGATCATCCGAACCTCGGCCGCCGCTTCAACGCCCGCAGCATCCCGATGCTGCTGATGTTCAAGGGCGGCCAGGTCCACGGCACCCAGATCGGCGCAGTCGGCAAACCGCAGCTCGCCCAGCTGATCGACAAGGCGCTCTGAGCGCCCTTGGACGCCCCCGACCCGGGGGCGTCCAGCGCCGAAGACGCCCGCACCCCCGGCCGCGGGCATGAACCCGACTTCAGCCCGACGCTTGCCGCCGCGGCGCGCGGGTGCTAGCTTCTAGGCGAACGACGCGCCACTGGCGCCGCACCTTCCCGTCTTAACCGACCACCCACTCCCTGACACCGTCCGCAGCACCGCGGACGCTCGCAGCCGCGAGGATTTCCGCTTTGTCCGACCAGACTCCCGAATCCGGCGATACCGCCGTGAAGCGCGTGCGCAAGCCGCGCGCACCCAAGACCGCCGCCGTCCAGACCAGCATGCCGCTGCCTGAAGCACCGCAACCGGTCGCTCCACCACCACCAGCGCGCGCTCCGGCGCCGGCATCGCCGCCAGCCGCCGCGTCGCCGCCGCCGGTCCAGCCGGCCAGCCCACCGCCAGCCGCACCGGCGGAGCCGCAGGCCCAGCCGCCGCATTCAGCACCGCAGGCAGATGCCGGCGGTCAGCCTTCCGCACAAGGTGGCCAACACGGCAACCAGCAAGGCAACCAGCAGCAAGGCAACCCCCAAGGCGGTGGCCGACAGGGCCAGCCGCAGGGCGGCCAGCAGGACCGCGCTCCACAGGCCGCCGACGGCAATGCCGGGCAGGGCCAGGGCGGCGAAGGCCAGCAGCGCTTCAATAACAACGGCAATAACAACAACGCCAACAACAACAACCGCCGCGACCGCTTCCGCAACCGCCGCGACCGTTTCCGCGGCCGCGACGAGCAGGGCAACGAGCAGGGCAACGAGAACGGCGGCGACAACATCAGCCAGGAGGCCGGCAGCTTCCAACAGCAGCAGTTCGTCGCGCGGCCGATGGTCGGCGTGCCCGAGGGCTTCCCGCAGTATTCGCTGAGCGACCTCAAGCGCATGCCCACGCCGAAGCTGCTCGACATCGCCGAGCAGTTGAACATCCACGAAGGCGTGGCCCGCGCGCGCAAGCAGGACGTGATCTTCGCACTGCTGAAAGTGCTGACCCGCCACGGCGAAGGCGTCGCTGCCGACGGCGTGCTGGAAATCCTGCCCGACGGCTACGGCTTCCTGCGCGCCGCCGAAGCCAGCTATCTCGCCGGCCCGGACGATGTCTACATCTCGCCCAGCCAGATCCGCCGCTTCAATCTGCGCACCGGCGACGACCTCGCCGGCCGCATCCGCTGGCCGAAGGACGGCGAACGCTACTTCGCGCTGGCCGTGGTCGACACCATCAACGGCGAACCGCCGGAAGCGTCGAAGAACAAGGTCCTGTTCGAGAACCTCACGCCGCTGTTCCCGCGCCGCCGCTTCAAGCTGGAACGCGGCGACGGCAGCACCGAGGACATCACCGGTCGCATCCTCGACCTGATGGCGCCGCAGGGCAAAGGCCAGCGCGCACTGATCGTCTCGCCGCCCAAGGCCGGCAAGACCATGATGATGCAGCAGATCGCCAGCGCCATCACCTACAACCACCCCGACGTGCACATGATCGTGCTGCTGGTGGACGAGCGTCCGGAAGAAGTCACCGAAATGCAGCGCACCGTGCGCGGCGAAGTGGTGAGTTCCACCTTCGACGAGCCCGCCGCGCGCCACGTGCAGGTCGCCGAAATGGTGATCGAACGCGCCAAGCGCCTGGTCGAGCACAAGAAGGACGTCGTGATCCTGCTCGACTCGATCACCCGTCTCGCCCGCGCCTACAACAACGTGGTGCCCAGCTCCGGCAAGGTGCTGACCGGCGGCGTCGACGCCAATGCCCTGCATCGTCCGAAGCGTTTCTTCGGCGCCGCGCGCAACGTCGAGGAAGGCGGCTCGCTGACCATCATCGCCACCGCGCTGGTCGACACCGGCAGCGCGATGGACAAGGTGATCTACGAAGAGTTCAAGGGCACCGGCAACTCGGAAATCCACCTCGACCGCCGCATCACCGAGAAGCGTGTCTATCCCGCGATCGCGGTGAACATGTCCGGCACGCGCCGCGAAGATCTGCTGATCGAACCGGATCTGCTGCAGAAGATCTGGATCCTGCGCAAGCTGCTGCACGGCATGGACGAAATCGCGGCGATGGAATTCCTGCTCGACAAGATGAAGACCACCAAGTCGAACGACGAATTCTTCACCTCGATGCGGCGCTGACAGCTTGTGCCATCCCGAACCGGCGCAGCCGTGTGAGGGACCTGCTGTTTCGCTTCAGGTCTAAAACGAACGCCCCGCATCGCGGGGCGTTTGCGTTGTGTCCCGCACGGTCGCTGCCGCCTCGCTGCGATCTGCTGCGTTTCCATCGACACGATCAATCATGTCGAGAACGCCATCGCCGCCGCGGACGTGGCATGATCCATGCACGATTCAGGCCGAACAGGATGTCAGCCGATGGAACCGAACCCGCGCCTTTCCTGGGCCTTGTTGCGCCGCAGCGCCGATAGCGGCCGGCCGGTATACGTGCCCCGCATGCGCATCCGCGTTGGCATGTCGCCGCCTCGGCTGGCGGCGCTTCCGCGCAATTGTTGCGCATGGACCCAAGGCACGCCGTTTCGATATTCGACGCTTCGACACGCGATGCTTCGACACGCGCCACGCCAGCGCCTGCCGCACGGTACCCGCCATCGGCCCGACCGGATCGCGCGCCACCGACGCATGCGTTGAAACATTCCGTCCGCCATCGCGGCGGGCGGGCATTCCCGCGCAGACCGCGCCCCGCCCCGGGAAGGGGCGTCCACCCGCAGCACTGTCAACGACAGGGGAGTCCCGCATGACCGCTGTATCCATCCAGAGCCAGGCCTTTACCGTACAAGCGACCCAGCCGTGGCAATCCACCGGCGTCGCCATCCCGCCCAACGTCGCGGTGACCATCGCCTATCAGAGCGGTCTATGGACCGCCGATCCGCCGACCAACGACGGCCAGCCCTACGACGCTGCCGGTTGCCCCAATATCACCGTGCCCGCGGACCAGCCGTTGTATCCGATCACCGGCGTGGCGATGGGCGCGCTCGTCGGCCGTCTCGACGGCGGTGCGCCGTTCCTGGTCGGCGACGGCCCGTACACCATCCTCTCCGCCAGCGGCGGCGCTCTCGAGTTGTGCATCAACGACGACTTGACCGCAGCCTACGGCGCCGGCCTTGCCGACAACATCGGCAGCGTCACCGTCTACATCTATCCGGCCAACACCCCGCCCGACACGTCGGTGCCGCTGGCCACCGATCCCGCGCAGGCCTCGCCCGGCGTGCCGCTGTCGCTGCTCGGCCCGTTGCAGTATCTGATCGGCACCTGGACCAACCAGAACCTGCCGGGCACCTCGCGGGGCGGGCGTGAGAATCCGTACTCCTACAACGTGATGCCGCTGCCGCAGGTCGATCCGAGTTCGCCCTATGGCTACATCCTCAAGAATTTCTCGTACTACGAGGAACTCACCTTCACCGCGATCCACGGCAACGCGCCGAACCGCGGCGGCACCGGCCAGCAGGTTTCCTACACCCTGTTCTACGAACAGCGCGTGTTCTTCGGCGAGGGTCCGAACAAGGACGCGCTGGTGCATGCCGAAAACGGCTCGCTGTTGTTGCTGCTGGATTCGCTGCAGCCGCTCGGCCCTTACGGCAACGGCGAACACCTCGGTCTCGGCAACCAGGTGGTTCCCGGCACCGTGCCGACCCAGCAGTACAATTTCGTGAAGCAGGTCGCGGTGCCGCACGGCAATTCGATCCTCGCGCTCGGCACCTACAGCGACGCGGTCAACCGCGGCAGTGGCGTCCCGGTCATTCCGACCCCGGTGATCCTGCCGGTCGGCGTCAACACCGACGCCTACAAGGCGCTCAGCCCGGTGTCGAACCCGCAGCCGGCGCTCACCGCCGATCCCAACCAGGTGTTGCGCGATGCCCTGACGGCGCGGCCGTGCACGCACTTCCTGCGCATCGACGTCAGCACCCAGCCGCCGCCGGGTGCGATCACCAACATCGGATACGAACAACAGCACGCCAACGTCAGCCGCTACGACTTCACCTACTGGCTCGAAGCCTTCGTCGGCGGCGACGATTTCACCCAACTGCAGTACAGCCAGACCATCGAACTGCAGATTCCGATCGGGGGGCAGACCATCACCTTCCCGCATGTCACCGCCAACACCCTGACCAAGGTGTCGGGCTAGTCGCGGAACGGATCGCGACGATATCGCGGACGGCGCCCGTGCGCCGTCCGCGACCGGAAATCAGTGGGGAAGCGAGTCCGGGCATGTGCCGGACTCGCGACTCGAACACCGCACGCGATGCGCGTTGTCCGGCCCGTCGTCAGGGTGCCGGTGGGCGCTGCGTGCCGTAGGTCGCCTGGCGCGCTTCCTGCAGGCGGACGCGCAGATAGTCGTCGCGGCTCATGCCGCCGGGGTAGTGCGTCATCGCCATGACGTCCGAGATGATCTGCGCCTCGCGGGCTTTGTATGCCTGGAACCCGGCGTCCTGGCGTTGCTGTTCCTCGAAGGCCGCCTGCCGCACGGCCGTCTGTTGCCGATAATGGTCCACGAGTGCCTGCGATTGCCGGATGCGTTCGGCCTCGTCCTGCACCGCGGCCTCGATCAGGCTCACGCGCAATACCACGCTCTCGCCCGCCGAGAGTTCTCGCGCCTGTTCGCGCTGATCGATCTCGCGACCGATGGCGCGCGCCTGCTCGCGCCGCGTGTTCTCGTCGAGCGTGTGCGCATCGCGCAGGAATGCACGTGTTCGTTGTTCGAATGCCAGACGGCTGCGGTACGCCCGGGCCTCCGGACTTGCGGCCAGTGCCGCCTGTGCGGGATCGCCTGCGGCTGGCGTCGGCGGCATGCGGCTGTCCGCAGGCGTGGAAAGGGTCTCGGTGGAAACGTCGTTGCGGTGTCGCGACATCCACAGTGCGATCGCCAATGCGGCCGCGATCGCCAGGCCGATGTGAACGGGTTTGATCTTCATGATGGGTGGCGCAGATATTCCTGCACAGGCATTCCTTGAATCGAGAGCGTCTCCCGGCGGGCCCGCAACGCGGGTCCGCCGGGAAACCGCATGGACGATCAGACCAGCTGGTCGACGGTCCAGTACAGCAGGTTGAACGGTTTGGCGCGATCGGCCGCATCGCTGGCTTCGGTCGCGTCCAGCACGTTGCCCGAACCGACCAGCACGCTGTCGAGGAAGTTCTTCAATTCCAGGCTCATGGTCTGGATATCGCCATTCTTGAAGTCGACGATGGTGGTGCAGTGGCTTTCGTTGAGTGCGCGATACTGCGGGAAGTAACCGCCGAAGTTGCCCAGGCCGTTGAGTTTCGCCGACAGCCGCTGGGTGTCGGTGTTCCAGCGGGCGTGGATCAACGCTTCCTTGGCGGCCTGGTTCGGCGCGTTCTGGATGTCGGTGAAGAACCGCTCGTACGAATACGAGGAGAAATTCAGATCCTTCCAGAAGTGGGTGTGACCGAAACGGTCGTTCGGATACTTCGCCGACAGCGCGTTGTAGATGGTGCCCAGCTGGTTGAGGTCGAGCTGCGGCATCTGGCCGGCGAGGTAGGGCAGCGGCCCGTTCGGTTTGTTCAGCCCCCACGCCTGGCGCATCAGGCCCTGCAGCGGCGCGGACGGATAGACGCTCGGATCGCCGCCGAGCGGGGCGTCGAAGACCGGGCCGGAATCGTCGATCAGGAAGCCGCGGGTCGGCGCCAGGTCGCGGCGCAGCGGTGCGTAGTTGGTCAGGCTGCCGGCGCCGCCGGCGCTGCAGCCGGTGGACAGCATCTGCGTCGGCCGCTGCACGTTGTCCTTCAGCCAGCTCACCACGGCGCGGACGTTGCGGGTGCCGTTGTGGTGCCAGACCAGCGGCGGCTTCACGCCGTCCGGGTCGTTGTAAACCGCCACCTTGTCGCCGCTGTAGATATCGCCGGTGCAGTAGGGCACGTAGACGATGTTCCACTGCTGGGTCTTGATCGAGTCGAACGGACTGACGCGAGTGGTGAACGGGCTGACCAGGCTTGCGCCGGGATTGAGCAGGCTCATGTAGTCGTCGGGGATGCCGTTCGGGTTACGCGCGCCGCGCACGCCGGTCTGGCCGGTGCAGCTGGCGTAATCCCAGCAGGCGCCGCCGCCTTCCATGTAGATGATCGTGTTGCGGGTGTTCGGCACGCGGTTGAAAAAGAACTTGTATTGCGAACCGTTGCCGCAGACCGCGCCGGTCTCGGGCGCGAGCTTGATGGTCTGCCATTCGCTGTAAGCGCCCGGCCTGAAGCCGTCGGCATAGCCGGCCGGATTGGACAGCAGCGGATAGTCGCCGGTGCGTTGCGCAGCGGTGACCTTGTTGTCGGCTTTCGGCGGCGATGCGATGTTCGCCAGTGTCTGCCAGAACGAATAATCGCCTTCCTCCGCATGCAGCGGCGCTGCAATCAGGATCGTGGCGATGGCGGTTGCAAGCACGACAGGCTTGCTGATCGATGCGGTCATGACCTTCCTTCCTTTGGGTGATGGACTGCTTGGATAAACGCCCGCAATGGGCGCTGTGTGGCTGGCGACGCCCCCTGCATCGCGCCATGTGGTCCGGACCATGCCATGAAACGAGCGTTTGATCTACACCGGTGCGGCGCGTCGCTCAATGGTCGCCCGGTTGTTCGATCGAGCCGGATACGTCGGCGGCGCGGAGATGTCGCATCGCAGCATCACGTCTGCGCGCAACGTCGGCGATGTCGTCGGCAACGTGCGGCGCCGCAGCGGCTGCGTGTTGTCGATCGGCGACAACGGATCCACGCCGGTGCCGTTGCGCCGCTGGTCGGGCTTGCTGCAGCACGACCGCGCCGAGCGCTCTACGGCCTTTCCGCTCCCATGCGCACAAGCCGAAGGCTTCATGTGTCATCGCCTCGAAACTATCCAGTGCTTCGATATTGATTCGGCACGAAGCTGTTTGAATCAGTGGCCGTGGTTCGTAGGAGGGGCTTCAGCCCCGAGCATTTTTCGATGATCGGGTTTGCGGCCTGAAGATCGGGCCTGAAGGCCCTCCTGCGAAGAGATGACGCTTCGCGTGCGCCGCCAACCGAGGCACTGCGCCTTGCGGGCCGCTAGCCGGCATCGCGTCCATCGTCTTTGCCCACCGTGGGCACGAAACGGATCGGTACTTCCGACAGTTTGGCCAGCAGGCGCCGCTCCTCGCGGCTCTCCCATGAATCGAAGCCGATGGTTTCGATCGGGCGCCACAACGCCACCCAGGCCAGGATCAACAAACCCTCAGCCATCACCTCGCCGATCGATCCGCCGATGGCTTCGACCCAGCGGCGAAGCAACAACGCGATCACAAGCGTCGCAACGCCCGCCGACAGCGCAACGCGGCCGATGCGCAAGCGAGAAATGTGTATGGATGGCGGAAGCGATATCCGCGAGATGCTCGCCGAGCGCCGCAGGCGCATGAATCGCGATGGTCAGCGACTGGCGTGCGCCGTACTCTCCGGCGCTCTCCAGCAGATAGGCCTCGGCGTTGCGGTCAAGCGCCTTGGCGTGGAACGGCGCCGGGTCGAGGTTGTCGAACAGCTGGTCCAATCGCTCCATGCGCAGATCGATGTCCGGCATCGTGCTTGTCTCCCGTATCGTGCGCCCGCGAGCTCGTGCCCCATGCGCAGCGCGTATGCCGCAGCCGTTCGCGGGCGACCTCCCGCAGCAGCCTGCGCTGATCGACAGGAAACGGAGAGCGTCCGCCGCAGTGGCGGAGCAGCAGCGCATCATCCTGCGACTCGCCCAGCGCCTGCGCCTGATGTTCATGACCCTTGGCCCCGCCCGGTCGCAGGTCGGGCTGCAACCCCGCCAGCAGAGAGTCCTGCTGCCGCAATCGGCGCAGGCGACGCCGGAAGACGTGCCAGGCCTCGTCGTCATCGGGATGCCGCTCGACCCGCCGCCGCGCCTTGTCGGCCCGCCGTTTGCTTCGCATCACCGCCTTGGCGATGTCGCCTTCGCTCACGCTCTGCCACGGCAGGCGCAGCAGACGCGCCTGCGCGGCGGACAGCCGTTGGCGGCGGGCATCGAACTGCGGGTCGCGTTGCAGCGCGCGTTCCAGCATCCGGTCGCGACGCTCCCGCACCGACATCCCGGCCAGCGGCAGAATGTCGCGCACCGCAGTCGGCGCCGAATCGTCGAGCCGTTGCAGCGCCTCGATCAGCGCCTGCGCATCGCGCAACGGTGACAACCCGCGGCAAAGCCGGCCCAGCTCGTCGTCGAGCTGCTCCTCGCGCCCATCGAATACGCGCGCGCCAAGCGCGAGCGCGGCCCGGGTACGACGGATGCATTTTCTGGCTTCATGGATCCCCGAATGCCGCGCCTCGCCTTCCTGAGCCAAAAGGGTCTGCGCTTGCAGCAACTGTCCGCTGGCGAACGCCATCAGACGGGACCCGATGGCCGGGTGTTCGTCGAACGATGTGACGGAAGCCATGGCGACAGTGTGGTGCGGCATCGAGGCAATCATCCTCAGGATGAACGAGCATCATGAGGGTCGCCGGAGATGGCCGGCTTGATTGAAGTCAAATGGTCGTAGGGCGCATAAGCCGAAGGCTTCATGCGCGATGAGGCATCGCTCGCACCACACACTACAGATCGAATACATCTATCCAGCTTGGTGTCCGGAGATGGTTAGTCTCTGTATAAATCTTGCTGTCCGACGCCTGCGATGCTCCTCCTACATGATGGTGGATTTTCGGACGAAGACCGTCCATGAGCTTTTTGCCATGAGAATTTAGAAATGAGACCGGCACCAGCCCGTTGGCAGGAATGAATTGACCAATTGGGGGAGGATTAGCCGGCATTCCGGACGCAGTCCATTCCGGCTTGCCACGCTTACGCGGGGCATCATAGAGTGATGAGCAAATATGCTCACGAGCAACGCGAGCGGCATTCACAAGCTCGTCGCGCTTGAACGCGATCACATCTGTAATTGCGGCATCGATTAGCTCTGGGTCAATGTCGTGGAAAACTTCTTTTAGGTGCAGATTCTGTGAAAACGAATGTTCAACATCGTTTAGTGGTGTGAAAACCTCTGTAACTCGAGTCACTCCGTTGCGCTCGCGTTCCGAGGCGGCACACGATAGTTCGAATTGCATTTCCGATTCGGTACGAAAGTCTCGATCCCGATGCAGAATTATTCGACAATCTGGGCGCATGTCGGTGATCATGTTTGCGAGAAGCCTCGCAGCAGGAAGGTTTCCGCAGCCGTTATAAGAGAGTACTGCCAAGTTTTCGGGAGCGCCGTTTGCCTTGGCAAGCACCGATACCGGTCGAGATAACTTGTCTTCTGTCATGAGGATTATAGGCTTGGAAGGATCGAAGGCATCCGCGCCGGCTGATAGCGCTCCGAGCGTCATCAAAATGGGTATCGCAGGACGTTGAGCATCGTCGACTGGAACCTTCGCCCCTTCGCTCATCCATATAACCGCAGCGTCGGTGTCGTACATGAGGCGCTGGATTAGTTGGGGTGAATGACTGGCGAGCAGAATGCGGGTTTGCGTTTCGACGGCAACACTTCTTAGTGCATCGTAGAGTCTCGATTGGCTGTCGGCGTGCAAGTGCGCGTCGGGTTCATCCAACAAAATAAGGGGCGGAGCATAGAAGCAGGCATAGGCGATGATCTGAATGACCTGCAGCATTCCAGTCGATGCCATGTCAAGCGTGACCCTGGTTCCTGGCGTTTCGACTTCAACTTTAACGTGCCGATCACGTTGTTTGTCATGATCTACTATGACTCGTGTGCCTAGATAACAGCGGTCAAGAAGTGTAGCGAAAGTCTTCCAGCCACTGTCTGGAAGGAGGCTGATGTCACGCCCCTTACACCAAGCAGTTCTAGCCGTCTCATCTAAATCGCGTGTGAAGAGGTGGTCAAGCACAGTACGTAGGTATAGGTTTGCATCACCATGCATGACTGCGGCATCCATCGCGCCCTTTGTCCGCCATTCTTCGCGCATTGGGATGCCCGATAACCCCGGCGTGAAGATCGAGAAAGGCTGATCACCGTCCGCAAGCACGGCCGCGAGATCATCGTCCCCTGTGCGAGTGATAGCGATGTTCGCGTTCTTTCCGCGGCGGACCTCGATAGTGATCTCCTTATCCGTGTTCGTGTCGAGATCTATACCACGGTAGGTAATTGAGTAGCCGAGGTTCTGAGTCGCACTGTCTCCACGTCTCAAATCCAGCAGCCGCTCCGTAGGGCGAAACAGCACCGCATCGTTCGCGACGGTGCCAGCGAAGTCTGGCGTGCCGTTGGCTCGGATGCCGCGAAACGCAGCTTGTAAGATTGATACGCCGAGTTGTGCCGCTTGCAAAGCGCTACTTTTGCCGCTCGTGTTTCCGCCAACTAGTGCAGTTATTGGCTGCAAATCAATCTCAAGTGATTCAATCCGTTTAAAGTTCTTAATTACGACTATATCAAGTCGAACTCGCATACGTCCCCCTCAAGATATGTCAGAAATATTATTAAGATCAACTTCGTTTTTACTGTTTTCGGAGAAATAAGAGGATTGCACCAAAAACTCGAAATGATTGCGATCTTGTTATTGCATTTAAAACATTCTCAATTCAAAGGTTGGTCCGTTTGGTGCGCTCTGCTGTGGGTCATCGTGCTTCCATACGATTATTGAAATGATTCAGTCGTGGCGGGATTCAAAAGAGCGAACCGATATAAGCGTTCGGATCTTGAATCTTCTGGGCCTTGATCCGATCGACTGCAGACTTGATCCGTTGCGCATCTGCGATCCGCAGCATGGGCGCTTCGCCGAT
This sequence comes from Thermomonas sp., assembly GCA_020692565.1. GTDB lineage: Bacteria > Pseudomonadota > Gammaproteobacteria > Xanthomonadales > Xanthomonadaceae > Lysobacter_I. The sequence goes on from JAIMKJ010000040.1 coordinate 14,277, forward strand.
CGGAGAGAAATCCGACATGCGGAGCCGGAACACATATTCGCCAAGCGTGAGCAGTAGCGTGCCGTCGCCGAGATCGAGAGCGCTGCGGATGTCGGAGGCCCATCGCCCGTTGGGGCAGTCCGCGGAGGGCGGTTCCAGGTACATCGGAATCTTCGTCCAGGCGTTCTCGTCCTGTGCCGAATCATCCTTGGCGCCGGAGCGGTGTCCAACCACGGTCAGTTCGAGGGGGCAAAATCCCTTCATGCCGTCCGCGTAGAGCGAATCACGAAAATCGAGAAAATTGTTTTTGTCTCCGAAGTACATCGCGCCACCGTTGTTGCCGTCGGGGTCGTCGATGAGAAAACTGGAACCTGCGATCCACCGATGTGTGCGTCCCTTCGCATCGTTGAACATGAAGGTTCTCCGGGGGCCGGGCACCTGTTCGATCGAGACCGGCATTCTTTCGCCCGTGAAGAAATCGAGCGCTTCGGCCTGGCCTGTCGCGGGCGCGGAGATCACCCATGCCGTCCATCGACCTTCGATGTTCTCGACGAACATCTGCTCGCCGGAGAACTTGCGCTGCGCCACGGCATCGACCGGCCAGACCGGTGTCTGCGTGCGGCTGCTTTGCGCCGTGGCGGGGGAGGCCGGGCCGGAACCTGTCTGCGGCGGCAGTGCACTTTCGCCCGTGTGCCGTGAAGCGGTGCAGGCGCCTGCGAGAAGGCCGCCCATCGCCAGCGTCAGGATGAAAACCGACGCCCTCCATCGTTCCGGTTTCGACATGGTCGATCGTCCTGCCCGATCTCGTGGGCGTCGTCCGTTGAATTGGCGAGTGTAGACCAGTATCCGTCGCGAGCCGCGGTGAAGTAGCCCGGATAAAGCAAAGGGCCGGATCCGGGAATCTCCGGTTAAGTGTGTCTGCACGTCATCCCGGGTGCGCTGCGCTTACCCGGCTACGAATCCGGGCGCAAGCACTTTATGCGTAATACGACGCCGGATTGTGGACCTTTGCCGTCGTGGTGAAGCCGGCGCTTATTCCTCAACGCTCTCCAGATCCCGCTCTCCAACCCGCCACGCATTCCCCTCGCGCACCATACGCACGCGACCGCTGCGTTTGATGTCATCACGATCCACGCCTTCGACCCAGAGGATGGCTTCGTTGCCGTGGAGGCGGCCGCGCAGGATCTTCGGCTGCTGCGGTTGTTCGTCGCGCAGGTCCTTGAGCGTTTCCTTGATGCGCTGGTCGTCGTTGGGCAGGCGCCAGCGCGCCTCGTCGCCCAGGAGCTCGCGCAGGGCGACGATGTCGCCTTTCGCCACGGCTGTTGCGTAGGCGCGATACGCGCCGCCGGGGGCGCCGCCGCCTGCGGGTAAGGCGGTGCCCGAAGGCTGTGCGATGGCGACATCGAAACGCAGATCGTAGTCGTAGGGCTTGCCGAAGAAGTCTTGGGGTTCGGCCAGCACCCAGCGGCCGGCGATGCGCGCGTCGGTCTGTACGTCGAGTCTCAGTTCGCCGTAGCCGGAGGTGTTGAAGGAGTCGTCCGGATTCCGGCGGCGGTAGTACAGTCCGCATTCGCCGCCATCGGCGGTGAGGCATACGCGGATGGCACCGCCGGTGCGTTCGCCGAGCTGTTCGCTGGCGGCATTGTCGGGATCGAAGGCGGCGGCGATCTTCGCGGCATCCAGGGGATGGTCGCTCAGGTAGACGAAGATATCGTCAAAGGTCGGGTCCACATGTTCTTCGCGGCGGACGGCGATGGCGTAGCGCGTTTCCAGGCCGTTCTCGGCCATGCGGAAATGCCCGCTGCCGGTGTCGGCCGCGTTCGCATGGCCGATCGACCCGAACAATGCGAGCGCCAGCAGTGCGAATCGTTGCGGTGTCATGGCAGCCCCGTGTGAGTCGATCCTGTCATGGGGAGAACGGGATCGATGTCGGCGCACGGTCATGCGCTACGGGGCGGGAACACCTGGCCGTATCGAAGGCACTCAGCCGCCGCCGAGCGGAGTCAACAGGCGGCGGCTTTCACCCTCGGCGTGGAAGGTGTTGGGCGACATCGCGCCGGGATCCCGGTCGGCAATGTACTTGTCGTCCAGCCAGGGAATGATGGTGTAAGGCCCGGGCACATACGTTTGCCAAGTTCCGTATGCGTGTGGTTCCGCATCGAAGGAATAACTGAAGGGCAGAATGCCGACCCAATATGCCTTGCCTGCGTCCGCGCCTGCGACGGGGACATGGAATGTCCATTCGCTGGCGGCGGCGAGTGCGGCGCGCTTGAATGCGTTGCGCCAACGTTGCAGCTGCGGCTGGGAACCGATCCTGCCGAGATCGATCCGCATGACGTCGGCATCGATCAAGCGGCCGTCGCGTCCCACCCTCACGGCCACATAGACGTTGGCGGTGACGCCATCGTTCTGCAAGGATAGAGGATAGACCGGCGGCTTGAAATTTGTCTTGTCGAGGGAAAGTCGCTCTTCCTGCGCGGTCGGCGCGGGCGCCATGAAATAGGCGCTGCGCAGTTCGAGCGAAAATTTCCCGTTCTCCTGCTTTTTCGCGATGAACAGCAGGCTCATCTCCGATCGGCTGACCGCTTTGTCCTGCAGCGCGACCGGTTCGAACTTCCACTGCGGCGCCATGCTCGCCACCATGTCGACGATGCCGGTCGGCAGCTTTTCGGATCGATTCAGCGCGTATGCGGCGACATCGCCGGCAGGCGTGACGTCGATGGTGCCGGTCACCAGCAGACTGGATTCGATTTCCTTGTAGGCCTTGTGCTGAGCCAAGGCGGCCGAGCTGCAGGTCAGAAAAGCGCAGAGCATCAAAAGACGGCGGTACACGGTATCGAACCCGATTCTGGAACAGGCCGTCAGCATAGCGAGATTGCGGCATCGGTGGGCGGCAGGTAAGGTCGCGAACGGAGGTGCGCATGCACGGTGACGGTCTGCAATTGGCGTTGGTGTTCCTGCTTGCGGCGGTGGTCGCGGTGCCGCTGTTCAAGCGTTTCGGCTTGGGCGCGGTGCTGGGCTATCTGGCCGCGGGCGTGGTGTTGGGGCCGTTCGGGGTGAAAGTGATCGGCGATGCCGAGCCGGTGCTGGCCGCCAGCGAAATAGGCGTGGTGATGATGCTGTTCGTCATCGGCCTGGAGCTGTCGCCGGCGCGGTTGATGGTGATGCGCCGGCCGGTGTTCGGCGCCGGTGGCTTGCAGGTGGCGGTGTCCGGCGCGGTGCTGGGCGGGCTCGGCCTGGCCTATGGCCTGGGCTGGAAGGCGGCGCTGGTGGTCGGTCTGGCCCTGGCGCTGTCGTCCACCGCGGTCAGCCTGCAGCTGTTGTCCGAGCGCAAGGCGATGAACACGCCGCACGGGCGACTGGCGTTCGCGATCCTGCTGTTCCAGGACATCGCCGCGATTCCCCTGATCGCCGCGATTCCGCTGCTCGGCGTCGCTGCGGCCAGCCCCGACCCGATCTGGGAGGATGTGCTGAAGGCGGTCGCCGCGATCCTCGCCGTGGTGATCGGCGGTCGTTATCTGCTGCGTCACCTGTTCCGCCTGGCCGCGCGCATCGGCGTGCCGGAAATGCTGACCGCCAGCGCGCTGCTGGCGGTGCTCAGCGCCGGCTGGGTGATGCATCTCGCCGGGTTGAGCATGGGGCTGGGCGCGTTCCTCGCCGGTGTGCTGCTGGCGGATTCCGAGTTCCGTCACGAGATCGAATCGCAGATCGACCCGTTCAAAGGCCTGCTGCTGGGCCTGTTCTTCATGGCCGTGGGCATGAGCATCGATCTGAACCTGATCGCCGCCGAGCCGTGGACCATCGTGCTGGGCGCGATCGGGCTGCTGGCGATCAAGTCCGTGCTGCTGTTCGGCGTCGGCCTGCGCCCGGGCAAACTGGGATGGCAGGAGGCGCTGCAGTTGGGCATGGTGCTGGCGCTGGGGGGCGAGTTCGCGTTCGTGGTGTTGTCCGAAGCGGTGAAGGTGAATCTCATCGATCCCGCGCTGCAGATCCGGCTGGTGGCCATCGTCGGTCTGTCGATGGCGCTGACCCCGCTGCTGCTGATCGCGGTCGCGCGGCTGCTGCGCGAATTTCCGGATGCCGCGCCGAAGCGCGCTTTCGATGCGATCCCGGATGGGCATCCGCAGGTGATCCTGGCCGGCTTCGGTCGTTTCGGGCAGATCGTCGCGCGCATGCTGGTGGCGCACAGGATTCCGTTCGTCGCGCTGGAGACCGACACGGCGCAGGTGGATTTCGTACGCCGTTTCGGCAATGTCGTGTACTACGGCGATCCGTCGCGCCCTGATCTGCTGCGCTCCGCGGGTGCCGGCCACGCGCGCATCTTCATCAATGCCATCGACAACGCCGAGGCGAATCTGCGCGTGACCCGCGTGGTGCGGCGGTTGTATCCCGGACTGAAGATCTTCGCCCGCGCGCACGATCGCCGTCACGCGTGGCAACTGATGGATCTCGGTGCGGACGTGACCCGCGAAACCTTCGCCTCCGGCCTGGAAATGGGCCGCGATGTGCTGGTCGCGCTGGGCTTTTCGCCGGAGCAGGCGGCGCAGCGCATGGCGACGTTCCGTGAACACGACGAGGCGCTGCTGGCCAGCCAGCATCTGATCTACGACGACGAAGCGGCGCTGCTGGAAAGCGCGAAACAGGCGCGCAGCGAGCTGGAACAATTGTTCGAGGCCGACAGCGAGCGTCACGACGCAGCCGCTGTGGAGCGTTGAGTACCTGTGTTGCCGGCAATGTCCGCGCAGGCGGCGCGTTGTAGGAGGCCTTTGTAGGAGGGCCTTCAGGCCCGAGCTTTTGCCTGATCGGGTTTGCCGCGAAAAGCTCGGGCCTGAAGGCCCTCCTACAAAGGCCTCCTACAAGGCCCTCCTGCGAAAATATCAGCGCTTCGGCCTGGCGAACGTGTCACCGAAGAAATTGCCGGCGTTCCACGTCGGCCGTTCCGCCGCGTCGCCGATCAGTTGGCCGATGCGCGCATTGAGTTTCGCCAGCCGCAGCGCGTCGCCCCAGGCGATCGGCAGCGTGGCCTCGTCGCTGGGCTGGTGATAGTGCTCGCGCATGAACTTGCGCAGCGCCAGTTTCGGCTCGCGCACGCCGTCGGCGGAGATCGTGCCGCCGTTCAGATACACCGCCGGAATGCCGGCGCGGATGAAGGCGTACTGGTCGCTGCGCACGAACACCACTTCTTCCGGGAACGGATCCGGCGACAGGGCCACGCCGACCGATTTCGCCGCGGTGTCCAGCGTCGATTTGAGCGAGGAATGTTCGATGCCGATCGGCACCACGTCCGTGCTCGGCGCCAGCAGCACCGGCATGTCCATGTTGATGTTGGCGACCAGCGATTCGACCGGAACGGTAGGATGGGTGGCGAACCACTCCGCGCCCAGCAAGCCTTTCTCTTCGGCGGTCAGCGCGATGAACAGCAGCGACCGTTTCGGCGCGACGTTTTCAGCCTGCAGGATGCGCGCGGCCTCGAACATGATCGCGACGCCCAGCGCGTTGTCGAGCGCGCCGTTGTAGATGTTGTCGTCGACGCCGTTGACGTCCTTCACCGGGGCGCCGATGCCGATATGGTCGAGATGCGCGGTGTAGACGATGTGCTCGGCGGCGAGCGCGGCGTCGCTGCCGGGCAAACTGGCGACCACGTTGCGGGATTCCAGAGGCTCGATCCGGGTGCGCGCGGTCAGCGACAGCGTGCCCGGCAGATCGAAGCCCTTGAGCTGGCCGTCCTGCGCGGCCTTGAACAGCGCGGCGGCGGTCTGCGGAGCATCGGCGAAGATCAGATCGGCCGCCGCGGCGCTGACGGTGGCCGCCGCGCGCAGCTGCGGGTGGGTCTGCAGCGGTTTGCCATCGGCGCCGCGCAGGCGCATGCCCGAGCGCTGCCAGTTCTCGGCGCTGCGCGCCCACGGCGAACCGACTTCGTCCTCGACCGTGTTAACGAACACCACGCCGACCGCGCCGCGTTCGGCGAGCGTGCGCAATTTCTCTCGGCTGGCGCTGTAGTACGCGCGGCGGTCGTTGTCGAAACGCGCCGGCGCGCCGGAAAACAGCACCGCGATCTTGCCGCGCACGTCCAGCCCGGCGAAATCGTCGTGTTGCAGCGCCGGCGCGTGCACGCCCTGGCCGACGAAGATCGCCGGCGCTTCCAGCGCGTGTTCGGCGGCGTCGAAATTCAGCGTCGGCAGGAACTGGTCGCGGAAGCGCAGCGCGATCTCGCGGCCGTTGCGCTTCACCGTCAGCGCCGCGCCGTCGGCCTCGCGGGTGGCTTTCAGCAGCGGTACGGTCTGGAAATAGCTGCCGTCGTCGCCGGCCGGCTGCAGGCCGATGTCGCGGAAACGCTTCGCGGCGTACTCGGCGGCGAGGTCGTAACCGCGGGTGCCGGTTTCGCGGCCTTCCAGCGTGTCGTCGGCGAGGTAGTTCACGTCGTCCGCGATGCGCTTCTCGTCGGCGGTCAGAGGTGCGGACGCGATCGGCGGCGGCGCGGAGACGCCGAGCCCGGACGTGGCCGGCTCGGCTTCGTTCTGGCAGGCGGCGAGGGTCGCGAACAGCATCAGCGCGGCGAAACGGGCCATCGGTCGGTTCCGGAGCATGGGGATGGCGGAAGCTAGCATCGGTGCGCGATGCGGACAATGGACGCCGGTCATGCGGCACTGACGTAACATCGACGCATCCGCCCGCCGGAAGATCCGCATGTCGCCGAATGCCATCGCCACACCGCCATCCCCGCCCGAACGCAAGTGGCTGCTCGCCATCGCCATCGTCGCCCTGGTGGTGTCCGGCATCGCGCCCAGGGACCGGCTGACGTGGTTCCTGGAGGTGATCTGGGTGATCGTGGCGATTCCGCTCATCGCGTGGCAGTGGCGGCGTTTTCCGCTGACCCGGCTGCTGTGCTGGTTGCTGGTCGCCCACGCGCTGGTGTTGATCCACGGCGGCGCCTACACCTACGCGGAAACGCCGATCGGGTTCTGGATGCGCGACACGGCCATCGCGATGGGGCTGGAGGCGACGCGCAATCCGTGGGATCGCGTCGGTCATCTGATGCAGGGCTTCGTGCCGGCGATCCTCGCGCGCGAGCTGTTCCTGCGCTGCACGCCGCTGCGTCGCGGCGGCTGGCTGTTCTATCTGGTGCTGGCCGCCTGCCTGAGTTTCAGCGCGTTCTTCGAGCTGATCGAATGGTGGTCGGCGTTGATCTATGGCGCCGATGCCGACGCTTTCCTCGCCACCCAGGGCGACCAGTGGGACACCCAGTGGGACATGTTCCTGTGCCTGGTCGGCGCGACGCTGTCGCTGCTGTTGTGGCCGCGTCTGCACGACCGTCAGCTGGGCCTGCGCGCAGATTGATCCGGTACGACTATGTTTGAATTCGGTGGCTGTGCTCGTGTAGGAGGGGCTTTAGCCCCGAGCTTCTGCCTGATCGGGTTTGCTGCAAAAAAGCTCGGGCCTGAAGGCCCTCCTACGAAGAAGGCCGCCCGGAGGCGGCCTTCACGCAACGCAGCGATCTTGCGATCGCATTGGGATCAGAAGCGATATTCGAACGCGGCCGTGGTGGTCGTGAACTGGAAATCGGTGTCGAACAGGTCCGACTTGAAACGGTCGATGTTGACGCTGACGCCCATTTTCTCGTTGAAGTCGTAGCCGGCGCCGATGCCGTAGTACGGCTGGTTCTCGCCGTCGTCGAGGATGCCGAAACCGTCGATGTCGACGTTCAGGTCGACCCGGCTGATGCCGGCGCGACCGCTGACGAAGAAGCCTTTGTGGGTATCGCTGCCGAAGTTCTTCTTGGCGATGGCGCCGATGCCGAAGGTGGTGGCTTCGACCGAAGCGAAGTCGTCGGAATCGCGGCCGAGGTGGGTGTAGAAGCCTTCGATGCCGAAGTTGGCGTTGAAGAAATAGCCGCCGCGCAGGCTGTAGGCCAGCTCGTCGCTGTCGACGTTGTCGATTTCGAGGTTGCTGTTGCCGGCTTCGATGCGATAGAAACCGGCGCTGCCTTCAGCGGCGAAAGCCGGGGCGGCGAGCGATGCGGCTGCAAGTACGGCGGTCAGCAGAAGAGACTGCTTCATTGGGGTGAACTCCCTGTGGTGTATTGGATTGACGCGAGGCCCCGAACGGGCGCGCCACCCTAATGACAGAACCCGAACCTGTCAATTTCCGATCGGGAAAATCCCGATCCGATCATGTTTTGATTCACGGAATCTATCGATCGAGCGCGCATCATTCCGCTCCGGGGAGATATTTCGGGCACGAAAAAGGCGGGTTGCCCCGCCTTTTCGTATCGCATCGCTGCGATGGCGCCGCTGGACTTGCGTCCGGCGACTCAGAAACGGCCAACCGCTGCCGGATCCTTCGAAGCCGGAACCGCGCCGTTGCCGGTGTTGTTGGCGGCGGCGACGGCGCTACCGCCATCGACCCAGTAGCCACCGTCGTATTCGGTGTGGGTGTTGCCTTCGCTGTCGGTGTAGGTGCGGACCACGAACTTGTCGACATAGCGCGGCTGGGTGCTCTGCACGTCGGTGTATTCGTGGCTGAAGTAAGCGTCGCAGTACGACGGCAGCTGGTTGCTGATCTCGTACTCGCCGTCGATCCCGGTCCAGCGACGCAGGGTCTGGTTGAGCGAAGCGGCGTCGCAGCGGCCGGCGCCGTTGCCGATGGCTTCGACCAGGGTGCCCATCTGCGGGGTGTCGTCGGAGGTCGGGCACATCTTGAGGAAGTTGATGCGCGCCTGGACCGTCTTCCACGGCTTGCTGAGATTGATGCTGAAGTATTTGCGCAGCGACGAGGCGCATTCGCCCGGGGGGCCGCCGGTGGACAGGCAGAGGATGGCTTCGCAGGCCGAGCCCTCGTCGCCGCTGAGCATTTCGCCCTGCTGCTGCTGGGTCATCTGGTCGATCATGCCCTGCATCTCATCGGAGAGCTCGACACTGGCCTGCGGGTTGTAGTCGGCCGGCGTCTGCGAAGCGGCGTCGCCGTCGTAGCGGGCATCGGGTGTCGACGGATCGAAGCCTTCGGGCAGCTGGGAAGCGGCGTTGGGGTCGTACTGACTGGTGTTGCCACCGTCCTGGGCGCTGGCCGTCGCGGCGCAAGCCATCAGCAGGGCCATCAGGGCAACCGATATCGCTGTCTTCTTCATATGACTTCACTCCAGTAGTCATCAAGCATGGGCAGGAGCCATCCCTACGACAGCCCCGAATCTTGTGTGCGTTCGTCCGGCTGGGCCGGATTTGTTTCTTCACTGCCCCTGCCTTTCGACACCCCGCGGCCCGATCCTGACGGTTCGGGCCTACGGCAGAGACTCCCGACGAAGATTAACGGAGTCACCTGACGTTTTGCAAAAACATGCGTGACGGTACGTCCGCGGCCGGAAAACCGCCAGAAGGCGGGTTTTTATATGTAACGACATGATTTGAAAGCGATATCCGGCCTGCATGGTGGTGTTTCGAGGGGGGCGGCGTCTACGGCGGCCCCGAACCGCCTGTCGGAAGACTGCACGAATGGATGGTGTTGCGGGCCCGATCGGGCGGTTCAGACCCGTTCCGGGGCTCAGCCCGGACCCTGCGTATCCGGTCCGCTGCGGGGCGGCGGCGCCTGGCCGGGCAGCTCGCGTCGCTCGAACGGCAGCACCACGCCGCGTTCCTCCCGCGGGCGATGCCAGAGCACCGGCACGTCGTCGGGTTTCGGCAGCTCCAGCTCGGCGTCGTCGCTGTCGGCCTCGTCTTCCAGTTCCCAGCTGTAGCGCTTGCGCGGCGGCAGCGGGTCCGCGTGGCGGAACAGGAAGGCGGAGACCACGCCGCCCAGGGCGCCGCCGAGGTGCGATTGCCATGACACGCCGGGTTCCTGCGGCAGCACGGTCAGCAGCATCCCGCCGTAGAGGAAGAACGCGATCATCGCCGCGGCGATCGACGGCCGATCCCGGCGCAGCAGGCCCAGTACGAACACCAGGAACATCAGGCCGTGGGTCAGGCCGCTGGCGCCGAGGTGGTGGCTGCCGGGTTCGCCCAGCAGCCAGGCGCCCAGCCCCGAGCCCAGCCAGAAGATCGGCAGTGCGCGGACGGTGGCCTTCGGATAGACGCTGCCGGCGAGCGTGCCCAGCAGCAGCAGCGACGCGGCATTGGCGACGATATGCTGGAACGAGCCGTGCAGCAGCGGTGCGGTCAACATGCCCCAGAGGCCCTGCGCGCTCAGCGGGGTCACGGTGAAGGCGCGGTAATCCTCGCCCTGTTGCAGGGTGAACACCACCGCCAGCAGCAGCACGAAGCCGAGACTGGCGTTGAGCGCCCGCAGCAGGCGCCGCCGGTCGGCGGCGCGCTGGGCGGGGGTGTCGGGGAGGTCTTCCGGTGTGTGCAGGTCCATGACCAAGTCTGTGGTGCCGCGGGCGGCCGCGATCAAGGCTGCCCGGGGGCCGCGGGCGCTTCCGCGATGGAACGCTGTGGGGCGGCAGACGTGCCCACGCTCACAGCCATGCGGTCAGGATGTCCACAATCCCACAGAACCAGTCCGAGGCCGAGCCCGTCTTTGCGCCGGGACGCCTCCTCGTCCAGCGCAGCAGCACCGCGACCGCGATGCCACCGCCGAGCAGGCACAGCAGGCCGATGCCGAGCGTCATGTCGATGCTTTCATCGATGCTCCTGCGCTCACGACCCGGCCGGCGGCGGTTGCGGCGGCCGGATCAGGCTGAGTACGACGGTGACGGCGATGGTGGCCGCGACCACGCCCAGCGCGACCAGGATCGGAATCTTGTAGAGATCGATCAGCAGCATCTTCGCGCCGATGAACATCAGCACCGCCGCCAGGCCGTAGGGCAGCAGGTGGAAACGGTCGGCCATGCCCGCCAGCAGGAAGAACATCGCGCGCAGGCCCAGCACCGCGAACACGTTCGAGGTCAGCACGATGAACGGGTCGCTGGTGATCGCGAAGATCGCCGGGATCGAATCCACCGCGAAGATCAGATCGGTGATGCCGATCAGCACGATCACCACGAACAGCGGCGTGTACCAGCGCTTGCCGTCGCGCAGTACGCTGAGTGCGTTGCCGTGATAGTCCGCGGTCAGCGGCAGATGGCTGCGCATCCACTTCAGCACGGGGTTCTTTTCCAGGTCCGGCGCCTTGCCGGCGGTGAGCAGCATCTTGATGCCGGTCAACAGCAGGAACAGGCCGAACACGTACAGCAGCCAGTGGAATTTCGCCAGCAGGAACGCGCCGGCGAAGATCATGATCGCGCGCAGCACGATCGCGCCCAGCACGCCGATGATCAGCACCTTCTGGCGTTCCACTTCCGGCACCGAGAAATAGGCGAACAGCATCAGGAACACGAAGATGTTGTCGACCGCCAGCGATTTCTCGACCAGATAGCCGGTGAGGAATTCCAGTGCGACCCGATTGCCGACGACCGCGCCGGACTGCTCGGTGATGTACCACCACAGCCCCGCGTTGAAGGCCAGCGCCAGACCGACCCAGCCGATGCTCCACAGCATCGCTTCCTTGAACGTGACTTTGTGCGGCCCGCCGTGGCGCATCAGCACCAGATCGACGAGCAGGGCGACGACGACGAGCGCGACGAACGCGCCCCATAACAATGGACTACCGATGGTGGTCATGCAGAACTCTCCGGTCGGAAACGAAAACGCCCAACCGCGAGGCTGGGCGTCTGTCTCGGACCGGGGATCGAACCGGTAGAGCGGGCCGGGCATGGGTGACCATGCGCCGGAACGGGACAGACCTTCGCCAGGCGGCGAAGGTCTCGCTCGCAGCCGCGGGCACCGGAATGCCGAAACGACTGCCGCCGGGCCGGAGCCGGGCGAACCCGAACTCGTAATGACGACCGCGACGAATGGGAGCTACTCCCCTTCAGAACCGGCGATGCTCGCGGAAAGGCCGGGAGCTGTCAATCGCCACTACAATGGAAACATGAACGAAAACAACGCCCACAACACGCTTCCGCCCAGCCTTCCGCAGATCCATCTGAAGAACAGTTGGACCTCCCGTCACCCCTGGATCTTCCAGAAACTGGTCGAGAAGCCCGCCCAGCGGCCGAAGCCGGGCAGTCTGGTCGACGTGATCGGCAGCGACGGTCTCTGGACCGCGCGCGGCTTCTACAACGGCCACTCGCGGATCTCGCTGCGCCTGCTCGAACGCGATCCCGACATCGACGTCGACGCCGCATGGTTCTCGCGCAAGATCGCCGAGGCCGTGAGCCTGCGCCGCGACGTGCTGAAGCTGGACGCGGTGAGCAATGCCTGGCGCGTGGTCCACAGCGAAGGCGACGGCCTCAGCGGCCTGGTCGTGGACCGCTACGACGACCTGCTGGTGGTCGAATACTTCAGCGCCGGCATGTTCCGCTATCGCGAATGGATCTACGCCGCGCTCAAGGAACAGTTCCCCGGCTGCCGTTTCCACGCCTTCGCCGACGAGCACGTGCAGAAGCAGGAGAGCTTCGATTTCCGCGGCACCGAACCGGCCGCGCCCGCCATCATCACCGAATACGGCATCCAGTTCCGCGCCGATCCGGCCGGCGCGCACAAGACCGGTTTCTTCGCCGACCAGCGCGAGAACCGCGAATGGCTGTCGCACCAGTGCGCGGGCAAGCGCGTGCTGGATCTGTGCTGCAACACCGGCGGCTTCGGCGTGTACGCCGCCGCGCGCGGCGCCAGCGAAGTGGTCGGCGTGGACATCGACGAGAACGTGCTGGAGATCGCCAAGGCCAACGGCAAATTGAACAACGTCCGTCCGCGCTTCGTGCAGGCCGACATCTTCCCCTGGCTGCGCGACGCGGCCAATGCCGGCGAGCAGTTCGATGTCGTGATCCTCGATCCGGCGAAGATGACCCGCGACCGCGAACAGATCATCCCGGCGCTGAAGAAATACCTCGACATGAACAAGCTGGCGATGGGCGTGGTGAAACCCGGCGGCCTGTTCGCCACCTTCTCCTGCACCGGCCTGGTCAGCGAGGAGCAGTTCCTCGACGCGGTACGCCGCGCTGCGTATTACGCAGGCCGCACCGTGCAGGTGCTGAAAGTCGCCGGCGCCGGCGCCGACCATCCGTGGCTGACCGATGTGCAGGAAAGCCGCTACCTGAAGGCGGTGTTCTGCCGCGTGGTGGATTGAACGACGCGGCGCGCGACTCCCCGCGCGCCCGGGTATTTTCGGCTATCGGTGTCCGTTGCCGAAAAGTTTGCGCGTAGATGCTCTGTATCCGCGGCGCATCCTTGTCGCGGGTCTCCATCACGGAGCATCCACACCGGTGCAGTCGCGGACGCACGCCATCGTGCGCAGGGAACGGCGGCGCCTCGTTCATGGCATCGGGAGAACATCATGTACCAGCGTTTGTTGAAAGCGATCGTCGCGATCGCCCTGTTGTCGGCCGTTTCGCTGCACGCGCAGGCCGACACCATCGCCGGTTACGGCGCGCGCACGCCGTCGATCGCCATCGATCCCACGCTCGACCGCGGCCTGGCCGTGTACGAACACGGCGGCAGGATCTACGGCACCTTCGTCGACAACGCCGGGCGTTCCGTGGCCGGCAGCGAATTCCTGGTGTTTCCGCTCAGTCCCGCCAGCAGTTCGCGATACAAGGATCCGGTCATCGTCTTCAAGAGCGCGCAGCGACGGTTCTACATCGCCGCGCGCCAGAGTTACCCGTCGCGATTCAATCTTCCCAGCGGCCCGCTGGTGATCGATACCGCCGACGGCATTGCGGTGACCGCCTACGACGCCGTCGGCACGCGCGTGGCCACGCGCACGCTGTACACGCCCGGCCTCGCGCGCAACGCCTTCACCGCCGATGCCGAAGCGCGCCCGGCGATCGTCGCGGACTGGTTCGCTTACAACGGCTGCTGCGTGGTGGTGGCCTGGGAAGACGTGCGCGCGCCCGGCCGATTGCATCTGGCGCGGCACAGCGTGGATCTCAGTCTGCTGAGCGGCGACCCGCGCAGCCTCGCGACACCCGCCGCCCGCGTGTCCAACCTCTCCGCCACGTACGACACCGCGCGCAACCGCTTCCTGTTCGCCTACGACGCCTGCACGACATCCGGCTACAGCTGCACGCCGAGGATCCTCAGTTTCGCGCAGAACACCGCGGGCATCAGCGCCATCACCCACCTGGCGCTGCCGGTCAGGCCGGCGCTGGCGGGCGACCCCTCGTATCCTTCGATCGCATGGGTGCCGGTCGGCAACCAGCACGTGGTGGCGTGGAACTGGCGGACCAATCCGCAGCCCGGCGTGCCCGCCGGACGCGGCACGGCGGTCACCACGGTGTCGTTCACGATCGGTACCCCGGGCGACATGACCGCGCGGTCGCCGCTGTGGGACGCCCGCCCGGGCACGGCCGTGTCGTTGCGGGGTCCGGCGCATGTCGTGGCGCTGGGCTCGACGCCGCGGGCCATGATCGTCGCGCCGACCACGCCCGTCGCCGCCGGCCAGCATCTTGCGGGCTACGTGTTCGACGCGGCGGGTTTCAGGATGCTCGCCGCCCGTCGTTTTTCCATGGACGCCGACTACATTCCGTCCGGTCGCGGCGGCTATCTGCCGGCCAACGGCGGCCGGGTGATGGCGACCTGGCAGCACGACATCCTGGTGCCCCCTTACGACGCAGGCGTCTGGGCGCTTCCGGTGACGCTGCCGCTGCCGTAAGCCGATGCCGCGCTGTGCGGCGGGGTGCTTCCGGCGTCCTTCGAAGACGGTGTATTGCCTTCCTGGGACCGAGCGCAGCGTTCAATCCCCGCCGCAACCGCCTCCATCTCCGCCGCCGCCATCGCCGTCGCCCAGACCATCGGTGGTGCCGTCGAAGGAACTGTCGCGCATGTCGGTGGCGCACTGCGAATCGCCGCCGCCGCCGCCGCTGTCGTCGTTCTTCTCGCGCAGGCCGTGGCAGTCCAGTGCGTAGCGGAAGCCGTCGGCCAGCCCGAGCTTGGCATCCAGTGCGAACAGCAGCGGCAGCCGCGTCGGGTTGCGCGGATCGATGCCTGCCCGCTTGCAGGTATGCCACCAGACCCGGCGCAGGCCGACGTTGCGTTCGTAGTTGCGCGACAGCGCCACTGCCGGGGTGTGATGCAGGAAGCGCCCGAACGCCTTGCGGCAGAACCGTTCGTAATGGCGGGTGTAGAGAATGAACACATGCCAGAGCTCGTCGGCCGCCTGCGAGGGCATCGACACCGCTTTGCCGCCGCCCAGCAGATAAGCGGCGAAGAAATCGCGCAGCGCGCGGTCGATCAGCGGGACGTGCTCGGGCGCGATATCCGGCCGTTGTTTGCGCAGCGTGTCGTAGATCCCGGGCGGTAACCTTGCTTCGCGGATGTAACGCATGCGCTGTTGGCGCCGATACCAGGACCAGCCGATCGCACCACCGATCAACACCAGCAACCCCATTTCCATCGACGCCATCCGGTCGTGCCCCTTGGAAGGTTGGCGCCACGATAGTCGTGAAAAATGACAGAAATGCGACAAATGAAACATCGATGTCACGTTGTTGTCGTGTCGCTGGATGCCCCGGGTACACTGGCGCCATGCCCGATACCGCTCTTCTGTTGATCCTGCTGCTGGTCGCCGTTGCGGCCGTCCTTGTCCTGCTGGTCGTGTTGCTGCTGCGCAAGCCCGATGCCGCGCTGGACCGCCTGCGTGGGCGCGTGGAGGAGGCGTTGCGCGACGAGCAGCGCGCCGGGCGCGGCGAACTGCGCCAGCAGCTCGACAGTCTTGAGTTGGGGCAGGCGCAGCGCATTGAGGGGTTCGGTCGCAGCCTCGCCGACCTCACCCTGCGCACCGACGCGCGTCTGGACGAACTGCGGGCCGCGCTGAACGACGACGCGCAGAAAGCGCGCATCGAGCTGGCGGGCGGCCAGAAACAGTTCGCCGACGGGCTGGGCGCGCAGCTGCGCGAACTCACCGACCGCAACGAACAGCGGCTCACCGAACTGCGCGTCACCCTCGAACAGAAACTGCGCGAGCTGCAGACCGGCAACGAGGCCAAGCTCGAACAGATGCGCGCGACCGTCGACGAGAAGCTGCAGTCGACGCTGGAAACGCGGCTCACCGAAAGCTTCGGCAACGTCGCGCAGATGCTGGTGCAGGTGCATCAGGGTTTGGGCGACATGAACAAGCTGGCCTCGGACGTCGGCGGCCTGCAGCGCGTGCTCAACAACGTGAAATCGCGCGGCGTCTTCGGCGAAGTGCAGCTCGCCGCGCTGCTGGAACAGGTCTTCGCGCCGGACCAGTACGCGTCCAACGTGAAGACCGTGCCCGGCAGCGACGCCAGCGTCGAATTCGCGGTGCGCTTCCCCGGCTCTGAGCCCGGCGCGCCGGTGTGGTTGCCGATCGACGCCAAATTCCCGCGCGAGGATTACGAACGCCTGCTCGACGCGCAGGAGTCGGGCGATGTCGATGCCGCTCGCCAGGCCGGCGACGCGCTGGAGCGTCAGGTGCGCAAACAGGCGCGCGCGATCCACGACAAATACGTGTCGCCGCCGCACACCACCGAATTCGCGATCATGTTCCTGCCGACCGAAGGCCTGTACGCCGAGGCGCTGCGTCGCCCGGGGCTGGTGGAAGCGCTGCAGCGCGATCAGCGCATCGCCGTCGCCGGCCCGACCACGCTGCTGGCGCTGATGACCAGCTTCCAGATGGGCTTCCGCACGCTCGCCATCCAGGAGCGTTCCAGTGAAGTGTGGCGCACGCTGGGCGCGGTGAAGACCGAGTTCGCCAAGTTCGGCACGGTGCTGGATGGGGTCAAGAAGAAACTGATCGAAGCCAGCGACAAGATCGAGGAAACCAGCGTACGTTCGCGCGCGTTGGGCAGGAAGCTGCGTGAAGTGGAAGCCTTGCCCGCGGGCGAAGCGCAGAAGCTGCTGGGGGATATCGCGGCCGGCGACGAATCGAACGACGACGGTTGATCGGGAGTCTAGGGCGGGCTCAAACCCGCCATCGCGGCATTACCGATCGCGTCGAACGAATTGTTGGCTGCCAACCTTTGCTGCAAGTCTGCCGCGACGAATCAATTTACTTCCAGTACTCGATGATCTTCGAGACTTTCCCATCACGGAACTCGAATACTGCGAGATGCTTTGATGTGACCCCTTTGTGAGTCTCTTGGCGCTCGACAGCAATGCCGTTGTAGCCGGGGATTGTCGAAACCAAAGTGTAGCGAGGCTCGGTCTTGCTGTAGATGCCGCGCTCCAGGAGACGGATGGTGTTGGCGTAGAGTCCATCCCTTGTGTACGTACCACCATATGCCTCATGGATGTAGGTAAAGTCGTCGGTATACAGCGAAAAAAGCCTGTCCACGTCTGCCACGGTCGAGCCGTGCATCATGACCTTGTTCTGAGCGTCCGTGACCTCGATCACCTTGGTCTTCAGCTCGTCACTGGATAACGGCAAAGTATCTGCCGCCTGGACGAGCGGCGCAGCGAACATGGCCAGGATGAAGATTAGTGATCTCATTGAAGTCTCATGTGCGTGAGAAAAATGTGTACGGCAATATTGCGACAGTCTTACTTAACGTGGCAGCTAACGCCTGAATTAACTAACCCGTGCCGCGAAGCGGCATCGGGTTAAATGAATTGTTAGACGGCAGAGCCGTCATGGTTTTCCCAAGCATCTACGTGTCGCCTCTGCAACTCCATGTAGGCGGCCTGCATCTCTTCTGGTATGTCAGATGTCTGGTCAACGTAGTTTGCGATAGCCCTTGCAAGCATTGCATCCGCCTCTCCAGGTGCAATAGACACTACATCCTCAGCTGGATTGTTGGCGTGTTTTGCGGAGTTTCGTGCCAGGTTGATCTCGTCTGCGACTTGCTTGCGGCTGCGATTGCCGCCGAGGCGACTGTCCAACGCAAGAATGTCGTCGAGTGAGTTGGTTCTTCCGGAGCGCTGTAGCAGCACTCCAAGAATTTCTTCAGCGGCACCGGCAAGGGTGAGCACGCTCAAATAGTCGCCACCCGCCATGTAGAGCTTACAGGCGGTGATTAGTTGTTTCAGTCTTCGAGATATCCATGCTGCCGTCTAACCCGCAATGGCGGGATTGAGCCCGCCCTCCGCCCACTTGAGCAGCTTTACGGCGAACCCGGAATCACCGGAATCGCGTTGATCGGCACCGTGGGGTTGTCGTCGTTCTCGCGCAGATATTCGGGCAGGGATTCGTCGGTGGCTTCGTCGCGCTCGCCGAAGATCTGGTACTGGCGGCGCTGCATCCATGCGTCGCGCACCAGCGCATAGTCGTCGGCGGCGCCTTCGCGCAAGCGGTCCACGGCCAACAACTGCGTGCGCACGTCCACGAGCTGCAGGCCCTGCAGGAATACGCGCGTCTTGTCCGCTTCGATCCCGCGGATCGGCGACAGCGGCGAATCGCCGGCCATGCCCAGCGCATCGCGGATGGTGCGCGGGCCGAACAGCGGCAGTTCGACGTAGCGCGATTGCTTCCAGCCCCAGACACCGAGCGTCTGCCCGAAATCCTCGCTCTTGTTCGGCAGCTTGGCCGAGGTGGCCGGGTCGAACACGCCGCCGATGCCGAGGGTGCTGTTGAGCAGGAAGCGGCCCAGGGTCTGTCCGGCCTGTTTCGGCTTGCCCTGCAGCAGCGCGTTGACGGCGCTGACCGGTTGGCCGAGGTTGTTGAAGAAATTGCCGACGCCCAGCCGCACCGGACGCGGCACGACAGCGACATAGGCCTTCGCCAGCGGTTTCGCGACGCCGCGGTCGACGGCGTCGTTGAAACGATGCACGCGGCGATTCATCTTCTCCCACGGGTCGTAACTCTGCGGCTGGGTCGCGGGCGCGGGCAGGGTCGGATCGGCGATGGGATCGTATTCCGGCGGGAGTTCGCCATTGCCGTAGATCGCGGCGTAATCCAGCTCGGCCTGGGTCGGCGGCAGCGCGGAGGCTGTCGCCTCCGCGGGAGTCGCCTCGAAGGCCGGTTCCATGCCGTCGCCGGCATCCACGGCCGCCGCCGCCGCGACAGCCTCGGCGGCGGTCGTCGAGCCGTCCATCGGCGCATCGGTCGCGGTGGTTTCGACCGCAGGGGCCTCGATCACGCCGACCGTCGGCGGGGCGTCTTGTGTGGCGGCCTTGTGCGCGCAGCCGCTGGCGAGCAGCGCTGCGGCGAGGAAGGCCGCCCGGGGGAGGAGGCGGTACGGGTTCATGGCGCGAGTGTAGCCTCTGGGATGTCGGTGAAAGGTCGGTGCTGCGCGTTCAGTCGCGGACGAACGCCAGGCCGTGGCCCAGCCGATACGCCGCGCGCAGCTCGGCGAAGCCTTCGGGATTGCCGTCGATCGCGACCGTGCCGCAGCGCGTCGCGAGCAGCGAAACCAGCGCCAGACCGGCGCTGTCGATGCGTTCGACCGTGGTCAGATCGATGCGCTGCACGCCGTCCAGCGCGACCGGTACCTGCGGCCACAGCCCGGCGATGCTGCCGCGCAGCAGCGCGCCGCCGAAACGCAGGGTTTCGCCGGTGCGCGCAATCGTCGCGGGCCGGGCCGTCGCAGGGTGGGCAGAGGCGGTCACTGGCCCGTATCCGCCTTCAGCTGGCCGTTGCGCAGTTCGGTGGCGACCTGCTTGATGGTCTTGCGCTGCAGCTCGGCGTCGAACTGGTTGCGGAAGGTCTGCACGTAGGACACGCCTTCGACCATCACGTCGTAGACCTTCCACTGGGTGCCGGTCTTGCGCATGAAGTAGGTCACCGGAATGGATTCGCCGCCCTGGCGCAGGAATTCGCTGGACACCTTTACGCCCTGGCCCTGCGCCAGCGCGGTTTCCGATTTCACCCGCACCCGCAGCTGGGTGTTGAAATCCAGCAGCGACGAACCGTAACGCTGCATCAGGTTGTCGGCCAGCGCGTCGGCGAACAGTTTCACGTCCTCGTCGGCGGCGCCGCGGGCGTGGCGACCCAGCACCAGACGGGCGGCGTAGTCGCGATCGAACATCGCGTTGAATTCGGTGCTGATGAACTGGCGCAGCGCGACGCGGTTCTTGCTGAACTCCGCGCGGCGTTTTTCCAGGGTGGTGAGCACGCGCTGGCTGTTGTTGAGCACGAGCTGGCTGGGCGTGCCCTGCATCGAGGCCGAAACGGGTGCCGCCGCGGCGCGCTGGGTCTGGGCGAAGGCCGGGACCGCCGCCGCGAATACGGCAACGCCGACGAGGACGGGCAGAAGACGGTGATTGAGGGTCATGGGGTGGGGTCTTGTGCGGGGGAGGGGGTGTCGGAAGACGGGTTGGAGTCGTCGTCGGCCGGCTTGGTTCCGGTGCCGCCGAAAATGTATTTGCCGACCATCTGGATCAGATCGACCGCGGGCGTGGTGAACGCGATTTCGTCGCCCGCCTTCAGGGTTTCCAGCGCGCCGCCGGGCTGCAGGCCGACGTAGCTTTCGCCCAGCAATCCACCGGTGAGGATGCTGGCCGAGGTGTCGATGGACAGATCCTGGTAGCGGCTGTCGATGTCGAGGATGGCCACGGCGTCGAGTTTCACCGGGTCCAGTTCGATCGACGCGACCTTGCCGACGGCGACGCCGCCGATCTTCACCGGTGCCATCGGCCGCAGTTGGCCGAGGTTGGTGAACCGGGCCTTGAGCTCGTAACTGTCGTTGCCGAAGCCGAACTTGCCGTTGGTGGAGGCGATGGCCAGCACCAGCAGCGAGGCCAGGGCGAGCAGCAGAAAGGCGCCGACGGCGAATTCGAGGCGGGGGCCGCGTGCACTCATGATGGGGATACCTCGGTTGAAAGCGGGTGTGTTGAAAGCGGAGCTGTGAAAAGCGGGTCTGTGGAACACGGATCTTTGGAGCATGCGGCGTTCACCGCGGTCACCGGAACAGGAAGGCGGACAGCACGAAATTGAACATCAGCACCAGCAGCGAGGCGTTCACCACCGCGCGGGTGGTGGCGACCGAAGTGCCTTCGATGGTCGGCTCGGCGTGGAAACCCACGTACGACGCGACCAGCGCCGCGGTGCCGCCGAAGACCGCCGACTTGAGGAACGCCGGCAGGAAGTCGTCGTAGACATCCACCGAGTCCTTCATCACCTGCCAGAAGCTGCCGTTGTCGATGCCCAGCACCTGCACCGCCTGGAACCAGCTGGCGGCAATCGCGAAACAGCAGAAGAACGCGGTGAGCAGGGGCACGGTCAGCACCGCCGCCCAGAACCGCGGCGCCACCGCCTTGCCGACCGGATCGATGCCCATCAGCCCCAGCGCGGTGATCTGGTCGGTGGCGCGCATCAGCCCGAGTTCGGCGGCGATGGAGCTGCCGGCGCGGCCGATGAACAGCAGCGCGGTGAGCACCGGCGCGAGTTCGCGATACATGCCGATGCCGACCGCGGCGCTGACCTGATTGGTCGCGCCGTACGTCAGCAGCACGCGATACCCCAGCAGCGTGACCGAAAGACCGACGAACGCGCCGCCGACGGCGATGATCGGCAGCGAACGCGCACCGATCTTGTAGATCTCGCGGGTGAGCTCGTGCCAGAAATCGCGGTTGGGCCGGGTGGCGCGGAACACCGACATCGAGAACATGCCGGCGCGGCCGATACTGCGGATGGTGTCGACGAAGGCCATCACGCGGCCTCCGTGCGTTCGACCGCATCGAAAGGAATGGGGCCGTCGGGTTCGCCCTTGAGGAACTGCCGGATCAATGGGTCGGCGGTGGTTTCCAGTTCCGACGGGGTGCCGTCGAACACCAGGCCACCGTTGGCGATGACCACCGCACGGTCGGCGATGGGCAGGGTTTCGTGGACGTGGTGGGTGACGATGATGCTGGTCAGGCCGAGGCTGTCGTTGAGCCGCGAAATCAGGCTCATGATCACGCCGCTGGCGATGGGGTCCAGGCCGGTCAGCGGTTCGTCGTAGATCATCAGCGGCGGGTCCAGCGCCAGCGCGCGCGCCAGCGCGACGCGGCGGGCCATGCCGCCGGAGAGCTCGCGCGGATACAGATCGGCGGCGGCGCGCAGGCCGACCGCGTGCAGCTTCATCTCGACCAGATGGCGGATGACATCCCTGGGCAGGTCGGTGTGGGTGCGCAGCGGCAGGGCGACGTTCTCGGCGGCGGTCAGATCGGTCAGCAGACCGTTGCCCTGCAGCAGCACGCCGATGCTCTTGCGCAGTTCCAGCAGCTCGCGCTTGCGCCGCGGCACCGGCTGGCCCAGCACTTCGACGGTGCCGGCGGCGGGGTCGAGTTCGCCGGTCAGCGCCGACAGCAGCGTGGATTTGCCGCAGCCCGAAGGCCCGAGGATGGCGGTGACGCTGCCCCGCGGCACGCTGAGATCGATGTCGCGCAGGATCGTGCGCGCGCCGCGATCGAGGCGGAGGCCGGTGACACGGACGGCGGCGGAGGCGTTGGGCATCGGGTCTCGGGGAGGCGGAAGCAGGGGGGCGGAGGTGGCGGCGTGAAGCCGCAAACCCGTTCAGGATGGCGGCTGGCGCCTGAATCCATCAGGAGTGGCGGGCGTTCCGGCCGGCGCGGGGGCGCCATTGTCCCCGGCCGGGGTGCGCTTGTCTGCGCCGGAAACGGCAGTGGAGCGTGTCACCGCCATGTCGGCGGCATGTCGTCGGGCTTGTGCGGGCAACGGGCTGCGGCGAGGATGTCGCCTGCTGCCGGATGGCGCAGCGCAGGCCGGGGAGCCGTGCTACATGGAATTGCTGACGCTGGAACACTTCGCCGGGTGCGTGAACGAGACGTTCCTCGCCGCGATCAACGACATGGATCTGGAATTCGTGCTGGTCGAAGCGCGACCGTTGCCGACCCACGCCCAGAGCGCGATGCGCCAGCCGTTCTCGCTGCTGTTCCGCAATACCGCGGCGTTCCTGTTCCCGCAGCAGATCTATCCGATGCGCCATCCACGGATCGGCGAAGCCGGGATCTTCCTGGTGCCGGTGGCGCAGGAACAGGCCGGGTTCCTGTATCAGGCGGTGTTCAACTGATCGCCGATGGATTGTAGGAGGGCCTTCAGGCCCGATCTCTACAAGGATCGCGGCGATCGTTCGGAAAAGATCGGGCCTGAAGGCCCTCCTACGTCAGCGGCGGTGGCGACCAGCGCATCGGCCGATGGGTGCCCTCGGTGCCGTCGACGATGAAGCCCAGGCGTTCGTAGAGCCGGCGGGCGCCGGGATTGGAATGCTGCACATGCAGGCGCATCCCGCGACCCAGCGCCGCGGCGTCCTGTTGGCTCTGGCGGATCAGCGCGGTGCCGATACCGCTGCCGCGCAGCGGCGGAAACACGCTGATGTCGACGAGCAGATGCTCGGGCGCCGTGCGTTGCAGGTAGTAACGACCGACCGGGCCGCGTTCGGCATGCTCGATCGCGAGGAAATCGGCGTCGCCGTAGTGGGCCAGGTAGTGCAGGTGCTGCAGCCCGAACTGTTGATCGAGAAAACTGCGCTTGGCGATCTCGGGCCACGGCACCGTCGCCATCTCCTCGGCGCGGGTGCTGGCGTAGAGATCGCGCAGCCAGGGCAGGTCGTCGTCATGCGCCGCGCGCAAAGAAAACCCGCGCTCTGCGAGGAGCGCGGGCGTCTGCATGCGGTCGGCGCGTTCCCGGGGGAATGGCGCCGACGTTTGCGTTGTCGCCTTCGTCACGTCAGGGGAACGACGGGAAGATGCCCTGCAGCGCGATGCAGAAATTCACGCCGAGATACGGCTGCTGGTTCTGGTGGGGCTGCCCGCCGCCTGCGCTGGGTTGGATCATGTTGGGCGCGAACTGGGTATTGATCGTGCCGGGCGCGAGGAATGGGAACGCGTTCTGGTCGGTGGCCACCGAAAGCGCGTTGCCGGCGCTGGGCGATGCTGCGCGCTTGCCGGTGTCACTCTGCGAGTACACGTTGAAGGGATGCGTGTGGATGGGCATCTGCTGGGTCGTCAGCGTGACCGTGTTCGTGCCGAAGGTTTCGCCCATCGTGCGCGGTGTCAGCCCCGGTCCCTGGCCCTGCTGGCAACCGCCGCGGCCGGCGAAGTTGGGCAACTGGAAAGTGGTCTGGCCGTTGCCGCCGTACTGCGTGCCCAACAGCGCGAACAGCGCGGTGTTCTGCTGGATCGGCAGGGTGGCGCCGTTGCAGAACGCCCAGCCGCGGGGGTTGAAGTTGAAGCCGAATTGTTGAATCTGGCCGATGAAGGGTTCGGTCATGAGTTGGTTCCTCCGATGAGGTATGCCGCGGATGTACGCGCGGCCGCGCCGGCATGGCGCGAGGGAATGGATGGTGCGCGGTGCAGCATCAGCTCTGCGACGGGTAGATGCCCGCCCAGGCGATGCAGTACTGCACGGTCAGCGTCGGCATCGTGTTCTCGTGCGGCTGCGAGCCGCCAGCGGTGGTGACCGAAACCGGAGCCACGGTGAAGGGCGCACCGCCGGTGGTGTCGGTGGCGTACATGGTTTCGCCGCTGACCGCGCCCGGAATGACCGCGTTGGTGATGTTGCCGGTGGTCGCAGCGGCGGTGGTCGCCAGTACCGTGTGCGTGTGCGCCGGCATCTGCGTGGTGATCAGGGTGACGGTCTCGGTGCCAGAGACCTGGCCGATGACGTAGCTGCTGAGCCCCGGTCCCTGGCCCTGGTGGATGGGCAGGCGGCCGCGCAGGTCGGGCACCGCGAACGTGGACTGGCCATCGCCGCCGTAGGTGGTGCCGATCAGGGTGAACAGGACTTCGTACTCGGCGATCGATAGCAGGCTGCCATCGCAGGCCTGCCAGCCGTTGGGTGTACGGCCGAAGCCGAACATGCGGATTTCTCCGACGAAAGGTTGGGACATTGGAATGCACTCCATTGATTCGGTGGGCGGTCGTGCGTCGAAGGACGCGACAGGACCGCGATGTTCGTGGCGGGCGCGCCGCGCGCGCCGTCTCGACGAGGCGTCAGTTGCGCGACGGGAAGATGCCCTGCAGCGCGATGCAGAAATTGATCGTGGTGTAGGGCTGCAGGTTCGGATGCGGCTGGTTGCCGCCGGCGCCCCCGCAGGTGTTCGGGTTCAGTGGCACCAGACTGCCAGGAGCGGCGTACAGCGACACCGGAGTGTTGGCAAACAGCGCGCCAGTGGGATTCTTGGTGTGGCCTTCCGTAGTCGTGCCGCCCAGCGCGTGAGTGTGCGCGGGCAATTGCGTGGACAGCAACGTCACGTTCTCGACGCCGCCGGTCTGGCCGATCTGCACCGACGGCGGCTGCCAGCCGGGATCGACGGAACTGGCGTAGCCGATCGGTGTGCGGCTGCGCAGGTCCGGCAGCGCGAAAGTGGTGGTGCCGTTGCCCCCGTACTGCGTCCCCAGCAGTGAGAACAAGGCCTGATTCTGGTTGATGGGCAGCAACTGCCCGTTGCATTGCGCGAAATACTTGGGCGCAAAGTTGAAGCCGGCCATCATGATCTGGCCGATGAAGAATTCGCTCATCGAAATATCCTCCCCTTGGACGGTAGGCGCGACGCGTCTTGCGCCGCGCGGGCCTACTCTGAACCTCCGCCTCCGGCCCGACAAGGCCCTGATGAACCGGTAGGCGTGCCGACCGTTCGGCAGCAAGGGACTTCCCCTCGCTCGTCGATCCTGCTCAAATGCGTGACTAATCGCATGCAATGGGCGTGACCGCTGGCCGAATACCGGTCGCAATCGCGTTTGAAGCTTTTAAAGCACGCGAAGGCTTTGTCGGCGTTTCAGGGTGGGCGCCGAACTCCAGGGGAGCATGGATATGCAGCGTTTTTCGTCGTTCAGCGCGTCGGGCCTTCGGCACAGCGCATTCTTCCGTCTTGCGACATGGCTGCTGTGTCTCGGCATGCTCTGGCCGACATTCGCTTCCGCGCAAACCTCGACCCTGTGTCCGACCTTGAGCGCAACGGTCGCCTACGGCGGCTCGGTCAGCATCAACGCCACCGCCTGCCATGCCGGCTTCGGGTTGGGCAACATCGCCACCCAGGCGATCCACGGCACCGGCAGCGTCGGTCCGTTCGGGCCGACCCAGTTCATCAACTACGCGCACAACGGCACCAGCGGCACCACCGACAGTTTCGTGGTGCGCGACGGCAACGCCCCGCCCAACAATCTCATCCTGGTGAACATCACCATCACGCCGCCAACCTCGGCGATCGTGGTGTCCCCCGCCAATCTGCCCGCGCTGACCGCAGGCACGCCCTTCAGCCAGACGCTGACCTCGACGGGCGGCGCCGCCCCCTACGCCTACTCGCTCAGCACCGGCACATTGCCGGTCGGTCTGACCCTGAGCTCGGCCGGCGTCCTGTCCGGCACGCCCACCCAGCGCGGCGGTTATACCTTCAGTGTGCGCTCGCAGGACAACATCGGCGATTTCGTCATCAAGGGCTACACCGGTACGGTGCTGAACCCGAGCTTGGCCCTCGTCCCGGCCAGCGCCACCGCCATCCAGGGCGCTCCCTTTTCGCAGGCGCTCGCCACCGCCGGCGGCGTCGCGCCGCACACTTACCTGCTGGAAACCGGCACCTTCCCGGCCGGCATCAGCATCTCCAGTGCAGGCGTGGTCAGCGGTACCACCGCCGCCGCGCCGGGCAACTATCCGGTCACGCTGCGCGTCACCGATGCCAGCACCGGCCCGGGCAGCTATTTCGAGCTCGAACCCTTCACCCTCACCGTCAGCCCGCCGCCGTCCGTCTCGATCGCGGTCGCCCCGGC